>NZ_JBHSKD010000019.1:0-161991 GCF_042657275.1 Nocardioides taihuensis
GGTGGGCGGGTGGGTGGGTGGGTGGCTGCTGCGGTGGGGTGGGTGACGGGTCAGACCTGGCTGAGGACGACGTCGCCGCTCACGGTGGTGGCGCGGAGCTCGACGTGGTCGGCGCCGTCCTCGGGCTGGCCGACGCCCTGCAGGTCGGAGCGCAGGGAGCCGGAGACGGTGGAGATGTCGGTCCACACCGGCGTACCGGCCGGGATGCCGACGCGGACGTCGCCGCTGGCGCCCTGGAAGGTGAGCCGGCCGCGGGTGGCGCTCCCGACGACGAGGTCGCCGCTGCCGGTGACCAGCGACAGGTCGCCGGTGGCGGCGGTGACCCGGATGTCGCCCGAGCCCGTCTTCGCGTGCGTCGGCCCCTCGCAGCTGCCGAGGTGGACGTCGCCCGAACCGGTCGAGACGGCGACCGCGGCGGCGGTGCGGCGGATCGTGATGTCGCCCGAGCCGCTCTTGGCGCGCAGCTCGCCGCTGACCACGTCCACGACCAGGTCCCCCGAGCCGGTCTCGAAGAGCAGCGGCCCCGTCACGTCGTCCATGCGGAGGTCGCCAGAGCCGGTGCGGATCTTGCTGGGGCCGACGGTGCCCTCGACGGTGACGTCGGCCGAGCCGGTCTTGATGGCCAGCTCGGACCCGAGGGGCAGGCGCACCCGGACGTCGAGCTCCTTGTCGCCGCCGAAGAGGCCGCGCTGGCGGGGTGCCACGACGCTGACCTGCCTCCCGGACTGCTCGACGACGACGTCGTCGGCGTCGCGCCCGGAGATCTCGACGAGCGTCTCGGTGGTGTCCTCGGCGTGGACCTCGACGGTGCCGCGGCCGACCTCGACGTAGAGGTGCACGGGTTCGTGGGTCTCGAAGCGGTAGTCGGGCATGGGGTCCTCCAGGGTGTGGTGGTCCGCGGGACCAGCCTGCGGCCGGACCCGGGGTGGGTGCTTGACGTGGTTTGCCTCGTCCGGGTCCGGTCAGACCCAGCCGGTCATGCGCTTGGGGCCCCGACGGCCGCCGAAGGGGTCGTCGCCGCCCATGAAGGGGAGGCTGGAGAGGTCGATGTCGACGTTGATCGCCGACTCGCGGCTCGCGGCGCGGACGACGTTGACCAACCAGGTGTTGAGCGAGTGGCCCGAGCGTGCAGCGAGCTCCTCGGCGCGGGTCTTGACACCCTCGGGGAGGCGCAGGGTGATCCGGGCCATCCCGCCCTCCTCGACGTCCTCGGGGGCCGGGGGCGCCGGCGGGGCGGGGGGTGCGGGCGGGGCCAGCGGCGCCGCGTCGACGACGAACGCGAGGTCGCGACCGTCGAGCCGGACGTCGACACCGCCGGCGGGCATCTCGGCGGTGATCTCGGCAGCGGCCTGCGAGATCGCCTCCATGAGGGCGAGACGGGCGGAGGAGTCGAGGGCCATGGTCAGCCGCTCGGCCGCCGCCCGGACCTCCTCGCCCCCGGCCTCGGCCGCGGCCACGAGGTCGCGACGGAGGTGGTCGACGTAGGGGGTGATGTCCATGTGCACCATGATGACATCACAATGACGTCATGTCAAGCATCTGATGACGTCAGATGGTGTCGCAGTGGTGTCAGGGCGGCGTCAGGCCGAGCTCCGACCGGTGGCGGTCCGGTGGGCGGAGGTGTGACGGGTGTCGCAGGTGGGAACAGGGCTCAGTGGTGCGCGGGCGCGAGGGCTGCCCGTCGGGGTCCACCTGGTGAACGGAGAAGCCTGCCATGCCGCACGTGACGCCGCTCGCGACGATCATCGACGCGACGTGGGTCGACTACCTGATCCTCGCCACCTACTTCGCCTTCGTGCTCGGGATCGGGCTGCTCGCGAGACGTGGCATCTCGGACTCGGTCGACTTCTTCCTGTCCGGGCGCCGGCTGCCAGCGTGGGTGGCCGGCCTCGCCTTCATCTCGGCCAACCTCGGCGCGGTCGAGATCATGGGCATGTCGGCGAACGGTGCGGAGATCGGGCTGCCGACGGTCCACTACTTCTGGGTCGGCGCGATCCCGGCCATGCTCTTCCTGGGCGTCGTGATGATGCCCTTCTACTACGGGTCGAAGGTCCGGTCGGTTCCGGAGTTCATGCTGCGCCGGTTCGGCCCGGGCGCGCACCTGGTCAACGCGATCTCCTTCGCGATCGCCCAGCTGCTGATCGCCGGCATCAACCTCTACCTGCTCGGCACGATCCTGCACGCGATGCTCGGGTGGTCGCTGCTGCTCTCGTTGATCGTCTCGGCCGTGATCGTGCTGTCCTACATCACGCTCGGCGGCCTGTCGGCGGCGATCTACAACGAGGTGCTGCAGTTCTTCGTGATCGTGGCGTCGCTGCTGCCGTTGACGCTGATCGGCCTGCACCGCGTCGGCGGGTGGTCCGGCCTCACCGACAAGATCACCCAGGCCGCGGACGCCGGCCACGGCCCGCCCGCCGAGCAGCAGCTCGAGAGCTGGCCGGGCCAGGCGCTGACCGGCTTCGACTCGCCGCTGCTGTCGGTGATCGGCATCGTCTTCGGTCTGGGCTTCGTCCTCTCCTTCGGCTACTGGACGACGAACTTCGTCGAGGTGCAGCGCGCGATGGCGACCGACTCGATCTCCTCGGCGCGCAAGACCCCGATCATCGGCGCCTACCCGAAGATGTTCGTCCCCTTCATCACGATCATCCCCGGCATGATCGCGGCGGTGCTGGTCAGCGAGATCGCCCGCGTCAAGGCCGGCGAGACGGTCGCTGGCGGTGCCTCGGGGGAGGGCGTCACCTACAACGACTCCCTGCTCTACCTGATGCGTGACCTGCTGCCCAACGGCCTGCTCGGCCTGGCGATCACCGGGCTGCTGGCCGCGTTCATGGCCGGCATGGCCGCGAACGTCTCGGCCTTCAACACCGTCTTCAGCTACGACCTGTGGCAGGACTACGTGGTCAAGGACCGCGAGGACGTCTACTACCTGAAGGTGGGGCGGATCGCCACGGTGGCCGCGGTCGCCATCGCGATCTTCACCGCCGGGCTGGCGTCCAACTTCAGCAACATCATGAACTACCTGCAGACGCTCTTCGGGTTCTTCAACGCCCCGCTGTTCGCGACGTTCATCCTCGGCATGTTCTGGAAGCGGATGACGCCGACGGCCGGCTGGGTCGGCCTGGTCGCCGGCACGCTGTCGGCGGTGACCGTGGCCTTCCTCAGCGAGGACGCCTTCGGTTCCTGGAGCACCGGTGCGATCCCGATCAGCGGGCAGGGCGCGGCGTTCGTGGCGGCCTCCACGGCGTTCGTGGTCGACGTCGCACTGAGCATCGTGGTCTCGTTCGTGTCGAAGCCCAAGCCGGTCGAGCAGCTGCGGGGGCTGGTGTACTCGGAGACACCGGTCGAGGAGCGCACCGACCCCCACGAGGCGTCCTACCCGTGGTACCGGCGCACCGTCCCCCTGGCCGGCATCGCGTTGGTCCTCGTCATCATCCTGAACATCGTGTTCTGAGGAGGCTGCTGTGAACGACGCACCCGAGTCCGGCAAGAAGGTCGCCGGCGCCTTCGACGTCCGCGTCGTCGTGGGGTCGCTGATGGGGATCTACGCCGTCATCCTGCTGCTGATGGGCCTCTTCGGCGACGAGGCGGCAGACAAGACCGGCGGCGTCAACGCCAACCTCTACGCAGGGATGGGGCTGGTGGTGCTCTCGGTGGGCTTCCTCGGCTGGGCGAGGTGGCGCCCGATCGTGGTCGTGCCGCCGAACGAGGACGCCAGGGACCTCGAGCATCCTGCGCCGCGCTGACCGGCCCCTCCGCCGGCCGGGCTCAGCGCGGCGACTTCTGGGTGTAGAGGACCACGGTGTCGATCGCACCCTCGGTGCGGTAGAGGTCGAGCACGAGCGGGCACAGCACCGGCGCCGCCGGTAGGCCGATGGTGATGCGCAGGGCCTCGCGCCGTCCCACGGCTGAGGGCCGGTCCACGCCGCAGGTGGTGCGCGGCGGCACCTGCGGCTCGACGCTCAGCACCGGGGTGACGTAGGTGCTCTCGGTGGTCTCGGCGACCTGCTCGGTCACGTTGGCGACGTCGCTGAGCACCGAGGGGTCGCCCCAGGTGGAGCGCACCGCGGCCTCGCCGTTGGTCAGCGCGAGCGGCGCCCGGTCGTCGACGATGACGTCGATCCGGCCGGTGAACGGCGGCGCCGGGCCGCGTCCGGTGGCGAAGTCGATGAACGCCCAGGCGTCCTCGCGGTCGAAGTAGCGCGGCAGGCAGGAGTTCTCGGGGAACGCGGTGAGGACCGTGACGGTGCTGCCGACGGGCAGCCGCGCACCCGTGGGCGGCTTGGTGCCGACGACGTGGTCGGCCGGCTCGCAGACCTGGACCCGCTCCTCGCTGACGACCAGCCCCTGGCTCTCGAGGAGCTGGCGGGCGCTGGTGATGTCGTAGGCGAAGAGCGACGGGATCCGGGCCCCGCCGGGCGCCGGGTCGGGGGTCTCGGCGTCGTCGGCCCCACGGGCCAGCAGGGCGGTGGCGAGGCCGACCACGACGAGGACGGCGACCGCGGCCAGCCACGGCCGTCGGTCGGTGGCTGCGGGCTCGAGCGGCGCGGTGAGGGGCGGGACGGCGATGGTGTCGGCGGACAGCGCGACCTGCTCGCGGGCGTCGATCTCCTCGGTGACGCCGAGCGCGGCGACGGCCCGGGCCAGGGGCTCGGCGACCTCGGCGGGCTTGAGGCCGAGGGCGGCGGCGACCTCGCGGGCGGTCAGGTCGGCGTGCAGGACGAGGACGCCGACCGCGCGGGAGGTGGGGTCGAGGTGGAGCAGCGCGTCGCGCACCTCGGCGCCGTCACCCGCGGGCGCGGGCTCGGGGTGTGCCGGCGGCGGGCCGAGCTCGCGGGCCAGGGCGGCGTGGACCTCGGGGTCGGGGTGGTCGCTGCGGCCGATCGCCCGGCCGCGGGCGACGAGGACCGTGTCGACGGCAGCGACGGCCCGGGTCGGCGGGTGTCCGAGCAGCGCGGCAGCCCGGACCAGCGAGGTCCGGCGGGCCTCGACGTACGCAGCGAAGTCCATGGGGGCACGCTCCTCGCCGCCACGGTAGCCGGGACCCGAAGGGCCCCCGGGCACTGCTGGAGCGATAGGTGCATGTGTACCTATCGCTCCAGCGCGCGCGGGTGACCTCAGAGGTCGAAGAGCGACCCGCCGCCGATGTCCTTCTTCGGCTCGTCCTGGGTCGGCTCGTCCTTCGCCGGCCCGGGCTCCGTCGCCTCGGCCTCCGGCGTCGGCTCCCCCTCCGGCTCGGCTGCAGGCTCCGGCTCGGCTGCAGGCTCCGGCTCGGCTGAAGGCTCCGGCTCGGGCTCGGGCGGCGCGATGTCGAACAGCGAGCCCCCCTCGACCGGCGCCGCCTTGGCGGGCGCGGGCTTGGCGGGCGCAGGCTTGGCGGGCGCAGGCTTCGCCGGGGCCGCCTGCGGGGCGGGCTCGGCGATGTCGAAGAGCGATCCTCCGGCCGCGGGCTCCGTCTTCGCCGGCTCCGCCTTCGCGGGCTCGGGGGCGGCGACGTCGAACAGCGAGCCGCTCGAGGTGGGTTCCGCAGCCTTCTCCGGCTCGGCAGCCTTCGCCGGCTCCGCGGGCTTCTCGCCGCCCAGGTCGAACAGCGACCCGCCCGCGGTCGGCGCGGCCTCGGCGGGCTCGGCCTTCGCCTCCGGGCTGACCGGCGTCGGCTCGGAGCCCAGGTCGAACAGCGACGAGCCGCCGCCCGACGCCCGGGCGGCCGGGCCGACCTCCTCGGTCGCGGTCACGGTGTCCTCGGTCTGCGTGACGTCGCCGGCCTCCGGCTCCGACCGGGTGGCCACGTCGGTCGCGGCCGCCGCCGCCGCCGGGGCAGCCTTGGCGGACGGGCCGGCCGGCGCCCGGGTCGCCGACTCGCCCTTGACCGAGGCCAGCAGCATCTGCGCGACGTCGAGCACCTCGACCTCCTCGCGCGCCTGCCCCTGCGCCTGCACGGCGGTGAGGCCGTCCGAGAGCATCACGCGGCAGAACGGGCAGCCGACCGCGATCTGGTCCGCGCCGGTGGCGACGGCCTCCTGCGTGCGGTTGAGGTTGATCCGCTCACCGATGTTCTCCTCCATCCACATCCGGGCGCCGCCGGCGCCGCAGCAGAAGGAGCGCTCGGAGTTGCGCGGCATCTCGCGGAGCTCCGCACCCGGCAGCACCTGCAGCAGCTCGCGCGGCGGCTCGTACACCTGGTTGTGGCGGCCGATGTAGCACGGGTCGTGGTAGGTGATCGTCCGCTTCGAGGCCCCGGCGCCGTCGGCGACCGGCGTCAGCCTCCCCTCGCGGACGAGGCGGTTGAGCAGCTGGGTGTGGTGGACGACCTCCAGCTCGATGCCGAACTCCTGGTACTCGTTCTTCAGGGTGTTGAAGCAGTGGGCGCAGGTCGAGACGACCTTCTTGACCTTGTACTCCTGGAAGGTCTCGACGTTCTGCTGGGCGAGGCCCTGGAAGACGAACTCGTTGCCGGCGCGGCGGGCCTGGTCGCCGGTGCAGGTCTCGCCGTTGCCGAGCACGCCGAAGGAGACGTCGGCGAGGTGGAGCAGCTCGGCCACCGCGCGGGTCGTCTTCTTGGCACGGTCCTCGTAGGCGCCGGCGCAGCCGACCCAGAACAGCCATTCGACCTCGTCGAGCGACTCGATGTCCTCCCCGACCACCTTGACCTCGAAGTCGAGGCCCTTCGCCCAGTCCATGCGGGCCGTGGCCGACATGTTCCAGGGGTTGCCCTTGTTCTCCATGCCCTTGAAGAGCTGATTGAGCTCGGCGGGGAAGTTCGACTCGACCAGTACCTGGTAGCGCCGCATGTCGACGATGTGGTCGACGTGCTCGATGTCGACCGGGCACTGCTGCACGCAGGCGCCGCAGGTGACGCACGACCAGAGGACGTCGGGGTCGATCACGCCCGCGCCGCTCTCGGGGTTGTAGAACCAGT
Organism: Nocardioides taihuensis; assembly: GCF_042657275.1. Classification (NCBI taxonomy): domain Bacteria; kingdom Bacillati; phylum Actinomycetota; class Actinomycetes; order Propionibacteriales; family Nocardioidaceae; genus Nocardioides; species Nocardioides taihuensis. The sequence continues at coordinate 6,917 of NZ_JBHSKD010000019.1, forward strand.
CGTCGCCGGTGTCGCCGACCAGCGGCCGCTCGACCTCCTTGACCAGGGTGTCGCTGCCCTCGAGCAGCCGGGCGCGCTTGTCCTCGTCGGCGAGCAGGTACGGCGCCTTGGCCATCGCGGCGTCACGCATCGCCATGATCAGCAGCTTCGGCGACAGCGGCTTCTCGGTGTTCCACGCCGGGCACTGCGACTGGCAGCGGCCGCACTCGGTGCAGGTGGAGAAGTCGAGCAGGCCCTTCCAGCTGAAGTCCTCGATGGAGCCGACGCCGAGCCTGGCGTCCTCGTCGAGGTCGTCGATGTCGTCGAGCGTGACGGGCTTGCCGGCGTTGATCAGCGGCTTGACCGCACCGAGGGCGACCGGGCGGCGCGAGAAGAGCACGTTGAGCGGGGCCAGGAAGATGTGCAGGTGCTTGCTGTGCAGCACGTCGATGAGGAAGACCAGCATGACGCCGATGTGCAGCAGCAGGCCGACGCTCTCGAGCACCTCGAGCTGGTGCTCGGAGAGGCCGTCGAAGAGGTTGCCGACGGCCTGCGACATGAACGCGCCGTCGCCGTACGGCAGGTTCCCGGCGGCCGCGGCGGCACCGCGGAACAGGAACATCGTCCAGATGACGTTGAAGATCATGAACAGCACGAACCACGCGCCGCCGAGGTGCGAGCCGCTGAAGCGCGACCGGCGGCCCAGCCGCTCCGGGGCGTTGCGCAGGCGGATCACGGCGAAGATCACGATGCCGACCAGCGCCATCACGGCGATGAAGTCCTGGGCGAAGCCGAGGAGGTCCCACTCGCCGACCAGCGGGATCGACCACTCGCGGTTGCGGGTGAAGAGGATCGCGAACGCCTCGAGGTAGACGGTGCCGAGGATGACGAACGCCCAGAAGACGAAGAAGTGCGCGAAGCCCGGGACGCTCCACTTCAGCAGCTTGCGCTGGCCGAACACCTCGACGAGCTGGGTGGTCACCGCCCGCCCGATCCGGCCGGTGACGCCCGCGACGCGATCGGGGGCGGGCTGGCCGCTGGTGATCAGGCGGTAGAGGAACAGCACCCGCCGGATCACGAAGGGGGCGGCGATCGCGAGCATCGCCAGTCCGATCAGCAAGGTCAGGGTCACCTGTGGACTCCCAGGTCGCGAGGGTTGTGAGGACTGCGCACGGGCGCTCCGTGAGCCTAGGGCGACCGGACCGGCCGCGTCAGCGCCTGCGGGCTGTGAGGATCATCCTACTGGTGGGTAACTCCGGCCCTCCCCGGGCCGGAGAACACCGACGGCCGGCCCCGGGTGCGGGACCGGCCGTCGGCGGGTGGGACAGGTGGAGCAGGGTTCAGCGCGTCACTTGACGGACACCCCCGACCAGGCGGCCTTGACCGCGTTGGTCTGCGTGGAGGTGGCGCCGTAGAGGTCGGTCGCCGCGCTGATCGTGGCGGTGCGCGCACCGGCGTACACCGTGCCGGAGGTCATGTAGACCGTGAGGGCGCGGTACCAGATCTGCTGGGCGGCGTCGCGGCCGATGCCCGTCAGTGTGGTCCCGTTGCACGTGGTGCTGCTGTGCGCGATGCCGTTGATGGTCTTCGCCCCGGTGCCCTCGGACAGCAGGTAGAAGAAGTGGTTGGCGATGCCCGAGGAGTAGTGGACGTCGACCGACTTGGCGCGCCGGTTGTAGCAGTCGAGGCTGGCGCCGTCGGCGGAGGGACGGTCCATCCGGCGGATGAAGTTGGTCGCCGGGTTGTAGCTCCTGAAGATCTCCTCGCCGATCACGTAGTCGGCCGGGTCGCCGGCGTTGGCGGCGTAGAACTCCACGTTGGTGCCCATGATGTCGGACGTCGCCTCGTTCAGGCCGCCGCTCTCCCCGCGGTAGGTGAGGCCCGCGGTGCGGCTGGTGACGCCGTGGCTCATCTCGTGGCCCGCGATGTCGAGCTCGACCAGCGGCAGGTACGTCGTGCCGTCGCCGTCGCCGTACCGCATGCAGAAGCAGGAGTCGCTCCAGGACGCGTTGACGTAGGCGCCGTCGTGGACGTACGACCGGGCCCCCTTGCCGTCGTTCGCGATGCCGGAGCGGTTGAACGTGGACTTGTAGTAGTCCCAGGTCTTCGCGATGCCGAAGTGCGCGTCGACGGCGGCGGTCTGCGCGTTGCTGGTCGACCCGTTGCCCCAGACGTTGTCGGCGTCGGTGAAGAGCGGGGCGCTGGTGGCCGGCCCGTTGTAGGTGGCGTTGCCGCCGCGGGTGCCGTCGACCATCTGGTAGGTGCTGCCGGACAGGGTGGTCTCGAGCGGGACGGTGCCGACGTAGAGGCCGGTGCCGCTGCCGGTGTCGTTCAGGACCGAGGGCCAGTGGTCGAGGACCCGGCCGGACCGTGCGCTCACGAACTCGTACATGCCGGCGGGGGCGCCGTTCGCGCGGCGCCCGGTGACGTCGACCCGCCAGGCCAGGGCGGGCTTGCGCTCGACCGCGAGCACCACCAGCTCCGGCGCGGCGGTGCGCTTGGTGAAGCGCACGGCGTCGCCGGCGGTGCGCGCCGCGGCACGGGCCGAGACGGTCGGGGAGGTGGCCAGCGAGATGCCGGCCGGGAACGTGCGGCCGGAGACGGAGTCGAAGCTGCCGCCGGCGCCCTGGTGGACGACGAAGTCGCCGCCGACCACCTCGAGGCCGCGGTAGGTGCGCTCGAACCGGACGTGGCTGCCGCCGTCACGGTCGAGGACGGTGTCCCGGACCACGACGCCCTGGTCGCCGCTGACACCGGCGTGGGCGCGGGCATTGGCGCGGGCGTCGGCCTGCGCGGCGGCGGTGCGGGTGGCCGGCGCCGAGGTCGCGGCCTGGGGGGTCCCGAGAGCGACCAGCGCGGCTGCGGTCAGGCAGCCGGTGGTCGCGGCGGACACCACGGTCTTCTTCATGTGGGTGTGCCCTTCGCTGTGGGCGGCCCGGCCTGCCCGGGGCCGCTGGGTGACTACAACACCCGGGGTGGTCGGGGACAAGACCCGTAGGGCTCATCTTTCTGCGTTGCACGGACCTGCAACTTCCCTGGGGTTCTGCCCACGGGGACGGGCGCCTGGCCGCTGGCGACGAGGTCACCCGACCCACCGGCCATGATGGGCGCATGGACGTCGACGACGCGGTGGCCACCGCCCGACGGCTCGTGGCCGAGCACTTCCCGGAGGCCCGGGCCGCGTGGCTGGCCGGCAGCGTCGTCGCCGGGACCGCGACGGCGTCGTCCGACCTCGACGTGACGGTGCTGCTGGCGGGCGAGCCGGCGCCGTACAGGGAGTCGCTGCGCTACGACGGGTGGCCGGTCGAGCTGTTCGTCCACACGCCGGCGACCATCGGCTGGTGGCTCGGCAAGGACCGGGCGCGGCGTCGACCCAGCCTCGCCCGGCTGGTCGCCGGGGGCGTGCGGGTCCTGGACGTCGACGGGGCGGCGGAGGGTCCGGAGGCGGAGTGCCGGGCGTTCCTCGAGGCGGGTCCGGGGCCGGCCACGGAGGAGGAGCTCGCGGCGGCGCGCTACGCGCTGAGCGACCTGCTCGACGACCTCGCCGACGCGCCCGACCCGGAGCTGCGCACCGCGAGCGCGGTCGCGGTCTGGCAGGCGGCGGCCGAGCTGAGACTGCTGTCGGCTGGCGGGTGGTGGGGCAGCGGCAAGTGGCTGGTGCGCGAGCTGCGGGCCTGCGACGCTCGCGACGGCACGTCGTACGCGGCCCGGCTGGACTCGGGCCTGCGGGCCGCCCTGTCCGGCGACCGCACCTGGCTGACCGCGGCGGCGACCGCCGTGCTCGACGGGGCGGGCGGGCGGCTCTGGGAGGGCCACCGGGCCGGGGGCGAGGTCAGGGCGGACGGAGCGCCGCGGGACGGCCGGCCAGCCGGCGGGTGAGGGCGTCGGCGGTGCGTCGTACGGCGTCGACGGGGGGCTCGTCGCCCCGGCCGACCTCCCAGGTGACGGCAAGCCCCGCCACCGGGTGGCCGTTGTGGTCGAGCACGGGCGCGGCGATGCTGGCGAACCCCGGCGTCACCTCGCCCTCCTCGGTCGCGTAGCCGCGCTGGCGGGTGTCGGAGAGCAGCGTCCGCAGGGCGCTCGGTCCGGACGGGCCGGTGCCGTGGCGGTCGGCGAAGGCAACCTTGTCGGGGTAGAGCGCCCGCACCTGCGCCGCCGGGAGCGCGGCCAGGATGGCGCGCCCGCTGGCCGTCAGGTGCGCGGGCAGCCGCACGCCGACGTCGGTGACGAGCGGGGGTCGTCCCGGCGCGCGCTCCTCCACGACGTACAGCACGTCGCGGCCGTGGAGGACCGCGAGGTGAGCAGTCTGGCCGGTGGCGTCCACGAGCGCGGCGAGCGGACGGCGGGCGATGCGCTGCAGCGGCTCCTGGCGCGAGTAGCCGCTGCCGACCTCGAACGCCGCGACCCCCAGCCCGTAGCGGTGGTCGTCGGGCAGGTGCACCACGAAGCCCTCGTCGGCCATCGCGCCGAGGAGGTGGTACGCCGTGCTGCGCGGCAGGCCGCAGGCCCGCATGATCCGGTCGATCGGCACCGGGTCGGGCTGGCTCGCCAGGAAGCGCAGCACCCGCAGCGCGCGGGTGGCGGCGGGAACCGGTCGGGACACGCTCGGGACTCTAGGACCGAATTGGCGACTGTCTGATGGTTGTTTCGGTGCGGCAAGGACCATTTCACGGGTTGACCCGTGAATTGGTACACCTCCTGTGACCCCTGGGACGGCCCCAGCCGCCGCCCGCAGGAGGCGGACGGCGGCTCGGGAGGGTCGGCCGAGGGTCAGCTGGGGTCGCGCACGCCGACCTTGGCGTTGCCGAGGTCGATCACGGCGCCGGTGCCGTCGAGCAGGGTGATCCGCAGGCCGATCACCTTGACGCCGCGGCGGCCGTGCTCGATGACGACGCCGGGCTCGAGCCGGGCGACGCCCGGGATCTCCAGCACCCCGGTGTCGGGGAAGGTCTGCGGCTCGCCGTCGGCGATCACCCGGCCGACGGTGGTGCCCGCGGTGGAGTAGCGGACGTGCCGGCCGACCTTGGTCATCTTCACCCGGCCGACGATGCCGTCGACGTGCAGCGCGCCGCCGCCGAGATCGATCGACGCGGCGTCGCCCTGCATCCAGGCGACCGCCCTGCGCCGGGTCTGCCAGGCCCGCTGGCTGCTCGAGACCGCACCCACGACGACCTGGTCGGCGAGGTCCACCGACGTGAGCGACTTGGTGACGACCTCGCCGCCGGTGCCCTGGCAGGGCAGCAGGCTCAGGGGCAGCTGGCCGACCGAGAGCATCCCGTCGAGGCCCGAGCCGTGCACGCCCGAGGCGGCGCCACGGAACAGCCCGCTCTTGATGCCGCTGCTGATCTTGGCCGCACTGAACGCGACCCGGGCGCGGGTGCCGGTGGGGACGACGGTGATCTTGAGGACCATCGCCTTGGCCATGGCGCCCTCGTGGGTCACGTTCCTGACGCTGCGGGCGGCCTCGATGGTGACCAGGCCGGGGATCTCGACCGGCCGGTCGGGGGTCGGGGCCGGCAGCTCCTGGGGCGGCATGCCCGGCGCGGTGAAGGTGATAGAGCCGATCTCGGTGAGGGTGTCGGCGTGGAAGCCGTCGGCGTCGTGCCAGGCGCGGGCCCGGGAGTCGATCCCGTTGATCGCGACGCTGCCGAGGCCGTCCTGGCCGATCACCAGGCCGGCGATCTTGTGCCGTGACAACGAGGAGACCGCACCGCCGTGCTTGCGGGTGGTCACCCGGGTGGCCACGCCCGACAGGGTGCCGAGGCCCGGCACCTCGGCCTCGGCCACGTGGTTGCGCTGGGTGCGGCCGGTCTCGTTGGTGCAGCCGAGGGCGGTGAAGCCGGTGGTCGAGGACCCGACCGGCACCTGCTCACCCTCGACACGACTGCCGAAGCCCCGCGCCGACAGGGCGAACGGCGTGGAGGAGCTGGTCGCGGAGCGCTCGGCGGTGGACGCCGGCCGGGCGGTGGCCACGGAGCCGGCGGCCGGCCCCGTGGCGGTGATGCTGGCGGCGGCCAGCGCCGACAGCAGCAGGAGGGCAGTGGTACGTCGCACGATGTTGCTCGCCTTCTGGCGGGTCGGCCCGGCAGCCCCATGAACTGCGCGTCAGCGCGCCCCCCGGTCGTCGTTCATCTCGACCGCGGTGGAAGCCGTCCCGAGGGAGCAACTCGTGGTTGGACCGGGTGGCCCGGACGGCGTACCCGCGGTTCGGGGTACGCCGTCCTCAACGACGTGTCCCAGGCGAGGTCACGCCTGTCTGTACCGGCAAGTAACCATCTGCTCCTGCTCAAGGAGTGGTCAACGGCGCCCGCGGTGCGTCGGCTCCTCACTCTCGGTCGCCCGCGCCTCGTCGGCCCGCGCCTCGTCGGCCCGCGCCTCGTCGGCCCGCGCCTCGTCGGCCCGCGCCGGGTCGGGCGCGTAGTCGTCGGACCGGTGGTCGACCTCGGGGTCGATCCGGTCGGCGTCGCGCAGGCGGTCCTCGAAGCGGGCCTCCTCGACCTGCGCGCCCTGGCGGGCCCGCTCGGCCTCGTGCTCCGCACGCCGGGCCTCGCGACGGTGGCGCTCGGCCTCCTCCTCCGCCTCGCGGGCGCGGTGGCTCTCGTGCGTCCGCGCCTCGGAGCTCGCCGAGGCGTGCTCGCGCAGCTGGTGGGCCTCGGCCTTGCGGCGCCGGGTCTTCTTCTTGTTGCCGGCCATGACGACCGCGGCGATGATCGCCACGACGGCGAGCACCCCCACGACGACCAGGATGATGACGGCGGTGTCGGACATCGGACCCTCCCTCTGCGGCCTTCCCGGCCGCGTCGGCCGTTGACGTACCCCCGCAGGTGCCCGCGCATGACGTCCCCGTCGTGGCCGTGTGTCTCGGATCCGAGACCACGCCACGTCGCCGGGCCTGTCCGCGCCGCCCCGCCGGGAGTTGGATGGGCGCATGGTCACGCAGGCTCCTCCGCTGCCCGAGGTCGGTGAGGTCCCCGACGTCGTCGTCGGCACCGGCCCCCTCTCCGTCGACGAGGTCGTCGCCGTCGCCCGCGACGGGGCGGCCGTCCGTCTCTCCGAGGAGGCCCGCTCCGCGATCGTGCGGGCGCGCGAGGTGGTCGCCGCGCTGGCGGCCGCGCCCACCCCGGCGTACGGCGTCTCGACGGGCTTCGGTGCCCTGGCCACCCGACACATCCCCACCGAGCTGCGCGCGCAGCTGCAGCGCTCGCTGGTCCGGTCGCACGCCGCCGGCTCGGGCCCCGAGGTCGAGCGCGAGGTGGTGCGCGGGCTGATGCTGCTGCGCCTCTCGACGCTCGCGACCGGGCGCACCGGCGTCCGTCCCGCGACCGCCCAGCTGCTCGCCGACCTGATCTCGCACGGGATCACCCCGGTCGTGCGCGAGTACGGATCGCTCGGCTGCTCGGGTGACCTCGCCCCGCTGGCCCACTGCGCGCTGGCGCTGATGGGCGAGGGCGAGGTCCGCGACGCCGGCGGTCGTCTCCAGCCCGCGGCCGAGGCACTGGCCGCCGCGGGACTCGAGCCGGTCGACCTCGCGGAGAAGGAGGGGCTGGCGCTGATCAACGGCACCGACGGCATGCTCGGCATGCTCGCCCTGGCCCTCCACGACCTGCGCCGCCTGCTGCGCACGGCCGACATCTCCGCGGCGATGTCGGTCGAGGGCCAGCTCGGCACCGACCGGGTCTTCGCCGCCGAGCTGATGGCGGTGCGTCCGCACCCCGGCCAGGCCGACTCCGCGGCCAACCTCGTGCGGCTGCTCGCGGACTCCGGCGTCGTCGCCTCGCACCGTGGCCCCGACTGCAACCGCGTCCAGGACGCCTACTCGCTGCGCTGCTCGCCCCAGGTGCACGGCGCCGCGCGCGACACGGTCGCCCACGCCCTGGCCGTGGCCGAGCGCGAGCTCGCCTCCGCGGTCGACAACCCGGTGGTCGTGGACGACCGGGTGGAGAGCAACGGCAACTTCCACGGCGCTCCCGTCGCCTACGTGCTCGACTTCCTCGCGATCGCGGTGGCCGACGTCGCCTCGATGAGCGAGCGCCGCACCGACCGCTTCCTCGACAAGTCCCGCAGCCACGGGCTCCCGCCGTTCCTCGCCGACGACCCCGGCGTCGACAGCGGCCTGATGATCGTGCAGTACACCCAGGCCGCGATCGTCTCCGAGCTCAAGCGTCTCGCGGTGCCGGCGTCGGTGGACTCGATCCCCTCCAGCGCGATGCAGGAGGACCACGTCTCGATGGGCTGGTCGGCCGCCCGCAAGCTCCGCCGGGCCGTCGACGGCCTCACCCGGGTGGTCGCGATCGAGGTGCTCACCGCCGCCCGCGCGCTCGACCTGCGTGCCCCGCTCGAGCCGTCGCCCGCCACCGGCGCCGTCGTACGCCTGCTGCGTGCGAACGGCGTCGCCGGCCCCGGCCCCGACCGCCACCTCTCGCCCGAGATCGAGGCCGCCGTCGCGCTCGTCGCGTCGGGTGCCGTCCTCGCGGCTGCGGAGTCTGCGGTCGGCGACCTGGCCTGACGGCCCGGACCCTCTCCCGGTCCGGGCCGCCGGAGCCGCACCTCAGGGCAGGCGTGCCAGAACGGCGTTCGCCGTCCGGTGGGCGATCGAGTACCCGTCGTCCATGGCCCTACGGAAGTGGAGCCCGCCCCAGATCCGCGATTCCTTCGCATCTGCCTCGATCGCCGAGATCGTGGCGTAGGCCCGGTCGGTGCCGGTGTTGTACGAGTGCAGCACCAGGGGCGTGTCGTTGCCGAGCAGCCGCCTGATCACCTGGGCCATGGGACCGGTGAGCCCCGCGTGCCCGCTGACGTAGTCGGAGTACGGCGGCGTGGGGAGAAGCGAGGTCCACCCCGCCTGGGGCTGGGTCGCCGGGTTGCCGTCGTCGGCCGCCCCCGCGACTGCCTGGACCGGGCGCCAGAAGCCGACTTCGTACTTCAGCCGCCACACGGCGATGATCGCGTCGGCCATCGCGCCGTGTCCTGCGCCGAAGAGGAACGCCGTGCGCCCCACCGACAGCGGGTGGTCGGCCAATCGGCGGACGAGCGCCTCGGTGAGCATCGTCGCCGAGTTGCTGTTGAAGAAGAGCGAGGTCGCGGTCTGCGCCGCCGTCCGCTCGGTCGAGTCGGCGGCCCCGAGCCGGCGCACCTCGTCGTAGTCCGCGGCGTACGCACGCGAGGTCAGCGCGTCCGGTCCGGGCGCGGTCAGGACGTGGCACAGGACGAGTGGCCGCACGAAGCCCAGCCAGGGGGCGAGCATCCCGGTCGCCGGCGGCTGCCAGACTCCCGGCGCCGCCGGTCGCGAGTAGACGTACGACGGGTCGCCGCGGCCGTCGTCGGCACGCGCGGCCAGCATGCTCGACGCAGCGAGCTGACCGGCGCCGGTCGCGGCCTGGTCGCACGACGTCGGGGGGAGGGTGCCGAGGGTGGTGGCGAGGTCGGCGTCGAGCGCGCCCTGCGAGGCCGGGAAGCTGGCGGCCAGCACGTCGTGCGCGGCGACGGCGGCGGCGCGCGCCTGCGGCGCCGGGCCCTGGGGTGCGTGCCGGACGGCGTCGAGGACGGCGAGCGAGGTGAAGCCGAGGTAGAGCGCCCCGACGGGCACCGGTTGGGCGTTCTCGGTGTAGATCGTGCGGATCGCGGTGGTCTGCCACGACAAGAGGACCGCGGGCGCCGCAGCACCCCCGGTCGTTGCGCGGCAGGCGTGGCGCTGCGCGGCTCCCGCGACGGGCGGGGCAGCGGCGGTGACGGCGGCCACCCCGGCGAGCAGGGCGACGGTGGCGAGGCTGGTCAGGCGGGTGGAGCGTGTTCCCCTCATGTGGGGCCCCCTTGGTGAGCGGATGGGTCTGCCCGCCAGTCTCGGCAGCCCCGTCGGCCGGGGGACATTCGCCGTCAGGCGAATCTTTCGAGCCGCCCGGCGAGGTCGAGGTCGACCTCGTCGCGACCCTGCATCCGCGCCACCGCGGCCGTACGGCTGCCGACCCCGAGCTTGCGGTAGGCGTGCTCGAGGTGCTTGCGCACCGTGCTGACCTCGACGCCGAGGAACTCGGCGACCTGGGCGTTGGAGTGCCCGGCCGCCACCCGCACCAGGACCCGGCGCTCCTGCACGGTCAGCGACGCCGGCAGCGCGGGCGTGGGGCGTTCGCGCATCAGGTGCAGCAGCCAGGGCGTCACGAGCCGGAGCAGGGCGACGTCCTGTCCGGTGAAGTACCGGTTCCGGCGCATCAGGTCGAGCTGCACCACGTGGTCGGGCCCGTTGCGACAGCCCAGCCAGAGGGAGTCCTGCAGCCCACGCGCGCGCAGCCTCGCGTGCTCGCTCGGCGTGACTCCGACGTGCCTGATGCCCAGGACAAGTGGTCCGTCGCACACCTGGGGGTCCTCGAACGGCGTGTGACCGAGCCCGGTCATCTCCTCGATCAGGCCGGTGTCGTTGGCGCGACCCACGACCAGACTGTCACAGGGCACGAGGCGTGCCACGGCCTCGAGGACGTCGGCGGGCAGCAGTGGTGTGCCCGGGACCGGCCGCGCGGCGGCGAGGAGGCGCAGCGCCGCCTGCTGCGACTCGGTCAGCGTCACGTCGGGCACGGGGTCACCTCGCCTGCCCACGGTAGGACCCGCCCACGGTGCTCGCAATCGTGCTCGGGAGCCAGTGCCGGTCTCGGATCCGAGACGGCATCGGTGTTGCCGGGACTGCCGCGGGTCCCCCTGCGGACGTTGAATGGGGTCACCGACCGCGACCCACCCGAGCAGGAGCCCGCCGATGAGCGCCAGCGCCGAGAACCCCCGCCTGCCGATCCACGCTGCCCACGGCACCGAGCTCACGGCCCGGTCGTGGCAGACCGAGGCCCCGCTGCGGATGCTGATGAACAACCTCGACCCCGACAACGCCGAGCGTCCCGAGGACCTCGTCGTGTACGGCGGCACCGGGCGTGCGGCCCGCAGCTGGGAGGCGTACGACGCGCTCGTGCGCACGCTGACCACGCTCGGCGACGACGAGACCATGCTCGTGCAGTCGGGCAAGCCGGTCGGGGTGATGAGGACCCACCCGTGGGCCCCGCGCGTCCTGATCGCCAACTCCAACCTCGTGGGCGACTGGGCCAACTGGGAGGAGTTCCGCAGGCTCGAGGACCTCGGGCTCACCATGTACGGCCAGATGACCGCGGGCTCGTGGATCTACATCGGCACCCAGGGCATCCTGCAGGGCACCTTCGAGACCTTCGCGGCCGTGGCCGACAAGCGCTTCGACGGCACGCTGGCCGGCACCATCACGGTCACCGCCGGCCTCGGCGGCATGGGTGGCGCCCAGCCGCTCGCGGTCACCATGAACGACGGCGTCGTGATCTGCATCGAGTGCGACCAGCACCGCATCGACCGTCGCCTCGAGACCCGTTACCTCGACACCCAGGCCGACTCGCTCGACCACGCCCTCGAGCTGGCGATCGCGGCCCGCGACGAGCGCCGGCCGCTCTCGATCGGCGTGCTCGGCAACGCGGCCGACCTGCTGCCGCGGCTCGTCGAGCAGGACGCGCCGATCGACATCGTCACCGACCAGACCTCGGCGCACGACCCGCTGTTCTACCTGCCGCTCGGCACGGCGTTCGAGGACTGGGAGCGCGAGCGCACCGAGGACCCCGTCGGCTTCACCAAGCGCGCGCGGGAGTCGATGGCCGTGCACGTGCGGGCGATGGTCGAGCTGCAGGACCGCGGTGCGGAGGTCTTCGACTACGGCAACTCGATCCGCGACGAGGCCCGCAAGGGCGGCTACGACCGCGCCTTCGAGTTCCCCGGCTTCGTGCCGGCGTACATCCGGCCGCTCTTCTGCGAGGGCAAGGGCCCCTTCCGCTGGGCCGCGCTCTCGGGCGACCCCGCCGACATCGCCGCCACCGACCGCGCGATCCTCGAGCTCTTCCCCGACAACGAGCGGCTCCGCAAGTGGATCACCATGGCCGGCGAGCGGGTGCAGTTCCAGGGCCTGCCGGCGCGCATCTGCTGGCTGGGGTACGGCGAGCGCCACCTCGCGGGCCTGAAGTTCAACGAGATGGTCGCCTCGGGCGAGCTCAAGGCGCCGGTCGTGATCGGCCGCGACCACCTCGACTGCGGCTCGGTCGCCTCGCCCTACCGCGAGACCGAGGCCATGCTCGACGGCTCCGACGCGATCGCGGACTGGGCGCTGCTCAACGCCCTGGTCAACACCGCCTCGGGCGCCTCGTGGGTCTCGATCCACCACGGGGGCGGCGTCGGCATGGGCCGCTCGATCCACGCCGGCCAGGTCTGTGTCGCCGACGGCACCGACCTCGCCGCGCAGAAGATCGAGCGGGTGCTCACCAACGACCCGGGCATGGGCGTGATCCGCCACGTCGACGCCGGCTACGACCGGGCGGTCGAGGTCGCCGAGGCGACCGGCGTGCGGATCCCGATGCGCGAGGAGTGAGTGGACCGGGTTTCTTGCCGCGACCTTGAGGCGGCGTCGCCGTCCGGTCGGGGTCGCGCGGGCTACCGTGTGCCGACTTCACCCGCCGGCGCGCAACCCGCGCTGCCCGGGCAGGGGGGAGCAGAGGGGGAGACCATCATGAACCACCGCGCGCTCGCCGGCCTCGCCGGCCTCGCCGCCGGAATCGTCGTCACCGTCGCCGCAGCGGCGCCGGCCTCGGCGGCCACCGCCACCATCGTCGTGCCGACGGACTTCGACCCGACCTTGTCGGACACCCGCGCCACCGGCCACTACGAGGTCGTCGGCACCGGCCTGCACATCTGGACCGAGGGCAGCACCTCGACCGACAAGGTCGCCGAGTACGTCGCGGCACCGGCGCCGCTCGCGGTCGTCGGAGAGCCGAGCCTGGACTACGCGCCGACCACCGGCACGATCCCGCCCGGCTTCCAGCTCGTCGTGGACTTCGACAACGACGGTGCGATCGACGGCATCCTCGTCGGCGAGCCGGTGTACGGGGGCGACTGGTGGCTGAGCAACTCCTCGGCGCAGTTCGTCAAGGACGGCGCGCCCAGTCACACCGGCGGCTCCGGGAGCGACAACCACGGCACCCTGGACGCGTGGCGCGCGGCGTTCCCCGAGGCCCAGGTGGACTTCATCGGCTTCTCGCTGGGCTCCGGCGTGCTGGGTGACGGTGTCCTCGAGGCGCTCAACTACAACGGCACGCGCTACACGTTCGCCCAGGCCGTGGTCCTCGCCGGCAAGCAGGACTGCAAGAACGGCGGCTGGGCCACCAGCACCGACCCCGTCTTCCGCAACCAGGGCGACTGCGTGAGCAGCTTCGCCTCGGGCCGCTGACCTCGGGTCCTCCCCGCGAGGCATGGCGCCTCGCCTCGTGGTCGCACGTGCGACCGCGAGGCGAGGGCGCCTAGCCTCGACCCCGTGGACAGCACCTGGGAGCAGTCTCAGCGGGCCTTCGCCGAGGCGAGCGCGTGGTTCGTACGGACGGCGGGTCGGGTCGGCGACCGGTGGGAGACGCCCGGCCTCGGCGAGTGGGACGTGCGCGCGCTGGTCGGGCACACCTGTCGGTCGTACACGACGGTCGAGGAGTACCTGCAGCGCCCGCCTGCCGCCGTGGAGGTGGGGACGACGGCCGACTACTACCGGGCGACCCGGTCGATCGCGTCCGGGCCGGCCGTGGTCCAGCGCGCGCGGGACGCCGGGCGGGCGCTGGGCGACGACCCGGTCGCCTCGGTCACGGAGCTCGCCGGGAGGGTGACCTCCCTGGTGGCGACCTGTGCCGGCACCGAGCTGCTCACCTCGATCGTGGGCGGGATGCGGCTGGCCGACTACCTGCCGACGCGGACCTTCGAGCTCGTGGTGCACACCGCGGACCTCGCCACGGCGCTCGGCGAGCCGGCCGACCCGCCCGCGGCGGCGGCCGCCCAGGCGCTGATGGTCGTCACCGACCTGGCGGTCGGCGACGGGACGGCCGGCGCGCTGCTGCTGGCCGCGACCGGGCGCAAGGGCCTGCCGCCGGGCTGGTCGGTGCTGTAGTGCCTCAGCCGAGGCAGAGGCAGAACGGGTGCCCGGCCGGGTCGAGGAACACGCGGAACGACGTCCCGGGCTGGTGCTCCGCCCGGGTGGCGCCCAGTGCCACGACCTCGCGCTCGGCGGTGTCGAGGTCGTCGACGACGACGTCGAGGTGCATCTGCTGGGGCACGTCCTGGGTCGGCCACGACGGTGCCCGGTAGTCCTCGACGCTCTGGAAGGAGAGGCACATCCCGAAGTCGGCCTTGAGGTCGACCCACCCGTCCTGGGGCTCGAGCTTCCACTCGAGCACCGCGTTGTAGAACTCCGCGAGGCGGGTCGCGTCGGGGCAGTCGAGGACGATGCTGGGGTATCTGGCGATCGGCATGCCGCCGAACGTACGCGGGCTTGCGGACGGGCCGCGTCCGGAACGTGCCGCGGGGCCCGACCGGTGTCGGTCGGGCCCCGCGGGACGTCAGTGGGTCGGCGCTAGAAGACCCGTCGGCGGGTGCCGCCGACCGGGACGAAGTTGAGCACGAGCCCGACCACGATCAGGATCAGGCCGAGCCAGACGAGCAGGGTCATGGAGATGACCAGGCCCAGGATGAGCAGGATGAGACCGAGGATGACCACGGCAGATTTCCCTCCCTCGAAGTAGTGATGCAGGAAGTTCCTGCCCTGCAGGGACTCCGGCCAAACCTCGAGGCGGGGGGAAGACGTCCGGCTGGACTAGCCCAGCGCCGTGATCGCTTCGTGGATGGCGAGGGTGCGTTGCGCCGACTCGACGTGGAGGTTCTCGACCATCCGGCCGTTGAAGGTCACCACGCCCGAGCCGCGGCCGTCCTCCCAGGCCTGCAGGATGCCACGCGCGTCCTCGACCGCCTGCGCCGACGGCGCGAAGGCGCGGTTGGCCTCCTCGACCTGCCCGGGGTGGATCAGCGTCTTGCCGTCGAAGCCCATCTCGCGCCCCTGCCGGCACTCCGCCGCGAAGCCCTCGGTGTCCCTCACGTCGTTGTACACGCCGTCGACGATCGCGATGCCGGCGGCACGGGCGGCGAGGAGCGCCGTGTGCAGGGACGGCAGGATCGGCGCGCGGCCCGGCACGTGCTCGGCGTACAGCTCCTTGACGAGGTCGTTGGTGCCCATGACCAGGGTGCTCAGCCGCTGCGAGGCGCGGGCGATCGCGAGGGCGTCGAGGATCGCGCCCGGCGTCTCGACCATCGCCCACAGCGTGGTGCGGTCGGGTGCGCCGTACCGCTCGAGCGCCTCGACCAGCTGCGCCACCTCGGCGGCGCTGCCGACCTTCGGCACCACGACGGCGTCAGGACCCGCCGCGGCGGCGGCCTCGAGGTCGGCGTCGTGCCACTCCGTGCCGATCCCGTTGACCCGGATCGTGACCGTACGGCGCCCGTACTCGCCGCTGGCGGCGGCCGCGCAGGCGGACTCGCGGGCCGCCGGCTTGGCGTCGGGGGCGACGGCGTCCTCGAGGTCGAGGATCAGGCCGTCGCAGGGGATCGTCTTCGCCTTCTCCAGCGCGCGCTCGTTGGAGCTCGGCATGTACAGGACGCTGCGCAGCGGCGTGAAGCCCGCGGTGGTGCTCATCAGGCGTCCACCTCGATCGCGTCGTACTGCTCCTTGAGCTCCGGGTCGATCCCGGCCAGCTGCTCGGCGAGCTCCACCATCACCAGGCACTGCTTGAGGGAGGCGTCGTCCTCCATCTTGCCGTCGAGCATCACCGCGCCGGTGCCGTCACCCATGGCCGCGACGACGCGGCGGGCGTGGCGGACGTCGTCGACCGACGGGCTGAACACCCGGCGCGCGATGTCGATCTGCGAGGGGTGCAGCGTCCAGGTGCCGACGCAGCCGAGGAGGAAGGCGTTGCGGAACTGGTCCTCGCACGCGACCGGGTCGGAGATGTCGCCGAAGGGCCCGTAGTAGGGGTAGATGCCGTGCATCGCGCACGCGTCGACCATGCGCGCGATCGTGTAGTGCCAGAGGTCCTGCTGGTAGGTGCGGCGCTGGCTCGTCTCGACGTTGTCGCTGGTGAGCACGGGGTCCTCGCGGACGACGTAGCCCGGGTGGCCCCCGCCGACGCGGGTGGTCTTCATCCGGCGGTCGGCGGCGAGGTCGGCCGGGCCGAGCGAGAGGCCCTGCATGCGCGGGGAGGCGCCGCAGATCTCCTCGATGTTCACCACGCCGCGGGCGGTCTCGAGGATCGCGTGCACCAGGATCGGGCGGGTCAGGCCGGCCCGGGCCTCGAGCTGGGCGAGCAGGCGGTCGACGTAGTGGATGTCCTCGGCGCCCTGCACCTTGGGCACCATGACCACGTCGAGCTGGTCGCCGATCTCCGCGACCAGGGTGGTCAGGTCGTCGAGCACCCAGGGGCTGTCGAGGGCGTTGATGCGGGTCCAGAGCTGGGTCGGGCCGCTGCCACCGCCGAGGTTGGCGGTGTCGCGCGCGATCTGCACCAGCCCGTGCCGCGCGGCCTCCTTGTTGTCGGCCTTGACGGCGTCCTCGAGGTTGCCGAGCAGGACGTCGACGGTGCCCACCATCTGCGGCACCTTCGCGGCCATCTTGGCGTTGCTCGGGTCGAAGAAGTGGATCGCCCGGCTCGGTCGCGCCGGCACCTCCCGGAGCGGCTCGGGTGCCCCCACGGCGAGGGGGCGGAAGAAGTCCTTGGGGCTGCGCTGACCGGTCATGGGCGGAACGTAGCAGCGGGCCGCTACCCGTCGGTATGACGCCTTTCACGCCTGAACCACCGGCGTCGCCGTGGCGGCCGTGGGGCCTCGGGTGTGCGGCGTACGGCGGCGGCAGCGGCGCGGGCGGCGCGGGCGGCCGCGACCCTGCGGGCGCGCCAGGCGGCGACGGTGGCGTCGACGTCGCGGGGCTGCGTGATCAGCGGCGGCCCGTCGACCGGGGTGTAGCGGGCGCGCAGCACGCGGGCGTTGAACTCCTCGACCTCCGCGCGCACCTCCTTCTCGACCGCCAGCCGGTCGAGCCGGGCGTCGAGCTCGGCGTCGTCCTTGCGCAGCTGCAGGCTGGGCGGCAGCACGCCGGAGACCTGCTCGCGCTCGACGAGCTTCTTCAGCCACCAGTCGGGGTCGTGGGTGGCGCCGAGCCCCTCGATCGGCTTGCCCGTGCCGGGCAGGTCGTCGAACTCGCCGCGCGCCATCGCCTGCTGGATCTGCAGGTCGACCCACTGGGCCTGGTGCTGGATCCGCTGCGCTGCCGCGGCGCGGCCGGTGCGCTCGTCGAGCAGCCGGTGCCGGTCGGGCTGCTCCTGCGCCCCGGCGCCGTCAGCGGGCTCGGTGTCGGTGCGGCGCTCGGGTCGCTCGTGGTCCTGGTCGGTCATCGCAGATCACCCCGCACCAGCCTAGGCAGATCGGTAGTACGTCACGAAACGCCCCGTCTCGCTGACGGGAGTGGGGCTTTTCGTGACGTACTACCCCCGGGGCCCGGTGTCGGAGCGGTCGGAGAAGGCGTGCTTCGGGGCGGTGAGGAGGGCGAGGGCGGCGAGGAGGGCGGCGGCGGAGCAGACGGCCCAGACCGTGAGGTAGCCGCCGAGGGGGGCCGCGCCCTTCTCCGGGCCCTCGAGGGAGCCGGTCGAGGAGAGCGCGATCGCGAAGATCGAGGAGGCCAGGGCGCCGCCGACGGTCTTGGTCGCGTTGGTCATGCCGGTGGCGAAGCCGGTGCGGTCGGGAGGTGCCGCGGCGGCAGCCGCGGCGGGCAGGGCCGCGACCAGCGCGCCGGAGCCGAGCCCCGCGATCGCCATGTTGAGGAGCGCCTGGGAGGTCGAGTCGTGGAAGGGCAGCCACAGGCCGTAGCCGAGCGAGACCAGCAGCGCCGCCAGCACCAGCGAACCGCGGGCGCCGAGCAGCCGCGCGGTCAGCGGCAGGGTGAACGCGCCGATCGCGAGGAACACGACGTACACGCCGATCAGCGTGGAGACGAACGACGCGTCGGCGCCGAGGCCGTAGCCGTGGACGTCGGGGTCGGTGCGGGCGAAGGTCGACAACGGGATCTGCGCGCCGAGCACCGACATCCCGAAGAGGAACGCCGTCAGCTGCACCGGCCACTGGCGGTGCTCGGCGAGGAGGCGTACGTCGACGAGCGGCTCGGGGTGCGCGAGCTCGTAGCGGGCGAAGGGCCACAGCGCCAGCAGGCCGGCGAGCACGAGCAGCCACGGCGACAGGGCGCCCGGCCCCTCGAGCCGCATCACGACCAGGCCGCCCATGAGCAGCCCCAGCGCGAGCGTGATCAGGCCGAAGCCCGGCCAGTCGACGCCACCGGTCGCGATGCCCGGCGCGTCCTCGATGCCGAACCAGATCACGACGAGCACCACCGTCACCACGATCGCCGGCAGCGAGAGCAGGGCCGGGATCGACAGCGTGGTGACCAGGGCGCCGCTGGTCAGGGCGCCGACGATCACCGAGAGCTCGAGCGCCCCCACCAGGATCGCCGCCGCGCGCCGGGTGAGCCGGGCCTGGTGCCCGGACCCGGCCGTGCGCCGGTAGGCGATCGCGACCTCGAGCGGCAGCCACACGACGTACGCCCCCTGGATCGCCCAGCCGATGAGGAACGTCGTGAACGACGGGGCGAACACGAGGATCCACGAGCCGAGCGCGGTGACGGCGGTGGAGAGGAGCAGCACCTTCTTGTGGCCGGCCAGGTCGCCGAGGCGGGCAAGCAGCGGCACGCACAGCGCCGACACGATCAGCTGGGCCGCCTCGAACCAGTTGACGTCGGCGTCCGCGATCTCGAGGTGGTCGGCGATGTCGCTGAAGATCGGCGTGTAGAAGCCCTGCAGCACGCCGCTGGCGATCTCGACGCAGACCAGGAAGCCGACGATCACCGCCAGGCCGTGGGCCGGGTGGGGGCGGTGCGGCGCAGCAGGAGTGCGCACCGGGTCGCTCACGGGGTCGCTCACCGGTCGCTCACCGGGGGAGCCGCTCGATCAGCCGCCGGTACCAGCGCACACCGTCGAGGAAGTCGTCGACGCCGAGGCACTCGTCGTAGGAGTGGATCGCCTCGCGCTGTGCGCGCGACATGCGGTACGGGGCGAAGCGGTAGACCCGCTCGCAGATCCGCGTGAACTGGCGCGCGTCGGTCGCGGCCATCATCACGTACGGCGCGGGGACGGCCTCCGGGAAGACCTCCGCGATCGTGTGCTCGATCAGCCGGAACGCGTCGTCGTCGACCGGCGAGACCGGGCTCGCCTCGCCGCGCTCGACCACCTCGATCCGCACCTGGTCGTCGCCGATGGCGCGGCGCACGTGCTCGACCACCGCGTCGACGGTGTCGCCGGGCATGGTGCGGATGTTGACGCCGGCGACGGCGCGGGAGGCGATCACGTTGAGGGCGGGGGACCCCTCGAGCGTGGTGACCGCGAACGTCGTCCGGGTCATCGCCGCGGTCTCGGCGCCGACGGCGAGCATCGCCCGGGTCACGAGCGGTCGGATCCGGTCGGCGTTGCCGAGCACCGGCCGCAGCGGCAGGGGGACGTGCGGTGCGAGCCGGCGGAAGAGCTCCAGCGTCGGCTCGGGGGTGCTCGCCGGCATCGGCGAACGTTCGAGGGCCAGGATCGCCTTGGCCAGCCGGGCGGTCGGCCCGTTGCGCACCGGGGTCGAGGCGTGGCCGCCGCGGCCCTCGACCACGAGGCGCAGCGACGTGGCGCCCTTCTCGGTCACCCCGACCACCGCGACGGGCGGCTTCACCCCCGGGAACGCCTTGCCGGCGACCGCGCCGCCCTCGTCGACGACGAACCACGGGCGCACGCCGCGCTGCTCGAGCACGTCGGCGGCCATCGAGGCAGCGACGCCGAAGACCTCCTCGTCGCACCCGAACGACAGCCACACGTCCTGCGCCGGCACGTGGTCGTCGGCGAGCAGACGCTCGACGGCCTCGCAGATCCCGACCAGGCAGCCCTTGTCGTCGAGGGTGCCGCGCCCCCAGACCTTTCCGTCGGCGAGGTCGGCGGAGAACGGGGGGTGCTGCCACGGCGCGTCCTCGTCGACGGGCACGACGTCGAGGTGCGCCATCAGCACCACCGGCTTGTCCGCGGTGCGGCCGGGCCAGTGGAAGAGGAGCCCATGGGTGTGGATGCGCGTGAGCTCGAGCCGTTGGTGCAGCAGCGGGAAGGAGCGCTCGAGCTCGGCGAGGAACGCGTCGAACGCGGCGACGTCGACCTGGTCGGGGTCGCGGTGGGAGATCGTCGGGATCCGCACCAGCGCCTGCAGCCTGGCGACGGCCGGATCGGTCATGGCCGCAACCTACTCGGCACCGACCGACGACGTCGGTGGTCTCGGATCCGAGACCGCCCGTCGGCCCGCCGCGTTGACCCGGGTGGTCGCGGCCGGTGGACTGGGGGGCGTGCCCGGTGCCTCAGCCTCCCCAGCGTCCGCGGTGCACGACCTCGTCGACGCCCCGGCGCGGGCGCCGCGCCGCCGAGCCGGCCGCGCCGGTGTCCGGCACGCGGTGGCCGACGGTGATCGCGCCGATCGGGAGGTAGTCCCCGGGCACGCCGAACTCCGCGCGAAAGGCGTCGATCCGCTCCGGCGGGATGCCGAAGAAGCAGGCGCCGAGTCCCTCGTCCACCGCGGTCAGCAGCACGAGCAGCGAGGCCATGCCGGTGTCGATGTGCCAGTAGGGCACCGGCCAGCGTGCCTCGTCGCGGTCGGTCCAGCCCTTGTCGGGCTCGGCGTACCGGTCGAGGTACGCCGAGCGGTTCGACAGCGGCACGATGACGACGGGTGCGGTCCGCATGCCGCGCAGCCACGCGGACTCCTCGGCGTCCTCCGGCGCGGCGGGGCCTCCCGGGGTGGTGGCGTGCCAGAACCGCGCGAGGTCGTCGGGCTGCTCGAGCCGCAGGAACGCCCAGCCCTGGCTGAAGCCGGCGCTCGGCGCGCGGATCGCGTGCTCGAGCATGCGGTCGACGAGGGCCGGGTCGACCGGCCGGTCGTCGTACCTCCTGATCATCCGGCGGCGGCGCACGACGTCCCTGAACTCCATGGAGCCGATCTTGTCCTTTGAGCAGATGTGGCGCGACCTCCAGCCCGTCGGGCGGTCGGCGAGCAGCGGCGGCTACTTCCGGCAGCCGTACGGCGCGGCGGAGACCGAGCTGCGCGCGTGGTTCACCGAGGCGGCGACGGCGCGGGGGCTCCGCGTCGAGTCCGACGGGCTGGGCAACCTCGTCGGATGGTGGGACGTGGCCTCGACGGGCTCGACCGACGTCCCCGCCACGGACGCCGTGCTCACCGGCTCGCACCTCGACTCGGTGCTCGACGGCGGGGCGTACGACGGCCCGCTGGGCGTGGTCTCCGCGTTCGCCGCGGTCGACCTGATGCGCGAGCGCGGCGTCCGCCCGGCGCGGCCGATCGGGGTGGCGGTCTTCGTGGAGGAGGAGGGGTCGCGCTTCGGGCTGGCCTGCCTCGGCTCGCGGCTGGTGGCCGGCGCGACCACCTGGGAGCAGGCGCGCGAGCTGCGCGACCGCGACGGCGTCAGGTTCGGCGACGCGGTCGAGGGCGCCGGGTTCGACGGGACGCCGATGCGGCTGCTCGACCGGGTCGGTTGCTTCGTCGAGCTGCACGTCGAGCAGGGGAGGTGGCTCGTCGACCGCGACGCCCCGGTCGGCGTGGCCAGCGGGATCTGGCCGCACGGTCGCTACCGCTTCGACTTCACCGGCGAGGCCAACCACGCCGGCACCACGCGCATGGAGGACCGCCACGACCCGATGCTCGGCTACGCGATGACCGCGCTGGCCGCCAACAAGCAGGCCCGGCTCGGCGGGTCGCGGGCGACCTTCGGGCGGATCGAGGTCGAGCCCAACGGCACCAACGCCGTCCCCTCCCGGGTCACGGCGTGGCTCGACGCGCGGTCCGAGTCGCCGGAGGCGCTGGCCGCGCTGGTCGACGAGGTGACGCGACTCGGCACCGAGCGGGCCGGTCGTGACGGCACCTCGCTGACGGTGACTCCGGAGTCGGTGTCGGGCGCGGTCGACTTCGACCCGGCCCTGGCCGCCCGGGTCGCCACCGACCACGAGGGCGGCGACTGGCCGCTGCTGCCCACCCAGGCGGGTCACGACGCCGGCATCCTGGCGACGGCCGGGGTCCCGACCGCGATGATCTTCGTGCGCAACCCGACCGGCATCTCGCACTCGCCCGACGAGCACGCCGAGCTCCCCGACTGCCTGGTCGGTGTCTCCGCCCTCGCCGACACCCTCGCGAGGCTGGCCGGGTGAGCGGCCCGACGTCGTACCTCCTCGAGCGCGCCTGGGTCGACGGCGCCGTCCGCGACGACGTGCTGGTCGAGATCGCCGACGGTCGGTTCACTTCCGTCACACCGGAGGGAGGAAACTCTCGGTCTGCGAGCGAAGCTTCGCGACAGAACCGTGAGTTTCACCGCCTGGGCGGTGAAGCTCACGAGCGGGTCGCCGGCCTCACGCTGCCCGGCCTGGCGAACTGCCACAGCCACGCCTTCCACCGCGCCCTGCGGGGGCGCACCCAGCGCGAGCGCGGGACGTTCTGGACCTGGCGCGAGCAGATGTACGGCGTGGCCGCGCGGCTCGACCCCGACTCCTACGGCGCGCTGGCGCGGGCGGTCTACCGCGAGATGGTCGCTACCGGGATCACGACCGTCGGGGAGTTCCACTACCTGCACCACCAGCCCGACGGCACGCCGTACGACGAGCCCAACGCGATGGGGCTGGCCCTGCTCGAGGCGGGCCGCGAGGCGGGGATCCGGGTGGTCCTGCTCGACACCTGCTACCTCAGCTCGGGCTTCGGGGAGCCGCCGGAGGGCGTGCAGGTGCGCTACGCCGATCGCGACGCCGAGGCCTGGGCCGGCCGGGTCGCCGACCTGCCGCCCGGGCACGGCGCCGCGGTGCACTCCGTGCGGGCGGTGCCCGACGACCAGCTCGGGGTGGTCCGCGACGCGGCGGCCGGCCGGCCGCTGCACGTGCACCTCTCGGAGCAGCCGGCCGAGAACGACGCCTGCGTCGCGGCGTACGGCGCCACCCCCGCGCAGCTCCTCGCCGACCACGGCCTGCTCGGACCGGCCACCACGGCCGTGCACGCGACCCACCTGACCGCCGACGACCTCGGGCACCTGGGGTCGAGCGGCACGCACGCCTGCTTCTGCCCGACGACCGAGCGCGACCTCGGCGACGGCATCGGCCCCTCGCGCGAGCTGCTGGCGGCCGGATCGCCCCTGACGCTGGGCAGCGACAGCCACGCGGTGGTCGACCTCTTCGAGGAGATGCGGGCCGTCGAGCTCGACGAGCGGCTCGCCTCGCTGGCGCGCGGCCACTGGACGGCGGCCGAGCTGCTCGACGCGGGCACGCACGTCGGCCACGCCAGCCTCGGCCTGCCCGACGTCGGCGGGATCGCGGTCGGGCAGCGTGCCGACCTGGTCACCGTCGACACCCGCTCGGTGCGCACGGCGGGGACCGGGGCCGACGAGCACACGGCGGTGTTCGCGGCGACGGCCGAGGACGTCGTGCGGGTCGTGGTCGACGGCCGGGTCGTGGTGCGGGAGGGTGACCGCGCGGAGGTCGGGCGCGAGCTCGACGCGGTGATCGGAGGGCTGTGGAGGTGACGCCGTCGTGACCAGCACCCTGCTGACCGGCATCGGTGAGCTGGTGACCAACGACCGGCCCGACGAGCGGTCCGACGACCCGCTGGGCGTACGCCGCGACGCGGCCCTGGTGGTCGAGGGGTCGCGCGTCGCGTGGATCGGGCCGGCGGCGTCGGCGCCCGCCGCCGACGAGGTCGTCGACGCCGGAGGACGGGCGGTGGTCCCCGGGTTCGTGGACAGCCACTCGCACCTGGTGTTCGCGGGTGACCGGGCCGAGGAGTTCGCGGCGCGGATGGCCGGCACGCCGTACGCCGCCGGCGGGATCCGGACGACCGTCGCCGCGACGCGGGCCGCCACCGACGAGCAGCTCACCAGCCACGTGGCGCGGCTGGTCGCGGAGATGCTGCGGCAGGGCACGACGACCGTCGAGATCAAGAGCGGCTACGGGCTCAGCGTCCACGACGAGGCGCGGAGCCTGGCGGTGGCGCGGCAGTTCACCGAGGAGACGACCTTCCTGGGCGCCCACGTGGTGCCGGCCGACACGGACGCCGCGGCGTACGTCGACCTGGTGACGGGCCCGATGCTCGAGGCCTGCGCGCCGCACGCCCGGTGGGTCGACGCCTTCTGCGAGCGCGGGGCCTTCGACGCCGACCAGGCGCGGGCGGTGCTGACGGCGGGAGCCGCGGCCGGCCTGCGCGGGCGGCTGCACGCCAACCAGCTCGGGCCGGGGCCGGGCGTCGCGCTGGCCTGCGAGCTCGGGCTGCTCGCCGTCGACCACTGCACCTACCTCTCCGACGACGACGTGGCCGCGCTGCGCGACTCGGGGACGATCGCGACCCTGCTGCCGGGCGTGGAGTTCTCGACGCGGCAGCCCTACCCCGACGCGCGGGCGCTGCTCGACGCCGGCGTGCGCGTGGCGCTGGCGAGCGACTGCAACCCCGGGTCGTGCTTCACCAGCTCGCTGCCGCTGTGCATCGCGCTGGCCGTGCGCGAGATGGGGATGACCCCGGCCGAGGCGCTCCACGCCGCCACGGCCGGCGGCGCCGCAGCCCTCGGGCTGACCGACGTGGGGCGGCTGACGGTCGGGGCGCGGGCCGACCTGGTGCTGCTCGACGCGCCGTCGTACCTCCACCTGGCCTACCGGCCCGGCGTGCCGCTCGTCGCCGGGGTCTGGCAGGGCGGCCGGCCGGTCTGAGGAGGTGGCGCAGGCGAGTCACACCAGCCCCACTGGTCGGACTCCCGGACCGGAGTGCGCCTGGTCGGACGGTCATTTCGGTCCGGCAGTGACCAATTCGCGGGTTGCCCCGTGAATTGAGTGGCCAGAGGGGCCCCTGTGACTCAGGAGGCACCCACCCCGCCTCAGATCGACCGGGCCACCTCAGGGTCGCCGGCACCTCAGATAGGGCACTCTCCCGATGTGCGCAGGTACCTCAGACGAGCACAGTCGTCCTCGTCGAACAGCACAGGAACCGTCTGAGGAGCACCCACCATGTACGAGACCACCACCCCCTACCTGCAGTCCGAGATCGACTACCGCCAGGAGCGCATCCGCGCGGGTGTCGCCCGCCGCCACGCCAAGGCACGCCGGCGCCGCAGCCTGGTACGCCGCGAGACCCCCACCTCCAGCCGCTGACCGCCGGCGCGCCCGCCTCGACCACGCACACACCGGTCGACAAGACAGTGAGCACCCTGTCGGCGGTCCACGACATGATGGACGTCGTGGCCACCCCCACCAGCCGGACCCTCGTCGGGCGTGACGCCGAGCTCCGCGAGCTCGCCTCGCTCCTCGGTGTCACGCCCGACCCGACCGGCACGACCGGCTCGGCGGTCCTGCTCGCCGGCGACGCCGGCGTCGGGAAGACCCGGCTGCTCACCGAGCTGCGCGACGTCGCCGTCGCGGACGGCTGGCAGGTCGTCGCCGGCCACTGTCTCGACTTCGGCGACAGCGCGCTGCCCTACCTCCCCTTCTCCGAGGTGCTCGGCCGCCTCGCCACCGAGCTGCCCGACGTCGTCGACACCGTCGCCGGTCGCCACCCCGCCCTGGCCCGCCTCCAGCCGGGACGCCGGGTCCTCGCCTCCGCCCCGCAGGGCGGCGGCCTGCCCACCGACACCGCGAGCGTCGACGGCTCCACGCTCGAGCGGGCCGACCTCTTCGAGGCGGTGCACGCGCTCCTCGACGCCGCGGCCGAGAAGGGGCCGCTCCTCGTCGTCGTCGAGGACACCCACTGGGCCGACCAGTCGACCCGTGACCTCCTCTCCTTCCTGTTCACCCGGCCCTTCCTCGGGCCGGTCGCCGTCGTCGCGTCGTACCGCTCCGACGACCTGCACCGACGGCACCCCCTCCGCACCCAGGTCGCGGAGTGGGCCAGGCTCCAGGGCGTCGAGCGCCTCCAGCTCCAGCCTCTGTCGGCGCCCGACGTCCGGAGCCTGATCCACGAGCTCCACCCCGAGCCCCTGCCCGAGCGCGAGGTCACCGGCATCGTCGACCGCGCCGAGGGCAACGCGTTCTTCGTCGAGGAGCTCGTGGGCGCCGCGTCGGGCCCCGGCCGCTGGGTGCCCGAGGAGCTCGCCGACGTGCTGCTCGTCCGCCTCGACCAGCTCGGCGACGACGCCCGCCAGGTCGTCCGCGCGGCCAGCGTGGCCGGGCGCCGCGTCTCCCACGAGCTGCTCCACGAGGTCGCCGGTCTCCCCGAGGCCCGCCTCGAGGAGGGCGTGCGGGGCGCCGTCGAGCGCAACGTCCTCGTCGCGCACGAGCGCCACTACCGCTTCCGCCACGCCCTGCTCGGCGAGGCGGTCTACGACGACCTCCTGCCCGGCGAGCGGGTCCGGCTGCACGCGGCGTACGTCGCGGCGCTGCGCGACGGCCGCGCCACCGGCACGGCGGCCGAGCTCGCCCGCCACGCCCGGCTGGCCAACGACCTCGACACCGCCCTGACCGCCAGCGTGCGCGCGGGCCAGGAGGCCAGCAACGTCGGCGGTCCCGACGAGGCCGCCTACCACTTCCAGCAGGCCCTCGAGCTGCTCGCCGACCCCCGCCGCAGCCCCCAGCCCGACGTCGAGGTCTCCAAGGTCGCGGTCAGCGCCGGCGAGGCGCTCACCGCGGCGGGCGAGGTGCAGCGCGCGGCCGCGGTGATGCGCGAGCAGCTCGACCGCCTGCCGGCCGACGCCCCCGACACCTCCCGCGCCCGGCTGCTCTCGGCGCTCGCGAGCGTGCTGATCATCATCGAGACCGAGGACGACCCCGTCGCCGTCTCCGCCGAGGCGGTCGCGCTCGCGCCCACCGGCGACACCCCGCTGCGCGCGCGGATCCTCGCCAACCACGCCCGGATCCTCGCCTCGTGGGGCCAGTACTCCGAGGCGGAGGGCGTCGGCCTCGACGCGCTCGCCCTCGCCGAGCGGCTCGACCTCCAGCAGCTCGCCGCCGAGGTCATCACCACGCTCAGCAACCTCAAGCAGTCCGGGCCGCTCGACGGCCTGCGGGCCGCCCTGGTCGAGGCCGTCGAGCGCGCCGAGGAGACCGGGTCGCTCCAGGCCGAGCTGCGCGGGCGGTTCTTCCTCGGCCGTTCCTACCAGGACCACGTCGACTTCGCCGAGGCCGAGCGCTGGTTCCGCAGCGCGATCGCCCGGGGTGCCGAGGCCGGCATCCCGTGGGCGCCGTACGCCTTCGAGGCGCGCTGGCAGCTGGCGTGGGTCGAGCACGTCCGCGGCGACTGGGACACCGCACTCGAGCTCACCACCGTCGACGGCCCCGCCCCGCCGGTCCCGGGCGCGATGCTGGCCTCGGTGCGCCTGCTGGTCGAGCAGGGCCGCGGCGCCGACGTGGGCCTCAAGGCCCGGGCGCTGCGCAAGTTCTGGGCCCGCGAGGGCGTGGTGGCGATCCACTCCGCCGAGGTCGAGATCGTCGCGGCCGGCCGCGCGGGCGACCTGCGTGGCGCGGTGCGTCTCTACGACGAGGTCGTCACCGAGCTCTCCCGCATCTGGCACCCCCACTTCAGCGCCAAGATCCGGCTGGCCGCGGTGACCGCCGCGGTCGTGGCCGACGGCCTGGCCAAGCAGCCCTCCGCGGAGCGGATCGCGCTGGCCGCCGAGGTCGACCGCCTGCACGCCGAGGGCCTGCACGTGCTGGAGCGCTACCACCACCCCTCCGGCCACTGGGGTCCCGAGGGCCAGGCGTGGGTCAAGCGCCTCGACGCCGAGACCGTGCGGGCCCGCTGGCTCGCCGGCGTCGACGCCCCCGGGCTCGACGACCTGCTCGCGGTGTGGCACGAGGCGGTCCAGCTCTTCGAGGACTTCGGGCACGTGCACGAGCTGGCCCGCGTCCGCGCGGCGCTCGCCTCGATCCTGCGCGCGGCCGGCGACACGGCCGGCGCCCGCGCCCAGGGCGACCTGGCCCGCGAGGCCGCCCACCGGCTCGGCGCCGAGCCGCTGCTCGCGACGCTGCGCGAGCTCGGCAGCACGCCCGTCCGCGCCACGGCCACCGCGCCCGACGCGCTGACACCGCGCGAGCGCGAGATCCTGGCGCTGGTCGCCGAGGGCCGGTCCAACGGCGAGATCGGCCGGCAGCTGTTCATCTCGGCCAAGACCGTGAGCGTCCACGTCTCCAACATCCTCGGCAAGCTCGACGCCGCCGGGCGCACCGAGGCGGCCGCGATCGCGCGGCGCCGGGGGCTCCTCGACTGAGGGCCACCCGGCCGACCCCCTGCCGGGTGCCGCGCGTGGGCCCGCGACAATCCTCCGCGTGACCGACTCGTTCCGCTGCTCCGCCGCCAGCCTGACCGACGGCGAGCCGATGGCCGGGACGGCGCCGACCGACGCGTCGTACCTCCTCGTCGAGCACCCCGGGCCGTGGGGGCGCGACGCGGTCGCCGACAGCACGCTGCCCCCGGCCGTGCGCGAGCACCTCGCCGGCCTCCCCGACACCCGCGTGCACCTGGTGCGCCGGCACGGGGGCGCCCCCGACGGCCCGGGCATCCGCGTGTTCTCGGCGCGCCCGGAGACCGGCGAGCTGCGCACCGCCGTGCTCGCCCGTCCCGACGACCTGCCGGCCCTGCGACCGCGCGACTGGGCGCCGTACGTCGGGCCGCTGTGGCTGGTGTGCACCAACGGCCGTCGCGACCGCTGCTGCGCCGAGCTCGGCCGCCCGGTCGCCGCGGCGCTCGCCGCCAGCTGGCCCGGTGCCACCTGGGAGACCACCCACCTCGGGGGGCACCGGTTCGCCGGCACCCTGGTCGCCCTGCCCACCGGCATCACCCTCGGGCGCCTCGACGCCGAGACGGCGGTCGCCTCGTGCCGCGCGCTGGTCGAGGGCCGGGTGCCGCTCGACCACGTCCGCGGCCGCAGCGGCCTCGACCCCCGCGCCCAGGTCGCCGAGCTCCACCTGCGCCGGGCGCTCGGGCTGACCGGGCTCGACGAGGTGCGGGTGGCCGGTCACGACGGCGACGACGTGCTGCTCGAGGCCGACGGCCGCGCCTGGCGGGCGGTCGTCGTCCGCGAGGGCGGGCGGGCGCGCCGGCAGAGCTGCGGTGACGGCCCGGCGAAGCCGACGCCGGCGTACCGGGTGGACGCCGTGGGTACCGTCTGACGGGTGACCGGCCGCCGGTCACCCGTGCGTTTCCGCCCGTGACTCTCACCCAGGAGGACCCGATGGCCGACGAGCCGCTCGACGACGACGACATGACCACCACCCCGACCGCGAGCTCGACGCCGTCGCCTGCGGACGCGGACGGCACGGACGGCGGCGACGCCGACGGCACGGACGGGGGGGACGCGGACGGCACCGACGCGGACGGCACCGACGCGGACGGCACCGACGGCGACGCCACCGACACCGCCGACAGCGACAGCCACGACGCCGACGGGACGGACGCCGACGGCGCCGACGGTGACGCCACCGACACCACCGACGGCGACGCGTCCTGAGCCGAGGCCGACGTGGCGCTCGACCTGCTGAGCGGTGACGCCCAGACCTTCCGGGACAAGGTCTGGGCGTCCCGCACGCACCTCCACCGCACCGACCCGGCCGCCCTGGTGGGGTTGCTCTCCCTCGACGACGCCGACCTGCTGCTGACCGGCAGCGCGATCCGCACGCCGTCGATCCGGCTCGCCCGCGACGGCGCGGTGCTCCCGTCGTCGTCCTTCACGCGCAGCGCGACGCTGGCCGGCCAGCCGCTGAGCGGTCTCGTCGACGCCCGCAAGGCGCTGGCGGCGTTCGCCGAAGGCGCGACGGTGGTCTTCCAGGGCCTGCACCGCTCCTGGCCGCCGCTGACCCGGCTGGTCGCGGAGCTCGAGCTCGAGCTGGGCCACCCGTGCCAGGCCAACGCCTACCTGACCCCGCCGGGGTCGCAGGGCTTCGCGGTGCACCGTGACAGCCACGACGTCTTCGTCTTCCAGACCGCCGGCACCAAGCAGTGGGAGGTGCACGGCCAGGACGGCGTCGAGCAGGTGCTGCTCGAGCCCGGCCTCTCGATGTACCTGCCCGCCGGCACCCCGCACGCGGCCCGTGCACAGGAGACGGTGTCGCTGCACGTCACCGTCGGCATCAACCAGCTCACCTGGCGCGGCCTCGTCGAGCGGACCGTGCGCGCGGCCCTCGCCGAGGTGCCCGACTCCCACCTCCCCGCCGGCTACCTCGACGACCGCGCCCCGCTGGCGGCCGGGCTGGCCGAGCACCTCACGGCGCTGGCCGACCGGCTGCGCGAGCTCGACACCGACGCGGCCGTCGAGGCCGAGGTGCGCCGCTTCCTCACCTCCCGCAGCCCGCGGCTGCCGGGTGGCCTGCACGACGTGCTCGCCCTGCCCGAGGTCGACGACGACACCGTGCTGCGGCGGCGCGCGGGTCACCCCTGCGTGCTGCTCGACCGCGGCGAGCGGCTCGAGGTGCTGCTCGGCGACCGGTCGCTCGACGTGCCGGCGCGGCTGCGCCCGGCGCTCGAGGAGGTACGCCGCCGCCCGGACCTGCGCCCGGCCGACCTCGCCGACCTGCTGGACCCGCAGAGCCGCCTGGTGCTCTGCCGCCGCCTGGTCCGCGAGGGCCTGCTCGAGGTGGTGCGGTGACGGCGGGCCCCGCGCCCGACGCGCCGTACCGCTGCGCGGTCGCGAGCGGCCTCCGCGACGACGTGCTCGCCGGGACCGCATCGACCGTGCGCGCCTTCCTGCTCGTGGAGCACGCCGGGCCCTGGGGCGTGGACGCCCTCCGGGACGCCCGGCTGCCCGACGGCCTCGGCGCCGCGCTGCGCGAGCGGTCGCGGGCCGGCGGGGTGCGGGTGCTGCTGGTGCGGCGCCACGGCCGGCGCAGCGCCGATCCCGGGGAGGGCGGCACCCGGGTGTTCGCCGCCCACGCCCACCCGCACCGCCCGCGGCTCGAGGCGACCACGCTCGACGACGTGCGCGCGCTCCTCGACGTGGACCTCGCCGCGCTGCGCGCCGAGGGCACCCTGGGCTGGCCCGAGGCCGCCGGCCCGGTGCTGGCGGTGTGCACCCACGGCCGCCACGACGCCTGCTGCGCCGAGACCGGCCGCCCGGTCGCCGCGGCGCTGACCGCCGCCCACCCCGAGCAGACCTGGGAGGTCTCGCACATCGGAGGAGACCGGTTCGCCGGCAACCTGCTCGTGCTGCCGCACGGCCTCTACTTCGGCCGCCTCGACCGGGTCGCGGCGCTCACCGCCGCGGGCGCGCACCTCGCCGGGCAGGTCGACCTCGACCACCTGCGCGGCCGCAGCGGCTGGGCGATGCCGGTGCAGTACGCCGAGGTCGCGCTGCGCCGCGAGCTCGGTGAGACCCGGCTCGACGCGGTCCGTCTCGTCGGCGCGCGCGTCGAGGGCTCCCGGACCCGTGCGGTGCTCCGGGTCGCCGCGCAGGAGTGGGAGGTCGTGGTCGACACGCGCCCCGGCGAGGAGCGCCACCTGCTGACCTGCCGGGCCGTGCGCGAGAACGCCGCGCCGGAGCACCGGCTGGAGTCGGTGCGGCTGCTGCCTCAGTAGCCCCGCGGCTTGCCGTCCAGGCGCAGCCAGTCGTCGAAGAGACCGTCGAGGTGGCGACGTCCCGACACCTGCTCGGCCAGCGCCTCGAACTGGTGCGTGCGGACGTTGCCGTCGCGGTGCTCGGTGGCCCAGCGCCGCAGGATCCGGGAGAAGTCCTCGCCGCCCACGCGCGCGCGCAGGGCCTGCAGCGTCATCGCGCCGCGCTGGTAGCTCGGCGCGCCGAAGAGGTCCGCGGGGTCGGTGAACTTCACGGGTGCGGGGTGCCACAGGCTCGAGCTCGCGGGCTTGGCGTAGAGCGCGCGGAACCGTGCCGCCGGGCTGGCGCCGCCGTGCGCGGAGTCCCACAGCCACTGGGCGTACGTCGCGAAGCCCTCGGCCAGCCAGATGTCGTGCCAGTCGGTCAGCGTGACCGAGTCGCCGTACCACTGGTGCGCGGTCTCGTGCACGAGCGCGCCGGTGCCGAGGCCGTAGGGGTAGAACGGTCGGTCCTGCGTCTCGAGCGCGTAGCCGACGTCCACGTCGTCGACGATCATGCCCGCGGAGGTGCCGGGGTAGGGGCCGAACCTGCGCTCCTCGAAGCGGATCACCTTCGGCAGCAGCGCCTGGGCGTCCGCCGTGGAGCCGACGGTCGGGTCGACGAACGACCAGATCGGGATCTCGCCTCCCCTGATCGACGTCATCGTCGTCTCGGCCATGTCGAACTGCCCGATCGCGACCGTGGCGAGGTAGGTCGCCATCGGGACGTCCTGCACCCACGTCCACGTGGTGCTCGCCCCGTCGCTGTCGTGGCTGACCAGGTCGCCGTTGGCCGCGGCCTCGGTGCCGTCGGGCACGGTGATGTCGAAGGTCCAGGTCGCCTTGTCGCCGGGGGTGTTGTCCGACGGCACCCAGGTCATGGTGCCGACCGGCTCGCCGAGGGCCGTGGCGCCGTCCCCGGTGTCGGAGCGCACCCACCCCTCGGTCGACCCGTCGGGGTCGGTGTGCTCGAGCGGCGTGCCGGAGTAGGTGACCGTGACGTCGAAGCGGCCCCGGGCCACCGCGGTCGCCGGGGTGACGACCAGCTCGTGGCCCTGGCGGGTCCACGTCGCGTCGGTGCCGTCCACCGTGACGGCCTCGACGGTCAGCCCCTCGAGGTCGAGGTGGAACGACGCGAGCTCGGTGAAGGCCCGGGCCCGGAGGTGGGTCACCGCGTCGAGGTGGTTGGTGTCGGGGGCGTAGGTGAGGTCCACGTCGTAGTGGCGCACCTCGTAGCCGGCGTTGCCCTGTCCGGGGAAGAGCGTGTCGCCCAGCGTGGCCGCGGCCGGTCCGGCGGCGGGCAGCAGCGCTGCCGTGAGCCCGAGCGTCGCCACGACCGGCACCCAGCCACGGATCGGGCGACGGAGCCGGCGGTGGAGCGCGCGGCGGGAGGGACGGTCGGGCTGCGGAGAGGACAACGCGTGCTCCAGGGGTCGGTGGGTCTGCTCGCGACAGTACGCCCGGCCCGGGGCGGGCGTGGGCCGACTGGTCTGGGCGGGCCGTCGCCGTACTCCTAGTATGGGAGCCCTCCCGGCGTGAGGACCCCGATGACGACGACCGACGACCGCACGGCCCAGCTCACCGAGCAGCGCTTCGCGCGGATGCGGCCCCGCTCGGGGCAGCGGCTGCCGAAGATCGACACGCGCGGGCTCCCGCCGGGGCCGCACTGGCCGGCGATCGTGCAGAGCGCGGCGCTGATGCGCCTGCGGCACTCGTTCGTGCCGTGGCTGCACCGCCGCTACGGCGACGTCTTCACCATCCACCTGATCCCCGAGGGCCGGCCGCTGGTGCTGTTCACCCGGCCCGAGCACGCGCGCGAGATCTTCGCCGGTGACCCCGAGTTCTTCCACGCGGGCAAGGGCAACGGCATCCTCGGACCGGTCATGGGCGAGCACTCGCTCCTCCTCCAGGACGGCGCCGAGCACCAGCGCGCCCGCAAGCTGCTGATGCCGGCCTTCAACGGCGCGGCCCTGCGCAGCTACGAGGGTCTCGTCGCCGAGGTGGCCCGTGCCGAGGTGGACCGGTGGCGCGACGGCGAGGAGTTCCGGGCGCTGCAACGGATGAACGCGCTCACGCTCGAG
Source organism: Nocardioides taihuensis (assembly GCF_042657275.1). NCBI lineage: Bacteria > Bacillati > Actinomycetota > Actinomycetes > Propionibacteriales > Nocardioidaceae > Nocardioides > Nocardioides taihuensis. Next base: position 40,480 of record NZ_JBHSKD010000019.1, read on the forward strand.
GTGATCCTGCGCGTCGTGTTCGGCGTCACCGACGAGGCGCGGCTCGCGGCGCTGCGTCCGCGGGTGACGGCCACGGTCGAGATCAGCCCGGCGATCCTGCTCGGCTGGGGCTGGCCGCGCCTGCAGCGGTTCGGCCCGTGGAAGCGCACCGTCGAGAACCAGCGCGAGCTCGACCGGCTGATCTACGCCGAGATCGCCGAGCGCCGTACCGCTCCCGACCTCGCGCAGCGCACCGACGTCCTCTCGCGGCTGATCCGCACGCCCGGGGACGCCGAGCACGAGCCGTTGCGCGACGAGGAGCTCCGCGACCAGCTGGTGACGCTGCTGCTGGCCGGCCACGAGACCACGGCGTCCGCGCTGGCGTGGGCCCTGCACGAGATCGGCCGCGACCCCGGGCAGCGCCGGCGCGCGCTGGCCGCCGCCGACGCGGGCGACGCCGACGGCGACGCCTGGCTGGAGGCCGTGCTCAAGGAGTCGATGCGGCTGCACCCGATCATCCCGATGGTGGTGCGCACGCTGATGAGGCCCACCACGGTGGGCGGCTGGGACCTGCCCGCGGGCGTCACGGTGGCGCCGTCGATCCTCCTGTCCCACGCCCGTGAGGAGAACTTCCCGCAGGCCGGGGCGTTCCGGCCCGAGCGCTTCGTGGGCCAGAACCCCGCACCCAACACCTGGATCCCGTTCGGCGGCGGCGTGCGCCGCTGCATCGGCGCCGGCTTCTCGCTGATGGAGGGCGTCGCGGTGCTCCGCGAGGTGCTCACGTCGTACGACGTCGAGGCCGTGGGCGACGACGAGCCGCAGGTCCGCAACATCACCAGCGTGCCGCGGCACGGCTCGCGGGTGCGGGTCACCCGCCGCTGAGCGGTCCGCACGACCACGCAGAAATGCGTGGTGCGCCGGCTCGCGCGCGTGTCACGATCTGCGCTTGTGACCTGGCGTGAACGACTGCGGGCGCTGCGCATCGACACCAGCCCGCTGCGCTACCGAGACTTCCGGCTGCTCTTCGTGGCCGGCACCGTGTTCTACCTCGGCGGCATGGTCAGCTACGTCGCGATCCCCTACCAGATCTACACGCTGACCGGCTCCAACTTCGCGGTCGGCGCGATCGGTCTCGTCGAGCTCGTGCCCCTCGTCGTCTTCGGCCTCTACGGTGGCGCGCTGGCCGACCACGTCGACCGGCGCAAGCTGCTGATCCTCACCGGTGTCGCGCAGGCTGCGGTCACGGTGGCGCTCGCGCTCAACGCGTTCCGCGACGACCCCGACGTGTGGGTGGTCTTCGTGCTCGCCGGCCTGCTGGCCGCGACCTCATCGCTGCAACGGCCCTCGCGGGAGGCGCTGATGCCGCGCACGGTGCCCCACGACAAGCTGATGGCCGGCCAGGGGCTGACCAGCCTCGGCATGCAGATCGGTGTGCTCGGGGGCCCGCTCATCGGCGGCCTGATGGTCGCCTACGTCGGCATCGGCTGGTGCTTCGTCGTCGACGTCACGGGCCTCGCCATCGCCACGCTCATGTACGTCGCGATGCGGCCCTACCCGCACCGCGCCGAGACGACCCCGCCGAGCCTGGCCGGCATCGGCGAGGGCCTGCGCTACGCCTTCCGGCGCCGCGACCTGCTCGGCACCTACCTCGTCGACATCGCCGCGATGATGCTGGCGATGCCGGTCGTGGTCTTCCCCGCGCTGGCCGAGCAGGTCTTCGGGCAGCCGCAGCTGCTGGGCCTGCTCTACTCCGCCGAGACGGTCGGTGCGCTGATCGCCACCGCGCTCAGCGGCTGGACCGCGCGCGTCCACCACCACGGCCGGGCGATCGTGATCGCGGCGATGGCGTACGGCGCCTGCGTCGGCGTCGCCGGCCTGATGCCCAACATCTGGCTGGTGCTCCTCTTCTTCATGCTCTCCGGCTCGGCCGACATGATCTCCGGCATCTTCCGCGGCACGGTGTGGAACCAGACCATCCCCGAGAACATGCGCGGCCGCCTCGCCGGCATCGAGATGCTGTCGTACTCCGTCGGCCCGCTCGCCGGCCAGGTCCGCGCCGGCATCACCGCCGACGTGTGGGGGGTGCGCGCCTCGATCGTCAGCGGCGGCTTCGCGTGCGTCGCCGGCGTCGCGATGACCGCCGCCTGGCTCCACGACTTCTGGTCCTACGACGACCGCACCGACGTGCACGCCGTCGCCGAACGCGAGGCCCGCGCCCAGTTCGGCGAGGTCTCCGACTGACCGTGTCGGGTAGTACGTCACGAAACGCCCCACTCCCATGAGGGGAACGGGGCGTTTCGTGACGTACTACCCGGCCGGGCAGGGCGTCGGAGGGATCAGGAGGGCGAGACCGGCTCGGCGTACCAGGCTGCCCGGACGCTGCGGCGCGAGGCCGCAGCACCGGCCGCCTGGACGACGATGCCGAACACGGTCAGCGCCACCGCGAGCAGCCACCAGAACCAGCTGTCGTCGATGGCCGTGGAGACGTCACCGCGGGTGAAGTCGGCCGAGTTCAGCGAGCCGAAGACCAGCATCAGGCCACCGACCACGCTGAGCGCCCCGGCGACGGAGCCGAGGAAGATCAGCACCGCCATCGGCATGTTGCCGAGCACGGAGAGCACGCCCACGGCCGCCCCGACCACCACGCCGACGAGGATCGCCAGCCAGTTCCAGTCGATGCCGAGCGCGACCACCAGGCCCGAGCCGATCGCGAAGCCGAACGCCGCCATCACCAGGATCACGGCGACCGCGTAGTAGAGGTAGGCGAAGATCGCGAAGACCAGGGCGAAGAGCAGCCCCAGTGCCCAGCCGAGCACCGTGCCGAGGAACCTCTCGTCCGCGAGGTTGGAGACCAGCCCGGCGCCGAAGGCGAACCCGGCGAAGAAGCCCCAGATGACGAGGGCGAACCGCAGCACGAACCGGCCCGCGATGAGCATGAAGCCGCCGGCGAGGATCGCGAGCAGGCCCAGGAGGATGTCGACCATGCGCGCAACCTAGGGCCCGGCGGTCGTGCGCCACATGGTCCGCCGCGGATGAGGCGGGCCCGCCCGGGGCCGGCCCAGACCGTCTCGGCGGGCCATTGCCGTGGGGCGGATCGAGGCGCACGGTGGTGGGTGCGCGGGGAGGACAAGGGGTGACACCATGAGTGGGAAGCACAGCATCGACACACCGCACGAACGGCGCCCGTTCCGGGCGCACGGCCACTTGGACGTGGTCACCGTCGGCGACTTCACCCTCGGCCGCGGGGTCTTCGAGCCCGGCTGGCGCTGGTCCGAGGACGTGAAGCCGATCGCCGGCACCGACTCCTGCCAGACCCACCACACCGGGATCTGCCTCTCGGGCTCGATGACGGTGAGGTACGACGACGGCGAGGAGATGACCGTCGGACCCGGCGACGTCGTCGACCTCGCGCCCGGGCACGACGCCTGGACGCTCGGCGACGAGCCCTGCGTCATCCTCGACACCGGCGTGGCGGCCTACGCCTCGCCCGGCTGATCCCGACCACGGGACCCGTCGGCCGCGCCGAGCCGGGCGGCCTGGCGGGTGAGGTGGTCGCGCTCGGCGAGGTTGCCGGCGGCCGCGGCTGCCTCGACGTACAGCGTCCGGGCGGTCGCGGTGTCGCCGGCCTGCTCGTGCAGCCAGGCCGCCACGGCGGTACGCCGGGGCACCTGCGCTGGCACGGCGTCGAGCGCGCGCAGCCCGACGAGCGGGCCGTCGACCTCGGCCAGCGCCACGACCCGGTTGAGCGCGACGACCGGTGAGCCGGTGAGCCGCAGCAGCTCGTCGTACCACTCGAGGACCTGCGGCCAGTCGGTCTCGTCGGCCGACGGGGCGTCGCAGTGGAGGGCGGCGATCGCGGCCTGGCACTGGTACTCGCCGATCCGGTCGCGGGCCAGCGCGCCCTGCAGCACGTCGACGCCCTCGGTGATCAGGGCGGTGTCCCAGCGCGACCGGTCCTGCTCGGGCAGGGCGACCAGCGACCCGTCCGCCGACCAGCGCGCTGCCCGGCGGGCGTGGTGGAGCAGCATCAGCGCGAGCAGCCCGTCGACCTCGGGCTCGTCACTGGCCCGCCGCAGCATCCGGGTGAGCCGGATCGCCTCGGCCGACAGGTCGACGTCGCCGGAGTAGCCCTCGTTGAAGACGAGGTAGAGCACGGTCAGCACGCGCCGCAGGTCGCCGGGCTCGCCGACGCCCGCCTCCTTCACCGTGCGCTTCGCGCGGCTGATCCGCTGGCCCATGGTCGACTCGGGCACGAGGTAGGCGTCGGCGATCTGGCGCGTCGTCAGCCCGCCCACCGCGCGGAGGGTGAGCGCGACCGCCGAGGACGGCGTCAGCGCGGGGTGGCAGCACAGGAAGAGCAGCAGCAGCGTGTCGTCGTGCTCCTCGGCCGGGCCGGGCTCGGGCTGCTCCTCGAGCCGTACCTCGCGGTTGCGGCGCGCCCTGTCGCGTCGTGCGTCGTCGACCAGCTTGCGCCAGGCGACCGTCACCAGCCACGGCTTCGGGTCGTCGGGCGGGTCGTCGGGCCAGCGCCGTACCGCCTCGACCAGCGCCTCCTGGACGGCGTCCTCGGCCGCCGCGAAGTCGGCTCCGCGGCGGACGAGGATGCCGAGCACCTGCGGTGCGACGTCGCGCACCGCCGCCTCGAGCGGCGCCGGCTGCTCGGGAGTCACTCCGGGGTCACTCCGAGGCCGAGGGCTCGTACTCGAGGAACTCGCGGACCTCGATCCACTCCTGCAGCGGCCGGCCGCCGGCGCCGGGGGCCGACGACAGCAGCGCGGCCGCCTCGTGCGCGCGCTCGACCGAGTCGACGTCGATGATCATCCAGCCGGCGATCAGGTCCTTGGTCTCCGCGAACGGACCGTCCGTCACCGGCGGCCGGCCGTCGCCGTCGAACCGCACGAACGTGCCCTCGGGCGACACCGCCTCCCCGCGCACGTACTCACCGCGCTCGCGGAGCGTGTCGGCCACGTGGTCCATGAACGCCATGTGCGCCGAGATCTCCTCCGGCGTCCACTGGTCCATCGGTGTCCGGGAGCCCGGCATCGGCTCGGGGCCGCCCCGGTAGTGCTTCAGCAGCAGGTACTTCGCCATCGGTCATCTCCTCGGTGTGCGTGGTGCCCATTCTCGGCACCTCCACCCCGGAGACGCAGCCGGCCACGGCTCTTCGACATCGGTGGTGCCGACGTAGTGGGCAGGCCCCCACCGAAATCCGGTGCGTGAAGGGTCGGGTGTCCGGGAGGATGCGTCCGGGCCGCGACGAGTCCGGTGTGGTCGTTCGCGCGACCCTGATCTCACGCCCGCACCGGGGCACTGCCGGGACCAGCAACCACACCAGGACAGGGGGTTCGCCATGGCGGTGATCGTGGAGTTCGAGGTGCCCGAGGCCACCCTCGAGCAGGCCTACGCGGTCGAGGCTCTGACCCGGGCCCGCGGCGAGGCCGCGGGACGCCCCCCGTACGTCGGCTGCATGTTCTTCGCCACGATGCCCACCGAGACCGGCTTCCGGTGCACGTCGGCGTGGCGGACCGAGTCGGACTTCCGTGCCGTGATGGAGACGATGCTCGGGCCCGACCTCTCCTCGGTCGGTCGCGCGGCGGTGGGCATCACGGTCTCACCCGTGGTCAGCATGGCGATCCCGGGCGCGCACGGACCGTGACCACCCCCGGCGCAGCTCAGGCGAAGGCCGCGCGCACCTCGTCCTCGGTCAGCCCGTAGTCGTCGAGGGAGTAGCGGTGCGAGGGGCGCTTGCCGCCCCGGCGCGACTCGGCGTCGATCTCGCCGATGGCGGCTGCTGCGGCCGGCGTCCAGTCGAGCCCGAACGACGCGTAGATGCGGCGGGTCGTGCCGACCGGGTCGGTGACGAACGCGTCGTACTCGACGTCGACGAACTGCGCCGGGTCGTACGACGGGCGGGCGGCGACGAACCGCTGCCACGAGCGGGCCAGCATGTCGAGCTGCGTGCGGCCGACGGTCTCGCCGACGAAGGTGGTCGAGGTGCCGGCGGTGGCCTCGGCCGAGAGCGAGCACGCCGACGCGACCGAGGTGACCGGGTCGCGGTGGGTGCACACGACCAGCGCGTCGGGGTAGACGGTCATCAGGGCGTCGAGCGCGTAGAGGTGCGAGGGGTTCTTCAGCACCCAGCGCTTGTCGGCGTCGTGGAGCCCGATCAGCTGGAGGTTCTCGCGGTGCCGCTGGTAGGCGTCGGTCCAGTCCTGGCCGGCCAGCCACGCGGAGTAGCGGGGCACGTTCGCCAGCGACTCGTAGCTGATCGACTTGCCGGTCTGCCGCAGCAGCCGCCAGCACTCCTCGACCGAGGTGGCGTCCATGTAGTGGATCCCCATGAACTCGGGGAACTCGACGTGGTGCTCGCTGAAGGCGGCCTGCATCGCGGAGAAGACCGGGTCGCTCTCCCAGGCCTCGCGCGGCGGGCGCGGCTGCGGGAACTCCGTGAGCCACAGCTCGAGCCCCTGGTGCGCCGGGTCGGCGTGCAGCAGCCGGTGCAGCGCGGTGGTGCCGGTCCGCGGCAGCCCGACCACGAAGATCGGTCGCTCGACCGGCACGTCGACGTGCTCCGGGTGCTCGGCGAAGCGCAGCTGCGTGAGCAGCCGCCCGACCAGCGCGCTCTTCACCTCGCGCCGGTGGAAGCCGTTGCCCAGCGGCGTCAGACCGGCCTCGGGCGAGGCGAGGTCGTCGACCAGGAGCCGCAGCCCCTCCTCGTGGGCGGTGCCGCCGAAGTCGTCGAGCCCGGTCGTCCGTACGGCGGCCGCGGCGATGTCGTCGTACGACCCGAGGTCGTCGCGGGGGCGTGTCATCGGGCGTGGAACTCCCCGCAGTCGACGTTGAGCACCTGCCCGGTCACCGCGGAGGCCAGGTCGCTGGCGAGGAACAGCGTCGCCCGCGCCACCTCGTCGGGCGTGGCCAGCCGCTTGAGGTCGGTCGGGGCAGCCTTCTCGCGGTAGATGTCCTCGTGGGTGACGCCCTTCTCCGAGGCCAGCCAGTCGAAGTAGGCCTTGTTCACGTCCTCGTAGATGTACGACGGCGCCACGCTGTTGACGCGGATCCCGCGCGGCCCGAGCTCGGTCGCGAGCGAGGAGGCGAGGTGGGCGAGCGCGCCCTTGGAGAGCTTGTAGCCGGCGTACTCCGGCTGCGAGCTGTAGAGCACGCAGGAGTTGAGCATGATCACCGAGCCGCCGGGCCTCCCGGGCGTCGCGGCGAGCGCGTCGGCGAACAGCGCGGTCAGCCGCAGCGGCGCGAACACGTTGGTCTCGTTGGCGGTGCGCAGTCCCTCGAGGTCGAGGGTCGTGAGCGGGTCCATCGGCGGGATGCCGAAGGCGTTGTTGAGCAGGCAGTCGACCCGCCCGAACTCCTCGAGCGACCGCTCCAGGAGGCGCACCCGGGCGTCCTCGTCGGTGATGTCGGTCGGGACGACGAGCGCACGCCGCCCGTGCGACCGCACGACCTCGGCCATCTTCTCCAGCCGACGCTCGGTGCGGGAGACGAGCACGAGGTCCGCGCCCATCCTCGCGGCCTCCTCGCCGAGCGCGCGCCCGAGCCCGGGCCCGACCCCGGAGAGCACGACCACCTTGTCCTGCAGCAGCGGAACGGTCACGAGATCATCCTTCTGGCCACGCCGACCTGGCGGGCTTCGATGCGGTCCGCGCGGGCGGACGGGGTGAGCTGGTTGTCGGCGTGGAACGGCAGGCGGGCGGGCAGGTCGTCCACGGGCACGACCTCGACGCGCGGCCCGTCGGCCTCACCCAGGTCGCGCGAGACGCGCTGCCAGCGCAGCATCATCACGCCCTGCGGGTGGCCGCAGGTCTCGAGCCAGTTGGCCACGCCCGGGTCGCGCTCGCTGACGATGTAGCGCAGGAAGCCGTCGGGATCGGCGACCGACTGTGCCCGCGTGAGCGACGTCTGGTGGTGCTCGTAGTCCGTCGAGACGTACCACCGGCTGCCGATCTGGATGGCCTGGTACGGCGCCGCGTCGCACACCGGCACGGTCACGACCAGCGCCTCGTCGTCGCCGAGCGAGTAGTGCCCGATCGAGGAGAACTGCGACGCCAGGCCGCCGGGCGTCGAGGCGGGCACCGTCAGGGTGTTGACCGGTTCCTTGTAGGTGAACCACTCGGGGAAGGCGAACCAGGTCCGGATCCGGCCCGTCAGCATCTTCGCCGCGACGCCGAACCGCTTCTCGACCCGCTCCGGAGTCACCGCCGGGCGGGGTCGCCCGGCGGTGTCGAGCCGCTGGATCCGCAGGGTGCCACGCTCCTCGGCGTTCCAGTCGTCGTACACCTCGCGGACGATGAGCGTGCTGCCCTTGCGCAGCCCCAGCTCCGGGCCGAAGCGCCACTCGAACGTGCCGTCCACTGCGACGTCGAGCTCCCGGTCGTCGAAGGCCGCCAGGGTGTTCGGCGCCCCGGCGTCGGAGTAGGTGCCGTCCATGATCTGGAAGGAGAGGTCCACGGTGGTGCCCCGCCTGCCGGACACGAGGTACGACGCCCCCTCGGTGAGGTAGGCGTTGAAGTAGACGGCGTCGGGGTTGTCGAGGCCCTGGCGGGCGTACTGGTGCGTCGGGTTGATCAGCACCGGGTGCTCGAGGTCGTAGTCGAAGGCCATCTGCAGCGCGGACCGGATCGACCCGGCGAGGTAGTCGAGGCCCTCGGCGAGGTCCTGGTCCGAGATCTCGAAGGGCGGGTTGCGGATCATCTCCTCCGCCTCCGCCACCGCCTTCTGGAAGGCCTCGGTGGTCACGCGGAGACCTTGCTGATCACGCTCTCGGCGTAGCGCTCGAGGTGCTCGACCTTCTTCTCCAGCGGCTCGGTGTCGGGGCCGACGATGTAGGGCACGCGGAAGCCGACGATGCAGTCGGTGACCCCCTTGTCGGCGAGCCGCTGCACGCCGTCGGGGTCGTAGGCGTCGTAGGAGATGACGTGCACCTCGAAGTCGTCGCGGTCGTCGCCCTCGGCCTGGCGGATCTCGGCGAGCCGCGCGAGGAGCCGGTCGAGCTCCTCGCCGTCACCGCCGGCGTGCATCCAGCCGTCGCCCTTGAGCACCGCGCGCCGCAGCGCCGCGTCGCTGTGACCGCCCACGAGCAGGGGGATCGGCTCGGTCGGGGCCGGGCACTGCTTGAGCGGCTCGAAGGAGTAGAACTCCCCGTCGTACCCGAAGAAGTCGCCGGACGTCAGCCCGCGCAGGATGTCCATGCACTCGTCCATCCGCTTGCCGCGGCGCTGCCACGGGACGCCGAGCGCCGCGAAGTCCTCGGGCCACGGCGACAGCCCGACGCCGAGCCCGAGCCGGTTGCCGCTGAGGTAGGCGATCGAGGACGCCTGCTTGGCCACGAGCACCGGCGGGCGCACCGGCAGCTTGAGCACGAACGGCGTGAACCGCAGCGTCCGCGTCACCGCGGCGAGGTGCGCGGTGAGCACCATCGTCTCGATGAACTCCTTGTCCTCGAGGAACTCCCGGTCACCGGTGTCGGTGTAGGGGTACTTCGAGTCGGACTCCTGCGGGTAGATGAGGCTGTCGGCCACGGTCATGCTCGTGTAGCCGGCCGCCTCGGCGGCCTGGGCGAGCGGCGCGTAGTAGGTCGCGCGCGTCATCGCCTCGGCGTAGGTGAACCTCATGGCGGACAGACTAGAACGTGTTTCAGTTCTGTGGAAGAGTGCGCCCGTGGACCTCCAGCAGATCTCCGACCGCCTCGAGATCGAGGACGTGCTCATCCGCTACACCCGCGCCATCGACACCGGCGACTGGGACCGGCTCGACACCGTCTTCACCCCGGACGCCGCGATCGACTACACGCAGTCCGGCGGCGTCGAGGGCACCTTCCCCGAGGTCAAGGCCTGGCTGGCCGAGATGCTCCCGCTCTTCCCGCGGCGCATGCACCTGCTCGGCCAGGTCGAGATCGCGTGGGAGGGGGACGACGCCGCGCGCGTCGCGGCGTACTTCGACAACCCGATGGTGATGGCGACCCCCGACGGCGAGCTGATCGTGGAGATCGGCGGCGTCTACCACCACGACCTGGTGCGCACCCCCGACGGCTGGCGGAGCCGGCGTCTCGTCGAGGAGCTGGTCTGGAAGCGGGGCCTGTGATGGCGCAGCGCGTGAAGGTCAAGGAGCGGCCGCAGGGCCTCGACTCCCCGCTGGTGCCGAAGGTGATGAAGCACGCCGCGAGGGCCCACGTGTGGGCCTACCGCCGCACCGGGGGTCGCATCGGCGGCCGGTGGCGGATCGGCTCGGCGCTGTTCGACCCGGTGCCGACCCTGCTCCTCGACCACGTGGGCCGCACGTCGGGCCGGCTCTACACCACCCCGCTGCTCTACCTGCTCGACGGCCCCGACGTCGTGGTCGTCGCCTCGCAGGGCGGGCTGCCGCACGACCCGCAGTGGTACCGCAACCTGCAGGCCCACCCCGACACGCGGGTGCAGATCCGCTCGGAGGTGCGCGAGGTCCACGCCCGGACCGCCTCGCCCGAGGAGCGGGCCCGGTTGTGGCCCCTGCTGGTCGACCTCTACGCCGACTTCGCCAACTACGCGCGCTGGACCGACCGCGAGATCCCGGTCGTGGTCCTGTCGCCGCGATAGACGCACGCCGAGCCGGATTGGGGATCCCGGCGGCCGTCGTGAACAATGGCGGCATTCCGGCATGTCACCGACCGAGGGGGTGCACCGCCCGTGCCCGACCGCGAGCAGCTCACGGGTGAGGACCACCCCATCGCCGCCGGCCTGATCGCGCTCGTCGGCGTCGGCCTGGTGGTCGGCCTGATCGCGGGTCTCACGGTGCTCGGCGCCACCCGGGTGCTCGGCCTCGACGGCGACGCCGCCACGGCGGAGAACACGGCCGACGGGACCCTCTACATCCCCAAGTTCCACAAGACCACGGCCGAGAGCGGACCGCTGCTGACCCTGGCCCAGGAGCCGACCCCGACTGACGGCGAGACCGTCGAGCCGTCGGAGGAGGAGACCACCAAGGACAAGAAGCCGGAGTCCAAGATCTCGCTCTCCGCCTCGCAGACCGCGGTGGCGCCGATGGAGCAGATCGACCTCACCGGCACCTACCCCGGCGGCGAGGGCGCGATCCTGCGCGTGGAGCGCTTCACCGGCGGGCAGTGGGTCGACTTCGCCCAGATCACCGCGAACGTCAGCAACCAGACCTTCTCGACCTACATCCAGACCGGTCAGACGGGCGTGAACAAGTTCCGCGTCGTCGACACCGACACCGACCTGGCCTCGAACGCCGTCCGCGTCACCGTCGGCTGAGGGACCGGGCGCGGGCGACGTCGAGGCGGTGGGTCCACAGGCCGACCCACGCCGAGCCGAACAGGCCGAGCACGCCGACCACCACGCTCGCGACCGCGAGCGGCGCTGCGGCGGCCAGGGCTCCCACCAGCAGCGGACCGCTGGTCCCGCCGACGTCCCCGCACAGCCGCCAGCCGCCGAGGTACTGGGCGCGGCCCACGCTCGGCGCGGTGTCGGCGCCGAGCGTCATCACGATCCCTGCCCCCAGGCCGTTGCCGATCGCGATCAGCGCCATCACGCCGGCGACGCCGACGGCGGAGGAGGTCAGTGGCAGCACCAGGCAGCCGACCGCCACCGCGAGCACCACCGGTACGGCGACGAGCGCCCGTCCGTGGTGGTCCATCAGCCAGCCGCCGGGGTAGAAGAAGACGATCTCGATGGCGGCCGCCAGACCGAAGATCAGCGAGGTCGTGCTCGCCGAGAGGCCCACGTGGTGGGCCCAGAGCGGCAGCAGGCCGACGCGGACCGACCGTGACCCGCTGATCACCACGACGGCGGTGCCGAGCGTGAGGAGCGTACGCCGGTGCCGGCCCAGCACCGACCACACCGACGCGTGCCCGGCGCGGCCCTGCTCGAGGCGGGACTCCGAGGAGAGGTCGGGCATCGCCAGGGCGAGGAGGGCCGAGGCGACCGAGCACCCGGCGGCCAGCACGAAGACCGCCGGCAGCCCGCTGAGGTGGATCAGCCCCGCACCGACGATCGGCCCCACGAACACCCCGACCCGGGCGCTGCCGCCGAGGGTCGACAGGGCGCGGGCCCGGTAGGCGGGCGGCACCGCGTCGATGATGAAGGCCTGCCGGGCGATCAGGAAGACAGCCCACGCCGCGCCGGCCGTCGCGGTCGCCAGCGCGAGGCCGACCACCGAGTCGGTCGCCGCCGACGCGACCAGGGCCGTGGCCTCGACCAGTCCGGCGACGAAGAGCGCCCGCCGCTCGCCCACCCGCGCCACGGCGGCGCCCGCGGGCAGCGACGCGAGCAGGGTGCCGACGCCCAGCACCGCGACCACCAGCGCCGCCGTGCTGGCGTCCGCGCCGAGGTCGACGGCCCGGATCGCGAGGACCGGCAGCACCGCGCCCTGACCGATGCAGTTGACCACCGTGGGGCCGTAGGCGGGCAGCGCGATGTCGCGCAGCCGGAAGCCGGTCTCCGTCGCGTCCGTCCCCCGAGTCACCCGCTCATCCTCCCGCGGCGCGCCGACACGGTTGAATCCGGCCGGTCCGGGCGACAGGATCGGCCGATGACCTACGACGTCGCCGCCCTGCGCAGCCACTTCCCGTCGCTGCGCTCGGGCATCGCCCACTTCGACGGCCCCGGCGGCACCCAGACGCCGCGCGAGGTCGGGCAGGCGATGGCCGCCACGCTCACCGGCCCGCTGTCCAACCTCGGCGGGGCGGCCGTGGCCTCGGAGCGGGCGGCGGAGGAGGCGATCGCGGCCTTCCGCTCGGCGTACGCCGACCTGCTCGGCGTCCCGCCGACCGGCGTCGTGCACGGCCGCAGCGCCACCCAGCTCACCTACGACTTCTCCCGGGCCCTGGCCAAGACCTGGCGGGCCGGTGACGAGGTGGTCGTGAGCCGGCTCGACCACGACTGCAACGTGCGGCCCTGGGTGCAGGCGGCCGAGGCGCACGGCCTCGCGGTGCGCTGGATCGACTTCGACCCCGCGACCTCCGAGGCGCTGTGGGAGAGCGTCGAGGCAGCGATCACCCCCCGCACCCGGCTCGTCGCGGTCACCGGCGCCTCGAACCTGCTCGGCACCAAGCCGCCGGTCCGCCGCATCGCCGACGCGGCCCACGCCGTCGGTGCGCTCGTGTGGGTCGACGGCGTCCACTACGCGGCTCACGAGCTGGTCGACCTCGAGGCGCTGGGCGCTGACCTGTTCGTGTGCTCGCCGTACAAGTTCCTCGGCCCGCACTGCGGCGTGCTCGGCGCCTCGCCCGAGCTGCTCGAGACCCTCCATCCCGACAAGCTCCTGCCGTCCACCGAGGTGGTGCCCGAGCGGTTCGAGCTCGGGACGCTGCCCTACGAGGCGCTCGCCGGCGCCGCGGCGGCCGTGGACTTCCTCGCCGGCATCGCGGGGTCAGCGGGCGGCGACCGCCGCGAGCGGCTGCGGGCCGGGCTGCACGCCGTCGACGAGCACGAGCAGCGGCTGCGGCGCCGCATCGAGGACGGGCTGGCCGCACTCGGCGACCGGGTGGTGCTGCACTCGCGCGCCGCGGACCGCACGCCCACGCTGCTGCTCACGATGCCCGGGCGCAAGACCTGGGACGCCTACGCGTTCCTCGCCGCCCGCGACGTGCTCGCCCCGGCCGGCAGCTTCTACGCCTACGAGCCCTTCCGCCGCCTCGGCCTCGACGACGAGAACGGCCTGCGGCTCGGCCTCGCGCCCTATGTCGACGACGACGACGTGGACCGGGTCCTCGACGGTATCGGCGCGTTCCTGCAGTCATGAGCGAGCACGACGACGGCTGAGGCGACTCGGGAACGCCGCGGCATCGGACGCCCCCCGGACGACGTCGTGGCTCGCTCAGCGCCGCAGGAAGATGCCGGCGGCGGGCTTCGGCTCGAAGTACGTCGCCTTCGGCGGGGTGACCTCGCCGGCGTCGGAGATCTCGAACAGCGCCTCCGGCGGCGGGGGCGCCAGCGTGAAGAGCGCTCCCCGGTCGATGTCGCACCGCGTGACCAGGACGTCCAGCGGCTCGGCGGCGGGGACCGTGTCGACGGTGCGGATCCGGCCGGGCGGTGCCGGCGGGAGCCGGTCGAGCACGACCGACTGGAGGATCGACACGTCGAGGCCGGCGACGCCGGGCGGGCGGTCGGCCGGGAGGTCGACGTCGTACCAGCGCGACCCGACGTAGAGGTTCATCGAGCCGACCGGCAGCGACGACGGCCCCGACGCCAGGCGCACGGCCAACCGGCCGTCGAGCAGCCCGAGCAGCTGCTCGGGCTCGATCGGGCCCGAGATCCGGCGGTGGAACGCCGACAGGCTGAGCCCGTCGATGGGGTGCACCAGGCAGAGCAGCCCGGCCGACGGCGGCTCACCCGCGCGACGCCACTCCTCGAGCGCCGCGGCGGTGCGGTGGTGTCCGTCGGCGATGTAGAGCTCGGTCCCGCCGAGCTCGTCGGCCAGGGCCGCTGTCCACGAGTCGGGGACGCGCCACACCGTCTGCCAGTAGCCGCCCGGACCGTCGAAGTCCACGACCGGCTCGCCGGTCTGGGTCTCGGCGACGGCCTGCGCGTACACCGGGCCCGCGCGGTGCAGGAGCATCACGAGGGCGGGAGCGGCCTTGCTGCGGGCGTGGTGCCACAGCAGCGCCTCGAGCCGCATCGGATCCACGGCCTCGTGGGCGCGCACCCGTCCCGCGGCGATCGCGTGGACGGCGACGTCGCAGACGACCCCCGTGTAGGCCTCGCCGTCCGCCCGCGTCTGGCGGTACACGTAGAGCGCGGGTGGAGCCGCGTCGTAGTGCTGGAGGTCGGGCGCGACGCCGTAGAGGTCGACTCCGGAGTCGTCCTGCGACTCGGTCATCGCGGTGACGGTGCGCCGGGCTGAGGCCTGACGGACGACGTGCGCGGGGAACGGTCGGACGTCGCTCACGGGGACGTCCCGGCGCCGTCGTCCATCGTCACCACCGCGACGCCCAGCACGTGCGGCGTCCTGGCGAGCGAGTCGAGCAGCTCCGCCGAGACGTCTCCCTCGACGTCGATGGACGCGACGGCCGCCTCGCCGCCGCGGAAGACGCGGTTGGTCATGTGCTGCACGTTGAGCCCGGCGTTGCTGAGCCGGTCGAGCACCCGGGCGAGCACGCCCACCCGGTCGAGGTGACGGACCTTGATCGCGTGCGAGCCGAGGCGGTCGGGGTCGAGGTTGACGCAGTGCCGCGCCTCGCCCGCGGTGAACGCGTCGACGATCTCGGTGACGCCCCGAGCGATGGCCATCTGGGCCTGGGTGGTGGACGCACCGATGTGGTGGGTCGCGACGACCGCCGGGTGCTGGGCGAGCGGGGAGCTCCACTCCGCACGGCCCGAGCCGGGCTCGTCCTCGAACACGTCGAGCCCCGCCCGCACCCGGCCCTCGTCGAGGGCTGCCAGCAGGGCGTCCTCGTCGACGACGTCGCCGCGCGAGGTGTTCAGGAGGATCGCGCCCCGGCGCATCCGTGCCAGGAAGGCCTCGTCGACCAGGTGCTTCGTGCCCGCGTTGGAGGGCACGTGCAGCGAGACGATGTCGGAGGTGGCCGCGAGCTCCTCGAGCGAGTCGCACATCGTGATGCCGAGCTCCTCGGCCCGGGCGAGGGAGGCCGCCGAGCGTCCCTCGCGGGCGACCGACTGGAGCCGGATGCCGAACGCCGCGGCCCGCTCCGCGACCAGGAAGCCGATCGAGCCGAGCCCGACGATGCCCAGGGTGGAGCCGAGCAGGCCCTCGGCCTTGCCGTACGTCGTCTTGTCCCAGCGGCCCTCGCGGAGGTCGGCGACGTTGTCGGGGATCCGCCGGTCGACCGCGAGCAGCAGGCCCAGGGTCAGCTCGGCGACCGCGGCCGCGTTGCGTCCGGGCACGTTGCTGACGAGGACCGCCCGCTCGGCGGCGGCGTCGGTGTCGATCGTGTTGGTTCCAGCCCCGGCCCGCACCACCAGCGCCAGCCGGTCCGCGGCCTCGAAGACCGGTCGCGGCACCTTGGTGCTGCGCACCACGAGCACGTCGAACCCGCCGATCCGCCCGGGCAGGTCGTCCGCCTTGAGGCCGGGCTCGGACACGCACTCGTGCCCGTGGTCCTCGAGGTCCTGGACCGTCTGCTCGGGCAGCTTGTCCGCGAGGAGAATGCGCACGTCACGACCTCCGGAGCGTCTGTTACCGCCGGGACCGGCGGGTCGGTGGCGTCACGCTAACGTCTCGCCCCGGCGCGCGCCATGGCCGGAGCTCGGCGCGGGGCCGGCGCTGCCGTGTCCGATTCCCGCCAGAACCGGCGCCGTCCGGCGACGAGGATCGGGTCATGCACCGCGTCGTACCGCTCAAGGTCCACTACTACGGCACCCCCGTCGTCATCGTCTCCTCCACCAACCCCGACGGCTCCACCAACCTGGCGCCGATGTCCTCGGCCTGGTGGCTGGGGCAGAACGCCGTGCTCGGCCTGGGTGCCGCCTCGCGCACGACGCAGAACCTCCTGCGCACCGGCGAGGCTGTGCTCAACCTCGCCCCCGCCGACCTGGTCGACCACGTCGACCGGCTGGCGCTGACGACCGGCACGCCGGTGGTCCCGCCGCACAAGCGCGAGACCGGCTACCGCTACGAGCCGCGCAAGTTCGAGGTCGCCGGCCTGACGCCGCAGGCCTCCGACCTCGTCGCGCCCGACCGGGTGCTCGAGTGCCCGATCCAGCTCGAGTGCCGGGTCGCAGGCAGCTTCCGGATCGAGGACGACTCGGCAGACGCGCACGCGATCCACGTGCAAGTGGTGCGCGCCCACGTCGCAGACGCGGTCCTGCTGCCGGGCACCCACCACGTCGACCCGCAGGCCTGGGACCCGCTGATCATGAAGTTCTGCGACTTCTTCGGCGACGGGCAGCCGCTGGTGCCGTCGCGGCTGGCCGCCGGGTGGCAGATGCCGGGCCGGCTGGCCGGTTAGTCAGGAGCCGACCGAGTTCGGGTCGCGCCAGCCGCGTTCGAAGGGCAGCCGCCAGGCGTACGGCGCGATCAGCTGGTGGACCTGGTTGGGTCCCCAGGTGCCGACGCCGTACGGGCGGACGACGGGCGTGTTCTCCAGCAGCGGCGTGGAGACCTCCCAGAGGCGCTCGATACCCTGGGCGGAGGTGAAGAGCGTGCGGTCGCCGCGCGCGGCGTCGTAGATCAGGCGCTCGTAGGCCTCGAGGACCGCGCCGGCCCAGCCGGTGTCGTGCATCGCGAACTGCATCGACAGCTTGTCGAGCCGCATCCCCGGGCCCGGGCGCTTGCCGTAGAAGGAGAGCGACATCTTGGCCTGGTCGGCGAGGTCGAAGGTGAGGTGGTCGGGGCCGTGGTCGCCGACTCCGGAGCCCTCGGGGAACATCGAGCGCGGCGGCTCCTTGAACGCGATCGAGATGATCCGCGCGCCCTCGGGCATCTTCTTGCCGGTGCGCAGGTAGAACGGCACGCCGGCCCACCGCCAGTTGTCGATGAAGCAGCGCAGCGCGACGAACGTCTCGGTCTCGGAGTCGTCGGCGACGCCCTCCTCGTCGCGGTACCCGACGTACTGGCCGCGCACGACGTCGTGCGGCTCGATCGGCTTCAGCGAGCGGAAGACCTTGAACTTCTCCTCGCTGATCGCGAACGGCTCGAGCGCGGTCGGCGGCTCCATCGCGGTGAACGCCAGCACCTGGAACAGGTGGGTGACGACCATGTCGCGGTAGGCGCCGGTCGCCTCGTAGAACGACGCCCGCTGCTCGAGGCCGAGCGACTCCGGCACGTCGATCTGCACGTGGTCGATGTGGTTGCGGTGCCAGATGGGCTCGAAGAGGCCGTTGGCGAAGCGGAAGGCCAGGATGTTCTGGGCCGCCTCCTTGCCGAGGAAGTGGTCGATCCGGAAGATCTGCGACTCGTCGAAGACCTCGTGCAGCTGCCGGTTGAGCTCCTGTGCCGAGGCGAGGTCGGTGCCGAACGGCTTCTCCATCACGATCCGGCTGTGCTCGACGAGCTGGCAGTCGTGCAGCAGTCGGACGACGGCCAGCGCGGCCTTCGGCGGCACGCTCAGGTAATGCAGCCGGGAGACCGGGCCGTCCCAGCCGGCCTCCTGCTCGGCCTCCTCGACCGCGGCCCGCAGGGCCGGCGCCCCGCCCGAGCCCGGTGCCCAGTGCAGGCGCTTGGCGAACTCGGGCCAGGCCTCGAGGTCGGTCTCAGTGCCGTGCTCCTCGACCGACGAGCGTGCCAGGTCGACGAAGGAGTCGCGGGTGTGGTCGTCGAGGGAGGTCCCGACGACCCGCACCTCCTGGAGCAGCCCGGTCTCGAAGAGGTGCAGCAGTCCCGGGAGCAGCTTGCGCCGGGCGAGGTCACCCGTCGCGCCGAAGAGGACGACGGTCGTGGGCGTGGTCGGCATGCGACCAGCCTGCCACCGTCAGGGGATCCAGTCGAAGGTGTCGGGGTCGGGGCCGGTGCGGCCCGCGTCGCCCTGGTCGAGCCCGGAGATCGCCGCCATGTCGTCGTCGGTCAGCTCGAAGTCGAAGAGCGCGAAGTTCTCGCGCATCCGCCCGGGGCTCACGGTCTTGGGGAAGACGATGTCGCCACGCTGCACGTGCCAGCGCAGCGTGACCTGGGCCGGCGTCCGGTCGAGGCGTCCGGCGATCGTGGTGATCACCGGCTCGTCGTTCACCCGGCCGCGGGCGATCGGCGCCCACGCCTCGGTGAGGATCCCGTGCTCGCGGTCGGCTGCGCGCACCTCCTCGTTTCCGAACCACGGGTGGCACTCGACCTGGTTGACCACCGGCGCCTCGCCGGTCGCCTCGATGATCCGCGCGAGGTGCGCCGGCTGGAAGTTCGAGACGCCGACCGACGTCGTCAGTCCCTCGTCGCGCAGGTCGAGCAGGGCCTGCCAGGTGGAGGCGAAGTCGCCGTCGTAGCGCGTCGGGAGCGGCCAGTGGATGAGGAACAGGTCGACCCTGTCGAGCCGCAGCCGGTCGAGCGAGACCGCGAGCTCGCGGCGCGCGTCGTCGGGCCGGTGGAAGCCGTTGTTGAGCTTGGTGGTCACGTAGACCTCGTCGCGCGGCAGGCCCGCCTGCGCGAGCGCCTCGCCGACGCCCTCCTCGTTGCGGTACATCTGCGCGGTGTCGATGTGCCGGTAGCCGACCTCGAGGGCGTCGGTGACCACGCGGGCGGTCTCCTCCGGCGGGACCTGGAAGACGCCCAGACCGAGCTGGGGGATCGTCGTGCCGTCGTGGAGCTGCAGCTGCGGGACAGTCATGGCTCCGACCCAACCACCCGGGTCAAACCCGGAGGACACCGAGGGTCGGCCCGGGGGAGACTGCGCGGCGTGGACTACACCGACTACGACACGCGCCTCGCGGCGTACGCCGTGATCCTCGACGGGCCGAGCATCCTCCTGGCGCTGTGGAACGAGGCGGCCGAGCCCGAGTGGACGATGCCGGGCGGCGGCGTGGAGCTGCACGAGAGCGTCGAGGAGGCCGCGGTCCGTGAGGTCCGCGAAGAGAGCGGGTACGACGTGCGGCTCGGCCGCCTGCTCGGCGTCGACTCCTTCCTCATCCCCGGCCACCGCCGCCACAACGGGAGCGGCCGGGTGCTCAAGTCGGTCCGCGTCGTCTTCGAGGCCGAGGTCGTCGGCGGCGAGCTGACCCGCGAGGTCGGCGGGACCACCGACGAGGCGCGCTGGATCCCGCTCGAGGAGGTCCGGTCGCTGCGGCGGGTCTCGCTCGTCGACCGGTCGCTGCGCATGGCCGGCCTGGTGTGAGCGTGCCCGAGCGGGCGCGTGCCGCCCTCGCGGAGGTGCTCGCCCGCGAGGACCCCGCGGTGATCGGCGTCGTGCTGACCGGCTCCGCCGCGCGGGGCATGGCCACCGACCGCTCCGACGTCGACGTGCTCGTCGTGCTCGCGGACGGTGTGCCCGTGCCGCCGACACGGCGCAGCACCGCGATCGACGAGATCCCGACCGGGATCGCGGAGCTCGAGAGGGTGCCGCCGTTCGGCACCGAGGACTGGTGGTTCCGGTGGCAGCACGCGTGGGTCGACGTGCTGCGCGACACCCCGGACGGCCGGGTCACCGCGGCCTGCCACCGCCAGGCGACGCTCGACGACGCGGAGCAGCGCGCCCTGCTGGTCGAGGGCGACCGGCTCGACGGCTGGGTGAACTTCGCCTACCGCGCCCTCAAGTCCGACCGCGACGGCCGCCCGCTGGAGCGCCGCCTGGACGCCGCCGAGTCGGTGGCCTGGCTGCTCGACGTGGTCTTCGCGCTCGGCGGCCGGGTGCGGCCCTACAACAAGTACCTCGCCTGGGAGCTGCGCGAGCACCCGCTCGCCGTACCGGAGTGGAGCGCGGAGCGGCTGCTGCCCCAGCTCGAGGCGGTCCTGGACGGCGACCCCGAGCCGTTGCGCGCGGCGTACGCCGTGGTCGACCGCGAGTGCCGTGCGTGGGACGTGGCCCACGCCACGACGGTCCTCGGCGACCTGCTGGACGGGTGGGGCGACGAGGGGGCCGTCTTCGGCTAGAACGGGGGCATGCCCACCGTGGACGTCCGGCCCTACGACCCGGCCGACGCGCCGGCCGTCGCCCGGCTGTCCGTGCGCGTCCAGTGGCCCTCGCTGTCCGACCCGGCCGTCGTCGACGCCGTGTGCACCGCTCCCGGCGCGGTGGCCTACGTCGCGCAGGCCGGCGGCGAGGTCGTCGGCTGGGCGCAGGCGATGGGCGACGGCGTGCTGCAGAGCCACCTCGGCTTCCTCGCCGTGCACCCCGACCACCGCCGGCGGGGGATCGGCCGCCTGCTCGTCGTGGCCACCTTCCAGGCGACCCGCACCCTGCGCATGGACCTCGTCTCCGACGCCGCCGCAGCGCCCTTCTACGCGACCTTCGCGCACCGCAGCCTGACCGGCTTCCGGATCTACCCCGGGGCCGACCCCGACTGAGCGGCCGGGATCCTCCGCCGTGGGGGACGACGTCCCTACCACTGGTGTGTGTCGTGGCGGCATGACCGCCGACACCAACGCCTTCCCGTTCCACGACACCCGGGACTTCGAGGACGCCGCCCGCGGCTTCATCGGCCGGCTCGAGCCCGGCGTGGTCAGGGCCGCCGACGGGCGGGTGGTGTGGGACAACGACTCCTACGCCTTCCTGTCCGGCGAGGCGCCCGGCACGGTCCACCCGAGCCTGTGGCGGCAGTCGCAGCTCGTGGCCCAGCAGGGCCTCTACGAGGTGGTCGAGGGGATCTACCAGGTCCGTGGCCTCGACCTCTCCAACGTCACCTTCGTCGAGGGGGAGCGCGGCGTCGTGGTGATCGACCCGCTGATCTCCGTCGAGACGGCCGCCGCCGCGCTGGCGCTCTACCGCGAGTACCGGGGCCACCGTCCGGTGACCGGCGTGGTCTACACCCACTCGCACGCCGACCACTTCGGCGGCGTCAAGGGCGTCACGACGCAGGAGGCCGTCGACGCGGGCGAGGTCGTCGTGCTGGCGCCGGCCGGGTTCCTGGAGCACGCCGTCTCCGAGAACGTGTACGCCGGCGTCGCGATGACCCGGCGTGCCGGCTACATGTACGGCGCGGCGCTGGCGCGCGGGGCCCGGGGCCAGGTCGGCGCCGGCCTCGGGCAGACCACCTCGACCGGCACGGTCACGCTGATCGCGCCCACCCTCGACATCACCACGACCGGCCAGGAGGAGACCGTCGACGGGGTGCGGATGGTCTTCCAGATGGCGCCCGGCACCGAGGCGCCGTCGGAGATGCACTTCTGGTTCCCGGACCACCGAGCCTTCTGCCTGGCCGAGAACGCCACCCACACCCTGCACAACCTGGTCACCCTCCGCGGCGCGCAGGTCCGCGACCCGCACGCGTGGGCCGGCTACCTCACCGAGGCGATCGACCTGTTCGCGCGTGACTCCGACGTCCTCTTCGCCTCCCACCACTGGCCGACGTGGGGCACCGACCGGGTCGTCGAGCTGCTCTCGCTGCAGCGCGACCTCTACGCCTACCTCCACGACCAGACCGTGCGGCTGATGAACCGCGGGCTGGTCGGCGCCGAGATCGCCGAGGTGCTCCGGATGCCGCCCGCCCTCGAGGCGGCGTGGCACACGCACGGCTACTACGGGTCGGTCAGCCACAACGTGAAGGCCGTCTACCAGCGCTACCTCGGCTGGTACGACGGCAACCCGGCCCGGCTGTGGGCGCACCCGCCGGTCGAGGCGGGGCGTCGCTACGTCGCGTTCATGGGTGGCGCCGACCGCGTCGTCGAGCAGGCCCGCGCGTCGTACGACGAGGGCGACTGGCGGTGGGTCGCCGAGGTGCTCAGCCACGTGGTCTTCGCCGAGCCTGACCACGCCGGGGCCCGGACCCTGCTGGCGGACACCTTCGAGCAGCTGGGGTTCGGGTCCGAGAACGGCACCTGGCGCAACGTCTACCTCTCCGGGGCGACCGAGCTCCGCGAGGGCGGCTTCGGGACGCCGGTGAGCACCGACGCCTCCGACTTCGTCGCGGCGCTGACGCCGGAGATGCTCTTCGACTCGCTGGCGGTGCGGGTCGACGGGCCGCGGGCGTGGGACGAGCGGCTCTCGGTCGACATCGTGCTGGCCGACGCGGGCGTGACCTACCGGCTGGCCCTGGCCAACGGCGTCCTCACCCACACCGCGGCGACCCAGCCCGACCCGGCCGACCTCCGCATCACCGGCGGCCGCGCCGCGCTCGGCGCGCTGGCGCTCGCGGCCACGGGCGAGGCGGACCTCGACCCCGCCGGGCTCGCGGCAGCGGGCGTCGAGGTGGACGGCGACCTCGGCGTGCTCGGCCGCCTGCTCGCGGTGCTCGACCCCGGCGACCCCGACTTCGCGATCGTCACGCCCGACTGACCGCGCGCGTCGTCGCGCCACCGGCCGCCTGCCGCGGGCAGACTGGCGCGGGTGGATGCCTTGGACGCCCTGGACGACATGGACTGCGACAACTGCGGTGCCCGGATGCGGTGGGAGACCTCCCACTCGCGGTGCGACCGCTGCGGCTACATCCGCCCCTGCTGCGAGGGCGCCCCGGTGACCGCCGGCTGCGTCGTGCCGCGCACCGACGCGCGGCCCGGTGCGGCGGCCACGGGCTGACCCGCGCCGCTGCGGCCGCAAGATTCCTCTCCCGAGCGGGAACAACCCCGGCTCCGCCCTGCGTTGAACCGAGTGATAAGACTTGAGTGCATCCGGCTCAACTGTCATCCGGCAGGTCGGCGAGCCGCAGCAACCAGCAACGAGAGAGGTACCCCACCATGGCACGAGCCGTCGGCATCGACCTCGGCACCACCAACTCGGTCGTCTCGGTCCTCGAGGGTGGCGAGCCCACCGTCATCGCGAACGCCGAGGGCGCCCGCACCACCCCGTCCGTCGTCGCCTTCGCCAAGTCCGGCGAGGTCCTCGTCGGCGAGGTCGCCAAGCGTCAGGCGGTCACCAACGTCGACCGCACCATCCGCTCCGTCAAGCGCCACATGGGCACGGACTGGACGGTCAAGATCGACGACAAGTCGTTCACCCCCCAGCAGATCAGCGCCTTCGTGCTGCAGAAGCTCAAGCGCGACGCGGAGGCCTACCTCGGCGAGACCGTCACCGACGCGGTGATCACGGTCCCGGCGTACTTCTCCGACTCCCAGCGCCAGGCCACCAAGGAGGCGGGCGAGATCGCCGGCCTCAACGTGAGCCGCATCGTCAACGAGCCGACCGCGGCCGCGCTGGCCTACGGCCTCGACAAGGGCGACGACCAGACGATCCTCGTCTTCGACCTCGGCGGCGGCACCTTCGACGTGTCCCTGCTCGAGATCGGTGAGGGCGTGGTCGAGGTCAAGGCGACCTCGGGCGACAACCACCTCGGCGGCGACGACTGGGACAGCCGCGTCGTGGAGTGGATGGTCAAGAAGTTCAAGGACAACAACGGCGTCGACCTCGGGGCCGACAAGATCGCCAAGCAGCGCCTCCAGGAGGCCGCGGAGAAGGCGAAGATCGAGCTGTCCTCGAGCTCCGAGACCACGATCCACCTGCCCTACATCACCCACGGCGAGTCCGGCCCGCTCCACTTCGAGGAGAAGCTGACCCGCAGCGAGTTCCAGAAGATGACGGCCGACCTGCTCGACCGCACCCGCGAGCCCTTCAAGTCGGTGCTCAAGGACGGCGGCGTCGCGATCAAGGACATCGACCACGTCGTGCTCGTCGGTGGCTCCACCCGCATGCCCGCGGTGACCGAGCTGGTCAAGGAGCTGCTCGGTGGCAAGGAGCCCAACAAGGGCGTCAACCCGGACGAGGTCGTCGCCGTGGGCGCCGCGCTGCAGGCCGGCGTGCTCAAGGGCGAGGTCAAGGACGTCCTCCTGCTCGACGTGACCCCGCTGTCGCTGGGCATCGAGACCAAGGGCGGCGTGATGACCAACCTGATCGAGCGCAACACCACGATCCCGACCAAACGCTCGGAGATCTTCACGACCGCGGACGACAACCAGCCCTCGGTGGAGATCAAGGTCGCCCAGGGCGAGCGCCAGATGTGGGCGCAGAACCAGCCGCTCGGCAACTTCGAGCTGACCGGCCTCCCGCCGGCCCCGCGCGGCGTGCCGAAGATCGAGGTCACCTTCGACATCGACGCCAACGGCATCGTGCACGTGACCGCCAAGGACCAGGCCTCCGGCAAGGAGCAGTCGATGACGATCTCCGGCGGCTCGGCGCTCGGCAAGGACGAGATCGACCGCATGGTCCGCGAGGCGGAGCAGTACGCCGAGGAGGACGCCAAGCGGCGCGAGTCCGTCGAGACCCGCAACCAGGGTGACCAGCTCGTCTACACGACCGAGAAGTTCCTCGCCGACAACGGCGAGAAGATCCCGGACGACGTGAAGACCGAGGTCCAGGCCGACGTCGACGCGCTGAAGGCGACGCTCGAGAACGCCGAGGCGAGCTCGGAGGAGATCCAGGCCGGCATCACCAAGCTCGGTGAGTCCAGCCAGAAGATGGGCGCCGCGATGTACGCCGCGGCGGAGGCCGAGCAGGCTGCCGCGGGCGGCTCCGACGGCTCGACGGGCGAGTCCGACGACGACGTCGTGGAGGCCGAGATCGTCGACGAGCCCACCGAGGGCGAGGCCGGGGAGTCCAAGTGACCCAGCCTGAGCAGGAGGCCGCCTCCTTCGGTGAGGCCGCCGGCGAGGCGCCCGCCGAGACCGACGTCGAGTCGCCGGTCGAGTCGCCGGTCGAGGAGGCGCTCGCGGACGAGGCCACGGTCGCGGGTGAGGTCGAGGACGACCTCACCCGCGCCCGGCGCGACCTCGACGAGCTGACCGGCGACCTCCAGCGGTTGCAGGCCGAGTACCTCAACTACAAGCGCCGGGTCGACCGCGACCGCGAGCTGGTGCGCGAGAACGCGACGTACGCCGCGCTCGCGCCGATCGTCGACGTGCTCGACACGATCGACCGGGCGCGCGAGCACGGCGACCTCGACCCCGGCTTCGCGGCCGTGGCCGACCAGCTCGAGCGCGTCGTCGCCGGGCTGGGGCTGACCAAGTTCGGCGCGGTCGGCGACGCGTTCGACCCGACGGTGCACGAGGCCCTGTCCCACATCGGGCAGGACCCCGACGTCACCGTGACCACCTGCAAGGTGGTCGCCAAGGCCGGCTACCGGATCGGCGACCGCGTCGTCCGGGCGGCGCAGGTCCTCGTCGTCGACCCGGTCGACGACTGATCACCACGTGAGCACGACACGGAGCGCGGGAAGGGAGGTGCGCGGATGAGCACGGACGGCATGCGGGCCGACTGGGCCGGCAAGGACTTCTACGCCGTCCTGGGCGTCTCCAAGGACGCCACGGCCGACGAGATCAAGAAGGCCTACCGCAAGCTCGCGCGCGCCAACCACCCCGACTCCCACCCCGACGACACCGCCAAGCACGAGAAGTTCAAGCTGGTCGCCGAGGCCTACGACGTCGTGGGCGACGCCGAGAAGCGCAAGAAGTACGACGAGATGCGTCAGCTCTACGGCTCCGGCGGGTTCGCCGGCGGCTTCCCGGGCGGCTTCGGCGCCGGCGGCCAGGCCGGGGGCACGACGTTCAACCTCGACGACCTGCTCCGCGACCGCTCCGGCGGAGGCGGTGGCGGCGGCGGTGGCGGCGGGTTCGGCGACATGTTCGGGGACCTCTTCGGCGGGCACCGCCGCACGCAGCAGCAGCGCCGGCCCACCCGCGGGGCGGACGTCGAGTCGTCGGCCACGATCGGGTTCACCGACGCCATGGACGGCGTCACCATCTCGCTGCGGCTGACCGCCGACTCGGCCTGCGCCGAGTGCGGCGGCAGCGGCGGCAAGCCCGGCACCAAGCCGCGGATCTGCCCCGAGTGCGACGGCGCCGGCTTCGTGGTCGCCTCGGTCGGTGGTGCCTTCTCGATGAACGAGACGTGCCCCGCCTGTGCCGGCCGGCAGCTCATCTACGACGAGGCCTGCCCGACCTGCCACGGCTCCGGCCGCGGCCTGTCGGCGCGCACGATCCAGGCGCGGATCCCCGCAGGCGTCAAGGACGGCCAGCGGATCCGGCTGCGCGGCAAGGGCGCACCCGGTGAGAACGGCGGCCCTCCCGGCGACCTCTACGTCGTGGTCAAGGTGACCCCGCACCGGCTCTTCGGCCGCAAGGGCGACAACCTCACCCTCGACGTGCCGATCTCCTTCGACGAGGCGGCGCTCGGCGCCGAGGTGAAGATCCCGACGCTCGGCGGCGCCCCGGTGACCCTCAAGGTCCCGCCCGGCACCCCCAACGGCCGCACCTTCCGCGTGCGCGGCAAGGGCGCGCAGAAGGCCGACGGCACCCGTGGCGACCTGCTCGCCACCGTGCAGGTGCAGGTGCCGGCGGTGCTCGACGCCTCCGCCCGCGAGGCGGTCGAGGCCTTCCGCGCCGCCACGGCCGACAAGCCGCTGCGGGCCGGACTGTTCGAGGCGGGCTCGTGATGGGCGACGGCATGGTGCCCGGGCCGCTGCCGCCGGATGCGGCCGTGTACGTGATCAGCGTGGCCGCCGAGCTGACCGGCCTGCACCCCCAGACGCTGCGCACCTACGAGCGGCTCGGCCTGATCACCCCCGGCCGCGCGGCGGGTGGCGGCCGCCGCTACTCCCACCGCGACATCGAGCGGCTGCGCTCGATCGCCGAGCTCACCTCGGCCGGCATCGGCATCGAGGGGGTCCGGCGCCTGCTCGACCTCGAGCACCGACTCGACGCGCTGCGCGCGCGCAACGAGGAGCTGCAGGCCGAGCTCGAGGCGACCCGCGCGGCGCTGCGCCGCGCACTCGCCGTACGCCGCGACGAGGCGGACGGGCGCGGCAGCCGGCTGCCGGTCCCGTGGCAGCCCTCCCCGGGGCAGTCGCTCGTCGTCTGGCGCCGCGGACACCAGTAACCGGCCGCCACGACCCACGTGTCAGCCCGGGGGGAGCGGGGTAGGACGCGGTCATGCTGATCGCAGACACGGGGGGACTCACCACCGCGGCGGATGAGGTCGACCTCTCCGCCGCCGTGCTCGCCGACCTCGACGTCGCCGGCCCGTTCGCCGACGCCTCCGACGCGCTGGCGTGGTCGCAGACCAGCCAGGGCTGCCTGTGGGTCTCGACCCGCCTCGCGGCCGCCGTCCAGGTCTACGCCGAGGGGCTCGGCTCGCTGGCGGACGCCTCGCGGGTCACCGCCCGCGACCTCACCGGCACCGATGTCGGCGTGGCCGGAGGCTTCGGGAGGGCGCCGCGATGAGCACCCTGACCGTCCCGCAGGTCCGCGGCTGGCGGCCCGAGGCGCTCGACGTCGCCGCCGGGTCGGTCTGCGAGGCCGCCGACGTCGTCGACCGCGAGGCCCGGGCCGTGGGCCGCTCGCTGGAGCAGGCGCTGACCGAGGCCGGGGGCGCGTGGGCGCTCGCGGCCGCCGAGCGTGCCGCCGACGAGGCGCGCACCGGCGCCCGGCTGGCCGACGCCCTCGACCACGCCCGCGCCGCCCTGCGCACCGGGGCGGGCGACATCGGCCACGCCCGGCAGCGGCTGCTCGACACGATCGCCGGTGCCGAGGCTCAGGGCTTCACCGTCGGCGACGACGGGAGCGTCACCGCCCCGACCCTGCCGCCGGTGATGAGCTCGCCCGAGGTCGCGGCCGCCGCCGCGGCCTCCCGCAACGCCGAGCAGCAGCGGCTCGACGACCGCGCCGGCGCGCTCGCCTCCGACATCGGCGGCGCGCTCACCGCGGTCGCCACCGCCGACGCGACCACGGCCACCGCCCTCGGCGACATCGACTTCCCGCAGACGCTCGAGTCGGCCGTCGAGGCCTACCTCCAGCGCGCGGTGACCAGCCGCGACCTCCTCGGCGCGCTCGGCACTGCGGGCGGCGCCGTCGCGCTCGGGCTGACGCTGAAGAAGGCGGTCGGCCTCTTCGGCCGCTCGACGTCGTTCCTCACCTTCCTCCGGGCCTCCAGCGCCCCCCTCACCGACTACCGGACCTTCCTGCGCAACCTCGGCGCCTCCGACGACGCGCTGCGGACGTTCGCGAACGGCGCCGAGAACGGCGGGTTCGCGCGGTTCCTCCTCGGCAGCCGGGCCGCGACCATCGCCGGCAAGGCGTTCCTCCCGCTCACCGTGGCCACCGGGGCGATGGACGCCGTCACCGGCGGCGGGTACGACGGCGCACGCGGCTGGGCGACGCGCGGGTTCGGCCTCGCCGGGGCGGCCGGTGGCGGCGCGCTGCTGGCGAGCTCGGCCGGTCTGATCGCCCTCGGCCCGGTCGGAGCCGGCATCGCGGGCGCGGCGGTCCTCGGATACGGCGCCTGGACGCTCGGCAGCTACGTCTACGACCACTGGGACGACATCGAGCGGTTCGGCTCCCACGCGGTCGAGTGGACCGGCGACCGGCTCTCCGATGCCTACGACGGTGCGAGCGCCGCGGTCGACTGGGCCGGCGACCGGCTGTCCGACGCGGGGGACGCCCTCGCGGACGCCGGCGCCTCCACCCTGCACACCGTCAGCTTCGGGCTCCTCTAGGGCCGTCGCCGATGTCCCACCGGAGGCCCGACCCGACGACCCACGGGCCGACCGCGGCCGAGCCGGTGCTCGTCGACGTGCTCACCGACGAGGAGCTCAGCGTCGTCGCCCGCCCCGGACCCATGCCGGTGCTGCCCTTCCTCGACGACCTCCTCGAGGCCGAGCGCGAGGTGGCGCGCCGCTCGGCGTACCGCTCCCTCGTCGCGCGCGGCGTGGTCTCCCCGCCCACGGTCGAGGCCATCGCGGCCGCGACCGCCCTGCGTGACGGCAGCGTCGACCTCGAGGTCCGCGAGGACGTCGCGTCCGTGGTGGCCCTGCGCGAGGCCGCCCAGGTCGTGGTGGCCGTCGCCCGCACGACCGCGACCGACCAGGACTTCTGGTACGCCCACCTCGTCGACGACGTCGTGCTGCTCGAGGAGGTCAGCCGCGACGGGCTCCACCGCTTCGCCCTCGCGCACGCCGCCGACCTCGAGCACCTGGCCGTCGGCGCCGCCGTCCACCCCGACGCCGGGGACGGCGACGGCCCGACCCTCTACGTCGACGCCCCGCACGGCGACCCGACGCCACCCGACGCGGTGCTCGAGCGGCTCGGTGCGGCCTTCGTGCGCGCCGACCTCGTCGTGCGCCGGCCGGGCGACTCCGAGCCCCCGGTGCTGGCGGTCCTCTCCGGCCCCGACGGCTGCTGGGTGGTGGCGCCCGGCACGCCGACCCGGGCCGAGCCCGCCACGGCCGGGGCCGCGCGCGCCTCCGTCGCCGAGGCGGTCGCGTCGGTGCGTGCCGAGGCGGTGGTCCTGCATGGCTGAGCCCGGCGCGCGGGTGACGGTCCCGCGGTTGCTGAGCGGTTCGGCCACGACCTGGCTCTCGCTGGCCGCGGCCGTCGTCGCCGTGCCGGCGGTGGTCGGCTGGGCCCTTGCGACCCAGCCGCCCGGCAACCGCGTGGCCGCGCTCGTCCTCGCCGTCGCGTTCGCGGGGTTCGTCGCATGGGTCGCGCTGCGCCGCACCTGGCTCGACACCCGCCGCGGCCTGGTGGTGCAGCAGGTCCTGCTCGTCCTGCGCCGTTCGACCGCGTGGGCGGACGCCGAGACCGTGCGGTTCACCCCCAACCGGGCCGGACAGGTGCTGCTCGAGGTGCGCGGCTCCGGGCGGCCGACGTACCTGCCGCTCGTCGCGGTCGACGTCGGCGGCGACCGCTGCCAACCTCCGGAAGTGCTGGGCCTGCTGGCCGACCAGGTGGAGACGTGGGCACCCTCCCGTACGGCCGTCGTGCGGGGGCTCCGGGCCCAGGCCGCCCACGTCGAGGGCGGCGGCGACGTCCGCGCGTCACCGCTGGCGCGCGCCCACCTCGCCCGCACCTGACCCACCGCGATCGGTCGAACCGTCACTCAGATCGGTCGAACCGTCACTCAGATCCGTCGAACCGTCACTTGGGTCGCTCGAACTGACGGCTCAACGGATCTGAGTGACGGTTCGACCGGTTCAGGCGTAGTCGCGGACGAGCGGGAACGGCCGCACCGGGCGTTGGGCGCCGGACTGGGCGACGCGCCGGAGGTGCTCGATGATGCTGCGGGGCGAGACGCCCTTCTGGATGTAGGCGTAGGCGCCCGCGTTGAGCGCCGCCTCGGTCATGTAGGTCGCACCGATCGCGCTGTAGACCACGACCCGGGTCTTGGCGCAGGCGCCGTGGACGAGCGGCAGGATCTCCAGGCCACCGGTCTCGGGCATGGCGAGGTCGAGCACGACGAGGTCGGGCTGCTCGCGCTCGATCAGCGCCAGCCCCATCGCGCCGTCGCCGGCCTCGGCGACGATCTCGAAGCCCCCGGCCTCGAGGGTCATCCGCAGCATGTCGCGCACGTCGACGGTGTCCTCGACCACGATCACGGTGAACTTCTGCTCCGGGGCCGGCTCGGAGGGCTCGGCCTCGACCGTGGGCTCCGGCTCGTCGTCCGAGCTGCGGCGGAACGGGTTGCCCCGCATGACTCACTCCCCTCGTGCCTGTCCTCACACCTGACGGAACGATAGGGCAACCGGGGGCCGCGCGACCCGGTAACGCGCGCACGAGTGGGGTCCAAGTCGGGCCCGTGACTGCCGCCGGGTCAGGCCGGCGGGCGCAGCGGGAACGGCCCCACCGGCTCGGCCGCGTCGCTGTCGAAGACCCGGCGCAGGTGCTCGGTCAGCCGGCGCATCGAGACCCCCTTGGTGATGTACGCCGCTGCCCCGGCGTCGCGGACCTGCGCGAGGCGCGCGAACCCGTCGTACGCCGTGTAGACGACGACCTTGGTGTGCGGGCAGTCGTGGCGCAGCGTCGGCAGCGCCTCGAGCCCCCCGATGCCGGGCATGGCCAGGTCGAGGGTGACCACGTCAGGCTGCTCGCGGCGGCACATCTCCAGCGCTGTGCGGCCGTCGGCGGCGACGCCGACCACCTCGAACCCGTCGGCGTCGAGCTGCAGGCGCAGGAGGTCGCGGATGTCGGGGCTGTCGTCCACGACGACCACGCGTACGGGCTGGGCGGTTGCGACCACGGGTGACCTCGGTGAAGCCTGGTGTCGCCGGGTGCTCGACGACCTCACCGGCCACGCTAGACCTGGTGCGCACGGCCTGCCCAGACCGCACCGGGAACCCTGTCGAAATCGTGACCCGTAGGGCGGATCCGCCAGACTTGAGCGGAACAGACTCAACTCTGGGAGCGTTGATCCAGGTGACGACCCCACCCAAGGACCCGCAGGAGGACCACGCAGCATGAGCCAGTTCGGCGCCGAGAAGTTCACCACCCGCGCGCGGGAGGCGATCGAGGCCGCCCAGGTGTCGGCCACCACGGCCGGGCACACCACGACGGAGCCGATCCACCTCCTCGCCGCGCTGCTGCGCGAGACCGACAGTGTCGCGCGCACCCTCGTCACCCGCGCCGGTGCCGACGCCGGCGCGCTCTCCGCGCGCGCCGAGCAGGTGGTGGCCCAGCTCCCGCGGGCCAGCGGCGCCACCGTCCAGCAGCCCGGCGCCTCCGCCGCGCTCACCCGGGTGCTCGCCGGCGCCCTCGACCTCGCGGCGTCGATGAAGGACGACTACGTCGCCACCGAGCACCTCCTGATCGCGATCGCCGGCACCGAGAGCCCGGCCCGCCAGGTGCTCGTCGACGCCGGCCTGACCGAGGAGGGCCTGCGCGACGGCCTGACCGCCGTCCGCGGCAACCGCCGCGTCACCAGCCAGGACGCCGAGTCGACCTACGAGGCGCTCGAGAAGTACTCCGTCGACCTCACGCAGGCCGCCGAGGAGGGCCGGCTCGACCCGGTGATCGGCCGCGACGCCGAGATCCGCCGCGTCGTGCAGGTGCTCTCGCGGCGCACCAAGAACAACCCGGTGCTGATCGGCGAGCCCGGCGTCGGCAAGACCGCCGTCGTCGAGGGGCTGGCCCAGCGCGTGGTCGCGGGCGACGTGCCCGACTCCCTCAAGGGGCGCCGGGTCCTCAGCCTCGACCTGGCCGCGATGGTCGCCGGCGCGAAGTACCGCGGCGAGTTCGAGGAGCGGCTCAAGGCCGTGCTCGAGGAGATCCGCGACGCCGCGGGAGGCATCATCACCTTCATCGACGAGCTGCACACGGTCGTCGGTGCCGGCGCCGGCGGCGACTCCGCGATGGACGCCGGCAACATGCTCAAGCCGATGCTGGCGCGCGGCGAGCTGCACATGATCGGCGCCACGACGCTCGACGAGTACCGCGAGCGGATCGAGAAGGACCCCGCTCTCGAGCGCCGCTTCCAGCAGGTCTTCGTCGGCGAGCCCAGCGTCGAGGACACCATCCAGATCCTGCGTGGCATCCAGGAGAAGTACGAGGCGCACCACGGCGTCCGCATCACCGACGCCGCCCTGGTCGCCGCCGCCACGCTCTCCGACCGCTACATCACCGGCCGCCAGCTGCCCGACAAGGCCATCGACCTCGTCGACGAGGCCGCGAGCCGGCTGCGCATGGAGATCGAGTCCTCGCCGGAGGAGATCGACCAGCTGCGCCGCCAGGTCGACCGGCTCAAGATGGAGGAGTTCGCGCTCCAGAAGGAGAGCGACGAGGCCTCCCTCGAGCGGCTCGACGCGCTCCGCCGCGACCTCGCGGACAAGGAGGAGGAGCTGCGCGGCCTCGAGGCCCGCTGGGAGCGCGAGAAGAGCTCACTGGAGGGCGAGGGCGAGCTGCGCCGCCAGCTCGACCAGCTGCGCATCGAGGCCGACCGGCTGCTGCGCGAGGGCAACCTCGAGGCCGCCAGCCGGATCAACTACGAGTCGATCCCCGAGCTGGAGAAGAAGATCAACACCGCGGTCGCCGCCGAGAAGTCCGACATCGAGCCGCTGGTCGGCGAGGAGGTCGGCGCCGAGCAGGTGGCCGAGGTCGTCGAGGCGTGGACGGGCATCCCCACGGGCCGGATGCTCCAGGGCGAGACCGCCAAGCTCCTGGAGATGGAGGACGTCATCGGCCGGCGCCTGATCGGGCAGCGGGCCGCCGTCACCGCGGTGGCCGACGCCGTACGCCGCTCGCGCGCGGGCATCAGTGACCCGCACCGCCCGACCGGCTCCTTCCTCTTCCTCGGCCCCACCGGCACCGGCAAGACCGAGCTGGCCAAGTCGCTGGCCGACTTCCTCTTCGACGACGAGCGCGCGATCGTGCGCATCGACATGAGCGAGTACTCCGAGAAGCACTCGGTGGCCCGCCTCGTCGGCGCCCCTCCGGGCTACGTCGGGTACGACGAGGGCGGCCAGCTCACCGAGGCCGTCCGGCGCCGCCCGTACGCCGTGGTGCTGCTCGACGAGGTCGAGAAGGCG
Organism: Nocardioides taihuensis; assembly: GCF_042657275.1. Lineage (NCBI taxonomy): Bacteria > Bacillati > Actinomycetota > Actinomycetes > Propionibacteriales > Nocardioidaceae > Nocardioides > Nocardioides taihuensis. The sequence continues at coordinate 74,220 of NZ_JBHSKD010000019.1, forward strand.
CACCCCGAGGTCTTCGACATCCTGCTGCAGGTGCTCGACGACGGCCGGCTGACCGACGGCCAGGGCCGCACCGTCGACTTCCGCAACACGCTGCTCGTGCTGACCAGCAACCTCGGCTCGGGCTACCTCGTCGACCCGACCCTCGACCCGGAGAAGAAGCGCGAGTCGGTGCTGGCGACCGTGCGCGCGGCCTTCAAGCCCGAGTTCCTCAACCGCCTCGACGAGGTCGTGGTCTTCGAGGCGCTCACGCGTGAGGAGCTCGCCGAGATCGTCGACCTCCAGCTCGCGCTGCTCGAGAAGCGGCTCGCGGTCCGGCGGATCACGATCACGGTCAGCGACGCCGCCCGCGCCTGGCTCGCCGAGACCGGCTACGACCCGGCGTACGGCGCGCGCCCGCTGCGCCGCCTGATCCAGAGCGCGATCGGCGACCCGCTCGCCAAGCTGCTGATCGCCGGCGACGTCGTCGACGGCGGCACCGTGGCCGTCGACCTGGCCCCCGAGGGCACCGAGGGCCTGGCCCTCACGCCCGCGTGATCCAATTGAGCCGATGACCGACACCCTGCCCCGCCCCCGCCAGGTGACCATGGCCGCCTGGATCGCGGTGGGCGCCTCGGTGCTGGTCGTGCTCACCGTCTTCGACACGGTGGCCGGCCTGCACACGCTCGAGACCCGGCGCACCATCGAGCAGTTCCTCGCCGAGCCGCCCGGGGTCGACCTCGGCCTCGACGTCGACGGGGCGATCGCCGTGGTCCGGGTGCTGGCGATGGTCGCGGCCGGCTGCGCCACCGCGGCGGCAGTGCTCGGCTTCCACGTGCTGAAGCGGAGCAAGGGCGCACGGCTGGCCCTGACCATCGTGGCGGTGCCGCTCTTCTTCGCCGGGATGGTGGTCGGCGGCTTCCTGTCCTCGCTGGTGGCCGCCTCGGCCCTGGTGCTCTGGCTCGAGCCGTCGCGTGACTGGTTCAACGGCGTCCGCGCCCGCACCGCGCCGGTGCCGGAGCCCGGCCCGCCCGCGCCGGAGCAGCGGCAGGCGCCGCCGCCGTACCTCTCGCCGCACACCCCGCCGCCCCCGCCGGCCGGCTCCGGCGTGGTGTCGCCGGGCCCGCGGGCCCACGAGGGGTTCGGCACCCCGCAGCACCGCCCCGTCGACGGGTCCACCGCTCCCGCTGCCGCCTCCGCGCCGGTGCCGTGGCCGCCGCCGGTCCCGCGCGAGCAGGAGCGCCGGCCGGGCGCCGTGGTCGCGGCCTGCGTGCTGACGTGGACGCTGGCCACCCTCGTGGCCGGCCTGATGCTGCTCACCGCGGCCGTCGTGGCCGCGGCTCCCGACCTGCTCTTCAACGAGCTCGACAAGCAGAACCCCGACTGGCAGGCGCAGGGCGTCAGCCGCGCCGGCGTCGAGGTCGCGACCTACGTGGTCGTGGCACTCACCTGCCTGTGGGCCGCCACCGCGGCCGTCCTCGGGGTGCTGGTCTGGCGGCGGGTGGTCTGGGCCCGCACCGCCCTCCTCGCCTCGGCCGCGACGGCTGGTCTGGTCTGCCTGGTCGCCGCGATCGGCTCGTTCGTGCTCGTCGTCCCGGCGGTCGGCTGCCTGCTGACGGCGTCGCTGCTGATCCGCACCGAGGTGCGCGCGTGGTTCGCGCGCCCGCGTGGTCCAATGCACCCATGAGCGACGTGAACGGTCCCACCGGCAACCCGTACGGCGAGCAGCCGCACCCCACCGGCCCGCCGCCGCCGCCCCCGAACCCCTACGACGCCGGGTCGCAGCAGACGCCCCCGCCGGGCCAGCCCGCGCAGCCGCCGCAGCCGTTCGGCCAGGCCGCCCCGCCGGCGTCCGCCGACCCCTACGGCCAGCCCGCGTACGGCCAGCCCGCGTACGGCCAGCCGGCGTACCCCCAGCCGACGTACGGCGAGCCGGCGCAGCCCTACGGCGGCTACGGCCAGCCGGCGTACCAGCCCCCGCGCGACTCCTCCAGGCGCCCCGGCACCGTCACCGCGGCCGCCGTCATCACCCTCGTCAGCGCGGGCCTGAGCCTGGTCGGCTTCGTGATCGGCATCTTCGGCCTCGCGGTGGCGCGCCAGGACTTCCTCGACCAGATCCGCGACGACCAGAGCTTCCAGGACTCGGGCTTCTCGGCCGACTCCGCCTACGGGCTGGTGATGGCGGTCGTGATCGGCTTCGCGCTGTGGTGCCTGATCAGCTGCGTGCTGGCGATCTTCGTGCTCCGCCGGTCCAACATCGCGCGGATCCTGCTGGTGATCTCGGCCGCGGTCAGCCTCCTGGTCAGCCTGATCTCGATCGCGAGCCTCATCAGCGGTGTGACGCTCCTCGCGGCCGCCGCCACGATCGTGCTGCTGTTCGTCGGCGGGGCGAACGAGTGGTTCCGCAAGCAGCCGCCCGCGTCGCAGATCCCGGGGATGACGCAGTACTGAGCGGCGCGGTCCCGGGCTCGCCCGGGTCGACGACGCAGGTCAGTGACGCAGGTCAGCGACGGAGGTCGGCGGCCGCCAGACGGCGCAGGCCGTCCTCGATGACGCGCCTGTCCTTGCAGAAGGCCCACCGCACGAGGTGCCGCCCGGCCTCCTGGTCGTCGTGGAAGCGCTGCGTCGGGATGGCGACGACTCCGGCGCGCCCGGGCAGCGCACGGCAGAAGGTGTCGCCGTCCTCCCAGCCGAGCGCGGAGACGTCGCTCATCGCGAAGTAGGTGCCCTCGGGCACCCGCACCTCGATGCCGACGTCCGCGAGGCCCGCGCACAGCAGGTCGCGGCGGACGAGGAGGTCGGCGGCGAGCGTGCGGGGGAAGTCGTCCTCCTCGTCGAGTGCGACGGCGATGGCGGGCTGGAGCGGCGAGCCGCTGGTGAAGGTGAGCCACTGCTTGGCCGCGAGCACGGCCGAGACCAGCTCCTCCGGCCCGGTGGCCCAGCCGACCTTCCAGCCGGTGAACGACCACGACTTGCCGGCCGACGACAGCGACAGCGTGCGCTCGCGCATGCCGGGCAGGGTGGCCATCGGCACGTGCCGGTGCTCGTCGTAGGTCAGGTGCTCGTAGACCTCGTCGGTGATCACGACGAGGTCGTGCTCGACGGCGACCGCGGCGACGGCGGCCAGCTCGGCGTCGGTGAGCACGGTGCCGGTCGGGTTGTGCGGACTGTTGAGCAGCACGAACCGGGTGCGCGGACCGACCGCGGCCCGCAGAGCGTCGACGTCGAGGCGGTAGTCCGGCGCGCGAAGCGTCACCGGCTTCCGCACGCCGCCGGCCACCTGGATCATCGCGGTGTAGGAGTCGTAGTAGGGCTCGAGCACGACGACCTCGTCGCCCTCGTCGACCAGCCCGAGCAGCGATGCGGCGACACCCTCCGTGCAGCCGGTGGTGACCACGACCTCGCGGTCGGGGTCGAGGTCGAGGCCGTAGTGGCGCTGCTGGTGACGGGCCACCGCCTCGCGCAGCGCGGGCACGCCCGGCCCGGGCGCGTACTGGTTGGCGCCGTGCTCGAGGGCCTCGACCGCTCGCGCGATCACGCGCGGCGGCCCGTCGACGTCCGGGAAGCCCTGGCCGAGGTTCACCGACCCCGTGCGCGCGGCGAGGGCGGACATCTCGGTGAAGATCGTGGGCGGGATGCCGTGCAGGCGCCGGGCGAGCATGCCTGCGACGGTAACGGGTGGCCGGGACTAGGGTCTGCCCCGTGACCGACATCCGTGACCCCGACCTGGCTCTCGACATCGACGGCATCTGCCGCCTGACGGGGGAGTTCACCCTCCGGTCGGGCCAGGTGGCGAGCGAGTACTTCGACAAGTACCTCTTCGAGTCCGACCCGACCGTGCTGGCCCGGGTGGCCCGGGCGATGGTGCAGGTGCTCCCCGGCGACACCGAGCTGCTCGGCGGTCTCGAGCTCGGCGGCATCCCGATCGCCACGATGATCAGCAGCCTGACCGGCCACCCCGCACTGTTCGTGCGCAAGCAGGCCAAGACCTACGGCACGTGCAAGCTGGCCGAGGGGCCGGACGTCGCCGGTCGCCGGGTCACGCTCGTCGAGGACGTGATCACCACCGGCGGCGCCGTCCGCGACGCGACGCGCGCGCTGCGCGAGGCCGGTGCGGTCGTCGAGGTGGTGGTCTGCGCGATCGACCGCAGCCCCGCGGGTGAGAACCCGCTCGCCGACGTCGGCCTCGAGGTCCGGCCGGTGCTCACCAAGGCCGAGCTCGACGCCGTCCGCGCCGGCGCCTGACGGGCCCGGCGCCCGACGGGTCCGGGCAGCCCGGCCTCAGGCCTCGCGGACGTCCTGGCCGAGGATGTCGCGGTCGGGGAGGCCGTCGCCGTCGTTGTCGTCGGCCTCGGGCGACGACGTACGACGGTGCCGCCACCACTCGAAGACCACCGGGATGACCGACAGGGCGAGGATGGTGAGGATCGCGAAGTCGATGTTGTCGCGCAGCCACGGGACGCGGGTGCCGAGGAAGTAGCCGAGCAGCGTGATGCTGAGGACCCAGCCGGCCGCGCCCACGAAGCTCCACACCAGGAACCGGTGCCGCTGCATCCGGGTCACGCCGGCCACGACCGTGATGTAGGTGCGCACGAACGGCACGAAGCGCCCGATCACCAGTGCCGAGCTCCCGTGCCTGTCGAAGAAGAGCTCCGTCTGGTCGAAGTACTTCTTCTTCAGGATCCGGCCGTTGCGGCGGTAGAGCGGTGGCCCGATGGCGCGGCCGATCTCGTAGCCGACCACGTTGCCGAGGAAGGCCGCTGCCGTCAGCAGCACCAGGGCGATGGTCAGCTCGAGCCCCGGGCCGCCCGGGAAGATGTCGATGTCCTCGGTGGCGATGAAGACCCCGAGCGAGAGCAGCAGGGTGTCGCCCGGGAGGAACGGGAAGAAGAGCCCGCACTCCACGAAGATGATGATCAGGCTGAGCCAGAGCAGCTCCGCGCCGAAGCGGTCGAGCAGGTAGGTGGGGTCCATCCAGTCCATGCCGAGCAGCATCGGCAGCAGGACGGCGGTCGGGCCCACACGTGAACCCTAACCGGCGCTGCCAGCCGATCGCGGGCTAACGTGCCCGCGTGAGCACCTCCGACGCCGCCGGCCCCGTCGTCAGCAGCTTCCCCGGCGCGGTCCGCGTCGCCGCGGAGCTGGCGACCTGCCCGGCCGTCGCCGACCGCTGGGAGCAGGAGAGCGCCTGGGCCGGGACGACCGTCGGCGGCCTCGCCCGCCACCTCGTCGACCAGGCCGGCAACACCGTGCGCCTGCTCGGGGCGCCGCCGCGGACTGACCCTCCGATCGCCCTGCTCGAGCACGACCGGGCGCTCAGCCGGCCGCAGCGGGCGCCCTCGTCGGTCTCGGCCTTCTGACGTGTCCGACCCGGCCGGCCCCGCTGACGACCCGCGGGCGGACGAGCGGGCGCCGTACGACCCGATGCCGCACGGAGCCCCGGAGGTCGGCGTCGGCCCGTGGGAGGGCCCGTGGCCCGAGGGGGAGCAGTACGACGCGCGGCTGCTCGCCGAGGGAGACCGGCGCAACGTGGTCGACCGGTACCGCTACTGGACGGTCGAGGCGATCGTCGCCGACCTCGACCTGCGCCGCCACGACTTCCACGTCGCGATCGAGAACTGGCAGCACGACTTCAACATCGGGACGGTCGTGCGCACGGCCAACGCGTTCCTCGCCGCCGAGGTGCACATCGTGGGCAACCGGCGCTGGAACCGGCGCGGTGCCATGGTCACCGACCGCTACCAGCACGTGCGGCACCACGCGACCGTCGAGGACCTCGCGGCGTACCTGCACGAGCGCGACGTCGTGCTGCACGGCATCGACAACCTGCCCGGCTCGCAGCCGCTCGAGGCCGCGACGGTGCCGCGGCGGGTGTGCTTCCTCTTCGGTCAGGAAGGGCCGGGCCTCTCCGACGGCGCCCGCGAGGCGTGCGACGGCACGTTCTCGATCGCTCAGTTCGGCTCGACCCGGTCGATCAACGCCAGCGCCGCCGCCGCGATCGCGATGCACGCGTGGGTGCGTGCGTACGCGGATCTCGGCGGCGGCGGTGCCTGGCGTGGGTGAGCCTCAGGTGCTCAGCGCCGGGTCTTGGAGTAGCAGACGACCACGTGGTCACCCATGTTCCACAGGATCGAGCTCCGGTAGGTCCACACGAACTGGTCCGTGCTGACCTGCGCCGGGCACCTACGGATGGCCGCGCGGCGGAGCGCCCGGTCGCCGGGGAACTTGTTCTTGTCGACCACGAGGTTCCCGGTCGCGCGCCAGATGTGCTTGCGCTGGCAGGTCGTCCGGGCCTGCTTGGTCAGGCAGGCCGCGACGTTGTCCGGGTGCGGCAGCGCACCGAGAGCCGGCACCTTGTCGGTGGGCAGCGGGGCCAGGCTCGAGCTGCCGCCCCACAGCACGAGGTGGCAGCTGAACCAGCGGGCGCCTCGGTCGCGCTGTGCCGCCGTGGGCATGAACCAGGCCGAGCTGTAGGACGTCATGTCGCGTGACCGGTAGGTGCCGCCCAGCGTCTTCTCCCAGGACGGGCGGCACTTGCGGGTGGCGATGCGCGTGAGCTTGTCGTTGGAGGCGTTCCAGCCGACGCCGTCGGGGAGCTGGAGGACCTTGACCACGCGGCTCGTGTGCTCGCGCGAGCAGCGGACCTTGCGGCTGCTGTCCGACTTCTTGTACAGGCCCTTGAGCGTGAGCTTGTGGCACTCGCCGACGGTCGGGGCGCCGGCCAGCGGGTCGGTGCCGCGGGCCGCGGCGGTGCTGGTGGTCGCGAGCGGCCCCAGCAGGAGCAGCGCGGCCACGCTGACCAGCCCGATCAGGGCGGCGACGAAGGGACGGGGACGGATCACGGTTTCCTCCCGAGGGGGTCGATGGGCGGCGCGAGCCTAGACCCCGATGGTCCAGACCGCGGACGTGGCCGCCCACACCCCCGCGACCCGCTCGGGCCTGACCCTCGAGGGGCTCACGGCCCGTCGAGCGCGGCCCCGAGGGCGGCCAGGCCGCGGGAGGCGTGGCTCTTGACCGTGCGGACCGGCATGCCGAGCTTCGCGGGCGGCCTCCTCGAGGTCGCCCGGCTCACGGCGCGTCCTGCGTGCGGGTGCTCCTGCCCCCGGCCCGGTGCGTGCCGGCCGCCATCACCAGCCGTGCCACGAGCGCGGCCACGACGGTCACCGACCCGGCGGCGGTACGGACGCGTCGGCGTCGCGCCAGCAGCCGACCGGCCGCGAGCGCCTCGGCCACCGTCGGCGGCTCCGGCCCGCCGACCAGTGACGCCTCGATCTCCGTGCAGATCTGCTCCGGCAGGCCCATCCCCCGTGTCCTCCCCCCGTCGACCCGAGATGCGGAGTGCCGTCCCGGTCGAGGATCGCACGGCTCACGGCTCACGGCACGTCGGCCAAGACCGCCTGGAGGGCGTGGAGCCCGCGCGAGGAGTGGCTCTTCACCGTGCCGGTCGCGATCCCGAGCTCGCGCGCGGTCTCCTCGACCGAGAGGCCGAGCCAGTGGCGCAGCACCACCACCTTGCGCTGCATCACCGGCAGCGCCTGGAGCGCGTCGAAGAGCGCCGTGCGGTCCTCGCTCGGCAGCGGCTCGCGGGCCGACGGGTCGTGCCCCTCGAGCCCCGGCAGCTCGCGACGCCACGGACGGCGGTGCTCGTCGATGTTGGCGCGCACGATGATCTGCCGGACGTAGGCCTCCTCGCTGCCGGCGGTGTGCAGCCGCGGCCACGCGACGTACAGCTTGGTGAGCGCGGTCTGCACGAGGTCGTCGGCCCGGTGCCAGTCGCCGCACACGGCGTACGCCACCCGCCGCAGGTGGGTGCGCCGTGCGGTGACGAACTCGGTGAACGCCGCGTCGCGCTCGGTGCGCCTCACTGCTGCACCCCGGTGCGCCACGCGAGGTACTCCTCGATCGACCTGGCGTCGTCGGCCCACCGCGCTGGGGTCGGGTAGATCGCCAGGGCGCTGCCGGGGTAGTCGCGCAGCAGCACGAACCAGGTCTCGTCGTGCCAGCGGAGCATCGCGACCGCGCTCCGCTCCGCCTCGGGTGGCAGGTGGTTGCCGACGGGCGTCGGCATCTGGTCGAGGATCTTCGCGGTCGGGTCGAGGAGGGCCAGCGTCTCGCCCTGGCCGAACCCGACGAGGTGCTCCGCCTCGTCGAGCTCCCGCTCGTCCCGCTCGTTCCTCACGGTCTGCCGGTGCATCTCGGCGGCGACGCCCCCGAGCCAGCCGTCGAAGGTGTCCTCGGCACGCTCCGGAGTCGTGCGCACCGCGTTCGTCTCATCGGTCGCCCAGGTCAGCAGCAGCCACTGGCGCTCTCCGCCGCGCTCCAGCACCAGTCCGACCGAGTCCCCGCCGGGCCGCAGACCGACGGGGTCGTCGACGCGCTGGACGATGCGCGTGCCTTCCCGCAGCTGGACGGCGCCGTCCTCGGTCCAGGCGGCGAGCTGGCCGGAGCTGAAGGGGTGCTCGTCGACCCTTCCCTCCAGGGGTCCGGTGGCGACGGGCAGGTCGGGCCCGCGGGTGCCGGTCGGGTCGTGGGTCGCGGCCACCGTCACGCCGGTGCCGACGACCGTGATCACGGCCGCGGCCGCGAGCGTGACGCCGATGCGACGCCGCCGCAGGGCGCGGTGGCCCGCGGCCAGCGTCAGCTCGAGCGGCGGCGCCTCGGGGCCGTCGCCGAACGACGAATCGATCTGCTCCTGGAGTGTCATCCCCCGTGTCCCCTCTCCCGGCTCGGGTGGCCCGTCACCGCGAAGACGGAGGGGGGAGGCGATCGGTTGTCACGTCGGCGACGATCCGCCGGTGCACCTCCTCGACCACGGCCTCGCGCGCCGGAAGGTCCACGGCCAGGTAGGCCCAGCCGAGCACCCCGCGCGGGTCGAGCCGGACCTCCGTGGTGAGCCGGCTGCCGCCCGGCGCCGCCTCGACCGTCACGTCGCAGGTGACCCGCCCCGGGGCGCGCACGGTCGCGGCCAGCAGCAGGCGACGGCGCCGGCCGAGGTCCACGACGTCCTCGACCTCCCAGAAGCCGGCCCGGTCGCCGCGGGCCAGGCGGGCGGTGCCCGGTGCCGGCCAGCGCCGGCCGCCACCCCCGACCAGCCGGTCGACCGCGCCGCGGAAGACGAACGGCGCCGCGTCGGTGTACCAGGGCGACGGCGCGTCCCCGGCGACCACGACCGACCACGCGTCGTCGAGCGTGACCTCGACCGTGCTGGTGCGCGCGGAGGTGCGCACGTCTCGCCGTCGGTCCACCGGCCCGAGGCTACGACGCGGCTGGGGACTAGGGTGGGAATCGTCCCGACGGACCGTCCGAGGAGCCCCACCATGCCCATTGCCACCCCTGAGGTCTACGCCGCGATGCTCGACGCCGCGAAGGACGGCGGCTACGCCTTCCCGGCCATCAACGTCTCGTCGTCCCAGACCCTGAATGCCGCGCTCAAGGGCTTCGCCGACGCCGGCTCCGACGGGATCATCCAGGTGTCCACCGGCGGCGCGGAGTACCTCTCCGGCCCGACCGTGAAGAACATGGTCACCGGGTCCGTCGCGTTCGCGGCGTACGCCGCCGAGGTGGCGAAGAACTACCCCGTCAACATCGCGCTGCACACCGACCACTGCCCCAAGGGCAAGCTCGACGGCTTCGTCCGGCCGCTCATCGACATCTCGGCCGAGCGCGTGGCGCGTGGCGAGGCGCCCCTGTTCCAGTCGCACATGTGGGACGGCTCGGCCGTGCCGCTCGAGGAGAACCTCACGATCGCCAGCGAGCTGCTCGACAGGTGCATCGCGGCGAAGATCATCCTCGAGATCGAGGTCGGCGTCGTCGGCGGCGAGGAGGACGGCGTCGCCAACGAGATCAACGACAAGCTCTACTCGACCCCCGAGGACGCCATCGCGACCGCGAAGGCCCTCGGCTACGGCGAGCGCGGCTACTACATGACCGCGCTGACCTTCGGCAACGTGCACGGCGTCTACAAGCCCGGCAACGTCAAGCTGCGTCCCGACGTGCTGCGCGACGCGCAGGCCGCGGTCGTGAAGGAGTTCGGCCTCGAGGAGGGCAGCAAGCCCTTCCACCTCGTCTTCCACGGCGGCTCGGGCTCGTCCGCGGAGGAGATCGCCGAGGCGGTGGACTACGGCGTGGTGAAGATGAACGTCGACACCGACACGCAGTACGCCTTCACCCGCCCGGTCGCCGGCCACATGCTCAGCCACTACGACGGCGTGCTGAAGATCGACGGCGAGGTCGGCAACAAGAAGCAGTACGACCCGCGCGCGTGGGGCAAGGCGGCCGAGGCCGGCATGGCCGCCCGCGTGCTCGAGGCGTGCGAGAACCTGCGCTCGACCGGCCACTCCCTCGGCGTCTGAGGGACGGCGCCCCGGCGTCTCCTAGGCCGGGGCGGCCGCCGCGTCGTCCGCCACGGGGGTGACGACGCGCGCCTCGAGGTGGCGCGGCGTGACGAAGAACATCACCGCGACCAGGCCGAGCAGGAGCACCACCACCGGCACCAGCATCGACTGCGCCATCGCCTCGCTGAAGGGCTCGAGCACGACCGACGGCAGCCCGGCGCCGCTGCCCGCCGCCTCGGGCGAGCCGCCGACGGTGAGGCCCTGCGCGGCCAGCTCGCTGTCCATCGCCACCGCGATCGCGGCCGAGCCGAGCACCGCGCCCACCTGGCGGGTCGCGTTGTAGACGCCCGACCCCGCCCCGGCCAGCGCGAGCGGCAGGTTGCGGGTGGCGGTCGCCGCGAGCGGCGCCCAGATGCCGGCCATGCCGAAGCCGAGCACGGCCATCGGCACGGAGATCTCCCACACCGGGGTGTCGACCCCGATCACCCGGCTCAGCCAGAAGAGCGCGCCGGCCGTGATCGCGAACCCGAAGCCGGTGAGGATCCGCGGGTGCACCTCGTCGGTGAAGCGGCCCACGATCGGCGCCATCACGATCGACACGACCGCCATCGGCACCATCAGCAGCGCGGCGCCGGTGGGTGAGTAGCCGAGCACCAGCTGCGCCCAGAGCATCAGCGGGAAGCCCATGGCCGTGGCGGCGAACGACATGGTCGAGATGGCCACCGAGGAGACCGAGAAGTTGCGGTCGCCGAAGAGGCCCAGGGGCATCAGCGGCTCCTTGGTGTTGACCGCCTGCCAGGCGACGAACAGCCCGATCACCACGAGGCCGCCGCCGATCAGCGCCCAGACCACGGCGTCCCACCCCAGCTGGTGGCCCTCCTGGATGCCGAAGACCAGCAGGAACATGCCGACGCCGCTGAGGAGCACGCCGAGCCAGTCGAAGCGGTGGGCGTGGGTCTCGAGCACCGGCACCAGGCGCCATGCGAGCACGAGACCGACCACACCGACCGGGACGTTGATGAAGAAGATCCACTCCCACCCGAGGCTGTCGACCAGAATGCCTCCGAGGATCGGGCCGACCAGGGTGGCCACGCCGGCGGTCGCGCCCCACAGCGCCATCGCGCGCCCGCGCCGCTCGGCGGGGAAGATGCGGGTGATCACGGCCATCGTCTGCGGGGTCATCATCGAGGCGCCGAGGCCCTGGACCACCCGGGCGATGATCAGCATCTCGACGGTGGAGGTCAGGCCGCACCACAGCGAGGCGAGGGTGAAGACCGAGAGCCCGATCAGGTAGACCCGCCGCGGGCCGAAGCGGTCACCGAGGCGGCCGGTGATCAGCACCGGCACGGCGTACGCGAGCAGGTAGGCGCTGGTGACCCAGACGACCGCGTTCACGTCGGCGCCGAGGTCCTCGATGATGGCCGGCGTCGCCACCGTGACGATGGTGGTGTCGACCAGGATCATGAAGAACCCGAGGCACAGCGCCCACAACGCCGGCCAGGCGCGGACGTCGGCGGGTGCGTCGGTGGGGGACGGGGTGGCGGCCATGGAGGTAGTCAACACCCGCGCACCGACGCGCCACTCCCATGGCTAGATTGGCCGGTATGAGCCACGTCGACCTGATGGCCGGTCCGCCGCCCACGCACCTGCCCGACGACCCCGCCGCCACCGAGCTCGACGGCGGCGCCGCACCGGTCGAGGTGGTGCGCCGGCACCCCGCCTCGCCGTTCGCCTGGGCCGCGCTCGGCGAGCAGGCCCGCGACGAGGGCGCGGACGACGTGACGGTCTACGCCTACGCGCGCGTCGGCTACCACCGCAGCCTCGACCTGCTGCGCCGCAACGGCTGGAAGGGGCACGGCCCGGTGCCGTGGGAGCACGAGGCCAACCGCGGCTTCCTGCGCTGCCTGGCCCTGCTCGCGCTCAGCGCCCGCGCGATCGACGAGAGCGAGGAGTGGGACCGCTGCTCGACGTTCCTGCGCGAGTCGAGCCCCGCGGCGTACGACGCGCTGCTCGGCTGAGCGGGCCCGACAGGCTCAACCGGCGGGGGTCAGCAGGGTGCGCACCCGCTCGGCCCCCAGCGCCATCACCAGCGTGGGCAGCCGCGGGCCGCGCTCGGCGTCGACGAGCAGCCGGTAGAGCAGCCCGAAGAGCTCCTTCTGGTCGGCCTTGACCTCGTCGGTCGGCTTGTCGTCGAGCGCCATCCCGCGCGCCAGCTTGGGCACGCCGTAGACCAGGGCCGTCACGGCGTCGAGGTCGAGCGGCTCGACCAGGCCGTCGCGCAGCAGCCGCAGCCACTCCGCCTGCCGGTCGTCGAGCGCGGAGAGCGTCGCGGTGTCGGGGGTCTCGCGCACGTTGGTGCGGTCGGCCGCGTCGACGTACTCGAGCATCCAGGCGCGCGCCCGGTCGAGCCGCGGCTCGAGCTCGTCGACGTCGTGCCCGACGATGCGGCTGATCTGCTCCGCCGACCCGGCGGTGACGTCGGCGACCGAGGACAGCAGCCGGAAGGGCAGCACGACCGGCGGCGTCGGCAGTGGACCGGAGGCGGTCGAGGAGGCCCGCTCCCAGGCGAGCACCTGGGTGTCGCGCTTCGCGGGGTCCGCGGCCTTGCGGGTCAGCGAGTCCCACTCGTCGTAGAGGCGCACGACCTCGGGGCCGAAGTCGATGTCGAAGGTCTGCTTCGGCGTGCGCCGCACGTAGAGCCAGCGGAGGATCGGCGCCTCGAGGACGCGCAGCGCGTCGGCCGCGGTCGGCGCGCCGCCTGCGGAGCCGGACATCTTCTGCATGCCGGCGAAGCCGACGAAGCCGTAGCCGAACCAGGCCGGCCGCGGCATCCCGAAGATCTTCTCGACCAGCTCGTGACCCACGGTGAACGACGAGCCGGGTGTCGCGTGGTCCATGCCGGCCGGCTCGAAGTCGACGTGCTCGAAGGCCCAGCGCATCGGCCAGTCGACCTTCCAGACCAGCTTGCCCTCGTCCTGCGTGGCGAGCTGGACGGTGTGGGCGTGGCCGCGGTCGCAGGTGTAGGCGAGGTCGGTGGTCTCGTCGTCGTACGCCGTGACCGTGGTGGCGTCGCGGCCGCAGGTGCGGCAGTAGGGCTTGTAGGGGAACCGCTCGAGCGCGGTGGACCCGGCGCCGGCCCCGGGGCCCTCCTCGTCCCCCTCGTCCTCCTCGGCCTCCTCCAGCGCCACCGCCCTGGTGCGGTAACGGGCCAGCACCTGCTCGATGTCGTCGCGGTGGCGGACGGCGCGCAGCACCTGCTCGCGGTAGACGCCCGAGGTGTAGCGCTCGGTCTGGGAGATCTCCTCCATCTCCACGCCCATCGCGTGCAGCGACTCGCGCAGCGGCTCCTTGAAGTGCTCGCCCCACGAGGGGTGGCACCCCCAGGGGTCGGGGACGGCGCTGAGCGGGCGGCCGATGTGCTCGGCGAACGACGGGTCGACCTCGCGCGGCACCTTGCGCAGCCGGTCGTAGTCGTCCCAGACGTGGAGATGGCGCACCGGTACGCCGCGGCGGCGCAGCTCGTCGGCGACGAAGTGCACGGTCAGCAGCTCGCGGAGGTTGCCGAGGTGGACCGGTCCGGAGGGCGAGATCCCCGAGGACACGGTCACCGGCTTGCCCTCGCCGGCGTGACGGACGGCGTCGTCGGCGGCGCGGGTGACCCAGTCGGTGGGCGGGGCGGCGTTGTCGCCCCCTCGTCGTGCCATGGTCTCGCTGCTCCTGCGGGGGTGGGGGACCGGGACCGGAGACGCTACCGGAGGGGGTCCGAGGGCCAGGAGAACGGCCCGGAAATGGGAGCGGCGCCGGACCTGGTGGGAGTCCGGCGCCGGCGTCACACGCTCGACCACATCCCCCGAAGTGGGTCGGGCGCAGCGGGTGCTCTGAGGGAGACCCGCCTCGACGCTTGATCGAAGCATCGCACTGGCCCGCCCCTGCCACGTGGTCATGGAATGCCGGTGTCACCAAAATGCCATAGGGTCCCTCCCATGCCTCGCCGCACCATCTCCTCGACGCTGGCGGCCCTCGGGCTCGAGGTCGAGGAGGAACGCCTCTACCAGCGGATGCTGCCCCTCTCGGGCCGACCGCTGGACGAGGTCGCGACCGCCCTCGACTGCGAGGAGGGCGAGGTGGAGGAGGTGCTCGCCCCGCTGCTGAACCGCAACATCGTGCACCTCGAGCGGGGCGTGCTGCACGTGCGCTCGCTGGCGGGTGTGGTGACCGCGTTCCTCGAGCGCGAGGTGGCCGAGGCCGAGCGGACCCGTGAGCGGCTGGCCGACCTCGCGACCGCGATCCCCTACCTCGCCGGGTCGGCTGCCCGGCCGGGTCCGGGGGACGTCGAGGAGCTGAGCCGGCTCGACGGCGAGGTGACCCGGGGCGGCAATCCCCTCTACCTGCTCACGATGATGATCCAGGAGAGCCGTGGCGACATGCTCTGGCTGCGCCCGGACGCCTGGCGGATGCCGCGCGAGTCCGCAGTCGCGCAGGCGGTGGCCGCCGCGATCGCCTCGGGGCGCCGGTCGCGGGCCATCTACCCGGTGCGCGCCCTCCAGGAGGCCCCGGACGCGCTCCTGACGCGGGCCCGGGCCGGCGAGCAGATCCGGGTGATCTCGGAGTTGCCGACCCGGATGTTCGTGCTCGGGACGACCCACGCGGTGATCCCCGAGCCGCTCGGCATGGCCGACGAGCCCCGGCTGCTGGTGCGCCAGCGCGGAGTGGTGGAGGCCCTGACCATGCTGTTCGAGCTGCTGTGGGAGCGGGCGGCGCCCGTGCCCGAGCTCGACCTCGGCGAGGCGCGGCCCGACCTGCGCCGGTTCCTGCTCCAGCAGCTCGCCGCCGGCGCCAAGGACGAGCAGATCGCCCGCACGCTGGGCATGAGCCTGCGCACCGTGCGCCGCCGGGTCGCGGACCTGCTCATCGACCTCGGTGTCGACACCCGCTTCCAGGCGGGCGCCGAGGCCGTGCGGCGCGGCTGGCTCTAGCGCGGCTGGCTCTAGCCCGCGTCGTCGCGGCGGGGCAGCCGCATCGAGAACGCCGCCGGCTCGACGTGCCAGGTGCGGGTGCGCTCGGGGCCGGAGATCTCGCCGTCGGCCGCGCACCAGAAGGGGCCGCCGGCGACCGTGACCCGCGAGGCGCGGAGGTAGAGCACGTCGTCGCGCTCGGGGTGGGAGCGGCGCGCGACGTTCGCGGCGTACCCGAAGCGGGCGAGCGGGCCGGTCGAGCGGCTCACCATCACGTCGACCTTGCCGTCCTCGGCGTCCGCGTGAGGGGTCAGCTCGGCGCCGCCGCCGACGCTGGTGCCGTTGCCCACGGCGACCATGAGCACGGGGTCGTCGACGTCGACCACCACCTCGCCGTCGACCTCGACGCGCAGGCGCAGGTACGGCGGCCTGACCGCCGCGAGCATCGCGCCGATCGGGTAGCCGAGACGGCCGAGGTTGAGCTTGCCGTAGCCGACGCTGCCGAGCCGCTCCTTCCAGCGCGCACCCCGGCGGCTGGCCTGCGCGCCGGCGCCGACGTGCACGTTGTTCACCACGATGCCGCCGAGCTCGTCGACGATCAGGTCGACCGGGCGGACCTCGCCCTCGACGAGCAGGCGTGCGGCCTCCTCGGCGTCGAGCGGGATGTCCATCGCCCGGGCGAAGTCGTTGCCGGTGCCGAGGGGGATCAGGCCGATGGTCGCGCCCGCGAGGTCGTGGCGGCGGTGCAGCGCGGCCACCACGGCGTGCAGGGAGCCGTCGCCGCCGGCGACGACGATGGTGCGCGACCCGGCGCGGTGCAGCACGCTGTCGAGCTCGCCGGGGTCGGCGGTGGCGACCACCTCGACGGACGCGCGGTCGAAGACCGAGGCGAGCGCCCGGTCCAGGACCTCCTCGTCGGCCGTGCCGGCGCCCTTGTTCGTGATCACCAGCAGGGACTCCACGTCGGGGACCCTAGCCCACGACCGTGCGGCCCCGACCGGTCAGTCGGTCGCCCAGCCGCGCATCAGGTGCGACATCGCGAACCCGTGGTGGGCCGGGAAGCCGGCAGTGCCGAACCAGTCGTGCGACCAGCGCACCATCCGCATGATCTCGACCCGCTGCGCGTCGCGGATGTCGCGCGCCAGCGTGGCCACCTCGGGGTGCTCGGCGAGCCCCCGGACCAGCAGCTGCTGCGACATCATCACGGCGGCCATGTGGTGCGGGACCATGTCGGCGAGGAAGGCGCGGTCGAGGGCATCTCCGCTGAGCCCGCTGAGGTCGCGCATCATCGGCTGGTAGTCAGCCGGCTCCGCGTCCGGGTACCACTCGTCGAGCCACGCCTGCATCTGCGCGACCTGCGCGCTCTGGCTCTCCACGATGGCGGCGCCGAGCTGTCGCATCTGCGGGCGGTCGGACCGCGAGAGCTCCTGGGCCGCGGTGATCGCGTCCTGGTGGTGGGCGACCATCTCGGTGAGGTACTGCTCCTCGCTGGTCACGAACGCGTGGCTCATCGCGGACCCCGCGCCCCCGCCCATCATCCCGGGCATCCCGAGCGAGCCGTCCGCGTCCCCGTCGGCCTGGTCCCCCTGGCCGGGCCGGTCGTTCCCGAACATCTGCCCCATGTGGCGGTGGTGCGACGGCCCCTGGCCGTCCCAAGCGTTCCCGAGGGTCCAGCCGATGCCCAGCGCAGCGACGACGGCGGCCACGGCGACGGCGATCGCGATCGCGGCGCGGTTCATGGTTCCTCCCACACTCGGGGGTGGTCTCGACGAGCTCGACCGGCGGCACGGGTGTGCCGACCTCTACAGGGTGAGCCACGCCCCTCGCGCTCCGCAGAGGCGAAGGGTCGCCGGGGGCGGGGACCTTGGTCCCCGCTCTTGGTAGCCTTGGGCCGCAAGAGCCCCGGACGCTGTTGCCGGGGCCGTTTCCATTTTTCGAGGGAGTGCTCGATGCCCGCCATCGTGATCCTCGGCGCCCAGTGGGGCGACGAGGGCAAGGGCAAGGCGACCGACCTGCTCGCGACCAGCCAGACGATCGACTACGTCGTGCGGACCAGCGGCGGCCACAACGCCGGGCACACGATCGTGGTCGACGGCGAGAAGTTCGCCACCCACCTGCTGCCCAGCGGCATCCTCACGCCCGGCTGCACCAGCGTGATCGCCAACGGCGTCGTGGTCTCGCCCGAGGCGCTCTTCCGCGAGCTCGACGCGCTGGCGGCCCGGGGGGTCGACGTGACCCGCCTCGTGGTCAGCGCCAACGCGCACGTGATCGCGTCGTACCACTCGACGATCGACAAGGTGACCGAGCGGTTCCTCGGGAAGAACCAGATCGGCACGACGGGCCGCGGCATCGGCCCGGCCTACGCCGACAAGGTCAACCGGGTCGGGATCCGCGTCGCGGACCTCTTCGACGAGGGCATCCTGCGGCAGAAGGTCGAGGCGTCGCTGGAGAACAAGAACCACCTGCTGGCCAAGGTCTACAACCGTCGCGCGATCGAGGCCGACGCGGTCGTCCAGGAGCTGCTCTCGTACGCCGAGCGGCTGCGGCCGATGGTCGTCGACACCTCGCTGCTGCTCAACCGGGCGCTCGACGAGGGCCGCACGGTGCTCTTCGAGGGCGCGCAGGCGACGATGCTCGACGTCGACCACGGCACCTACCCGTTCGTCACCTCGTCCTCGCCGGTCGCGGGAGGCGTGTGCACCGGAGCCGGTGTCGGCCCGACCCGGATCGACCGCGTGATCGGCGTGATCAAGGCCTACACGACCCGCGTGGGCTCGGGCCCCTTCCCGACCGAGCTGTTCGACGAGAACGGCGAGAAGCTCTGGAAGATCGGCGGCGAGGTCGGCGTCTCGACCGGCCGTGACCGCCGCTGCGGCTGGTACGACGCCGTGATCGCGCGCTACGCCAGCCGCGTGAACGGGCTGACCGACCTCTTCCTCACCAAGCTCGACGTGCTGTCGAGCTGGGAGCGGGTGCCGGTGTGCGTCGCCTACGAGGTGGACGGCGTGCGCCACGAGGAGATGCCGATGACCCAGAGCGAGTTCCACCACGCCCGGCCGCTCTACGAGTACCTCGACGGCTGGTGGGAGGACATCTCCGGCTGCCGCTCCTTCACCGAGCTGCCCAAGAACGCGCAGCGCTACGTCGAGGCGCTCGAGGAGCTCTCCGGCACCCGGATCTGGGGCGTCGGCGTCGGCCCCGGGCGCGAGCAGACCCTGGTCGTCCACGGGGACGGCGCGTGAGGACCCTCGTCATCGGCACGGGCGGCCGCGAGCACGCCCTGGCCCGGTCGCTCGCCACGGAGCCGGACGCCGACGTCCACGCGGCCCCGGGCAACCCGGGCATCGGCGCCGTCGCCACGCTGCACGACGTCGACCCGATGTCGGGCCCGGCGGTCGCGGACCTGGCCGAACGGCTCGGCGTCGACCTCGTCGTCGTGGGTCCGGAGGCGCCGCTGGTGGCGGGGGTCGCCGACGCCGTGACCGCCCGGGGCATCGCGTGCTTCGGGCCGTCGGGCGAGGCCGCGCAGCTCGAGGGCTCGAAGGCCTTCGCCAAGGAGGTCATGGTCGCGGCGGGCGTCCCGACCGGCGACAGCCGCGTCTGCTCGACCCCCGCGGAGGTGGCGTCCGCGCTCGACGCGTTCGGCGCGCCGTACGTCGTGAAGGACGACGGCCTCGCCGCCGGCAAGGGGGTCGTGGTCACCTCCTCGCGCGACGAGGCACTCGCCCACGCGGCGGGGTGCGCGCGGGTCGTGGTCGAGGAGTACCTCGACGGCCCCGAGGTCTCGCTCTTCGCGATCACCGACGGCGTGACGGTCTACCCGTTGCAGCCGGCCCAGGACTTCAAGCGGATCGGTGACGGCGACCAGGGCGCCAACACCGGTGGGATGGGTGCCTACACGCCGCTGCCGTGGGCGCCCGACGGGCTGGTCGAGGACGTGCTCGCCCGCGTGCTGCAGCCGACGGTCGACGAGCTCGCCCGGCGCGGCACGCCGTTCCGCGGGCTGCTCTACGCCGGCCTGGCGCTCACCTCGCGCGGGGTGCGGGTGATCGAGTTCAACGCCCGGTTCGGCGACCCGGAGACCCAGCCGCTGCTCGCGCTCCTCGACGGACCGCTCGGCCCGCTGCTGCTCGCGGCGGCGCAGGACCGGCTCGCCGACGTGCCGGCCCCGGTGTTCCGGCCGGGAGCCGCGGTGGCGGTGGTGATGGCCTCGAAGGGGTATCCGGCCTCGTCGTCCTCGGGCGACCCGATCACCGGTGTGGCCGAGGCCGAGGCGCTGGCGGGCGTGCACGTGATCCAGGCGGGGACGGCCGTCGTCGTCGATGACCTCGTGACTGCGGGTGGGCGGGTGCTCGCCGTGGTCGGCACCGGCGCCGACGTCGCGGCGGCCCGGGCGGCGGCGTACGAGGGCGTCGCGCTGATCGACTTCCCCGGCGCCCAGCACCGCACCGACATCGCCGCCGACGTCTGACCTCCCGGGCGGCGGTCCGCCCCGCCTCCGACGGCACTGGGGTCCGGCCAATGGGGTCTCGGGAGAAGTGGAGGGCAGCCGCGCGGGAGGTGACGGGCCAGGAGGTGCGCGAGGCGGTGCCTGTGGCGCGGATCAAACCGGGCGGGCCACTCTTCACCGTGGTGGGCGTCCTGGCCTTCGCGGCGGTGGTGTACCCCTACGAGCTCGGCCTGATCCCCGGTCCCCGGCTGCTCGTCTTCTTCGTCGGTCCGTTCGCCATGTCGTTGATCTGGCAGCTGGGGAGGACGCCGGTCTTCGTCCTCCTCACGCCGACCGGCCTCGTCGCGGTCCACACCTCCCGGTGGCGCCTGAAGCCCACGACGCCGGTCCTCGGGCCGGTGGACCCCGCGTCCGTCCGCGGGCCGAGCGGCCTGCTGGGCAACGCCTACGACATCGGCGGAGCCCGCCACCAGGTGGGGTGGCAGGTCAGGGGCCGGTTCGAGCAGATGCTCGCGGTCGCTCGTGGCGAGCCCGCGACGTCCTGATCCGGCTCCTGGAGAGAAGCTTCCCGCAGTGGAGAGAGAGGGGCACGCGTCGCGGCGCTGCTGGCGCGACGCTGGCTCGAGCCGCTGACCGACGACTGGGACTCCTCCACGTACACGCGCGTGGATCCGCCACGTCCTCGACCTGCAGGGGCACTTCCCGCTGGTCGCCGCGATCTGCGGCTTCGTCGTCGGGGCCGACGTCGTCGTCGGGGTGAGGACGGGCGGCCGCCACGCCTCCGGTCTCGACCTGCGACCTCCCGGCCCGTGGGCGGCGGAGGTGAGCGACGGCTGGTCGCCCACCGGGGCCGGGCGCGACTTCAGCCTGCGGTGGCCGCGACCCGTGCTGGCGCCGGGTGCCGCGCGGCCCGTGGGAGGATGACGGCCGTGAACGTCCCCAACGTCCTCGCCACCCGCTACGCCGGCGTCGACCTGGCCCGGATCTGGAGCCCCGAGCACAAGATCGTGCTCGAGCGCCGCCTGTGGATCGCGGTGCTGCGGGCCCAGCGCGACCTGGGTGTCGCGGTGCCCGACGGCGTGGTCGAGGACTACGAGGCCGTCGTGGAGAAGGTCGACCTGGCCTCGATCGCCGCCCGCGAGCGGGTGACCCGGCACGACGTGAAGGCGCGGATCGAGGAGTTCTGCGCGCTGGCGGGGCACGAGCAGATCCACAAGGGCATGACCTCGCGCGACCTCACCGAGAACGTCGAGCAGCTGCAGGTCCGCCAGTCGCTGGAGCTCCTCCGCGACCGGGCGGTCGCCGCCCTGGCCCGGCTGGCCCGCCTCGCCGCCGAGCACGAGACCACCGTGATGGCCGGTCGCTCCCACAACGTGGCAGCGCAGGCGACGACGCTCGGCAAGCGGTTCGCGACCGTCGCCGACGAGCTGATGGTGGCGCTGGAGCGGGTCGAGGACCTGCTGGGCCGCTACCCGCTGCGCGGGATCAAGGGCCCGATGGGCACCGCCCAGGACATGCTCGACCTCCTCGACGGAGACGCCGACCGGCTCGACGAGCTCGAGCGGAGGGTCGCCGGGCACCTCGGCTTCGACCGGGTCCTCGACAGCGTCGGGCAGGTCTACCCGCGCTCCCTCGACTTCGACGTGCTCTCCTCGCTCGTGCAGCTCGTCGCAGCGCCCTCCAACCTCGCGACCACGGTGCGGCTGATGGCCGGGCACGAGCTGGTGACCGAGGGTTTCCAGGAGGGCCAGGTCGGCTCGTCCGCGATGCCGCACAAGATGAACACCCGCTCCTGCGAGCGCGTCAACGGCCTCGCGGTCGTGCTGCGCGGCTACCTCTCGATGGTCGGCGAGCTCGCCGGCGACCAGTGGAACGAGGGTGACGTCTCCTGCTCCGTGGTACGCCGCGTGGCGCTGCCCGACGCCTTCTTCGCCGCCGACGGGCTCTTCCAGACCTTCCTCACCGTGCTCGACGAGTTCGGCGCCTTCCCGGCGGTGATCCAGCGCGAGCTCGACCGCTACCTCCCCTTCCTGGCCACGACCAAGGTGCTGATGGCGGCGGTGCGCAACGGCGTCGGCCGCGAGGCGGCGCACGAGGCGATCAAGGAGGCGGCGGTCGGCGTCGCGCTCGACATGCGCCGCGGCCAGCCTGAGAACGACCTGCTCGAGCGCCTGGCCCGCGACCCGCGCCTCGGCCTGACCGCCGACCAGCTCGCCACCCTGCTCGCCGACCCGATCACCTTCACCGGTGCCGCCGTCGCCCAGACCCAGGCGGTCTGCCGCCGCGTGGGGGCGGTCGTCGAGCGCCACCCGGACGCCGCGGCGTACACCCCCGGCGCGATCCTCTAGCGCCGGTAGGGCTCAGGGCGCGCGGAGCGCGCGCACCGCGGTCACCATCGCCACGCTGAGCAGGACGAGTGCGGTCACCAGGGCCACCCGCAGCGCGGTGTCGGGAGAGGTACCCTGCGCGAGCGCGACCTGGTAGGCGGTCATCAGCACGGCCGCGCCGGTGGCCGAGCCGATCCGCTGGCCGGTCTGCAGCGCGCCGCCGGCCGCCCCGCCCATGCGGGTGGGCACCTCGGCGAGGGTGAGCGTGAAGTTGGGCGAGATGACGCCGCCGCCGCCGAGGCCGGCGACGAGGAGCGCGGGCACGAGCACCGCCACCAGTGCGGTGTCCTCGCGCCCCGGCACGAGCAGGGCTGTGGCGAGGACGCCGGTCATCATCACGGCGAGTGCGACGACGGTGAGCGGGCGCCCGATCCGGTTGATCACGCGGCCGGCGAGGGGGGCGGTGACGGCGGAGCCGACGGCGAACGGCGTCAGCAGCAGCCCCGCGGTCAGCGGCGAGAGGCCGCGCCCTTCCTGCAGGAACACCGAGAGCACCAGGAAGACCCCGGTGAACCCGGTGAAGTAGAGGGTGCCGACGGCGAGGCCGCCGGCGTACCCCGGCACCTGCCGCAGCAGCCCGACGTCCAGCAGCGGCGCCCCGCCGCGCGCCACCAACCGCTGCTCCCAGCGCACGAAGCCCCAGAGCAGCACGGGTACGGCGAGCAGCAGGAGCAGCGGGAGCCGGTCGCCGCCCTCGAGGCGGACGACGGGCAGCAGCACGCACAGCACGGTGAGCCCGAGCAGCAGGGCCCCG
Source organism: Nocardioides taihuensis (assembly GCF_042657275.1). Classification (NCBI taxonomy): domain Bacteria; kingdom Bacillati; phylum Actinomycetota; class Actinomycetes; order Propionibacteriales; family Nocardioidaceae; genus Nocardioides; species Nocardioides taihuensis. The sequence continues at coordinate 97,076 of NZ_JBHSKD010000019.1, forward strand.
GCGACGTCGATCCGCGCGTCGGCCGTGCGTTGCGCGGCGCTGCGGCCGGGCACCATCCGCCAGATCCCGACCAGGGCGACCAGGCCGATCGGGATGTTGACCAGGAACAGCCAGCGCCAGCCGTCCTCCTCACCGGCGGCCTGCAGCACCAGGCCGCCGATGACCGGACCGAGCGCCGAGGAGATCGACACGGTGAAGCCGAACAGCCCGAAGGCCCGGCCCCGCTCGTCGCCGGTGAAGAGGTCCTGGATCAGCCCGCTGTTCTGCGGGGTGAGGAAGCCCGCGCTCGCGCCCTGGGCCAGCCGGGCCACCACCACGATCAGGGCGTTGGGGGCGAGGCCGACCGCGGCGCTGCTGACGATGAAGCCGATCAGCCCGATCGCCATCAGCCGGCGCCGGCCGTAGGCATCGCCGAGCCGCCCGCCGGCGACCAGCGTCAGGCCGAACGCGAGGGCGTAGCCCGACACGACCCACTGCGCGGTGGACGCCGACGCGTCGAGGCCGGCGCGCAGCGAGGGCAGCGCGACGTTGACGATCGTGACGTCGAGCAGGGACATGAAGCCGACCACCAGCGCCACGCCGAGGATCCGCCAGCGGCGTGCGTGGACCTCCGGGTCCACGTCGGGGGCGGCCTCGAGCACCCGACCACCCTGCCACCCCGCCGGTGAGGGGCGGCCGACCCGCCGGTCGAGCCTGTCGAGACCACGGCGCCGTCCGCGCCGCGGACTGACCCAAAGGGGCCATGCGGGGCTGGGGTCTGACGTAGCGTCAGCGCCATGGTCCGGGCCCGTGCTGCGTTGCTCCTCGCGCTGGTGCCCGCGCTGCTCGCGGGGCTGGTGCTGGTCGCCGGGCCCGCGTCGTCGCGGCCGGCAGAGGCCGACCGCGCGCCCGCGGTCGGGGGAGCAGGTGACGGGCCGGAGGTGCCGCTCACGGTGCGACCCCGCCTGGGCGGCGACACGGTGGCGCTCCGTGCGACGCGGGCGCCGTCGTGGCCGGGCTCGCGGATCCGCTACTGGGCGGGACTGCCGGACAGCTATGACTGGTCGCTGCGGGCCGGTGTCGCCGCGTGGAACCGAACCGGCCTCGACATGCGGTTCGTCCCGACGGGCAGGGCGCGGGCGCAGCTGCGGATCACGGTCGGCGACACCGACGGCCACGACGGGCTGGCGACGGTGGGCTACCGGCCCCACAGCTGGGTGCGCCTGCGCCCCGGCCTCGTGCAGCCGATGGTGCCGACGATGTCGCGGCCCTACGCCCGCGTGGTCGCCGCGCACGTCATCGCCCACGAGCTCGGCCACACGCTCGGGCTGCAGCACACAGGGGGCTGCCGCCTGATGACGGCCGACCTGCGCCTGCCGACCTGCCGGATGATGGCGCCCCAGCCCGGCTTCTACGACTGCCGCGTCGTCGACGGCCGCACGCTCGACACCGCGCTCCACCGGTACGGCGGGCGGCGCACGCTGGCCCCCTCCGCCTGCCCGCTCGACCCGCTGCCGCCGCGGCTGCGCGGCGTCTCCTTCGACGGCGGGCTGGCGGCCGACGCGCCGGTCTCGCTGGGCTGGGCCGAGCCCCAGGCGCCCCCGGGGTCCCGGGTGCTGGCGATGGTGTCGTCCGGGTCGCGGTGCCGGTTCCCCGTCACCCGCAACTACTGGGGCGAGGCCGAGTACGACGAGGGGCAGGTGGAGGAGCTGCGGCGGCTCGACCCGTCCCGCGAGGGCTGGGCGCCTCCGTCGTACGGCATCGACGACCGGTGCTACGCCCTCCAGCTGGTCAACGGCACCGGTGCCGGCCGACCGCTGAAGACGCAGGTGCTGCAGAGCTGGGTGCCCGCACCCGACCCGCCGGCCGTCGGCGTCGTGCGCCCGCTGCGGCGGGAGTACGCCGGCGCGCCCGGCTACCTCGCCGAGGTGACGCCGCCCGTCGACGGCGACCCCGACGTGCTGGCCGTGGTCGCCGCTCCGGCGGGAGAGTGCCCCACAGCGTGGCCCGCCGACCAGGACCCCGTCGATCCCGACCTGCTCGTGGACGTCGCCGCCGACGGCACCGTGGAGGTGCCGACCGGCCTGGCCACGCCGTGCCTCGCGTTCTTCGCCGTCCGCCACGACCTGCTGCGCGCCGGCGACCCCGTCGTCGTCGAGACCGCCGACCCGCTCCCGCCGCCCGCGCCGCCGCCGGTCACCGACGTGTCGGCGACGGTTCCGCCCGACGGCACCTGGGCCGTCGCGGCCGAGCTCGACGAGCGTGTCGTCGCGCTGGCCTACCTCGTCGCACCCTCGGGACAGTGCCTCACCTCCTGGCCCGCCGACCAGGACCCCGAGGCGCACCTGGTCACGGGTCCGCTCGACGCCGCGGGCGAGGGCACACCGTGCTTCTCGTTCGTCACCGTGGACGGCAGCCACCAGATCAGCACCGGTGTCCTCGTCTGGGACACCGGCCAGCAGCCGCCCGGGCCGGCGCTCTACCTCCGGGGCTGACCGTGGACCTGCGTCTCCGCCTCGCCGATCTCGCCGACGTGCCGCGCCTCGCGCCCGTGATGGACGCCGCGATCGGGGAGCTGCAGCGCGACGTCCTCACGCCGGAGCAGATCCAGTCCAGCCGGACGATCATGGGGATCGACACCGCCCTGATCACCGACGGCACCTACTTCGTCGTCGAGTGGGGCCCCGACGTCGCGGGCTGCGGCGGCTGGAGCCGGCGGGCCACGCTCTACGGCAACGACAGCACGCCCGGCCGGGACGCCGCCCTGCTCGACCCGGCGCGGGACCCGGCCCGGGTCCGGGCGATGTACACGCACCCGGCCTTCGCCCGCCGGGGCGTGGGCCGGATGGTGCTCGACGCGTGCGAGGCGGCGGCGCGCGCCGAGGGGTTCACCGCGCTGGAGCTGATGGGCACGATGGCCGGTCGGCCGCTCTACGAGGCGGCCGGGTTCGTCGTCGTCGAGGAGCTCGAGGACGCGCGCGGCGGGGCACCCGTACCGCTGGTGCGGATGCGGAAGCAGCTCGCGCCGGAGGGTGGCTAGGGTTTCAGGCATGGCGGCCCCGCAGCAGCTCCCCCCGGCCCCGGTCATCGAGGGCGCCACCCACGTGCACTCGGGCAAGGTGCGCGACCTCTACCGCCTCGCGTCCGGCGACCTGCTGATGGTCGCGAGCGACCGGATCTCGGCGTACGACTTCGTGCTCGAGACGCCGATCCCCGACAAGGGCGAGATCCTCACGCGGATGTCGCTGTGGTGGTTCGACCGGTTGGCGGACCTCGTGCCCAACCACATCGTCTCGGCCGCGGTGCCGGCGGAGGTGCGCGGTCGCGCGGTCGTCTGCCGGGCGCTGGAGATGTTCCCGGTCGAGTGCGTGGCCCGCGGCTACCTCACCGGCTCGGGCCTGCTCGACTACCACGAGACCGGTGAGGTGTGCGGCATCCCGCTCCCCGACGGCCTGCTCGACGGTTCACGGCTGCCGGCCCCGATCTTCACCCCGGCGGCCAAGGCGGCCTTCGGCGACCACGACGAGAACATCAGCTTCGAGACGGTGGTCGCGACCGTCGGTGCCGGCCCGGCGGGCACGCTGCGCGACCTGACGCTCGCCGTCTACGGCCGCGCCGAGGAGGTCGCCCGCGCCCGCGGCATCATCCTCGCGGACACCAAGCTCGAGTTCGGGCTCGCGCCGGACGGCACCGTCGTCCTCGCCGACGAGGTGCTCACCCCCGACTCCTCGCGGTTCTGGCCGGCCGACCAGTGGCAGCCGGGCCGGTCGCAGCCGTCCTTCGACAAGCAGGTGGTGCGCAACTGGCTGACCTCGGCCGAGAGCGGCTGGGACCGTGCCTCCGGCGAGCCGCCCCCGCCGCTGCCCGACCATGTCGTCGAGCTGACCCGGGCGCGGTACGTCGAGGCGTACGAGCGACTGACCGGGAAGACCTGGTGAGCGCCGGGCAGAGCGTCCACTTCGACGTTCCGCGCGAGCGCGCCTTCGACTACCTCGCCGACCCCCACAACCGCCCCGCGTGGCAGTCGAGCCTGGCCCGGGTCGAGGGCGTCACCGGGGAGCCCCGGGTGGGGCAGCGGTGGATCGACGTCACCAAGCCGCGGCTGCGACCGCGCATGGAGACCACCGCGCTCGAGCGGCCCGTGCGCTGGACCGAGGCGGGCACGTGGCGGGGCTTCCGTGCCGTGCTGACCCTCGAGTTCACCGAGTCGACCGGCGGCTGCGACGTCCGCGCGACGATGCGCCTCGACGCCCCCGGCGTGCTGGCCCCCGTGGCGGCGCTGCTCGACCGCTTCGCCCCTGCCGCGGTGGCGTCCGACCTGCGTCGCGCCGCGAAGATCCTGCGAGAGGAGCACTGATGGGACGCGCACTCGCCCTCGGTCTCGGTGGCCTGATGGTCGTCGTGGGCGTGGTCTGGACGCTGCAGGGCCTCGGCTACCTCGAGGGGAGTCCGATGACCGGGGTGGAGTTCTGGGCGATCGCCGGCCCGCTGGTGGCCGGCCTCGGCGTCGCGCTCTGCATCGTCGCCGGCCGCGGCCGCCGCTGACCGGACCAGCCGCCGGTCGAGCCTGTCGAGACCACGGCCCGCCGACTACCTTGACCCCATGTCGAACCTCGCGCGCCTGCTCGAAGACTCCGCCCGCCGCTTCCCCGACCGCGTCGCCGTCGTGCTCGGCGACACACGGCTGACCTACGCGCAGGTCGACGGGGCGGCGAACCAGGTGGCCAACCTGCTGGTCTCCCGCGGCATCGAGCCCGGCGACAAGGTCGCCCTGAGCTGCCCGAACCTGCCGTACTTCCCGATCGTCTACTACGGCATCCTCAAGGCCGGCGCGACCGTCGTCCCGCTCAACGTGCTGCTCAAGGGTCGCGAGATCGCCTACCACCTCGCCGACTCCGACGCGAAGGCCTACTTCTGCTTCCAGGGCACCCCGGAGCTGCCGATCGGCCGCGAGGGTCACACCGGCTTCGAGCAGGCCGCGGAGTGCGAGCACTTCTTCGTGATCACCGCGGACCCGGCAGCGCCGTCCCCGATCGAGGGCACCGAGACGCTCGGCGCCGCACTGCAGGGCCAGCCCCCGACGTTCGGGACCGTCGACGTGGACGACGACGACACCGCGGTCATCCTCTACACCTCCGGCACGACCGGGCAGCCCAAGGGCGCCGAGCTGCGCCACCGGAACATGCGCGACAACGCCCTGGCCGGCGCCGACCTCTTCGGCGCCGACGCCGAGCGTCCTGACACCTACCTGTGCGTGCTGCCGCTGTTCCACTCCTTCGGGCAGACCGTGATCATGAACGGCGGCTTCGCCTTCGGGGGCACCGTGGTGATGCTGCCGCGCTTCGAGGCCGGTCCGGCGCTGGCCCTGATGCAGCGGGAGAGGGTGACCTTCTTCGCCGGCGTACCGACGATGTACTGGGGGCTGCTCGGCGCGCTCGCCGAGGCCGGCGACGCCATCGACGTGGACACGCTCGCGGCCACGCTGCGGGTGGCGGTGGCCGGCGGCGCGTCGCTGCCGGTCGAGGTGCACAAGGACGTGCAGGCCAAGTTCGGCGTCACGATCCTCGAGGGCTACGGGCTCTCGGAGACCTCGCCGGTCGCCAGCTTCAGCCGGTACGGCGAGCCGGTGCGCGTCGGCTCGATCGGCGTCCCGATCCCCGGGGTCGAGATGCGGCTGCTGCAGGCCGACAGCTGGGACGACGTGCCCGACGGCCCCGACGCGGTCGGCGAGATAGCGATCAAGGGCCACAACATCATGAAGGGCTACTACGGCCGGCCCGAGGCGACGGCCGAGGTGATCCGCGACGGGTGGTTCCGCTCCGGCGACCTCGCCCGCCGCGACGAGGACGGCTGGTACTACATCGTCGACCGGTCCAAGGACATGATCATCCGGGGCGGCTACAACGTGTACCCGCGCGAGGTGGAGGAGGTGCTGATGACCCACCCCGACGTCTCGCTCGCCGCCGTCATCGGCGTGCCCGACGAGAGCCACGGCGAGGAGGTCAAGGCCGTGGTGATCCGGGCCGAGGGCTCCACCCTGACCGAGGACGAGCTGGTGGCCTGGGGTCGCGAGCAGATGGCGGGCTACAAGTACCCGCGCGTCGTCGAGTTCGTCGACGCCCTGCCGATGACGGCCACCGGCAAGATCCTCAAGCGCGAGCTGTCCTGACAGCCCGGCGCCCCCGGGGACGTGGTCGGCGTAGGTGCTGCGATCTAGGGTTCGGTCATGCGCACGCCATCTCGGGGGACGACAGCACTGGTGGCCGTCGCAGCCCTCTCCCTCAGCCTCCTGCCCGGCCTGACCGGGCCGGCCTCCGCGCGCGAGCGGTCCGCCGCGCCCGTCCCCGCGAGCGCCGGGGTCGACGCCCCGGTGCCGACGCTCGACTGGGCGCCCTGCTACTCGGACGCGCCCTTCGACTGCACCACCGCCACGGTGCCGCTCGACTACGACGACCCGACGGGGGCGACCACCGAGCTCGACCTGCTGCGGGTCTCCGCGAGCGACCCCGGCAACAGGATCGGCACGCTCTTCGTCAACCCGGGCGGCCCCGGCGGCGCATCGCGCGACTTCGCGACGTACTTCGGTGAGCTCGTGCCCGACGTGGTCAGCCAGCGCTTCGACATCGTCGGCATCGACCCCCGGGGTGTCGGCCCGTCGGCGCCGATGCGGTGCCGCACCGACACCAGGCCGGGCAGCTACCCGAAGGCCTACTTCCCGCGCACCGAGGGCGAGGTCAAGGCGCAGCTGACCTACGACCGCTGGGTGCGCCGGGCCTGCCGCACCGATCCCTCCCCGATCGTCGGGCACATGACCACCGCCGACACCGCGCGCGACATGGACCTGGTCCGCCAGGCGCTCGGCGAGTCGCAGATCTCCTACTACGGCGTCTCCTACGGCACCCAGCTCGGCACGACGTACGCCGCGATGTTCCCCGGCAACATCCGGGCGATGATCCTCGACGGCGTGCTCGACCCGGTGGCGTGGACGACCGGGGCCGACGGCACCGGCACCACGCACCCGTTCTCCGAGCGCCTCGGCAGCGGCTACGGCGCCTGGCAGGGCCTGGTCAACGCGTTCGCCGAGTGCGACCGCGTCGGCAGGGCGCGCTGCCCGATCGCCGGCGACGCCAGCGGGGTCTGGTACGACATCATCAAGCGGCTGCGCCGGGGCCCGTTCAAGCACGCCGGGATCACGACCACGTACAGCGACGTCGTCGGCTCGGCCCTCGGCTACCTCTACGACCAGGGCAGCATCCGCTACCTCATGCGCTACCTCGAGCGCCTGCACCGCCAGATGTTCGGCGACGGCAGCCCCCGCCTCGTGCCCGGCGCCTTCGACCCGCGGGCCGTCGCCCGTCGGGTCACCGACGACCGCGGACTCCCCGGGCCGTACGGCGCCGGTGACGGTCGGGCGACGATGACCTCGGGCTCGGGCTGGGGCCGGATCAGCGACCCGTTCGCAGGCGTCGCGTGCGCCGACTCCGACAACCCCGTCGACGAGCGGACCTGGGTCGACGCCGCGAGGCGTGCCGACCGCTACTCCCCGTGGTTCGGCGCCGCGTGGACCTGGGCGTCCGGCGTGTGCGCCGGCTGGCCGGCGTCCACCAAGGAGGACCGGTTCACCGGACCCTTCGCGGTGACGACCTCGGCGCCGGTGCTGGTCGTCGGCAACACCTTCGACCCGGCCACCCCGCTGCACGGCGCCCGGGCGGTCAACCGCATGCTCGACGGCTCGCGCCTGCTCGTGCTCGACGGGTGGGGCCACGGCGCCATCGACACCGGCCCGTGCATCAACCAGGCCTACGCCGCCTACCTCGTCGACGGGACGCTCCCGCTGGCCGGCACCGTGTGCAAGCCGCGGCAGCAGATGTTCCCGCAGTGACGCCGGCTTGAGACCGGCCCGGCGCCGGCCCCGGCGGCTCAGCCGCCGAGGCCGGCGTCACGGGCCAGCGCGACCATCTCCGCCCGCGAGCGGGCGTGCAGCTTGGCCAGCACGTCGCTGACCCGGTTGCGCACGGTCTTGTCGCTGAGCACCAGCCGGCGCGCGATCTGCTGGTTGTCGAGGCCCTGCGCGATCAGCTCGAGCACCTCGTGCTCGCGGTTGGTCAGCTGGGGGAAGGGGCTGGACGCGGGCGTGCGCCCGGACGCGAAGAAGGCCAGCACCCGCTCGGCGATCCCGGCGCCGAAGACCGCCTCGCCGCGGGCGACGCCGTCCACGGCCCGCTCGATGTCGAGACCGTCCGACTCCTTGAGCAGGTAGCCGCGGGCCCCGGCGCGCAGGGCGGCGAAGATCGAGTCGTCGTCGGAGTCCATGGTCAGCACGACCACGGCGGTGTCGGGGTGCTCCACCCTGATCCGGGCGGTCGCCTCGACCCCGCCGACGCCGGGCATGCGCAGGTCCATGAGCACGACGTCCGGGTGCGTCGCGGCGACGACGGCGAGCGCCTCCTCGCCGTCCGAGGCCTGGCCGACCACGTCGATGCCGTCGAGGTCCGAGAGCACGGTGACCATCCCGGCCCGGAAGACCGGGTGGTCGTCGGCGATCACCACGGTGGTCACCGGCCCACCACCCGCGGCAGCGTCGCCCGCACCGTCGTCCCCCCGCCGGGGGTCGCGACGACGTCGAGCCGTCCGCCGACCTCGGCCGCCCGTTCCCTCATGCTGACCATCCCTACCCCGGCCCGAGGTCGGGCCGGCAGTCCCACGCCGTTGTCGGTCACCACGACCTCGAGCCGGTCGTCGGTGGTCGTCGCCCGCAGCTCGGCACGGCTCGCGGCGCTGTGGCGCAGCGCGTTGCCGAACGCCTCCGCCGCGATGGCGTACGCCGCGACCTCGACCGCCGCGTCGACCTCGCCGAGGTCCGCGACCCGGGCCACGCACTCGGGCTGGTCGTGCCCGCCGACGAGCTGGCGCAGCGCGCCTGCGAGGCCGAGCTGGTCGAGCACCGGGGGGCGCAGACCGTGCACCACCGCGCGCAGCTCGCCGACGCCGTGCCGCAGGCCGTCGCGCAAGCCGTAGGCGCGCTGGGCGAGGTCGGGGTCGAGCGGCTCCAGCCGCCGCGCCAGCGACTCGAGCTGGAGCGCGGTCCCGGCCAGGGCGGGGGCCACCCCGTCGTGGAGGTCGGCGCGCAGCCGGCGCCGCTCCTCCTCGCGCGCGGCCACGATCCGGCCGCGGCTGGCGGCGATGTCGGTGACCAGCCCGGCGGCGTAGGCCAGCGTGCCGGCGCGGGCGGCGACCTCCTCGACCGCTGCCTCCTGCGCGGGGGTCCAGCGCTCGCCGCTGCTGCGCAGGCCGACGTGCAGCTCGCCGACCGGTTCGCCGAGCGCGGTCACGGGCACCACGCGGCTCCCGTGGATGGGGGCGCCGGTGGCGACGTGCACGTCGCCACCGGTGAACGCGGCGTACGGCAGCCGGAGCGCCTCGCGCAGACCCTCGACCAGCCGCTGCAGCGCCTCGACCGGCTGGGACGCGGCGGCGACGTCGCGGCCGACGTGGGCGACCACCGCGTAGGGGTCGTGGCGGTGGCCGAAGAGCCGCCGGTCGACCACGCCCTGCACGCGGTCGCGCGCCGCCGCGGCGACCAGCGCGGCGACCGCCACCAGCAGCACGCCCCAGTGCGAACCGGGGGCCACGGCCTGCGCGACGTAGACGACGAGCACGTAGACGCCGACCACGAAGCCGGTGATCAGGCCCAGCACGACGGTGCGGTTGAGGGTCAGCTCCACGTCGAAGAGGCCGTGGCGCAGCATCCCGACGCCGATCGCGGCCGGGAAGGCGAGCAGGCCGACCGCCAGGCCCCAGGTCTCGCCGGCGCCGCCGAAGGGCAGCAGCGCCGCCACCACCAGCGCGAGGCCGCCGAGCACCAGCCAGTACAGCTGGGTGCGCTCGGGCTCGCGCGCCCGCCGCATCCGCAGCACCAGCGACAGCACGGCGAGCGGCACGCCGACGAAGAACAGCGAGGCGGCGCCGGCCATGGTCACGTAGCGCAGCCAGGGCGCGCCCTCGACACCGAAGGGGTTCATCACCTCCGGCGCGAGGTCGGCCGGCACCGGCGCGAACATGCGGGCCACCGTCGTGACCACCCCGACGCCGACGGTCACGGCGACCACGCGCCCCCAGCGCGGCGACAAGGGGCGGCCGTCGGGGAAGACGTGGGGCAGGACCGGCAGCGTGAAGAAGTAGGGCGCGAACCCCCAGATCGCGAACCACGCGGCGAGCACGCCGAGCGGTCCCTCGCCGCCGCTGGACTCGGCGTACACGCCGGCGAGGAGGTAGACGCCGATCAGCGAGGGCACGAGCATCAGCCAGCCGACCGGGTTGCGCGGCTGCGCGCGCACGACCAGGGCACCGACCAGCGGCCACGCGGTGCCCAGCACGACGTCGCCGGCGGCGACCCCCAGCCGGTCCCCGGGGTCGCCGATCACCAGCGCAGCGACACAGGCGAGGGTCGAGGTGAGTGCGATGGCGGCGGCGATCGCGGGTAGCCGACGGTCGTCGTCGGTCGTGCCGTCCGGGCCCCCCGTGCTCACGGTGCCCGGCGTGCCCGCCTGGCTCGGCGGTGCGGCTGCGTCGTCCACGTGCCACATCGTGCCCCAGTCGGCGTCCCCGGATGAGGGGGTCGGCGTCCCTTCTTCCCGGGACGCCGGGCGCGACACGGTCGTCCCCGTCAACCCGACCCACGACCTCCCGAGGAGAACCGCCATGACTCAGTCCACCGCCGCCACCACCGCCTCCACCGCCTCCACCGCCGCGGCCACCCACGCCACCGACGCCGAGCCGCGCGGACGCCGTGCCGCCTGGCCGCTGATCGCCACCGCCGCCGGCCTCACCGGCTTCACGGCCACCATGGTGCTCGACGGCCGCCAGTACACCGCCGACGGTGTGCAGCTCTCGCACCAGATGTTCGTCGACCTCACCCCGCTGACCTACCGGCTCAGCATGGTCCTTGGCTACGTGACCGTCGCGCTGCTGCTCGTGCTCGCAGCGACCTGGCGACGACGGGTCGAGCCCCGGCTCCCGGGGTCGACCGCCGCGCACCTGGTGCCGCTCGGCCTGGTCAGCTCGGCCGCCGGCCTCACCTACGGCTACGGCTGGAAGGGCGCGCTGGGCAACTACCTGCCGGGCAGCTTCGAGCCGAAGGCCTTCGACGACCAGGGCCTGTACGTCTACTACGTGCTCAACGACTTCGGGGCCTGGATCGGCTGGCTCGGCGTCGTGGTCGCCGCCGGTGCCGTCGTCGTGATGGGCCTCAAGGAGCGCTCCGTCTCCCGCTGGATCGGCGCGGTCGCGCTGCTCCCGGTCATCCAGACGACGCTGATGGTCGCCGGTCTCGGCGTCCCCGGCGTGCCGGCGCTGCTCGGCCCGGCCTGGCTGGTGGTCACCGGTCTCGGCCTCTACTTCGGGAAGAGCACGATCACCCGCTGACCGGCCCACGACCCTGACGAGCCCCGGCACGGGCCACGGCTAGACTCCCCGCGGAACCACCACCGCAGCCAAGGAGTCCCCGTGGCCCGTGTCGTCGTCGACGTCATGCCCAAGCCCGAGATCCTCGACCCGCAGGGCAAGGCCGTCCTCGGCGCACTGCCGCGGCTCGGCTTCAGCGGCGTCACCGACGTCCGCCAGGGCAAGCGCTTCGAGCTCGAGATCGAGGGGGAGCTCACCGACGACGTGGTCGAGCAGGTCCGCCAGATGGCGGAGACCCTGCTCTCCAACCCCGTCATCGAGGACTTCGAGGTCCACGTCGAGGAGCACTCGGTCGCCGAGGTCGCTGCCAGCGAGGGCCGCTAGATGAAGGTCGGGGTCGTCACCTTCCCCGGCTCGCTCGACGACGATGACGCCCGTCGCGCGGCGCGCCTCGCCGGGCACGACGCGGTCGCGCTGTGGCACGCCGACGCCGACCTGCGCGGCGTGGACGCCGTGGTGCTCCCCGGCGGCTTCTCGTACGGCGACTACCTGCGCTGCGGGGCCATCTCGCGGTTCGCGCCGGTGATGACCGAGGTCGTCGCGGCGGCGGGCCGCGGGCTGCCGGTGCTCGGCATCTGCAACGGCTTCCAGATCCTCTGTGAGTCGCACCTCCTGCCCGGCGCGCTGATCCGCAACGACCACCGCAAGTTCGTCTGCCGCGACCAGCGGCTGCGGATCGAGAACAACAGCACCGCCTGGACCAACGCCTACGACCAGGGCGACGAGGTCACGATCGTCCTCAAGAACGGCGAGGGCGGGTTCGTCGCCGACGAGGCCACGCTCGACCGGCTCGAGGGCGAGGGACGCGTGGTCGCCCGCTACCTCGACGACAACCCCAACGGCTCGCTGCGCGACATCGCCGGCATCACCAGCGAGCGCGGCAACGTGGTCGGCCTGATGCCGCACCCCGAGCACGCGGTCGAGGAGCTCACCGGCTCCGGCACCGACGGTCTCGGCTTCTTCACCTCGCTCGCGGCCACCGTCCTCCGCTGAGCGTCAGCTCTTCCCGGCGCGCAGCGCCTGCCAGGTCGTCGCGGAGGCGACCCCGCTGACGGGCACGCCCGGCACCGCCCTCTGCCAGGCCCGCAGCGCCTGGTCGGTGGCGCCACCGAAGACGCCGGTGACGGGCAGGCCGGCGCCGGACGCGTTGAGGCCGCGCTGCAGCCGGCGCACGTCGGCGCCGGCCGAGCCGTACTTCACGAGCTTGCCCGGGCCGCGCGCGAGCAGCGTCTGCCACGCGGTGCGGGTCCAGCGGTCGCCGACCTGCAGCCCGTGGTGGTCCTGCCAGACCTGGGCCGCGGCCCGCGTGCGGTCGTTGTAGACCCCCGACAGCCGCCCGGTGTACAGGCCGACCTCGCGGAGCTGGCACTGCAGCGCGGTGACGCGGCGGACCCCGGCGTACTGCGTCGTGATCGGGCGGTAGTCCCGCAGGTCCACCTGCACGCCGTCGGGGATTCGTGCGGTCACGCAGTGCGTCTCGGGTGCCGCCCACGACCCCTTGCCGAGGTCGAGGAAGTTGCGGTCGATGTTGATCGTGACGCCGCCCCACGTCTCGTTGTGGCCGCCCTGGTACTGCTTGACCCGGCCTCCGGGCAGCCACCCGTCGTCGCGCACGTACGACGAGCTGGTGTCGGCCATGCCGTCCCACCGCGCCAGCCAGACCCGGTCGGGCATCGTGAAGCGGTCGGGGCGGTTGACCCGGGCGTCGTCGAGCATCTTGATCCCGGAGCTCGCGCTCGAGTAGACGCCGGACACCCAGCCGACCTCGTGGAGGCGCGTGGTCCACGCCGACAGGAAGACCAGCGCGGACTCGCGGCAGTGGCGCTTGGAGGTGTCGAAGGCCTCGATGTCGTACCAGAGCGTGCTGCGGCGCACGAGACCGAGCGCCTTGGCCGCGGCGACCGCCTTGTCGGCCTCGCGCGTGCCCTGCTTGCGCGCCGTCGGGTAGCCGCCGTTGTCGCCCTGCTTCGGCGAGATCGTGCGGTCGTTGTCGTAGCGCGGGAAGCGCGGGTTGCACGACGCCTGCGGCCCCAGCGTGATCGGCAGCAGCCGCCAGCCCTTCGCGAGCTGGGTGGAGATCCACTCGGGAGTGAGGTTGGGCTGGTCGCGGCAGGCGCGCGAGGCGCCGGAGATGTAGATGCCGACGGCGAGGAACGGCGAGTGCACCAGCCAGGTGTTCATGGCCTGCTGCGACGGCGCCAGGCACTGGTCGAAGCCGTAGCCGGTGAAGTTCCCCGGCGTCGCGACGTTGCGGTCTCCTGCCGCGTGCGCCCCGGTCGGCACGCCGAGCGCGGCGCTCACCGCCAGGGCCACGCCGAGCACCGGCACCAGCAGCCGGCGGAGCGCACGGGGAAGTGGACGGGGGGACGGCGGGGTCATCGGTGCTCCGGAGCAGGTCGGGGGGCGGGGCCCTTCGACGGTAAGCCTCACCCGTCACACGTGTCACAGACTTGCCGAAATCCACGCTGACCCGCCGTTGACCAACGGCGGGTCAGCGTGGGGGAGGGGTCAGGCGGCGAGGTCGCTCTCGAGCTCGGCCGTGACGAGCGGCTCGGCGGTCTCCTCGGGAGCCGGGACGGCCTGCTCGGCCGGCCGGCGGCGGAGCACCACCGCGGTGACCATGAAGGCCGTGGCCGTGAAGGCCGCCGAGGTCAGGAACGCCGCCCGCGCACCCGGCACGAACGCGCCGGGCACCGCGCCCGCGGCGTACACCGAGACGATCGCGGCGAGGCCGACCGCGCTGCCGAGCTGCTGCATGGTCTGCAGCAGGCCGGACGCCGAGCCGGCGTGGTGCGGCGCGACGCCGTTCATCACGGTCACGGTGACCGGCATGAACACCAGGCCGGCCGAGAGGCCGTTGACGATCATCGGCACCAGCACGGCGGTGGCGTAGGTGCCGCCCTCGCCGACGTTCGACAGCAGCACGAAGCTCGCGGTCAGGCCGAGGGTGCCGACCATCATCAGCCGCGCCGGCCCGAAGACCGCCACCAGGCGCGGGGTCAGGCGCGACATCGCGAAGATGCCCAGGCTCAGCGGCAGGAACGCCGCCCCGGCGGCGAGCGGCCCGAAGCCGAGCACGCCCTGCACGTACTGCACGACGAGGAAGAACATCGACAGCTGGCCGCCGACCACGAGGGCCATCACGAGCAGCGAGGCGACGCGGGAGCGGTCACGCAGCAGCGCCGGCTGCACCAGCGGGTGGGGCACCCGCAGCTCGGTGCGGGCGAGCAGCGCCAGCAGCGCGAGGCCGAGGGCGAAGCCGCCGAGCGTGCGCGGCGAGGTCCAGCCGTGCTCGGGCGTGCCGATCAGCGCCCAGACGAGCGAGACCGAGCCGAGGGTGGCGGTGACGGCGCCGAGCACGTCGAAGCGACCGGGACGTCGTTCGGTCTCGTCGACGAGGCAGGTCACCAGGACCAGCACGGCGATGCCGATCGGGACGTTGATGAACAGCGTCCAGCGCCACGACCCGAGGTCGGTGAGCACGCCGCCGAGGATCAGCCCGATGCTGATGCCGGCGGAGGTGACGGCGGAGAAGAGGGCCAGCGCCCGGTTGCGGGCCGCCTCGTCGGGAGCGCTGGTCACGAGCAGCGCCAGCACCCCGGGAGCGGCGAGCGCCGCGCCCACGCCCTGCCCGGCGCGCGCGGCGACGAGCGCCTCGGGCGTCGGGGCCAGGCCGCCGAGCAGCGAGGCGAGGGTGAACAGCCCGAGGCCGAGCACGAAGACGCGGCGGCGTCCGGCGATGTCGCCGAGGCGGCCGCCGAGCAGCAGCAGGCCGCCGAACGCGAGCGTGTAGCCGTTGAGCACCCAGGAGAGGGAGGCGGGTCCGAAGCCGAGGTCGGCATCGATGCGGGGGAGAGCGACGTTCACCACCGTGGTGTCGAGCACCAGCATCAGCTGGGCCACCAGCACCACGGCGATGCCCGCGGCTGCCCGGCCGGCGCCCGCGGGCAGCTCGTCGGGCAGGTCGGGGCGCTCGGTGGTGGTACGGGGAGTGAGGGTCACGGAAGGGAGTCCTGTTCTGGCCACGGGGGCCGGTGTACGCTGACCGGAGAAGTTCTCCGGTTCTTCCAGACGATACGGAGAGTGTCTCCGTTTGGCAAGGGGTAATTCATGCGCGCCGATGCGCGTCGCAACCGCGACCTGATCGTCGAGGCCGCTCGCGAGGTCTTCCGCGAGCAGGGGTACGACGCGTCCCTGGACGCCGTGGCCAAGAGGGCCGGCGTCGGCGCGGGCACCCTCTACCGCCACTTCCCGACGCGTGACTCCCTGCTCGACGCGATCATGCAGAGCTGGGTCGACCGGGTGACCGAGGCGACCGACAAGACCCTCGCCTTCGAGGGTCCGCCGCGCGAGCTGCTCGTGCAGTGGCTCGAGACGTACGCCGGGCTGATCAGCATGCACAAGGGCGGCCCGGCCAAGCTCACCGCGGCGATGAGCGACCCCGACTCCCCGATCCGCACCAAGTGCCAGGTGCTGACCTCGGCCAGCCAGCGCGTCGTCGACCGCCTGGTCGCCGACGGCGCCCTGGCCGAGGACACCGACGCGGTGCGGATCTGCCAGCTCGTCGGGGGCGTGGCGACCGTCGCCGACAACGCCGGGCAGCCGGTCTCCACGGTCCGGCCGCTGCTCGAGGTCGTCGCGGACGGTCTCCTGCGCTGAGCCGCGGGTCGGGGCCCGGTGCGCCGCCGGTAGATTGACGGCGTGCTCGACACCGTCGCCGTTGCCGCCGAGGACCCCCACGCCGAGCAGCCGTGGGCCGAGCTCGGGCTCAAGCCCGACGAGTACCAGCGGATCCGCGAGATCCTCGGGCGCCGTCCGACCAGCGCCGAGCTCGCGATGTACTCGGTGATGTGGAGCGAGCACTGCTCCTACAAGAGCTCCAAGGTGCACCTCAAGCAGTTCTCCGAGATCCCGCAGGAGACACCGGTCGGCAAGACGCTGGCCGGCATCGGCGAGAACGCCGGCGTGATCGACATCGGCCAGGGCTACGCCGTCACCTTCAAGGTCGAGTCGCACAACCACCCGTCGTACGTCGAGCCCTACCAGGGCGCCGCGACCGGTGTCGGCGGCATCGTCCGCGACATCCTCGCCATGGGCGCCCGGCCGGTGGCCGTGATGGACCCGCTCCGCTTCGGGCCGCTCGACGCGCCCGACACCCACCGGGTGCTGCCCGGGATCGTGGCCGGCGTCGGCGGCTACGGCAACTGCCTCGGCCTGCCCAACATCGGCGGCGAGGCGGTCTTCGACGAGACCTACCTCGGCAACCCGCTGGTCAACGCGCTCTGCGTCGGCGTGCTGCGGCACGAGGACCTCCACCTCGCCAAGGCCATCGGCGTCGGCAACAAGGTCGTCCTGTACGGCGCGCGCACCGGCGGCGACGGCATCGGCGGCGTCTCGGTGCTCGCCTCCGAGACCTTCGACGCCGACGGGCCGGCCAAGCGGCCGAGCGTGCAGGTCGGCGACCCCTTCATGGAGAAGCTGCTCATCGAGTGCACGCTCGAGCTCTTCGCCGCCGGCACGGTCGCCGGCATCCAGGACCTCGGCGGCGCCGGGCTCTCCTGCGCCACCTCCGAGCTGGCCAGCGCGGGCGACGGCGGCATGCACGTCGAGCTCGACCGGGTGCCGTTGCGCGACTCCACGCTCGCGCCGGAGGAGATCCTGATGAGCGAGTCGCAGGAGCGGATGATGGCGGTCGTCGAGCCCGCCCACGTCGAGGAGTTCCTCGCGATCTGCGCGAAGTGGGACGTCGAGGCGGTCGTCGTCGGCGAGGTGACCGACACCGGGCGGCTCGAGATCGACTGGCACGGCGAGCGCGTGGTCGACGTCCCGCCACGCACCGTGGCGCACGAGGGCCCGACCTACCACCGGCCCTTCGCCCGCCCCGACGCGCAGGACGCGCTGCAGGCCGACGCCGCCGAGGCGCTGCCCCGGCCGTCGTCCGGCCAGGAGCTGCGCGCGACCCTGCTCCGGCTCGCCGCGTCGCCCAACCTCTGCGACAAGTCGTGGATCACCGACCAGTACGACCGCTACGTGCGCGGCAACACCGTGCTCGCGCAGCCCAGCGACAGCGGGATGGTGCGCATCGACGAGGAGACCAACCTCGGCGTCGCGCTCGCCACCGACGGCAACGGCCGCTTCGCGCGGCTCGACCCCTACGCCGGCGCGCAGCTCTCGCTGGCCGAGGCCTACCGCAACGTCGCGACCGGCGGCGCCCGGCCGCTCGCGGTCTCGGACTGCCTCAACTTCGGCTCGCCGGAGGACCCCGCCGTGATGTGGCAGTTCGCCGAGGCCTGCCGCGGGCTCAAGGACGCCTGCCTCGAGCTCGGCGTCCCGGTGACCGGCGGCAACGTCAGCCTCTACAACCAGACCGGCGAGACCGCGATCCTGCCGACCCCGGTGGTCGCGGTGCTCGGCGTGATCGACGACGTGACCCGGCGTACGCCGTCCGGCTTCGGCGCTGCCGGTGAGCGCGTCTTCCTGCTCGGCGAGACCCGCGAGGAGCTGTCGGGCTCGGAGTGGGCGCACGTCGTGCACGGGCACCTCGGCGGGCTGCCACCGCGGGTCGACCTCGCGGCGGAGAAGGCGCTGGCGGCGCTGCTCCTCGACGCGGTCGGCCTGGCCACCTCGGCCCACGACCTCGCCGACGGCGGTCTCGCCCAGGCGCTCGTCGAGGCCACGCTGCACCGCGGTGTCGGTGCGACCGTCGAGGTCGGCGTCGACCCGTTCGTCGCGCTCTTCTCCGAGTCGGCGGCCCGGGCGCTGGTCACGGTGACCGACGCGGACGCCGAGCGGCTGGTCGCCCTGGCCGCGGAGCACGGCGTACCCCTGACCCCCCTCGGACGCACCGGCGGCGACTCGCTGGTGGTCGACGGCGTCCTCGACCTGCCGCTGGCCGAGCTGCGCGAGGCGTGGTCCGCGACCCTGCCCGCGGCGCTGGCGTGACCGGGCGGTGCGGCGGCGCACGTTCCTCGGCACGGCCGCGCTCGGCCTGCTGGCGACGGCGTGCGGTGAGGACAGCGGGCCGGTGAGCGCGCCGACGACGGCGCGCGCCGGTCGGCACGCGTACGGCGACGACCCGAGCCAGTTCGGCGAGCTCACCCTCCCCGACGGCGACCCGCGCGGCGTCGCGGTCGTCGTGCACGGCGGCTTCTGGAAGGCGCAGTACGGCCTCGAGTACGCCGAGCCGCTCGTGCCGAGTCTGGTCGACGCCGGCTGGGCCGTGTGGGCGATCGAATACCGCCGCGTCGGCAACGGCGGCGGCGTGCCGACGACGCTCGACGACGTCGCCGCGGCCATCGACCTCCTGCCCGACCTCGGCCTCGACACCTCCGCCGTGGTCGCGATCGGCCACTCCGCCGGCGGTCACCTCGCCACCTGGGCCGCCTCGCGCGGCCGCTTCGACGCGTGGGCCGGCGGGGTCGAGGTCACCCACGTCGTCTCGCAGGCCGGCGTCCTCGACCTGGGCGCCGCCGACGTCGCCGGCCTCGGCGACGGCGCCGTCGCGGCGTTCCTCGGCCACCCCTACGGCCCCGGTGACGCCCCGGTCGACCCGGTCCGCCAGGTCCCGCTCGACGTCCCGGTCTGGTGCGTGCACGGCGACGTCGACGACGTCGTCCCGCTCTCGCAGTCCACGGCGTACGTCGACGCGGCGACCGCCGCCGGCGCCACCGCCGAGCTGGTGCGCGTCGACGGCGACCACTTCACCGTGATCGACCCCGAGTCCGAGGCCTGGGCCACCACGCTCCGCCTCCTGCAGACGATCTGACGCTGACCCGCCGTTAGTTAACGGCGGGTCAGCGTGATTGCGGCCGGTTCCTGTCCGCAGGGGGGCCTAGGGTCGGGCGCATGTCGACGAGCTCGAGGATGCTGCGGCTGCTGTCGCTGCTGCAGACCCACCGCTACTGGCCGGGCGCCGAGCTGGCCGACCGGCTCGAGGTGAGCGGCCGGACGCTGCGGCGCGACGTCGAGCGGCTGCGCGAGCTCGGCTACCAGGTCGACGCGGTGCGCGGGGTGGCCGGCGGCTACCAGCTGCGGGCGGGTGGGGCGCTGCCGCCGCTGCTGCTCGAGGACGAGGAGGCCGTCGCGGTCGCCGTCGGCCTGCAGTCGGCGGCTTCCGGCGGGGCGCCCGGACTCGAGGAGACCTCGGTGCAGGCACTGGCCAAGGTGATCGCCCTGATGCCGCCACGGCTGCGGCGGCAGATGGACGCGCTGCGCTCGCAGACCGAGCACCTGACCTTCGGTGGCGGCGGCGATCTCGGGCTCGACCCGACGACGCTCACCACGCTCGCCCAGGCCTGCCGCGACGACGAGCCGGTGCACTTCACCTACACGGCCCGCGACGCCGACCCGACCGAGCGCTGGGTCGAGCCGCACCGGCTGGTGACGCTCGGTCGGCGCTGGTACCTCGTCGCCTACGACCGCGACCGCCACGACTGGCGCTCGTTCCGCGTCGACCGGATCACCGCGCCGCGCACGTCGGGCCAGCGGTTCCGGCCGCGCGACCTGCCGGCCGACGACGCCGTCACGTTCGTGGAGGCCGGGATCCGCCGGATGCCCACGCGGTACGACGTGCGGGTGCGCGTGGACGCGCCGTACGACGAGGTGGTGGCGCGGTTCGGCCGCTGGGCCGAGGTCTCCGGCGCCGACGGCGACCTGCTGGTCGAGATGCACGTCGACACCCTCGAGTGGCCGGTGCTGGTGCTGGCCGGCCTCGACGCCGACTTCACCGTCGAGGCGCCCGCGGAGCTCGGCGCGCTGCTGCGGCGGCTGGGTCGGCGCACCGGGGCGCGCGCCGGGGCGCGGGCCGGGCGCACCTCCTAGGCTCGGTCCGTGCCCGCCCGACTCCGCCCCGCCGACCCGGCCGCCGTCGCCGACGCTCTGTCGCGCGACGGCGAGGAGCGCACCGACGTCGACCGCCGGCTGCTGGCCAAGCACTTCCTGGCCCTGCTCGCGCAGCGCGCGCCCGGGGCGTCGGTGGAGGTGCGGGTGCCGCCCTTCTCCGCGGTGCAGGCGGTGCCCGGCGTCCGCCACACCCGAGGCACGCCGCCGGCCGTGGTCGAGACCGACGCCGACACCTGGATCGCCGTGGCCACCGGCGCACTCACCTGGGCCGATGCCGTCGGCTCGGGCCGGGTGCGGGCCTCGGGGGAGCGGACCGACCTCACGCCCTACCTGCCGCTCGGCTCGCCCGCGTAGGGCGCGCGTCAGGCCGCGACGGGCTCCGGCGCCGCGTGGTCGGGCTGGGCGTTCCACTCCGACGGCTTCGGGACGCTGCGCACCGAGCGCGCCAGGGTCGGGACCAGCGCGGCGACCACGGCGGCGACCATGAGGCCCGCGGTCGCGACCACGCCGCCGTACTGCTCGAGCAGCCACCCGCCCAGGATCGGCGCCAGCGGCATCACGCTCATCGAGCAGAAGGCGCTCGCCGAGGCGATCCGGCCCTGCAGCTCGGGCGGCGTGATCGCCATCCGGTAGCTCTGCGCGCCTGCGTTGCCGGCGGGGTTGAGCAGCAGCCCCAGCCCGAGCATCGCGCCGATCACCCACGGCGTCGGCCACAGCGCGACGGGCAGCAGCAGCGGCACCCAGCTCCACGCGACCAGCACGGTGAGGGTGCCGGTGCGCAGCCGGTCGATGACGTACGGCGCGGCCAGCGCGCCGAGGATCCCGCCGAGGCCGGCGCAGGTCTCGATCAGGCCGATCTTCGCCGGGGCGACCTCGGCCTGGATCAGCCGCAGGATCGCGACGTAGAAGATCGCGTTGACGACCAGGTTGCTGATCGCGCCGTAGGTCACCATCGTCCGGAAGTAGGGCCGGGCCGCGATGTAGCGCAGGCCCTCGACCAGGTCGCGGCGCAGCGGGTTGGCGCGGCCGCGGTGGGGGGCGGAGAGGTCGCTGCGCAGCCGTGAGATCGCCACGAACGAGATCGCGAACGTGACCGCGTCGAAGACGAACGGCACGGCCCGGCCCACGCCGTACAGGAGGCCGCCGAGCGGACCGCCGACCAGCGCTCCGACGTGCTGGCGCGCCTGGTTCTGGCTGAGCGCGGTGGGCAGCTCGTCCTGCGCGACCACGGTGCGCACCGCGGACATCTCGGCGGGCCCGAAGACGCCGGCGCCGACGCCGGTGAGGAAGCCGGCGGCGACGAGGTGGGGGAGCGTCAGCGCGCCGGCCGCCGCGGCGGCGGCGACCGAGGCGTAGACCAGGACGCCCGTGCCGCTGGCGACCAGCATCAGCCGCTGGCGGTCGGTGCGGTCGACGACGACCCCGGCGGGGAGCAGCGCGGCCACGTGACCCAGCAGGAACGCCGCGACCGGGATGCCCGCGAGCACGGCCGAGCCGGTGAGCGCGTACCCGACGAGCGGGAAGCAGAAGAGGCTGACGGCGCTGCCGAGCTGGCTGGCCGCCTCGCCGCTCCAGAGGATCGTGAAGTCCCGGTTGCGGGCGAGCTGTCGGTATCCGGTCATGTTCCGCACCATACAATGCGCAATATTGCTTGCGCAAGTAGTGTTGCGCAATGAGTAGTGCGGATAGGGTGGGCCCATGCCCGAGCGCACCCCCCGGCCAGTCGCCGACCCGCGGATCCTGCGGGCCATCGCCCACCCGGTGCGCAACCGGATCCTCGGCGAGCTGTCCGCCGCCGGGCCCTCGCGCGCCGCCGACCTCGCCCACGACCTCGACATCCCGGCCAACCAGGCCAGCTTCCACCTGCGCCAGCTCGCGAAGTACGGGCTGGTCGAGGAGGCCCCCGACCTCGCCCGCGACCGGCGCGACCGGGTCTGGCGCGCGGTCCACGAGGAGGGCATCACGGTCGAGACCAGCCGGATGGAGGAGGCGGCCGGCGGGGCGGCCGCCGTACGCGTCTTCCACCGCACCCTGTCGGCCTGGGCGCACGCCGTGGTCGACGCGGCGTTCTCGACCGCGAAGATCCCCGACACGCAACGCACGATCGCCGACTACCGGATCAAGCTGACCAAGACCGAGGCCGCCGAGCTCTCCGCCGAGCTCGACGCCGTCGTGCAGGCCTGGACCGACCGCACGCGGGGCCGCGACTCCTCCCGGCGTACCTATGTCCTGCTCTCGATGCTGCAGCCCGAGACGGCGCTGACCCTGCACCCGGAGGACGACGGCGAGGAGTGAATTCTCGGTAGTCGCCGACGAGTTGGCCCCCTTGCTCGCCGGTAAGGGGGCAACTCGTCGGGGACTACCGTGTCAGGACCGGATGCTGCACGGCCGAGGAGGGAACGGCACCGACATGACCGACACCGCGACGCGCACGACGGAGTACCTCGATCCGGGAGAGGTGGCCGCGCTCGATGCCTGGTGGCGTGCGGCCAACTACCTCTCCGTCGGGCAGATCTACCTGCTGGACGACCCGCTGCTCGAACGGCCGCTGGAGCACGACGACATCAAGCCGCGGCTGCTGGGCCACTGGGGCACCACGCCCGGGCTCAACCTGCTCTGGACCCACCTCAACCGGCTGATCCGCCAGCGCGACGTCGAGGCGATCTTCCTCGCCGGCCCGGGCCACGGCGGCCCGGCAGCGGTCGCGAACGCGTGGCTCGAGGGCACCTACTCCGAGGTCTACCCCCACGTCGGGCTCGACCGCGAGGGCATGCGCCGGCTGTTCCGCCAGTTCAGCTTCCCGGGCGGCATCCCGAGCCACGTCGCGCCCGAGACGCCCGGGTCGATCCACGAGGGCGGCGAGCTCGGCTACGTCCTCTCCCACGCGTACGGCGCGGCGATGGACAACCCGGACCTCCTCGTCGCCGCGGTGGTCGGCGACGGCGAGTTCGAGACGGGTCCGCTGGCCGCGAGCTGGCACGCCAACAAGTTCGTCGACCCGGTGCACGACGGCGCGGTGCTGCCGGTGCTGCACCTCAACGGCTACAAGATCGCCAACCCGACCGTGCCGGCCCGGATCCGGCGCGAGGAGCTCCTCGACCTGCTTCGCGGCTACGGCCACGAGGTGCTCACGGTCGAGGGCGACGACCCGGCCGACGTCCACCAGCAGCTGGCGCGCGCGCTCGACTCCGCCCACGACACCATCCGCGAGATCCAGCGCGCCGCCCGCGAGGACGGCGACCTCGAGCGCCGCCCGTGGCCGATGGTCCTGCTCGTCACCCCCAAGGGCTGGACCGGCCCGGCGACCGTCGACGGCGTCCAGGTCGAGGGCACGTGGCGCGCCCACCAGGTCCCGCTCGCCGAGACCCGCGAGAACGACGAGCACCGCGCGATCCTCGAGGACTGGCTGCGCTCCTACCGTCCCGCCGAGCTCTTCGGCGACGACGGCGCGCCGGTGCCCGCGCTGCGCGAGCTCGCGCCGATCGGCACCCGGCGGATGAGCGCCAGCCCCCACGCCAACGGCGGACTGCTGCGCGTGCCGCTCGACCTGCCCGACTTCCGCGCCCACGCGGTCGAGGTCACCGAGCCCGGGTGCTCGATCAACGAGCCGACCCGCGTGCTCGGGCGCTACCTGGTCGACGTCGTGCGCGACAACGCGACCAACTTCCGGATCTTCGGCCCCGACGAGACGGCGTCGAACCGGCTCGACGCGGTGTACGCCGTGACCGACAAGGTCTTCGCCGGCGAGATCCGCGACGTCGACGAGCACCTCGCCCGCAGCGGCCGCGTCGTCGAGATCCTCTCCGAGCACACCTGTCAGGGCTGGCTCGAGGGCTACCTGCTCACCGGCCGGCACGGGCTCTTCAGCTGCTACGAGGCCTTCATCCACCTCGTCGACTCGATGCTCAACCAGCACGCCAAGTGGCTCAAGACGACCCGCGAGCTCGAGTGGCGCCCGCGGATCGCCTCGCTCAACTACCTGCTCACCTCGCACGTCTGGCGCCAGGACCACAACGGCTTCTCCCACCAGGACCCCGGCTTCATCGACCACGTGGTCAACAAGAAGGCCGAGGTCGTCCGCGTCTACCTGCCGCCGGACACCAACACCCTGCTCTCGACCATGCAGCACTGCCTGGCCAGCACCCACTACGTCAACGTCGTGGTCGCCGGCAAGCAGCCGGTCTTCGACTGGCTGACCGCCGACGAGGCCGACCTGCACTGCGCCCGGGGCCTCGGCATCTGGGACTGGGCGTCCAACGACGACGGCGACCCCGACGTCGTCATCGCCAGCGCGGGCGACGTGCCGACGCTCGAGGCGCTGGCCGCGGTGTCGCTGATCCGCGAGCACCTGCCCGAGCTCGAGGTGCGGTTCGTCAACGTCGTCGACCTGATGCGGCTGCAGGACGCGCAGGAGCACCCGCACGGTCTCACCGACCGCGACTTCGACACGGTCTTCACCCAGGACAAGCCGGTGATCTTCGCCTACCACGGCTACCCGTGGCTGATCCACCGCCTGACCTACCGGCGCACCAACCACCACAACCTGCACGTGCGCGGCTACAAGGAGGAGGGCACCACGACCACGCCCTTCGACATGGTGATGATGAACGACCTCGACCGCTACCACCTGGTCATGGACGTCATCGACCGCGTGCCCCACCTCGGCTCGCGCGCCGCCGCCGTACGCCAGCTGATGGGAGACACCCGTCGCCGCGCCCGGGCCTGGACGCGCGAGCACGGCGAGGACCTCCCCGAGGTGCGCGAGTGGTCGTGGTCGGCGCAGGCGCAGCCCCGACGGCACCGCTCGCCCTCGACGACTGCCGATCCGAGCCCCACGCAGGCCGACTGAGACGGGCGCCGCCCCGGCCGACGGGTCGGTCCGGGGCTCAGACCAGGGCGGCGACCTGCGCCGCGATCGCCCGCTCCTCGTCCGTCGGCACGACGAGCACCGCGACCCGGGAGGCTTCGGACGAGATGAGCCGCGGGCCGTCGGTGCGCTGCTCGTTGCGGGTCGCGTCGACCTCGACGCCGAGGCGGTCGAGCCCGGCCAGGCTGTCGGCGCGCAGCCGGGGGACGTGCTCGCCGACGCCGCCGGTGAAGGTGATCGCGTCGGCGCCGTCGAGCACGGCGAGGTAGGCGCCGACGTACTTGCGGATCCGGTGGCAGGTCACGTCGTACGCCGTGCGGGCGTCGGCGTCGCCGGCGTCGACCGCGCCCAGCAGGTCGCGGAAGTCGTGGCGGCCGGCGAGGCCCTCGAGCCCGGACCGGTGGTGCAGCAGGTCCTCGAGCGCGTCGGCGTCGAGCGGTCCGCCGTCGTAGTCGCCGTGCCGCAGGAGGTGGAGCACCAGGCCGGGGTCGAGGTCGCCGGCCCGGGTTCCCATCACCAGTCCCTCGAGCGGGGTGAGGCCCATCGAGGTCTCGACCGGCCGACCGCCGCGGATCGCCGCGGCCGAGGCGCCGTTGCCGAGGTGGAGCACCACCTGGTCGACCTCGGCGAGGTCGCGCCCGAGGAAGCGCGCGGCCTGGCCGGCGACCCACGCGTGGCTGGTGCCGTGCGCGCCGTAGCGCCGCAGGTGCTCGCGCCCGGCCACCGCGCGGTCCACGGCGTAGGTCGCCGCGGCGGTCGGCAGGTCGGCGAAGAAGGCGGTGTCGAAGACCGCGACCTGCGCGAGGCCGGGCCACGCGGCGCGGGCGGCCTCGATCCCTGCGGCCGCCGGGGGGTTGTGCAGTGGTGCCAGCCGGGCCAGCTCCCGGATCTCTGCCAGCACGGCGTCGTCCACCACCGTGGCGGTGGTGAAACGAGGCCCGCCGTGCACCACCCGGTGCCCGACGCCGGCAAGGTCGCCGGCGTCGATGCCGGCCTGCGCCAGCCGGTCGGAGACCTCGGCGAACGCGCCGTCCCAGCCGCTCTCGTCGATCCGCTCGACCTTCTCCCGCAGCCGCGACGCGCCGCTGGCGGCGTCCACCACGGCGTACTTCAGCGACGACGATCCGGCGTTGAGCACCAGCACCAACCCGCTTCCGGCCATACCTCCACCGTAGGCATAGGTTGGCCCGCATGAGCGATGACATCCGCGCGAAGGTGCAGGCCCTCCTCCCGGGCCTGCGTCGCGACCTGGAGGACCTGGTCCGCATCGAGTCCGTCAGCGCCGACCCGGCGCGCGCCGCCGAGGTGCAGCGCAGCGCCGAGGCCGTGGCCGAGCTGTTCCGGGCCGAGGGCTTCCCCGAGGTCGACATCGTCAGCGCGAACGGCGGCGGCCCGGCCGTGATCGCCCGCAAGCCCGGGCCCGAGGGCGCCCCCACCGTGCTGCTCTACGCCCACCACGACGTCCAGCCCGAGAACGACCACGCGGACTGGGACTCCCCGCCCTTCGAGCCCACCGAGCGCGGCGACCGCCTCTACGGCCGCGGCGCCGCCGACGACAAGGCCGGCATCGTCGCCCACCTCGGCGCGCTGCGGACCTTCGGCGACGACCTGCCGGTCGGTGTCACGATGTTCATCGAGGGCGAGGAGGAGGTCGGCTCCGACACGCTGCTCCCGCTGCTCGAGGAGCACAGCGAGCGCCTGGCCGCCGACGTCATCGTGATCGCCGACTCGGGCAACTGGGACATCGGCGAGCCCGCCCTCACCACCAGCCTGCGCGGCCTCGTGCGCCTCGACGTCGAGGTGCGCACGCTCACCCACGCCGTCCACTCCGGCATGTGGGGCGGGCTCGTGCCCGACGCGATCATGGCGCTGACACGGCTGCTCGACAGCCTGTGGGACGAGGCCGGCAACGTCGCGGTCCAGGGTCTCCACAGCGGCCCGGCGGCCGACGTCGAGTACCCCGAGGAGCGGTTGCGCGCCGAGTCCGGCGCCGCGCCGGGCGTCCAGTGGGTCGGCGACGGCCCCGTCGTCGAGCGGCTCTGGACCCGGCCCGCGATCACGATCACCGGTCTCGACGCACCTCAGGTCGACGGCGCCTCGAACACCCTGACCCCCGCGGCCCGCGCCAAGATCTCGATGCGGATCGCCCCCGGCGACACCACGGAGAACGCGCTGGCCTGCCTGCAGCGCCACCTCGAGGAGCACGTGCCGTGGGGCGCGACGCTCACGACGACCGTCGTCGACACCGGCGAGGCCACCGCGATCGACGCCACCGGCCCGGCGTACGACGCGGCGCGTGAGGCGTTCACGGAGGCCTGGGACGGCACCGCCCCGGTCGACATGGGCGTCGGCGGCTCGATCCCCTTCATCGCGGAGTTCCTCGAGGCGTTCCCGCAGGCGAGCGTGCTGGTGACCGGCGTCGAGGACCCCGACACCCGCGCCCACGGCGCCAACGAGGGCCTGCACCTCGCGGAGTTCGAGAAGGTCGTGCTCGCCGAGGCGCTGCTGCTGCAGAAGCTCGGGTCGCTCGGCCGCTGACCGGGGCTCAGGCGGCCGAGGTCTCGGGCGCGGCCGGCAGCGTGACGGTGAAGGTGCTGCCCTTGCCGAGGTCGCTCTCGACGTCGATGTGGCCGCCGTGGCGCTCGACGATCCGCTTGACGATGGCCAGCCCGAGGCCGGTGCCGGGCTGCGCGACCGCCTCGGGGTTGGTGGAGCGGAAGAACTCGCGGAACAGCTGCTCCTGGTCGGACTCGGAGATGCCGATGCCCTCGTCGGTGCAGCTGAGCACGACGCAGTCGCCGTCGGCCGCGAGGCGGACGGTGACGGTCTTGAACTCGGGCGTGTACTTGATCGCGTTGCTGAGCAGGTTGGCGCAGACGCGGTCGAGCTCCTCGCGGTCGCCGAGCGCGACGACCGGCTCGTCGGGCGTCTCGACGCGGATCGTCAGCGACTTGCGCTGGGCGCTCACCGCGTTGACGTCGAGCACCTCCTCGAGGACCGCGTGCACGTCGACGGGGACGGGGTCGATCGGGTTGTTGGGGTCGTCGACCGCCGAGAGCAGCAGC
The DNA here is from genome assembly GCF_042657275.1 of Nocardioides taihuensis. Lineage (NCBI taxonomy): Bacteria > Bacillati > Actinomycetota > Actinomycetes > Propionibacteriales > Nocardioidaceae > Nocardioides > Nocardioides taihuensis. The sequence goes on from NZ_JBHSKD010000019.1 coordinate 125,291, forward strand.
AGGTCGTTGATCACCCGGGTCAGGCGCTGGGCGGCGCGGTCCATCGCCGCGAGCGAGCTCAGCGTGATGCCGCTCAGGTCGGGCACCGACTCGAGCATCTCGAGGTGGCCCATGATCGAGGTGAGCGGGTTCTTCAGCTCGTGGGAGACGGTCGCGATCAGCTGCGACTTGTAGTTGTCGAGCGCCCGGAGCTCCTGCACCAGCTCGTGCTCGCGCTCGAAGGTGCGGGCGTTGAGGATCGCCCGGCCGAGGTCGTGGCCGATGTCGAGGGCCGCGGAGAGCTCGACCTCGGTCCAGTCGCGCTGGGCGGCCGACCGGGTGAGCACGAGGTTGCCGAGGCACTCGGTGCCGGCGCCGAGCGGGGCGAAGAGCATCGAGGAGATGTCGATCTCCTCGAGGAACTCCACGATCCGGCGGCGCTCGTCGCGGCCGAGCTGGGCGTTGGCGTCGTCGTCGAGCACGTCGACGACCACGCAGCGCTGCTCGCGCCAGCACATCTCGGCGGCACCCTCGGCGATCGTGACCAGCTCGGGGGGCATGGTGAGGCCGGTGCCCTCGCCGCCGTAGACGTTGCTGGTGCCGCCGCCGTCGTCGAAGGTCTGGATCCACACGCCGGCCGCGCCGAACCCCTCGGTCAGCGCCGACTGCACGCTGGCCAGCAGCGAGTCGAGGCTCAGCTGGGCCGAGGCGCCGCGGACGATGGCGCGCGCGGTGGTGGCCAACCGCATCTGCTCGGCGAGCCGCTGGCGCTCGAGCGCGGTGACGACGGCGCGCCCCGTCTGCGCGGCGTACTTCTCCAGCATGCGGCGCTGCTCGGGGCCGGGGCGCTTGCCGTCGATCGGCAGGTCGATCGCGAGCGTGCCGAGCAGCTCGCCGGTCGAGGAGTGCAGGGGGGCGATGAGCAGGTCGAGCGGGTGCCAGGCGTCGGGGACGTCGAGCGGCTCGATGTCGGGCACCCAGCCGGTCGCCTGGATGTTCTCGCCGAGGCGCTCGTGGGGCACGAACCGCATCAGGCCCCAGTGGTCGGCGTGCTCGAGCTCGGCGAGCAGGGTCTCGATCGAGGTGCTGGTGCCCTTGAGCGCCTCGCGGACCTCGTCGTCGGCCGCGACGGCGACGACCTCGAGCTGGTTGTTGCGCACGACGCTGATGCAGGCGACGCCGAAACCCACCAGCTCCGTCACGCCCTCGGCGATGAGCTGGAGGCCCTGGGTGAACACGGCCTGGGACCAGTCGTCCGGGAACGGCTGGTCAGGCGTGTTGCCCATGGTGTGCTGCGTCATGAGGCCCCTCGGTCGGTCTCCCTCGTCGACCCATCGTACGGTGACGAAAGCCCCACCTGTGCGACTTCCCGGGAGTCTGCGGAGGGGTCGCGAGCCGGCCCTCTAGACTCGCCTCGTGCTCGAACCCTCGCGGTCCCGGCCCCGACGCGTCCCCCGTGGCGACGGGCGGCTCACCGCCGCGCTCGACCCGCACGACCAGGGCCCCCAGGACGCCTGCGGCGTCTTCGGCGTCTGGGCCCCCGGTGAGGACGTCGCCAAGCTCAGCTACTTCGGCCTGTACGCCCTCCAGCACCGCGGTCAGGAGTCCGCCGGGATCGCGGTCAGCAACGGGCGCCAGATCCTGGTCTACAAGGACATGGGCCTGGTCTCGCAGGTCTTCGACGAGACCACGCTCGACTCGCTCAAGGGCCACCTCGCGATCGGGCACTGCCGCTACTCCACGACCGGCGCGAGCACCTGGCAGAACGCCCAGCCGACGTTCCGCCCGACCGGCGACGGGTCGATCGCGCTCGGCCACAACGGCAACCTGATCAACACCCACGACCTCGCCCAGATGGTGGCCGACCTGCCCAGCGACCCCGGGGAGCTCGACCTCCACGCACGCGAGCTCGAGTCGTCGACCAACGACACCGGTCTGGTCACCGCCCTGCTCGCGCACCACCCCGACACCACGCTCGAGCAGCGCGCGCTCGAGGTGCTGCCGCAGCTCAAGGGCGCCTTCTCGTTCGTCTGGATCAACGAGGACACGCTCTACGCCGCGCGCGACCCGCAGGGCATCCGCCCGCTCGTGCTCGGGCGGCTCGAGCGCGGCTGGGTCGTCGCGAGCGAGGACGCCGCCCTGGCGACCGTCGGTGCCTCCGTCGTGCGAGAGGTCGAGCCGGGCGAGCTGCTCGCGATCGACCAGGACGGCCTGCGCAGCCACACCTTCGCCGAGCCCGCCCGCAAGGGCTGCGTCTTCGAGTACGTCTACCTCGCCCGGCCCGACGCGACCATCAGCGGCCGCAGCGTGCACGAGGCGCGGGTGGCGATGGGGCGGCGGCTGGCCCGCGAGTTCCCCGTCGACGCCGACCTGGTGATGCCGGTGCCGGAGTCGGGGACCCCCGCCGCAGCGGGCTACGCCGAGGAGAGCGGGATCCCCTTCGGGCAGGGCTTCGTGAAGAACGCCTACGTCGGCCGCACGTTCATCCAGCCCAGCCAGACGCTGCGGCAGCTCGGCATCCGGCTCAAGCTCAACGCCCTCGAGCACATGATCCGCGGGCGCCGGCTCGTCGTCGTCGACGACTCGATCGTGCGCGGCAACACCCAGCGCGCGCAGGTGCGAATGCTGCGCGAGGCCGGGGCGCTCGAGGTGCACGTGCGGATCTCCAGCCCGCCCGTGAAGTGGCCGTGCTTCTACGGCATCGACTTCGCGACCCGCGCCGAGCTGATCGCCAACGGCCTCGACGAGGCGGAGATCGCCGCCAGCATCGGCGCCGACAGCCTCGGCTACATCTCCCTCGACGGGATGATCGAGGCGACCGGGCAGCCGGAGGACCAGCTCTGCCGGGCCTGCTTCACCGGGGAGTACCCGATCCCGCTGCCCGACGAGAGCCTGCTGGGCAAGCACCTGCTCGAGGTCTCGCTCTCGGCCTCCGCGGGCAAGGCGCTGCCCGTGCTCAACAACCCCTGACCCACCTCCGATCCGCAGGAGCCGACGTGCCCGACCCCGTCCAGCCGCCCGCGCCCGCTGACCAGCCGGGCCAGGGGGCGTACGCCGCCGCCGGCGTCTCGATCGATGCCGCCGACAAGGCGATCGACCTGATGAAGGGCTGGGTGGAGAAGGCCCGTCGTCCCGAGGTGATCGGCGGGCTCGGCGGCTTCGCCGGGCTCTTCGACGCCTCGGCGCTGACCCGCTACGAGCGGCCGCTGCTGGCGACGTCCACCGACGGTGTCGGCACCAAGGTGGCGATCGCGCAGGCGATGGACGTCCACGACACGATCGGGCACGACCTGGTCGGCATGGTCGTCGACGACCTCGTCGTGTGCGGTGCCGAGCCGCTGTTCATGACCGACTACATCGCGACGGGGCGGGTGGTGCCCGAGCGGATCGCCGCCATCGTCAAGGGCATCGCCGAGGCGTGCGTCGAGGCCGGCTGCGCGCTGCTGGGCGGGGAGACCGCCGAGCACCCCGGCCTGCTCGGCCCCGACGAGTACGACGTCGCCGGCGCCACGACCGGCGTGGTCGAGGCCGACCGGCTGCTCGGCCCCGGACGGGTGCGACCGGGCGACGTGGCGATCGCGATCGAGTCGAGCGGCCTGCACTCCAACGGCTACTCGCTGGTGCGGCACGTGCTGCTCGGCTCGCCCGACCACGGCGGCGCCGGCTGGGCGCTCGACCGCGAGGTGCCCGAGCTCGGGCGCACGCTGGGCGAGGAGCTGTTGGTGCCGACCCGCATCTACGCCCGCGCCTGCCTGGCCCTCGCCGCGGAGACCCGCACGCACGCCATGGCGCACGTCACCGGGGGTGGGCTGGCCGCGAACCTGGCCCGCGTGGTGCCGGTGGAGCTCGGCGTACGACTCGACCGGGGGACGTGGACGCCGCCGCCGGTCTTCGACCTCGTGCGCCGCGTGGGCGGGGTGCCCGACGCGGACCTCGAGTCGACGCTCAACTGCGGGGTGGGCATGGTCGCGCTCGTCGAGCCCGACGACGCGGACGCGGCGATCGCGCTGCTGGACGGCTTCGGCATGCGTGCCTGGCCGGCCGGCGAGGTGCACGTCGCGGGCGAGGAGAGCGGGCTCGGCGCCGGCGAGGTGGCGCTCTCCGGGCGGCACCCGGGCTGGTAGGTCACGTCCTCGGACCCAATCCGGGAGGTGATGTGCGGGAACAGCCACCGAACAGGTAGCGTTAGGATCACGATAACTTTTGGTCAGACCGGGTGCCACGGAGCCCCGGCCGATGTTGCGAGGGGGTCGACCCTATGGGGCGCGGCCGAGCCAAGGCGAAGCAGACCAAGGTCGCGCGCGACCTGAAGTACCGCACTCACGAGACGGACTTCGGGGCACTGGCGCGCGAGCTGCACGGTGAGGAGGGCGCGCCGGACTCCGACGACGCCGAGGCGGACGACTCCGACGAGTGGTCCGACTACGCCGGCCCGCGACGCGACTGATCCGCTGACGCGCGAACGCCGCCTGCCGAGGCAGGCGGCGTCGTCGCGCGTCGGGAGCTCCGGTCAGCTCGGCAGCCAGATGCCGCGCAGGCGACCGACCTCCTGCATCCGGCGCTCGGCCAGCCGGTCCGCGGCGACCGCCGGCGGCACCGACTCCGCCGCGGCGAGCTCGAAGACCTTCCGCGTGGTCTCGAAGATCCCCGACGCCCGCTGCTGGGCCCGCTCGAAGGAGAAGCCCTCGAGCTCGTCGGCGACCTGGATCAGCCCGCCGGCGTTCACGCAGTAGTCGGGGGCGTAGAGGATCCCGCGCTCCTCGAGCGCCTTCTCCACACCCGGGTGGGCCAGCTGGTTGTTCGCCGCGCCGCACACCACCGTCGCCGTCAGCGTCTCGACCACCTCGTCGGTCAGCGCCCCGCCGAGGGCGCACGGCGCGTAGACGTCGATCCCCGAGGCGACGAGCTCGTCGGCCGAGGCCACCTCGCGCACGTCGGGCAGCTCCTCACGCACCCGCGCGACCGCGGCGGCGCTCACGTCGGTGACCACGACCGTGGCGCCGTCCTCGACCAGGTGCCGCGCCAGGTGCCGCCCGACCTTGCCGACGCCGGCGATGCCGACCGTGCGGCCGGCCACGGTGGGCTCCCCCCAGACCCGCTCGGCGGCCGCCCGCATGCCCTGGAACACGCCGAACGCCGTGAGCACCGAGCTGTCGCCCGCGCCGCCGTGGGCGACGGTGCGGCCGGTGACGAAGTCGCACTCGCGGGCGACGTCGTCCATGTCCTCCGAGAACGTGCCGACGTCGCACGCCGTGAAGTAGCGACCGCCCAGCGACTGCACGAAGCGGCCGTAGGCCCGCAGCAGGGCCTCGGACTTCAGCGTCGCCGGATCACCGATGATCACGGCCTTGCCGCCGCCGAGGTCGAGCCCGGCGAGCGCGGCCTTGTAGGACATGCCGCGCGAGAGGTTGAGGACGTCGACCACGGCGTCCGCGGTCGAGGCGTAGGGGTAGAAGCGGGTCCCGCCGAGGGCCGGACCCAGGGCGGTGGAGTGGATCGCGACGATGGCCCGGAGGCCGGTGGCGGCGTCGTTGCAGAAGACGACCTGCTCGTGCCCGGAGGCCAGGTCGAGGACGTCCGCGTCGTGGGGAGGCATGGGCGCCTGCTTTCGTGGGTCGTGCCACGCGGGTGGGTGGCGTGCGGTTCCGGCCGCAGGGGTGGCGCGTCCGGACCTCCAGACTAGGACTCCGGAGCGTCGTCCGGCTGTCAAGGTCGGATAGTCCCCGACGAGTTGGCCCCCCTACCGATCGGTAACCCGACCATCTCGTCGGGGACTGCCGCGCCAAGCCGCCGCCGGGCTCAGCCGCCGCGGTGCTCCTTGAGGGCGCGCAGGCCGTCGAAGAGGGCGGCTTCGAGGCGGGCGAGGAGCTCGTCGGCGCCGCGGGTGGTGCCGCCGTCGCCGAGCAGCTCGAGGCGGTCGGCAGCGTTCGCGACGCGGGGGAGACCGATGTTCGCGGCGCTGCCCTTGAGCCGGTGGGACGCCGTCACCAGGGCGTCGGGGTCGCCCGCCGCGATGGCGTCGCGGATCGCGGCCACGTGACCGTCCGCGCCGGCCATGAAGTTGCCCGAGCTGCGGTCGAACAGGCTGACGCCGTCCTTGACCAGCTCCTCGAGCTCACCGACCCGGTGCCGGTCGAGGACGGGCAGCCCGTCCTCGTCGAACGTCGCGCCCGGGGCCTCCTCGTGCGTCTCGCCCGTGGGGTCGCGCAGCCACCGGCTGACGACCGCGCGCACGCGGTCGGCCTCGACCGGCTTGGTCAGGAAGTCGTCCATGCCCGCCGCCAGGCAGCGCTCGCGCTCGCCCTCGGTGGCCGAGGCGGTCATCGCGATGATCGGCACGCGGACGCCCTCGGGCTCGGCGGCCCGCACCCGGCGGGTGGCGTCGTACCCGTCGAGGCGCGGCATCCGGCAGTCCATGAGGACGGCGGCGTAGCCGTGGTCCCCGGTCAGCGCGGCGACGGCCTCGACGCCGTCGATGACCACGTCGACCTCGCAGCCGAGGTTCTCCAGCAGGCCGATCGCGACCAGCTGGTTGACGTCGTTGTCCTCGACGACCAGCACGCGGAGGCCGGCGATCGAGGCCCCCTCCTCGTCGGGAGCGACCGCGGGGGTCGGCGCCGGTGTCAACGCTGCCTCGAGTGCGGCGTGCAGCTCGGAGTGGCGCACCGGCTTGGGCAGGGTGCGGGTGATGCCCGCGGTGGCGGCCGCTGCCGTGGCGGTGGCGACGTGGTGGCCGGGCACCAGGAGCAGGCGGCGCGGCGCCTCGCCGGCGCTGGCGTCCATGGCCCGCGAGAGCGAGAGGCCGTCCCCGTCGGGGAGCGACAGGTTGATCAGGGCCACGTCGAACGTCGTGTGCTCGTCCATCGCGGCCAGCGCCTCCTCGACCGAGCCGACGAGCACGGTGCGGATGCCCCACGCCGCGAGCCGGTCGCCGAGGCTGACCCTGCTGGTCGCGTTGTCGTCGACCACCAGCGCCCGGCGGCCGCGCAGCAGGGTCACGTCGTCGATCGGGGTCGGCGACTGACCGCGCTCGAAGGTCGCGGAGAAGCGGAAGGCCGAGCCCGCGCCCGGGGTGCTCTCGACCTCGACCTCGCCGCCGAGCGCCTCGATCAGGCGCGCCGAGATGGCCAGGCCGAGCCCGGTGCCTCCCTGCTGGCGGGTGGTCGAGGGGTCGGCCATCGTGAACGCCTCGAAGAGCCGCGACTGCAGGCCGGGGTCCATGCCGACGCCGGAGTCGACGACGTCGACCTTGAGGCTGATCTGCTCGCCGTCCTCGGCCAGCAGGTGACCGCGGATCGACACCTCGCCGGCGTCGGTGAACTTGATCGCGTTGGAGCCGAGGTTGGTCAGCACCTGGCGCAGGCGCGTCGCGTCGCCGCGGAGCCGCCGCGGGACGTCGGGGTCGCAGGCGACGACGAGCTCGAGGCCCTTGTCGTGCGCGGCGGTGCTGAGCTCGGCGGCCGCGGCCTCGAAGACGTCGCGGACGTCGAAGTCCGCGGCCTTGAGCTCGAGCTTGCCGGCCTCGATCAGCGAGAAGTCGAGGATGTCGTTGATGATCGCAAGGAGCGTGAAGCCGGCCTGCTTGAGCCCCTCGGTCAGCCGGAGCTGGTGGGCGTCGAGCCGGGTCTGGAGCAGCAGGTCGTTGAGGCCGATCACGCCGTTCATCGGGGTGCGGATCTCGTGGCTCATCATCGCCAGGAACTCCGACTTGAGCCGCGAGGCCTCCATCGCCTGGTCTCGCGCCTCGGCGAGGTCGCGGGCGCTGCGCTCGCGGTGTGCCACGTGTGCGAGCTGGGCCGAGATCTGGTCGATCAGTGCCCGCGCGTGGTCGTCGATCGGTGACTCGTCGGCGAGCAACTCCACGACGCACTCGACCTCGTCCTCGACGACGACGGGGATCGCGACCAGCGTGTGGGTCGACTCGAGCCCCGGGCACGGCGTCTCCTCCACCGACCGGTTCGCGGCCGACAGCGCGGCCAGCCCGAGGTCGGGGTCCGGCAGGCCGGCCGCGGTGGTGAGGTCGACGACGCGGTGGCCCTCGCCCTCGGTGAGGAACGCGGCGACGGCGTGCCAGGTGCTGTACGCCGGCAGCCCGACGCGGGCCAGCTCGAGCGCCTCCTGGAGGCTGTTGGTCTGGTTGGCGGCGGTGGCCATCGCCTGCAGCAGGTGCAGCCGGCGGTTCGCCTCGGCGGCCAGCTGGTCGGCCAGCACCAGGTCGGTGACGTCCTGGACCGTGCCCTCCATCCGCTCGGGCTCGCCGGGCCGTCCGCCCTCGACGGTGCCGAGGCCGCTCACCCAGCGCACGTTGCCGTCCGGCTGCACGACCCGGCCCTCCCAGGCGAAGTCGCTGGCGGCGTCGACGCCGGCGCGGACCTCGGTGTCGACCCGCTCGCGGTCGTCGGGGTGCAGGCAGTCGAGGAAGCGCTCGTAGGTCGGCTCGAACGACTGCGGCGCCGCGCCGACGATCCGGAACATCTGGTCCGACCACGAGATGCGGCCCGACTGGGTGTCCCACTCCCAGCTGCCGATGTTGGCGAGGCGCTGGGCGGTCACGAGCTGGTGCCGGCTGGCCTCGAGCGTCTCCGCGAGGCCGCCCTGGCCGTGGCGCGGCGTCATCCGCAGCAGCCAGTCGGTGCGGCGGCCGTCGTCCCCGCGCACGGGGGAGACGCTGGCCTCGACCCGCAGGGGGGTGCCGTCCGTGCGACCCAGCACGAGCTCGACCTGGTCGATGCCGTCGGCGTGCTCGGGCGCCTCGGAGAGGCGGGCCAGGAAGCCGTGCAGCTCGGCGCGGCCGGCGTCGTCGTACGCCACGTCGAGGAGGCCGGTCGTCGCCATCTCCTCGGGGGTGCGACCCAGGAGCTCGGCCGTGCGCGCGTTGGTGTACGTCGTGCGGCCGGCGTCGTCGAACGCCCAGAAGCCGTCACGGCTCGCCGCGATGAGCGAGCGCGCGGGGTCTGAGCGGCTTTCCATGGATCCTCCCTCGTCGAGTGGGAGCCATCATCGCCTTTCGAGCGGCTCGGCGTGGCCGAAATCGTGAAGGGGGGCCCGTTCGGAGGACGGCACTGCAGCACCACGAGCCCCGCGCGGACCACCCTCAGGGTAGTCGCGTGACCAGCTCGACGAGCGTGCCGTCGGGGTCGTGCACCAGTGCGGTGCGGTTGCCGTTGCCGGCGTCGGCCGGCTCCTGAACGGTGGGGACTCCGGCGCCGGTGAGCCGCGCGAAGGCCGTGTCGACGTCGTCGGTCCACACCACGACCGCGAGCGACGGGGCCCCCGGAGTGGGGTCCACGCCGTGCACCCGGCGGGCCGCCTCCTCGCTGCCGAGGCCGAGCACGAAGCCGTGCAGGGCGAGCTCGACGTGCTCGGGCGTGCCGGTCAGCGGCGTGCGGAACGTCTCCGCGAACCCGAGGAGGTCGCGGTAGAAGCGGACCCCTGCCTCGATGTCGGCGGTGTAGAGGTTGACCATGGCGCTGGTGAACACCCCGCCAACCTAGCCCCGCCCGCCGACGCGGCTGCGCCGTGCCGATACCTAGGGAGCATCGGTCCTGACCTATGCTTCTTCGGTAGGAACCGGACGCAGGAGGTGTCAGGGAGTGGCACGACGTGGGCTCAACGCAGCATCGGTGACCCTGGCCGCGGCCGAGCTGGCCGACGAGGACGGCGTGGAGGCGCTCACGGTGACCGCGCTCGCGGCCCGCCTCGGCGTCCGCCCACCCAGCCTCTACGCCCACGTCGGCGGCACCGACGACCTCCGCCGCCGCGTCGCCCTGCTCGCGCTCGAGGAGCTCGCGGACCGGGCGGCCGACGCCCTCGCCGGGCGCTCCCGACGGGATGCGGTCGTCGCGCTCGGCCACGTCTACCGCGACTACGCCCGCGAGCACCCCGGCCGCTGGGCCGCAGCGCGGACGCCCCTCGATGCCGCCACCGCAGCGGCCAGTGCCGGGCCACGGCTCGCCGAGCTGCAGCGCGCGGTGCTGCGCGGCTACGACCTGACTGGCGACGACCAGACCCACGCGGTGCGGCTGCTGGGCAGCGTCTTCCAGGGCTTCACCACGCTCGAGGCGGCGGGCGGCTTCGCGCACAGCGCTCCCGACGCGGCCACGAGCTGGACCCACATCCTCGACTCCCTCGACCGGCTGCTGCGCGGCTGGGCCGAGGACCCGGGAAGGACCTCGCGATGATCACCACGCCCCTGACCACCGAGCTCGTGCGCGGCGTCGCCGAGCTGGAGCAGACCGACCGCGGCCTGCTCCCGCACCGCCTGCCGGCGTGGGCCCGGGCCCAGTGCGTCGACCCGCAGCTGGCGTTGGCCGAGAGCCAGCCGGCCGGGGCCCGCATCGCCCTGCGCACGACGGCGACGCGGATCGAGCTCGACGCCGTCGCCACCAAGCGGTCCTACCTCGGCGCGCCACCGCGGCCCGACGGCGTGCACGAGCTCGTCGTCGACGGCGAGGTGCACGCGCGGGCGACCCTGCCACCGGGCGACATGGTCACCCTCGACCTGCGCACCGGCGCGGCCGGCCACGAGCGCGGCGAGCCGCGGACCCTGGTCTTCGCCGGCCTGCCGCCGGGGGTCAAGGACGTCGAGCTCTGGCTGCCGCACGACGAGACCACCGAGCTCGTGGCCCTGCGCTCCGACGCGCCGGTCACCCCGCTCCCACGGACCCGGCGTACCTGGCTCCACCACGGCAGCTCGATCAGCCAGGGATCCCACGCCTCCTCGCCGCTGTCGACCTGGCCCGCCGTCGCGGCGCGCGCGGCGGGCGTCGACCTGGTCAACCTCGGCCTCGGCGGCAGCGCGCTCCTGGACCCGTTCACGGCGCGCACGCTCCGCGACACCCCGGCCGACCTGGTCAGCGTCAAGCTCGGCATCAACCTCGTGAACCACGACCTGGTGCGGCTGCGGGGCTTCACCTCCGCGGTGCACGGCTTCCTCGACACCCTCCGCGAGGGGCACCCCACGACCCCGCTGGTGGTCGTCTCGCCGATCCTCTGCCCGATCCACGAGGACGTCCCGGGCCCGACCGCCTTCGACCCGGCCGGGCTGGCGACCGGGGAGCTCCGCTTCCGTGCGACGGGGGACCCCGCCGAGGTCGCGGCGGGCCGGTTGACGCTCACGGTGGTGCGCGCCGAGCTCGCGCGGATCGTGGCCGAGCGGGCGGTGGACGACCCCGCGCTGTCCTACCTCGACGGCCGGCTGCTGTACGGCGAGGACGACGCCGCGCGCCTGCCGCTGCCCGACCACCTGCACCCGGACACCGAGACCCACCGGTTGATCGGGGAGCGGTTCGCGGCGATGGCGCTGTCGCCGGCGGCGCGGCCTGCGCTCAGTGCGACTCGCGGCTGACGTCGGGCCCCGAGGAGCCGACCAGGAAGTCGAGGTCGGCCCCCGTGTCGGCCTGGAGGACGTGGTCGACGTAGAGCCGCTCCCAGCCGCGGGTCGGCGCGGCGTACGCCGCGGCCGCGGCGGCGCTCGGCGCGCGCGCCAGCAGCTCCGCGTCGGGCAGGTCGACGTCGATCCGGCGGGCGGGCACGTCGAGGACGATCGGGTCGCCGGTCTCCACCAGGGCGAGCGGGCCACCAGCCGCAGCCTCGGGGGCGACGTGCAGCACCACGGTGCCGTACGCCGTGCCGCTCATGCGGCCGTCGCAGATGCGCACCATGTCGCGGACGCCCTGAGCGAGCAGCTTCTTCGGCAGCGGCAGGTTCGCGACCTCCGGCATCCCCGGGTAGCCGCGGGGGCCGCAGCCGCGCAGCACCAGGACCGACGAGGCGTCCACGTCGAGGTCGGGGTCGTCGATCCGCGCGTGGAAGTCCTCGACGGAGTCGAAGACGATCGCACGGCCCCGGTGCTGGAGGAGGTCGGGTGACGCCGCGGCCGGTTTGACCAGCGCGCCGTCCGGCGCGAGGTTGCCCCGCAGGACCGCGATCCCGCCCTCGGCGACCAGCGGCTGCTCCCGGTGGTGGATCACGTCGGCGTCCCAGATCCGGGCGTCGTCGAGGAAGGAGACCAGCGGCTCGCCGGTCACGGTGAGCGCCGTCGGGTCGAGGAGGTCGCGGACCTCGCGCAGCACCGACAACAGGCCGCCGGCGCGGTGGAAGTCGTCCATCAGGTGGCGCCCCGCCGGCAGCAGGTCCACGAGCAGCGGGACGCCGGAGCCGGTCCGGTCGACGTCGTCGAGGGTGAGGTCGACGCCGAGCCGGCCGGCGATCGCGAGCAGGTGCACCACGGCGTTGGTCGACCCGCCGACGGCGGCGAGCGCCACGATCGCGTTGTGGAAGGACGCCCGGGTGACGACCCGGTCGGGGCGGCGGTCGGCCGCCACCATCTCGACGGCGAGCCGTCCGGTGCCGTGCGCGGCCTCGAGCAGCCGGCTGTCGGGGGCCGGGGTGCCGGCGACGCCCGGCACGGTCATGCCGAGCGCCTCGGCCACGATCGCCATCGTCGACGCCGTCCCCATCGTGTTGCAGTGGCCGCGGCTGCGGATCATGGCCGACTCCGACCTCAGGAAGTCGTCGTCGGAGAGGGTGCCGGCCCGGACCTCCTCGGAGAGGCGCCACACGTCGGTGCCGCAGCCCAGGGGCGTCCCGCGGAAGGTCCCGGTCAGCATCGGACCGCCGGGCACGACGACGGCCGGCAGCCCGACGGACGCGGCCGCCATCAGCAGCGAGGGGATCGTCTTGTCGCAGCCCCCGAGGAGGACGACGCCGTCGACGGGGTTGGCCCGCAGCATCTCCTCGGTCGCCATCGCCGCCATGTTGCGCCACAGCATCGCGGTCGGACGCACCTGCGTCTCGCCCAGGGACACCACGGGGAGCTCGAGCGGGATGCCGCCGGCCTCGTAGACCCCGTTGCGCACGGAGGCCGCCACCTCGGTGAGGTGCGCGTTGCACGGCGTCAGGTCGGAGGCGGTGTTGGCGATGGCGATGTGGGGTCGCCCCGTGAAGGCGTCCCCCGGCAGGCCCCGGCGCATCCAGGCGCGGTGGATGTAGCCGTTGCGGTCGCCGCCGCCGTACCACTGGGAGCTGCGGAGGCCCGCCGGACGGTCGCCGGCGCCGGGTGCGGGTGGGGTCATGGGCGTTCTCGCTCCCTTCCGGCGGTGGTCACGCGGTTCGGGGCAGCCGCCACCGCGACGCTAGCAGCGCTCGGCGCCGCCGCGACCATTCCAACAGATGGAAGGGTGATCTAACATGCGGAACGTGGCGACGGCGGAGGCGGCGACGAGGCTCGTCGGTTCGGACCGTGTCCTGGCCGTCCTCAAGGAGCTGGCCGGGTACGCCGACGGGGCGACCCTCGACGAGCTGACGAAGGCCGTCGGCGGACCCAAGCCGACCATCCACCGGGCGCTCGGCTCGTTGCGGCGGGCGGCCTTCGCCGAGCAGGGCCCCGATGGCCGCTACCGCCTCGGCGACGAGTACCTGCGGCTCGCGTTCGACTTCCACGAGGCCCGGCCCGACCACGTGCGCGTCCGGCCCGCGCTGGAGACCCTCGCGGGCCGGTTCGGCGAGACCACCCACTACGCCGTGCTCGACGACCGGGAGGTCGTCTACCGCGCCAAGGTGGATCCCCCGACCGGTGCGGTGCGGCTCACCTCGACCGTCGGCGGCCGCAACCCGGCGCACGCGACCGCGGTCGGCAAGCTGCTCCTCGCCCGCGAGCTGACCTCCCTCGCCGAGGTGAAGGCGTGGATCGGGCGTACGCCGCTGCCGGCGCGGACCGCGAACACGCTCTGCACCGCCCCGCAGCTGCACCGGGAGCTCGACAAGGTCCGCGAGCAGGGGTACGCGGTCGACGACGAGGAGAACGAGCCGGGGATCAACTGCCTGGCGCTCCCGGTCCACGCGCTCTCCTCGGCGGCGCCGTCGGGTGGGGTCAGCGTCAGCGCGCTCGCCTACCGCACCCCGCTGCGGGTGCTCGTCGGGCGGGTGGCCGAGGTCCGCGAGGCCCTGGGGCCGCTGGGGGAGCCCCGGTGAGCGGCGACCTCGCCGTCGCGACCTCCGTCGGCTTCCGGCTCGCCGAGAGCCCCGTGTGGGACGCCGCCCGCCGGCGCCTGCTCTGGGTCGACATCCCGGCGGGCCAGGTCCTGGAGGGACGCCTCGAGCACGGGTCCGGGACCGCCACGTCGGTCGTGGTCACCGGGCGGCACCAGCTCGACTCCATGGTCGGCGCGGTCGCCGTCTCCGACGACGGCGCGCTGCTCGTGGCCGCGCAGGAGCGGCTGGTGGTGATCGACACCGACGGGGTCCGCCACGAGGGCCCGCGGGTGCTGCCTCCCGGGAGCGGGCGGCGCTGCAACGACGGCGCCACCGACCCCGCGGGCCGGTTCGTGGTCGGCACGCTCTCGCTCGGCGACCCGACCGGCGCCGAGGAGCTGTTCCGGCTGGAGCCCGACGGGAAGCTCGTCCGGCTCGACGGCGGGCTGGGCCTCTCCAACGGCATCGCGTGGTCGACCGACGGCACACGGATGTTCCACGTCGACTCCCTCGCGGGGTGCGTCTACGTCCGGGACCACGACCCCGGCACGGGCGCGATCGGCGAGCGCGAGGTCTTCCTCCGGCTCGGGGACGGGCTCCCCGACGGCGTCGCCACCGACAGCGAGGACCACCTCTGGGTGGCCGTGTGGGGTGCGGGCGAGGTCCGGCGCCTCGACCCTGCCGGCGCGGTGGTCGACCGGATCGAGGTCCCCGCGCCGCACACCTCCAGCATCGCCTTCGCCGGCGACGAGCTCGACGTCCTCGTCGTCTCGACCGCCGCCGAGGAGCTCTCGGCGGCCCAGCTCCGCCAGTTCCCGGGATCGGGCCACCTGTTCACCACCCGCGTCCCCGTCCCGGGGATGCCGACCACCCCCTGGCGGCGGGTCGTGCCGTCCGCCACCCCGTGACCGCGGCGCGGTAGCCGCCGACGACGACAACGACGACAAAGGACGACCATGCACCTCATGCGCATCGGTGCCCCGGGCGCCGAGAAGCCCGTCGTACGCCTCGACGACGAGACGTACGTCGACCTCTCCGACGTCGTGCACGACTTCGACGAGCGCTTCTTCGCCGACGACGGACTCGAGCGCATCCGGCCCGTGGTGGCCACGCGCTCCGCGGCCGGCCGGGTCGCCCGCTTCGACGGTGAGCGCACGGGGGCGCCGATCGCCCGGCCCCACCAGCTCCTCTGCATCGGCCTCAACTACGCCGACCACGCGGCCGAGACCGGCCAGGCCGTGCCGGCGGAGCCGATCCTCTTCAACAAGGCGCCCAACACCCTCGTCGGCCCCGACGACGACGTCCGGGTGCCCCGCGGGTCGACCAAGCTGGACTGGGAGGTCGAGCTCGGGATCGTGATCGGCCGCCGGACCAGCTACCTCGACTCCCCGGAGGACGCGCGCGACGCCATCGCCGGCTACGTCGTCGTGAACGACGTGAGCGAGCGCGCGTTCCAGCTCGAGCGGGGCGGCCAGTGGGTCAAGGGCAAGTCCGCCGAGACCTTCAACCCGGCGGGTCCGTGGCTGGTCACGCCCGACGAGGTCGCCGACGTCAACGACCTCGACCTGTGGCTCGACGTCAACGGCGTACGCCGCCAGTCCGGCAGCACGCGGACGATGGTCTTCGACCCGTACTTCCTCGTGCACCACCTCAGCCAGTTCCTGGTGCTCGAGCCGGGCGACCTCGTCAACACCGGCACGCCGCCCGGCGTCGGCATGGGCTTCGACCCTCCGGTGTGGCTGCAGCCCGGCGACACGATCGAGCTCGGGATCTCCGGCCTCGGCACCCAGCGCCAGCGCGTCGTGGCGCCCCGGTAGGAGGAGAGACGTGCGCGCCCTGGTCCTGCACGGTCCGCGGGAGGTGTCCGTCGACGAGGTCGACCCGCCGTCCCCCGAGCCCCACGAGGTGGTGGTCGACGTCGAGCGGGTGGGCCTGTGCGGCACCGACGTCGAGTTCTTCACCGGCGAGATGGCCTACCTGCACCAGGGCCACGCGCGCTACCCGATGCGCCTCGGGCACGAGTGGTGCGGCACCGTGCGCGAGACCGGCTCCGCGGTCGCCGCGGACCTGGTCGGCCGCCGGGTCATGGGGGACACGATGCTCGGTTGCGGGCACTGCCGGCGCTGCCGCCGCGGGCACCAGCACGTCTGCGACGCGCGGTCGGAGGTCGGGATCCGCAACGGCCGGGCCGGAGCGCTCGCCGAGCAGATCGCGGTCCCGGCCAGCTCCCTCCACGTGCTCCCCCCGACCGTCGACCCGACGCTCGGGGCGCTGGTCGAGCCCGGCGGCAACGCCTGGCGCGCCGCGGTGGCCGCGCACGCCAGGCCGGGTGACAACGTGCTGGTGCTGGGCCCCGGGGCGATCGGCACCCTCGTCGCGCTGTTCCTGCGGTCCGAGGGGGTGGTCGTCCACCTTGTCGGGCGGTCCGCCGGCTCCTTCGACTTCGCCCGCAGCCTCGGCTTCGACAACGCCTGGACCAGCGACGACGTCCCGGACGTGCCCTTCGACGCCGTGGTGGACGCCTCCAACGCGCCCGGGCTCCCGGCGTACGCGGCGGATCAGGTCGAGCCGGCCGGCCGGGTCGTCTACATCGGCCTCGCGGGGAGCCCGAGCCTCGTCGACACGCGCACGCTGGCCCTCAAGGACGTGACCGCCGTCGGCATCCTGTCCGCCTCCCCGGGCCTCGACGCCACCATCCAGGCGTACGCCGCGGGCCGGGTCGATCCCCGTCCGCTGGTCGCCGCCACGGTCGGGCTCGCCGACGTCGGCGCGGTGCTGGCGGGGGAGCGGCCTGCCGGTGCCGGCCCCGGGCCCAAGATCCTGGTCGACCCCCACCTCCAGAAGGAGACGACATGAACGACTTCGACGGGCTGGTGGCGGTCGTGACCGGCGGCGCGAGCGGCATCGGCGCCGCCACCGCAGCGCTCCTGCGCGACCGTGGCGCCGACGTCGCCGTGCTCGACCGCGACGTGAGCGGCGTGCCGGACGGGCTCCTCGCGATCATGTGCGACGTGACCGACCGGGCAGCGGTGGACGACGCGATCGCTGCCGTGGTCGACCGCCTCGGCGCGCTCGACGTGGTCGTCAACAACGCCGGCACCGGGTCGGTCGGATCGGTGGAGCGGACCCCCGACGACGAGTGGAGCCACCTCCTCGACGTGAACGTGGTCGGCACGGCCCGGGTCACCCGGGCCGCGCTGCCGCACCTGCGTCGCTCGCCGCACGCCGCGGTCGTCAACATGTGCTCGGCGGTCGCGTTCGTCGGCGTCCGGGAGCGCGCCGCCTACAGCGCCAGCAAGGGCGCGATCCACGCGCTCACGCTCGCCATGGCCGCCGACCACGTCGCCGACGGGATCCGGGTGAACGCCGTCGCCCCCGGCACGGCCGACACGCCCTGGGTGCAGCGGCTCCTCGACCAGGCGGACGACCCCCTCGCCGCCGCGGAGGCCCTCCGCCGGCGCCAGCCGCTGGGTCGGCTGGTCACCGCCGAGGAGGTGGCCGCGGCCGTCGCCGCGCTCGCCTCGCCCTCCGCGGCGTCGACGACCGGCGCGGTCCTGCGCGTCGACGGCGGCATGACGAGCCTGCGGGTCTGACGCGGGTCGCAGGCGGAACGACGGCCGCCTCACGCACGACGCCCCCGCCGGACCCGGCGGGGGCGTCGCCGCAGGTGAGCCCTGCGTGCTCGTGGGCAGGGGCGGGGTCGAACCGCCGACCTTCCACTTTTCAGGCGGACGCTCGTACCAACTGAGCTACCTGCCCGAGCGGCCGCCACCCTACAGGAGCAGCTCCGGAGCCGCGAAAGCAGCCGCCCCGATGGCCGCCTGCGACGACGTCGTCGCAGGTCAGAGGGTCTCAGCGCGAGGTCAAGGCCACTTGACAAATTCCTGCCATTCGCCCGCGGAGAGCCCCTCCGGACCCTCACCATGGGCGCATGTCCGTCGACCACTCGGCCGCGCGACCCGTCGCGCTGCGTGCCGCTGCGTCGACGGTGGCGCCGGGGGGGACGTCCCCGCCCGGTCGCTGGCTCGTGGTCGCCTCGTCCCTGGTGACGCTGTTCGTCCTGATGGCGACCGCCGACGCCTTCACCCCCCCGGGCGCGCTGTGGCCGGCCTTCTGGCCCGCGTCCGCGGTCGGCGTCTGCCTGCTCGCGACCAGCTCCCGGCAACGCTGGCCGGAGCTCGGGCTCGCGGTGCTGCTGGTGGCCACGGGGGGCTTCGTCGTGCTCGGGGCCGACCCGCTGCTGGCGCTCTTGCTCGCGCTCGGGGTGCTGACCGAGGTCCTGGTCACGAGCGTCGTGCTGGTGCGCGGCGGTCGCCGTCGCGCCGTGCTGGAGACCCCCGGCGACCTGGGCCGCATCGTCGTCGGCGCGACGCTCGGTGCGTTCGCCGTCGCCGTGGGCACGGCGGTCGCCACCACCGCAGGCGCCTCGCCGTTCGTGGAGGTCTGGCGCGGCGTCGGGCTCGCCCACGCGACCTCGACCACGATCGTGGTCGCCACCGTGCTGCTGGTGGCTCGTCCGGAGGAGCGGGCAGAGCCGCGTCGCCTCGAGACCCTGCTGCAGGTCGGGACGTCGATCCTGGTGCTGCTGCTCGTGCTCGGCGCTCCGTCGACCATCGCGCTGGCGGCGCTCCCCGTGCCGGTGCTGCTCTGGGTCGCGTGGCGGCTCTCCCCGGCGCTGGCGGCCGTGGAGCTCACCGTCACCGTGGCGGCGGTCGCGCTCGCCACCCCGGTGGGCGTGGGGCCGTTCGGCGCTCTCGCCGACCTCGAGGGGCCACAGGCGCTCGACCTCCTCGTGCCGGCGTACGCCGCGGCGCTGGCGGCGGTCACGCTGCTGCTGGCCGTGGCCAGCCTCGAGCGCCGGGCCTCGCTGGAGGAGGCCGTCGCCCGGCACGAGACCTTCCAGAAGTCGATCAGCGAGTCGGTGATCGGCACCATGCTGCTGCGCCCGACCCCCGAGGGCCTCGAGGTGCTCGAGGCCAACGGCCCGGCGGCCGACCTGCTCGGCAGCAGCATCGGCCGGCTGCGCGGACGGGTCTGGACCGACGGGCTGACCGAGCGCCAGCGGCTGCAGATCGACCGCCTCTGCCACGGCATGAGCCTGGGGGTCTCCACCAAGCACGAGCTCGAGATGCACCTGCGCGGCAGCACCTCGCGGTGGGTGCGGCTGGCCCTGTCGTGGGTGCGCGACACCCCGGACGGCGGGATGGTCACGGTCCAGCTCGTCGACCTGACCCACGAGCGCGACCTGCAGTTCGCGCTCGCGCAGGAGCGCGACCTGTCGGCCGCGGTGCTGGACAACGCGCAGACCCTGATCCTGGTGCTCGACCGCGACGGCCGGATCCTCAAGATCAACCGGGCCGTCGAGGAGATGTGCGGCGTCACCATGGCCGAGGTCTTCGACCGCCCGGTGTGGGACGTGCTCGCCGCCCCCGAGAACCGCGACGCGGCGCGCGCCCAGCTCGAGGTCGAGGGGCCGCCCGAGACCGAGGGCCGGATGGCCGGCGAGCACGACTGGGTCACCGCGACCGGCGAGCGCCGTACCGTCTCGTGGACCAGCGCCCAGCTGCGCGCCGACGACCCGGGCTCGCTGCGGGTCTTCACCGCTCGCGACGTCACCGAGGAGCGGCGGGCCCAGCGCCTGGTCACCGACGTCCTCGACGCCGCGACCGGCACCGCGATCGTCGGCACGGACGAGCACGGCATCGTCACGTTCTTCAACCCCGGCGCCGAGCAGATGCTGGGCTACTCGAGCGCCGAGGTCGTCGGCCGCGTCACCCCGCAGTTCTTCCACGACCCGGTCGAGGTGGCCGAGCGCGCGGAGTCCCTCGGCGTCGCGCCCGGCTTCGAGGTCTTCACCGCGCCCGTGGCGCACACCGGGTCGCCCGACCGGCGCGACTGGTCGTGGGTCCGCAAGGACGGCCAGCGGCTCACCGTGTCGGTGACCGTCAGCCCGATGCGCAGCGGCGGTGGCGCGCTGGTCGGCTACCTCGCCGTGGCCGAGGACGTCACCGAGCGCGCCCGGGGCGAGGTGGCCCTGCGCCAGGCGCTGGAGCGCGAGCGGCGCGCCAACGAGCGGCTCGAGGAGCTCGACCGGATCAAGTCCGACTTCGTCGCGTCGGTCAGCCACGAGCTGCGGACCCCGATGACCAGCGTCCTGGGCTTCACCCAGCTGCTGACCAGCGAGGTGGCCGGCTCGCTCAACGAGAAGCAGATGGACCTCCTGGAACGGGTCGACCGCAACGGCCAGCGCCTGCTCGCGCTCATCGAGGACCTGCTCACGCTCTCGCGGATCGAGGCCGGCAGCTGGGAGTTCTCCGCGGCCGAGGTCGAGATGACGTCGGTGGTCGCCGCCGCGATGTCCGCGACCGCGGACCTGCTCCGCGGCCGCGAGCTCGACGTCGTGGTCGAGCTCGACCGTGAGGCCGACACCACGGTGGTGGGCGACTTCACCAAACTCGAGCAGGCGATGGTCAACCTGGTCGCGAACGCGCTGAAGTTCACCCGCGACGGCGGCCGGGTGAGGGTGTCGCTGGTGGCGGAGGACGGGCACGCGGTGGTTCGCGTCGCCGACACCGGGATCGGCATCGACGCCGACGAGGTGGGCCAGGTCTTCGACCGCTTCTTCCGCAGCTCGCTGGCCAACCGCGCCGCGATCCCCGGCACCGGCCTGGGCCTGACCATCGTGAAGTCGATCATCGACCACCACGGCGGCCAGGTGGCGGTCACCTCCGAGCCCGGCGAGGGCACCGAGTTCGCCGTACGCCTGCCACTGGCCGTCTGAACCGGCCGGTCAGCCCCCGGTGGGCGGCACCAGCGTCATGATCCGCTCGATGAGCTCCTCGGGGTCGAACGGCTTCACGACGTAGCCGTCGGCGCCGGTGCCCAGCCCGCGCGCGACGTCGTCCTCCTGGGCGAGCGCGGTCAGCAGCAGGATCGGCACCTCGGCCGTGCGCGGGTCCGCACGCAGGGCCTCGACCACCTGCAGGCCGTTGAGCTCGCCCGGCATGCTCACGTCGAGCAGCGCCAGCGCCGGCGGGTGGGCCAGGCACTGCTCGAGCGCCTCGCGACCGGTGGCCGCCGTCGTGGTGTCGTAGCCGACGTCGCCGAGGATCATCGCGACCAGCTCGCGGATGTCGACGTCGTCGTCCGCGAGGACGATCGCAGGTCGGACGGCGCTCGTCATGCCCACCCCCTCCCCACGCCTGTCAGCGTGACTGCTCCAGCTCGGCCGCGAGGGCACTGGCGCGCAGCACGAGGGCCTCCCACCGGGCTCCGACCTCGGCCAGACGGGCCGAGGCGTCCTCCGTGGTCGAGCCTACGCGCGGCCGGCTGAGGTACGCCGCGAAGCGCATCGCCGTCAGCACGTTGTTGAGGTCGTGCATCACGTCGTCGAACTTGCGGGCCGGCCCGCCCTCCTCGACCGCAGCCTCGGCGGGCTCCTCGTCGGAGTCCGGCAGCGGCAGCCAGCGGTAGCCGGCGCCGCTCTCCGTGCGCACGTAGCGGGGCGCGGACGCGTCGTCCCCGAGCTTGGCGCGCAGCGAGCGCATGTGCGAGCGCAGCGACTGGCGGGCCTCGTCGCCGTGGCTGTCGTCCCAGACCTGGTGCAGCAGCCAGCGGTGCGTGAGCAGCTTGCCCGGCTGGGTCACCAGGGCCTCGAGGATGCGCCACTCGGTGGGCGTGAGCCGCAGGTCGCCCCCGGTGTCGGAGCGCACCGTGCGCGCGGCCAGGTCGACCTCGAGCCCGGGGAAGTGGAGCACCCGCTGCTCGATCGAGCCGCCGCTGCGGCGCAGCAGCGCCCGCATCCGGGCGGTCAGCTCGCGCACCCCGAAGGGCTTGTTGAGGAAGTCGTCGGCGCCCGCGTCGAGGGCCTGCACCTTGCGTGCCTCGTCGGTGACGGCCGAGAGGATCAGGATCGGTGGCTCGAACCACGGCCGCAGCCGGCGCACCACCTCGACGCCGTCGATGTCGGGCAGCTTGAGGTCGAGCACGACGAGGTCGGGCTGGCTGGTCGCGGCGTACTCGATGCCCGTCTGGCCGTCGGCGGCGGCCACCACCTCGTGGTCCGCCTGCTCCAGCGCCCGACGCAGTGCGTGGACGAGCTGGGGCTCGTCATCGACGAGGAGGACCCGGGACACGCCTCGGACTCTAGCCCCACCGCCCGCAGCCGACCGGGGATCGGAAAATCACGAGATCTGCACGGCGGTCGGGCGCGACCTCACAACTCCTGCACGTCCCGCGAGGCAGAATGACTTCTGACCCGCCGGCGGTTCCCCCCCAATACCGTCGGCGGGTCTTTGCGCGCCCGGGCATTCCCTTATGCTGTGGCGGCACCCGGCCCCCATCGTCTAGCGGCCCAGGACCCCGCCCTTTCACGGCGGTAGCACGGGTTCGAATCCCGTTGGGGGTGCGATTCCGGGCGGCTTCGCCAGGTGGCCACCCGCGATTGGGAGTCGTCCGCGACCATGGGTTAGAGTTCCACCCGCCGCGCGACGAGCGAGGCACCTGGCCCCGTAGCGCAGTTGGTTAGCGCGCCGCCCTGTCACGGCGGAGGCCGCGGGTTCGAGTCCCGTCGGGGTCGCCAGCAGCACCAGGTCCCGGATCACCGATCCGGGACCTGTCGCATTTCCGGCCTCTGGCGGGGGTCGGCACAATGGCGCCATGCCGATCGACCTCGATGCCGACGCCTTCGACGCCCTCGTCGACGAGGCCCTCGACGGCGTCCCCGACGAGCTGGCCCGCCTGGTGCACAACGTGGTGGTGCTGGTCGAGGAGGAGCCGCCCGAGGACGAGCCCGACCTGCTCGGCCTCTACGACGGGGTGGCGCTCACCGAGCGTGGCGGCGAGCCGGTGTTCGAGCTCCCCGACCGGATCTTCGTCTTCCGGGGGCCGCTCCAGCGCATGTGCTCGTCGTACGACGAGCTGGTCGACGAGGTGCGGATCACCGTCGTCCACGAGATCGCGCACCACTTCGGCATCGACGACGACCGCCTGCACGACCTCGGCTACGGCTGACGGGCCCGGTCAGGAGACGCTCTGGCGCCCCTCGGCCGCCTCGGCCCACGGGATCGGCGACTCGCCCTGCTGCTGGCGCACGAACTCGCCGAAGAACCACTCCTGGAAGCGGCGCTGCTCGCGCGAGCGGGCCAGCGAGAGCAGGCGTTCCTCGCGGCAGAAGGCGTCGGCGAGGTCGAGCAGCTCGAGGAACCGGTCGATCGAGGCCACCGTGCTGCGCGGCACCGTGACCCGGAGCGTCGCGGTGCGCTGGCCGCGGGCGAGCGCGGCCTCGACCTCGTGGCTGTCGATGCCGTCGCGCACCAGCCGGTCGAGCGAGCCGAACAGCGACGCCAGGCTCTTGGCCAGCGGGTAGCGCGACTCGTGGGCCAGCGAGAGCAGCCGGACCTCGCGGTAGAGCTCGCGGGTGTGGTTCTGGCAGACGTTGAGCGCCCCGAGCGAGGCGTCGCGGATCTCGACCTCGATCAGGTCGCTGGGCTCCAGCCGGTCGGCGCGGTCGCCGTCGGCGCCGCTGATGACGCCGGGCACCGGGGTGTCGTCGTGGCTCTCGGTCGAGGGCACGAACCAGACGATCTTGCCGTCCTCCTCGATCTGGGCGCCCCAGGCCGTCGAGCAGCGGGCGACGATGTCGAGCCCGCGCCCGAAGGTGAGCAGCAGGTCGTCCTCGCCGACGTCGCTCAGTGGCTCGGACCCCGGCAGGATCGGCGGCTGGCGCGAGGCGTCGTGGACCTCGACCCGCGGGTGGTCGCGGGTGCCCCGGACCCGCACCCAGATCGGCTGCTCGCCGTGCAGGAGGGCGTTGGTGACCAGCTCGGCCACGCCGTACTCGGCGCACTCGATCAGCTCGGGCCGGCCCATGTCACGGCACACCTCGACGACCCAGCGTCGGGCTTCGTGAACCCCGCGCGGTCCCGAGCCGAGCGTCAGGGCCGGTCGGTTGAGCGGCACCAGGTGTCTCCAGTACGTCGAGTGAGCGAGCCATGCGGGGCCCGCATACCCTGAGTCGTAGAAGGGCAAACCAGCACACGCAGTGTATTCAGCCGTGGGCAACCGTTCAGGCGACCCGCCGAGCATCTGGTCTGGACCGGTGAGGTCGGGTGGTGCGTCCCGGGAATGTCGTCGCGACCCTGTGACCGAGGCGACGTCACGCGCAATTGGGTCGCCCGTGGACCGCTCGGGACAATGGGTACGTCGGGTCGGCCGACAGTCCGGTCGGCCCGCGATCTGCAGGGGTCGACCACGGAAGGTGCAGCCATGACCAGCCAGACCGACGACCACCGCGTCGTCGTCATCGGATCCGGTTTCGGGGGTCTCTTCGGGACCAAGGCCCTGCGACGGTCACCCGTCCAGGTCACGATGGTCGCGAAGACCACCCACCACCTCTTCCAGCCGCTGCTCTACCAGGTGGCGACCGGCATCCTCTCCCAGGGCGAGATCGCCCCGCCGACCCGCGAGATCCTCAACGGCCAGGCCAACGCGCAGGTGCTGCTCGGCGAGGTGACCGCGATCGACCTCGACCGGCGGCTCGTCACGTCCGAGGTGCTCGGCCGCCCGACCGTGACGCCGTACGACTCGCTGATCGTGGCGGCCGGGGCCGGCCAGTCCTACTTCGGCAACGACCGGTTCGCCGAGCACGCGCCGGGGATGAAGTCGATCGACGACGCGCTCGAGCTGCGCGGCCGGATCTTCGGCGCCTTCGAGATGGCCGAGATCGGCGCCAACCGCGGCGACGACGTCGACCACCTGCTCACCTTCGTGGTCGTCGGCGCCGGCCCCACCGGCGTCGAGATGGCCGGCCAGATCGCCGAGCTCGCGCACCGCACGCTCAAGCGCGACTTCCGCGCGATCAACACCCGCCAGGCCCGGATCATCCTGGTCGACGCTGCCGGCCAGGTGCTGCCGCCGTTCGGCGCCAAGCTCGGCGCCAGCACCCAGCGCGAGCTGGAGAAGCTCGGTGTCGAGGTGATGCTCGGCGCGATGGTCACCGACGTCGACGAGCGCGGCATCGAGGTGCGGCACAAGGACGGCAGCACCGAGCGGATCGCGGCCGTCACCAAGATCTGGGCGGCCGGCGTCCAGGCCAGCCCGCTCGCGCAGACGCTGTCGGAGCAGACCGGCGCCCCGCTCGACCGTGCCGGCCGGATCGCGGTCAACCCCGACCTCACGCTGCCCGGGCACCCGAGGTCTTCGTCGTGGGCGACATGATCGACCTCGACCACCTCCCCGGCGTCGCGCAGGTCGCGATCCAGGGCGCGAAGTACGCCGCGAAGGAGATCGACGGGCGGCTGCGCGGCAAGGCGCCGCAGAAGGCGTTCCGCTACTTCGACAAGGGCTCGATGGCCACGATCTCCCGGTTCCGCGCCGTGGCGATGATCGGGCGGCTCCGGCTCACCGGCTTCGTGGCCTGGCTGATGTGGCTCGGTGTGCACCTCGTCTACCTCACCGGCTTCAAGAACCGGCTGACCGCGCTCCTGCACTGGGCGGTCTCGTTCGTCGGCCGCGGCCGATCGGAGCGCACCACGACCGAGCAGCAGATCTTCGCCCGCTCGGCGCTGGCCAAGCTGCAGCACGGCGCGACCGACCTCGTCTCCGCCCCCGGGGCGTACGACGCCGTCCGCGACCTGGAGCGGCGCGCCGAGCTCGAGGCGCAGGCGATCGAGCAGGCGCGGCTCACCGATGCCGGCGAGCGCGGGGTGCCGGCCGAGCGGCGGTGAGACTCACCGCCTGGGCGGAGAATCTCACGGTTGTCGCACGAAGCTTCGCGACAGAACCGTGAGTTCCGTCGTGCGCGGGTAGCCCCACGAGGGGTGTTGCCGGCTACTCGAAGCGGTCGGGCGCGGTCGCGCGGTCCTCGAAGGCCGCGCGCGCCCACTTCGGCAGGATGAAGACGCCCTCGGCCTCGACCGTCACGCCCCCGGCGTCGGCGAGGTGCCCGACCGCATAGGTCTTGGCGCCCTCGACCCGGTCGATCCAGGCCTCGCCGTGCAGGTCGCCGAGCGGCGTGCCGCGCCGGTAGCGCAGGGTCAGGGTTCCGGTCATGCCCGGCTTGCCGCCGGCTCCGGCGGCCTCGCCCAGGAGCTGGTCGAGGACCAGCGCGGAGACGCCGCCGTGCACCAGCCCCGGCGGCCCCTCGTACGCCGCGCCGAGGTGGAAGTCGGCCCACGCCCGGCCGACCGGGTCGCGGTGCACCTCCAGCGGGGGAGCGACCGGGTTGCGCAGGCCCACGACCGCGTTGCCCCACGCCCGGCTGCGGCCCTCGCTGTTGAACCGCACGCCGTACGGCCCGGGGCTGAGCTGCTTGCGCAGCCGCGCCGTGAGCAGCTCCAGCTCGGCGTGCACGGCGACGATCTCGGCGTCGTCGACCTCGGTGCGGACGACGGCGTCGGCGAGCTCGCGGACGGTTTGCGCGAGCGGTCCGTAGAGCGCGCTCTGCCGGGCGACCTCGGCGTCACTGGCGTCGTCGTGCTGGTAGCCGGGCATGGCGGCGAGTCTAGAACCCGTTCCACTTCCCGGAGCGCCGGAAAGCCGTTGGCTGCGCCACACCCCGACGTGCTGTGCTTGTGCTCGTGAACTCCCCGTCCGTGCTCGCCCGGCCCGACGTCCGCTTCCACGCCTCGTGGGTCGAGGCCGTCGCGGAGTACGCGCGCGACGGCTCGCAGCAGCACGGCTCCGGCCTCTGGGACTTCGACCCGCTCGACGTGCGCCGCGAGTTCTTCCCCACGATCGTGGAGCACCTCCTGCGCCAGGGCGACCCGGCCACCGTGCTGCCCGGGAACCTCGTGCACAGCAGCTACTTCTGGATCGTCGACGGCGACGAGTTCGTCGGCTACCTCGCGCTGCGCCATGCGCTCACCGCGTGGCTGCTCGAGGAGGGCGGCCACATCGGCTTCTCGGTGCGCCCCTCGCGGCGACGTCAGGGCTGGGCCGGCCGCGCGCTCGCGGCGTCGCTCCCCGAGGCCCGGGCGCTCGGTCTCGAGCGGGTGCTGGTCACCTGCGACGAGGACAACGAGGGCTCGCGCCGCACCATCGAGGGCGGCGGTGGCGTCTACGAGGACTCGCGCAAGGGCAAGCGCCGCTACTGGATCGCGGTGCCCTGAGGCGCCCCTGCTGACAGGATGCCGTCATGGCGTCGGACGTCGAGCGGGTCCTCGAGCAGCACCGGTCGGCCGGGAGCCGGTTCGTCGCGGGCGGGGTCGGCAGCTTCGTACGACGCGAGGGGGACGGCGAGCCCGTCGTGCTGGTCCACGGCCTGCCCTCCTCGTCGTTCCTCTACCGGAAGGTCAGCCGGCACCTCGCCGACCTCGGCCTCCAACCGGTGGCCTTCGACCTGCCCGGACTCGGGTACGCCGACCGGCCGGAGGACTTCGACTACACCTTCGACGGGTTGGGGCGGTTCGCCGTCGAGGCCGTGGACGCCCTCGGCCTCGACCGCTTCCACCTCGTGGTGCACGACGCGGGCGGGCCGGTCGGGTTCCGGCTCGCGTCGGCGATGCCGGCCCGGGTGCGCTCGCTGACGGTGCTCAACACGGTGGTCACCCTCGACGCCGTGCCGTTCCCGATGGAGGTCTACGCCCGCCTCGTGGGCGACCGGCCGTGGCGCGCCCTGCCGCCGGCCCCGGTGTTCCGGAAGATGTTCCGCGCCGTCGGCGTGCGCGACCAGGACGCCGTGACCGACGCCGAGATCGACGCCTGGCTGGCGCTGGTGCGCGGCGACGACGAGGGGCGCGCGTACCTGCGGATCATGCGCAACCTGCGCCGGACACCCGGCCTCGACCTGCGCTCCGTCGTCGACACCCGGGTCACGCCGTACCCGGTGCAGGTCGTCTGGGGAGCGCACGACCGCGTGCTCCCGCTGCGCAAGCAGGGCTGGCAGGTGCTGGAGCTCTCGGGCCTCCCCGCGCTGCACGCCGTGCCCGGGCGGCACTACCTGCAGGAGGACTGCGCTCCTGCCGTCGCGACCCTGGTCGCCGGGCTGGCGGGGCGTCAGCCGGTCGAGTAGCTGCCGCCCGTCGAGTCGATGTACGCCTTGAGCATCGACAGGCACGCGCCGCCCAGCAGCTCCTCGGTCGTGCAGTTGACGCCCTGGGGTGCGCCGGCGCCGATGTTGGCGGGGCTGGCGACGTACTTGTCGCCGGTCACCTTGTACCAGTGCGTCTGGTTCGGGTGGTCGTCGAAGTAGCAGGGCACGCCGTCCCGCTCGGGCGTCGGCGTGTAGCCGCCCTGGTAGGACTCCGAGGACCCCTTCATCCGGACGAACAGGTTGGGCGTCGTCGCCGGGCCCTGGGCGTCGCCACGGAGCAGCGCCCAACCCTGGCGGCGGGCGAGGTCGAAGACCTGGCGCTGGTCGACCCGCGACAGGCTGCGCGGCCACACCACGATCGTCGACCCGCCGCTCTTGTCGACCTGCAGCTCCTCGTTGCCGAGGCTGGCGGTCTGCGGTCGGCCGGGCCGGTAGGCGCCCCGCGCGGTGCCGTACTGCGTCAGGGAGAAGAACGTCGACTGCTTCTGCTCGAACGGTGTGGTGTCGGTGAGGTGGCGCGTGTCGAACCACGTGGCCACGTGGGGGATCCGGATCAGCCCGATCTTCGTGGTGCTGGTCTGGGCGCCGAGGTAGCCCGCGCAGCTGTCGGGTGGCGGGACCGAGGGCACGTCCGCCCCGGGCAGGATCGGGGGGCGGGTGAACTCGAGGTAGCGCGCCTCGAGCTCCGGGGCGTACTCCAGCCCCTCGTGCCCGGGCCGGCTCGCCTGCGGGCCGACGGTGAGCTGCTCGCCGTTGGTCAGCGGCACCGCGTCGAGCACGGCGTGGTTGGCCTCCGGCATGTCCTGTGGCGAGCGGGGCGAGGGCAGCAGGTTGACCTTGGAGCAGTCCACGGGGTCGCCGGTCTCGTAGTTCACTGTCCGCACCTGCGGGAACGGCGTGTTCGTCGGGCCGACCGCCCCGCCGAGGTTGTAGCCCGGGAAGGAGTTGTAGACCCGGTTGGCCAGGATGAAGTAGTCGCCCTTCGTCGGTCGGGTCAGCACGTTGTCGGCCGGTACGTCGGACAGGGAGGCGTCGATGCCGGAGGGATCGGTGCCCTTCGGGAGCACGAGCAGCCGGAACTCCCGGTCCGGCGACAGCACCGGCGTCCCGACCACGAACGGGTTCTCGCTGCCCTGCTCGGGCACGATGTCGGAGTCCTTCACGACGGAGACGGGCATCGCCCCCTGCTTCGCGTCGTCGTACACGGTCCACGACGTCCACGCGGCGTACGGGAAGTCGCCGGTGATCTCCAGCGCGACCGGCTCGTCGGTGATCTGCGGGACGACGTAGGTGTACGCCGCGTGGGGGTCCGGCTGCAGCGGGTACTGGAAGACCGACAGCCACTCGTAGAGGTAGCCGCACACCGACGGGTCGTCGGACGTCGCGCTCGCGCTCGTGGTGCTGTCGCTGCCGACGGCTGTAGATGAGGCGGAGGACGACGCGGGCGGGTCGGCCTCGTCGTCCCCGCCGCCCGAGCAGGCGGTGAGCACGAGCAGCAGGGCGAGCACGGCGGCGCAGCGTGCCAGGGCAGCGCGCGGCAGGCGTGACGGCATGGGTCCTCCCGGTGCGTGGGTGTCGACAACGTCGACCCGGGTGCGCCGGCCTGCCTCACCCCCGAGGGATGACTTGCGGAGCAGGTCTGGTCACGGCCTGACACCGCAGCTCAGCCCTCATCATCGCCCGCGTCCCGGGAGTGTCACCCATCAACCGAAGCCGGTGTCACCCATCAGGCGAAGGCACACAGGAGATCGGTAGGCCCCGTGGGACTCGAACCCACAACCCAAGGATTAAAAGTCCTCTGCTCTGCCAATTGAGCTAGGGGCCCGGGGGTTCCACCCTTCAATCGACGGAACCCTCTACGGAACCCTCTACGGAATGGAACCTCGGCTGGAGCCTACTGTCGGCCGCTGCCAAGCATGAAGTGACTCTGTGGTCCTGCTCTGCCTATCGGCTCGTCGTCGGCCTACGACAATGACCCTGGCGCACGCTCGATGAGCATGCGCCGCGGTCTTGATCAGATCCGGCGATATTGCGTCACGTCGACGCGTGACTCTCCTCAACCACATGGATGCCCAAGGAGGGCCAGGCCCCTCTTGGGGGGTGCACCGCTCACGCGTCCATCTCCGCGGCGCTCTGCGGTCCCGCCCAGGGAGTCGGCCATCCGAACAGGGAACCCGTTGTCACGACGGCCGGTCAGGGATAGCGTCTGCTTTGCTCCAGCCACTCGGCGGCGGGGAGCACAGCGCAACGGGTCGACGCGGCCCAAGGAAGGCGGCACCTGATGGCCACCACGTCATCTCGCATCCCTGCACCCGGTCCGTTCGAGGTCCTGTGGTTCCCTGAGCAGCCCGACGAGATCCATCTCGTCACTGGTGACGCGACCTTCACTGACGCGAACGGCGAGCGTCCCGGCTTCTGGATTACGTTCTCTCGCAACCCGAAGAGCGCGAACTGGCACCCCGCGTATTGGAACCGGTGCGTCCGCGCACTCCGCGCCGGGGGCAAGGAAGCGCCGGACGAAATCGCGGAGCACAACCGACGCCTGGACAAGCGCGGCAAGCACATCGCCGACTGGAGCAAGGAGCACGGCTAGGGCTGAATCCCCTCCGCTCTGCTGGACTAAAGATACCCCGAGGAGGACAGCAGTCGGGCTGACCGGCGACCGGTCGTGGGTCAGCCCTTGCCCTAGCACGCGGGGGTGTCGTAGTTAACCTTCTGGCAGTACAACTCGTGCGAGTCCGTGGTGGCCTGGTCGGCCAGGTAGGAGTACCAAAACATCCCGGCGACCAGCGACAAGATCATGATGCCAACGCCGTTGGCCACCCGGCCGCGGGTGAGGACGACGACGCCGCACACGAACCCGATGATGGGGAACAGGAACCCGGTGACGAGTCCGGCCTTCTCCAGGCTCGTGTAGCCGCCCTTGGTCTCCTCGGTGGTGGGTGTGTGGGCTGGTGAAACGGCGGTCGGTGTGCGTGGCGCGATGTGGCCGGTCCAGTTGGTGCCGTCCCAGTACTGCTGGGTGTCGGCCATCGTCGGGTGCGGATACCAGCCTGCGGGCAGCGGCGTGTGGTCAGACATCAGGTCCCCCGTTTCATGGATGTCAGCGGCGAGGGTATGCCGAGCGGAATGGCCGGCGGGCCGGTTTGCGGGTGTTTATGCAAGGCAGGCGCGGGGTTGGCGTGTAGTCCCAACAGTGACCCGGGACAGGTGCGACGGGATTGCGTCGTAGATGAGTGCGCGATCCGGACTGACCTGTCCTGGTCGCGTCAGAAGGTGTCCGAGTCAGGCAGTCGATCGACTGCGAAGCCCGCATCACCCAACAGGAGGCTCTCGTGAGCCAGCAGGACACCACCCGCCAGACCCCCGTCCAGTTCCCCCCGATCCCGCTCCTCTCCGGCGACACCGTCGAGGGCTCCGATGGCCCGGCCCGGCTGAGGTCAGTCACCGTGTGCATCACCCTCGACGACGGCTCGCGGATGGACATCGACCTGGAATCTCGCTTCGGCGGCTGGTGGGCACCCACAGGCGCATCCACCAGTGCAGCCGCTGAGGGCTGATTGGTTGATCACGGGCGGTCGACCGACACCCCCGGTCGACCGCCACTTGGTGGCTGCGACCGCGGGCTGTGCCTAAGGTTGTGCACATGTCGTCTCGGGGGGTCGCGGAAGCCGACCAAGTGTGGCCGAAGTTGGACCAGGAGAGGGTCTACCCGCTGAAAGCCGTGAAGCGTGCGAGCCGTCCCGTCGAGGCGCGTCCGCGCGACATCAGGTTGCTCTTGGCACGCGCACCGCTTGAACCGCGCAAGAGCGATCCGGTCGGCGAGTTCGGAGGCCGAGTCTTTCTCTGGTGCCTGGCCTGCGACACCAGCCTCCCGCCCAAGGTTCGTTCGCCCTTCTGCACGACGCATCGCGAGATCCACACCAGGGCTAAGCGACGTCTGCGAGACAACGGTGGGCGGGTGCCCGTCGACTACGACGTGCTCATTCGCCTCTACGACGCGGCCCACGACTCCGTCAGGTGCCGCGACAGCGGTGATTCCGAAGGTGCGGCGCGGCACCGGAGGGAACTCATGATCCTGGCGCTCGGTCTTCCTGAAACGACGTTGCAAAGAGCGATCAGCCCCGCCTCGACCGCACACAGGTAGGCCGTCAGCGAAGGTGCGCGCCCATGGCGCGATGCGGATAGCAGTGGCGTGCCTCGCTGGCGCGCTCAAACTGCATCGCAATGCAACCGTTCCGCACATTGCGGAGTGCACGATCTTGCCGATGTGCCTGCACCAGCGAGTCGGCAACAATCGCGTGCGACGAGATGGAACGGAAATGGCGGCGAGCCGATATTCATCGGTCATCTCGCAATACGGACGGGTCGTCTTGCTGTAGGGCATGGCGCCGGTGGTGGCGTGATTCTTCGGAATGGGTCCAGGCATGACGTTCCGGTTCCGTAGATCCCGCGTTCCCGCGTCCAAGAGGAGGGTCGTCCTGTCTACCTGGGCGCCTAGCGTCCACGGCTGTGACCAGCAACGACCCTCGCGAACCCGACACTCACCACGGCCTGCCCGGCGACCTGCCCGGTGACCTGGCCGGCCAGGTGCAGGCGGCGTTGCGCGCCTGGGCGGTCGGGGGTGAGTTCTCCGAGCAGACTCTCCTGCGGACCACCGAAACCGCTCACCGGTTCCGCAAGCGGCTCGCCGCCACCGGGGTGCGCCGGGCCGAGGACGTCACGACCGCTGATTGCACCGGGTTCATCGACGCCTTCACCAAGCACGGCACGCCACCGGAGGTGAGCACTCGGCACAGCCGCCGGGTGGTCGTGCGGATGCTGTTCCGCACGTGGCGCGAACTCGGCATCGAGGTCGGGGATCCCACCCTGGACCTGCACCTTCCCGCCCGGACGAGTCGCGCCGCTCGCCCGTTGACCGACGCCGAGATCGCGCTGTGCCGTGCCGCTGCCCGACTCGGGCAGGCGGGGGGCACCTCGCTGCAGCGCGCTGTCTCGTGGGCGCTGGCCGAGGCCACCGCCGTCACCAGCGAGATC
This sequence comes from Nocardioides taihuensis, assembly GCF_042657275.1. Taxonomy (NCBI): domain Bacteria; kingdom Bacillati; phylum Actinomycetota; class Actinomycetes; order Propionibacteriales; family Nocardioidaceae; genus Nocardioides; species Nocardioides taihuensis. The sequence goes on from NZ_JBHSKD010000019.1 coordinate 158,313, forward strand.
TCCGCCATCCGGATCTGCGACCTCGACGATCCCGACGCGCCTCGGTTCGTGGAACTTCCCGGCACCCGGCGCGTGGATGCCCGTGTCGGTGAACTCACCGACTGGGGGGCCGCCGTGGTCGCCCGCCAGGTCGCTCTCCTACGGGAGCGACGCCTGCCCGCGACGACCCTGCTGACCTACCGAGGCCGCGGCAAGCCCGGGCAACACGTGGCCCAGGCGGCGGTCTGCAACGCCATCGGCGCCGTCCTCGACGCGGCAGGGCTTGCAGTCGAGGACGACGTGCGCCCCGCCAGCGTCCGGAACTGGGCGGGGCGGCGGCTGTACGACGCGGGCATGCCATTGGAGCGCGTCGCGCGACGTCTCGGTTCACGCACCTTGGACGCGGCGGCCGAGGATCTTGCCCTGGACTGGCGGTGAACTGTGCCTCCGTCCATCCGCTATGCGGGTTCGATGGACCGTATCCGCGCGGTCGTCCGACACCGCGCGCTCTACGAGATCGCCGCTGACCTCCAACCCGAGCAGGCGGTCGGCCGCCACCCCGTCCACCCCACCTACATCCTGCTCATCTACGCCACTCTTGCCCGGATCCTGCGCTCAGGCATCCGGGTCGAGACCGACTTCCTCCAAGGCGAACTGTGGGACCTGGTCCGCCACGAGGCCACCGCCACCCTGCGCCGCGAGGGGCTGGACCTGCCCCCGCCGGGCCGAAAGCCACCGGCCTGGCACCACTGGCGGCGTCTGCGCGACGATCACCTGGCCACCGACGAGGGCATCGCCGCCATCCAAAGGCTCCACCTGCCCCGGGCAGTCGACCTCGCCCGCCGTATCGGCATGCTCAACCCGCGCGGGCCCGGCAGCCTCACCCACCCCTCCCACCTGCGCGCCGTCTACGGCGACGGCACCATCGTCCGGCCCATCTACGCCCCACCGACGAAGGTCCTGATCGAGGACGAGAACGGCGAGACCGTCGCGATGTTCGCCCACCCTCACACCGGCGAACTCCTCGACGACCCCGGGCGCCGCTACGACCCCGACGTGGCACTCCACCAGGGCCACGCCGGACCCGCGCTCGGACACGGCTACGTCGCCTGGCACACCCGCGGCACCGGCGTCTACCAGCGCGTCATGCTCCACCTCGGCCACATCGACCACCCCGGCGGCGAAGCCGGAACCGCCGTCCAACTACTGCGCGACATCCACCGCGTCGTGGGCAACGGCATCGAGGTCGTCATCTACGACGGCGCGTTCCGCGGGGTTCACATCGACGAGATCATGACCAATTGCGGCTACCAGGTGATCGCCAAGCAACCCACCTACACCGACGAGGATCTCGCCACTGCCGCCATCGTCAAGGGAGCCGACGGGCGCCGGGTCCCCAGCATCCCGCTCGGCGTCGCCAGCCACGCCACCGAAGTGGGCCCCTGCCACCACACACTCGCGGCGATCAACGGCGCCCTGGTGGAGATCGACCTCGATGACACCGGGGACCCCGTCGTCCGGTCCACCCCGCAGCGCACCGCGGTGAAACGCGCCCGCCGTGCCGATGGGCGGTTCCACTTCAACGTCGGGTACCGCATCGATTGCCCCCGCGGCGTGTTCGAGCCGTGGCTGAGCCCGCACGCCAAGGCGCCCGGCGACCCTCGCCCCGAGGCTCTGCGCGTGTTCCCCGACGGGGACGACGACGCGCTCCGACTGCGTGGTCTGCGGTCGGACGCTGAGGCGGTGCACAGCGGATACAAGCGGACCCTCATTACCGACCGGGCGATGTCGCTGGGGTGGCGGCGCGGGCTCGTCGATTACTACGCCTACGCCTGGTACACCAACGCCCTCGCCGATGCCGCGTGGCGAGCGGCCCAGGTCCCCGACAACGTGCGCCACCTGCGGTTCAGGCGGCAGTAGGCAGTCCGGTGTCCGCCCGCGATGCCGAGTACCTCCGAAATCCTGTCTTCTGACGAACTGCTGGTTTTCACCCGGCAAACCGCTGTCCTGATCGACGAAGATCGCGTTGATCCTGCATGCTGCTCGCAGGCCACGTCGTGCTGCCATTCCACAACGTGCCACTCCAAACGGGTCAGCGAACGTCCGGGAAGTGCACTCCCATGCGTTGTAGAGGTCGAGCCCGGGCCAGGGCTCAACCTGGACGGCGAATGCGGGCGTCGGAACAAGGTCTCCCCCGCAGTCAGTCGGAGTAACCCGGCGACCACCCGGTCGAGGCTCGCCGTGCTCAACGGCGAGTTCTCCCGGCCCGGACACGCAGACCGACCGGGCCTCTCGCAAGGACCGGTGAGCGACCATTCCACTCATGCCGATGTGAGTGCGCCCGAGGTGTCAGACTCCGCCCATGGTGACGAGCAGCGCGGACCGTAGAAGAGCCAGAAGCGAGCGTGCTACTGAGGTCTTCGGGAAGAACGCCGACGCGGCGCTCGACGCGCTGGCGTTGGTCGACTTCGCTTGGCATGACTGCTACGGCGAGTCGGCTCCCTCGGACACGGTGATGGAAGACATCTGGGAAGTGAGCGACGGCAACCTGGCCCAGTTTGTCCGTGCGGCTCACCTGGCCGTCATCGACTTCCGCGACCTCCGCGTGTGGGCAGACGACCACCGCGAACGCAACTGACCGGCTGCCAGAAACGCGCTCACATGCCGCTGTCCGCCCTCGGATCTGCCGATGAGCGGTCGTACCGGCGACCTCAGGCGATGATGAACCCCATGACCGTTAGCGCCGCACAAGCAGACGCTTTCTACCGGGAGGCGCTGGAGCACGGAACCGTCTGGTCAGTCAGGGACGAGAGTGGGTTCCCCGCGCCAGAAACCCCGGAGGGGCGCGCGATGCCGTTCTGGTCGTTGCAGTCCAGGGCACAGCAGGTTGTCGAGTCGGTCCCTGTCTATGACGGCTTCGAGGTCGTGCCCATCCCTCTGACGGACTGGCGCAGTCGTTGGCTCCCAGGGTTGGAGCGCGATGGCGTACGAGCAGGCCTGAACTGGTCGGGCTCTGCGGCGACTGGCTATGACGTGCCTCCGCAGGATGTGGAGCGCAACCTCTCAGCCCGAGAGGGAAGCGGATAGCGCCCGCTCATGCCGCCGATAGGTCGACGCTATGCGACAGCACTCACGGCCGGGGCTTGGTTCCGTCGCTGTGCCCGCACGGACATGGTGAGCGATACCAGCCCGGAGAGGCCCAGTCCCGCGACGAGCGGAATGCGCTGCTGGCGGGTCTCCTGACAGCGCTCGTACGTCCCCTCGGGGGCGTCGTCGACGACGGCGAAGCCTGGCTCGAAGACTGAGTTGCAGTAGCCCGTGAGAGACGGGTCGAAGGGTCCGTCCTTGACCCCGAGAACTAGGCAGGCGAGCACGAGTCCCGCACCAACCGCGTACCAAGCGATACGCCCAGGCTTGACGAGATACCCAACCACCACCGTCGCCGTCAGGACCAGACCGGCAAACGTGAGTTGTCCACCTCTCGGTAGGCACCACAGGGCAAGTAGCCCCAACAGGAGCGCGATGCTCCACCGCACCACGCCGCTCGCCGTCAGCCTCACCCTGAACAGTGTGCCGTCAGGGTCTGCAAGTCCGCTGCCGAACCATCCGGTCGTGCCGCTGGTCGTGAGCGTTAGCTGTTCTGACCACGGACGTTAGGTACGGCGGGTCGGCTGGACCGTGACGAAGACCCCCGGGTGAG
>NZ_JBHSKD010000020.1:0-2594 GCF_042657275.1 Nocardioides taihuensis
AGCGTCAGTCAGCACTGCAGAACGCGACATGCGTCAACAATCACGGCTCGACCCTGCGTTCTTTGAGTGTGCCAGCCTGAAGTGGCCCCACTTGGAGGCCTAGTGCTGGCTTGAAGTGGCCCCACCCTCGACCTACCGGTCCCCGTACTTTCGTGTCCGTCTGCCAAGGCGAACCACGAGATGTCTGGGGTGAAAGTGAGATCGAGAGTGGAGCAGTTCGAACGTATCCGACGTGATGCCCGCGATGAAGATATGTCGATCAGGGCGCTCGCGGACAAGCACCAGGTCCATCGCCGCACGGTCCGGGCCGCGCTCGCGGACGCGGTCCCACCGGTGCGGAAGCCACCGGCGCGGACCGCGCCGGTGCTGGGTCCCTTCGAGGACCTGATCCGGGGCTGGTTGGTCGCGGACCTAACGGCGCCGAGGAAGCAGCGCCACACCGCACGCCGGGTCTGGCAGCGTCTGCTCGAGGAGCACCAGGCGGTGGTAGCCGAGTCCAGTGTCCGCAACCTTGTCGCGCAACTGAAGCTGGAAGTCAGCGGCGCGACGACGCAGGTGATGATCCCGCAGACCCACCCGCCGGCCGAAGAGGCCGAGGTCGACTTCGGCGAGTTCCAGGCCGTGATCGGCGGGGTGGTGATGAAGCTGTTCATGTTTGTCCTGCGTCTGTCGCACTCGGGCAAGGCGGTCCACGTGGCGTATGCGAACCAGTCGCAGGAGTCGTTCCTCGATGGCCATGTCCGCGCGTTCGAAGCCCTGGGTGGGGTGCCGGTCGGGATGATCCGCTACGACAACCTCACCCCGGCGGTGATCCGGGTCGCGCTGGGCAGAGAACGGTTGGAGAACCCGAGGTTCGTCGCGTTGCGTAGCCACTACGGCTACGACTCGTTCTTCTGTATCCCCGGTATCGACGGGGCACATGAGAAGGGCGGTGTCGAGGGAGAGATCGGCCGGTTCCGTCGCCGTCACCTGACCCCGGTCCCGCACGTGGGATCCCTCGCGGCGCTCAATGCCGCGTTGGCGGCCGCGGACCTGCGTGACGACGCTCGTCGTATCGGCGCGCGTGCTGAGACCGTCGGGGTAGGCGCCGCCCGGGAGCAGCCCTTGCTGCGTCCGTTGCCCGAGGTCGCCTTCGAGGTCGCCGCGTCGTTGTCGTGCCGCGTCGATGCCAAGGCGCGGGTCTGTGTGCGGCAGTCCCACTACTCGGTCCCGGCCCGCTACGCGGGCCGAAGGCTCGAGGTCCGACTCGGCGCCACCACCGTGATCGCGTTGGATGCCGGCACCGTCGTGGCCACCCACACCAGGTCGCTACACAAGGGCACCGAGGACCTCGTCCTGGACCACTACCTCGAGGTCCTGGGCCGCAAACCCGGCGCGTTGGCCGGAGCGACAGCGCTGGTGGCCGCGCGAGCATCCGGGGCCTTCACCCCTGCCCATCAACGGTTCTGGGACGCCGCACGACGTGGGCTGGGCGACGGGCCAGGGACCCGCGCCCTGGTAGGAGTCCTGCTCCTGCACCGCACCATGTCGATCGCAGCGGTGAGTGCGGGGATGGACACGGCGGTGGCGATGAGCAACTTCGATCCCGACCTCGTCGCTGTCGAGGCCCGTCGCTCGATGCTCGCCACCATCACCCCGATCCCGGTGCCACTGCCGCCGACGGCCGGACCCACCGCCGCGATCGATCGACCGGCGCCGTCGCTGGCCGACTACGACCAACTCCTGAGAGAAGCCACCGCATGACCACCAAGACCAGCACCAAGCCCACCCCCGCTGCGGCTGCGCCGCCGGCGCTGTCCGCGTTGTCGGACCCCGCCGCCGAAGCCGCGATCCACACCGCGTGCCGGACCCTGCTGCTGCCCACGGTGCGCACCGAGGCCGTCGCGATGGCGACCGCGGCAGCCAAGCAGCGCCTGTCGCACAAGGCGTTCCTGGCCGAGGTCCTCCTGGCCGAGTGCGACGAGCGCGATGCCCGCCGCCAGGTCCGTCGGGTCAAGGAAGCCAAGTTTCCTCGCACCAAGCGCCTGACCGAGTTCGACACCCGCGCGTTGCCAGATCTGCCCCCAGCGACGCTGGCGCACCTGGCATCCGGGGGCTGGATCGACAAGGGCGAACCGCTGGTCCTGCTCGGTGACTCCGGGACCGGGAAGACCCACCTCCTCATCGCGTTGGGCACCGCCGCGGCCGAGCAAGGCAGACGGGTCCGCTACGTCACGACCGCGGCCCTGGTCAACGAGCTCGTCGAGGCCGCCGACGACAAAGAGCTCTCCCGCGTCGTGGGCCGCTACGCCCGACTCGACCTGCTCTGCCTCGACGAACTGGGCTACGTCCACCTGGATCCCCGCGGCGCGGAGCTGCTGTTCCAGATCATCACCGCCCGCGAGGAACGAGCATCGATCGCGTGCGCGTCGAACGCGCCGTTCTCGGAATGGGGCGCCACGTTCACCGACCCCCGCCTGGCCGCCGCCGTCGTGGACCGGCTCACCTTCAACGCCCACATCATCCAGACCGGCAGCGCCTCCTACCGACTCAACGCCACCACCCGAGCCAGGAAGGAGAACACCATGACCTGACCCCCCCCCCCCCCCCCCCCG
>NZ_JBHSKD010000020.1:2610-3467 GCF_042657275.1 Nocardioides taihuensis
CCCACCGACCCAGCAAGAAGTCAACAAGCAGGGTGGGGCCAAATCAGACCAGCACAGTGGGGCCAAATGGGCTTGTCATTCTCAGTTCTTTAGGAGACACGCCCTAGCGCGTGTGCGGACATCGAAGTTGCCGCCCCTCGCTGAACGCCCAGCCAGTACCCACGAACGCAAACCGTGATCTCCGGCTTCATGAAGGCTCGAACTAGACCGGGTGGCCACCCGGCGCAGCCGACCCGTTCGACTGCGCCGGGTCGTTGACCACTCGATCCTCACCCTTGAGGCGACCAGAGTGGACGGGTTACCTCCGACCACCCTGACCCAGCAAACCCCGGGCACGCCGAGGCCCAAGCGAGTCCCCACGTTTCAAGGAGCGCCGATATCGACCACAACTCACCATTGAGATTCACCCAGGCCGAGGCTGCACGATCGCGACGGCGCCCGGCACTCGAGGCCGAGCCCGTCCAGGCGGCGCCGCCTCAGGACAGCGCGCGCAACTTGGGAATCACGTCTGCAGCCATCTGACTGAGGAAGCGCTCCTGGTCATGGCCCGGGCCGTGGAAGATCAAGTGATTGAGCCCTGCGTCGACGTAGGGCTTGATCTGGGCAACCGCCTCGTCGGGATCGTCGGTGACGATCCACCGCTTCGCGACCTGGTCGAGCGGCAACTCGTCAGCCAGCCGCTCCATCTCCTCGGCGGACTGAACCGAGTGCTTTTGTTCTGCAGTCAGGGAAAGGGGCGCCCAGAAGCGGGTGTTCTCAAGAGCAAGGTCGGCATCGCGGTCATAAGAAATCTGGCTCATCTGACTGATCCGTGGGTCATCGGCCGGGCAGCAGCGGCCGGTTGCCGCCGAGATTGA
>NZ_JBHSKD010000021.1:0-46028 GCF_042657275.1 Nocardioides taihuensis
CGGAGGTTCTCGTTCGTTCAACCAGGCTCGCCGCTACCAACGTCCTGGCCGGGTACATCTAGGCTCACCCGCGTGAAGCGAGCCGTCCGACCTCCCACGCCGCACCCGTCGGGCGCGACCCCGCCCGACCTGCCGCCCGAGCTGGTCCCGCGCCACGTCGCGATCGTCATGGACGGCAACGGGCGCTGGGCCCAGGAGCGCGGGCTGCCGCGCACCGCGGGTCACGAGCAGGGCGAGCACAGCCTCTTCGACGTGGTCGAGGGCGCGATCGAGGTCGGCGTCCGCGCGATCTCGGCGTACGCCTTCTCGACGGAGAACTGGTCGCGGTCGCCCGACGAGGTGCGCTTCCTCATGGGCTTCAACCGCGACGTGATCCGTCGCCGCCGCGACGAGATGCACGAGCTCGGCGTGCGCGTGCGCTGGGCCGGCCGGAGGCCGCGGCTGTGGCGCTCGGTGATCAAGGAGCTGCAGGCCGCCGAGGAGCTGACCCGGGGCAACGACGTGCTGACGCTCACCATGTGCGTCAACTACGGTGGCCGGGCCGAGCTCGCGGACACCGCCCGCCGGATCGCCGAGGAGGTCGCCGCCGGCCGCCTCGACCCGCGCAAGGTCGACGAACGCGCCTTCGCCCGGCACCTCTACGTGCCCGAGGTGTCCGACGCCGACCTGGTGTGGCGGACGTCCGGGGAGCAGCGCCTCTCCAACTTCATGCTCTGGCAGGCGGCGTACGCCGAGCTGGTCTTCTCGGACGTGCTCTGGCCCGACGTCGACCGGCGCCACCTGTGGGCCGCGGTGGAGGAGTACGCCCGGCGCGACCGCCGCTACGGCGGCGCGACACCGAGCTGAACAACGGTTCAAAGCCCCCGCCGGCGCAAGATCTCCGGCGCCGTCCCCCCGAAGGTGAAGGACCGTTCGAACTCGTCCGACCCGTGACGAGTTCTGTCATCCTGTGCGTGGGGCGGTAACAGGAACACACGGTGCGTGGGGAGGAGGGGGCTGATGAGTCATGTGCTTCCTTCTCACGAGCCTGCCCAGGAGTCGCTGACCGGGCGCCTCTTCTTCGCCGAGGATCCCGACCCCCGCGTCCTCCAGGGCGTCTTCGCCCTCATGTGCTGCCTGTCCGGCGCGCTGCTCGTCGCCGGCGGCAGCACCGCCACGCTGGACTCCTGGCCCGGCCTCGCGCTGGTGATCCTGCTCGGCCTGAGCGGACTGGCCGCCCTCGTCCCGTGGGACCACGTCCCGACGTGGGCGCTGTGGGTCCTCCCGCTGGCCGACATGGCCCTGCTCGGGATGGCCCGGCTCAGCGACTCCTCCAACGGCATCGGCATCCTGGTGGTGGTGCCCGCGATCTGGCTCGGACGGCAGTTCGGACGCCGGGGGGCCGTGGTCTCCGGCATGGCGGCCGTCCTGCTGGTCGGCGTCCCGAGCATCGCCTACTTCGGCGTCAGCGGGACCGACCTGGCCCGGCTGGTGGTCATCCCGCTCGTGGCCGCCTGGGCCGCCGCGGCCGTGGCCGCCGGCATCGAGGCCATCGAGCGTGGCCGGCGCGAGGCCGAGCGACGTGGCGAGCGGCTGACCGAGGCGCTCGAGGAGCTCGACCACCAACGGCTCTTCTCCCAGGCGATCCTCGACACCGTCGACGTCGGTCTGGTGCTGCTCGACAAGGACGGCGACTACCGGGCCATGAACCGCCGGCATGCCGACTTCATGCGGCTGGCCTTCCCTGACGGTCATGACGGCCGGGCCGGCCAGACCGGCCGCGTCTACCTCGCCGACGGCACCACGCCGTACACCAGTGAGCAGATGCCAACCACCCGGGCAGCGCGGGGCGAGGAGTTCGACGACGCGCGCATGTGGGTCGGTGCAGATCCGCGCACCCGCCGCGCGCTGTCGGTCTCCGCCCGCAGCGTGGTCAACGAGCAGGGCGAGTTCGCCGGCGCCGCCCTCGCCTACAAGGACGTCACCGACTTCATGCGCGCCCTGCGGGTCAAGGACGAGTTCGTCTCCTCGGTCTCCCACGAGCTGCGCACGCCGCTGACCTCGATCCGGGGGTACGTCGACCTGCTGCTCGAGCAGCCCGGGCTCGATGAGGAGTCGACCCAGTTCCTCGGCATCGTCAGCCGCAACGCCGACCGCTTGGACCGGCTGGTCGCCGACCTGCTGCACACCGCACAGGTCGACGAGGGCCCGATGCACGTCGTCCGCACCCGCACCGACCTCTCCGCCGTGGTCCGCGAGTCCGTCGAGGCCGCCCTGCCGGTCGCCGACATCGCGGGGCTCTACCTCGACCTCGAGACCCCCGAGCACCTGTGGGTGATGGTGGACGCCCAGCGGATCGCCCAGGTGGTCGACAACCTGATCTCCAACGCGATCAAGTACACCCAGCAGGGCGGGGTCTCGGTCCGGGTGACCGAGGACCTCACCCGCGTGGAGATCGCGGTCAGCGACACCGGCATCGGCATCGAGGCCCGCGACCGCGACCGGCTCTTCACCCGCTTCTTCCGCGCCCGGCACGCCGAGGAGCAGTCGATCCAGGGCGTCGGGCTCGGCCTGTCGATCACCAAGTCGATCGTGGAGAGCCACGGCGGACGCATCGAGGTGGAGAGCGAGATCGGCAAGGGGTCGGTCTTCCGCGTCCGGCTGCCGCTGGACGCGGTGGCCGCCGAGTAGCGGCGCACGCGACGACCTCCCGACGTCATACGTCCCGGCGGTCCTGACCGACGGGACGTATGACGTTCGCGGTGGGTCAGCGGCAGCGCGGGCAGGTGCCGAAGATCTCCAGGGTGTGGCTGACGTCGGAGTAGCCGTGCTCGTCGGCGATGGCGCGGGTCCAGCGCTCGACGGTGGGCCCCTCGACCTCGACGGTCGAGCCGCAGTCGCGGCACACGAGGTGGTGGTGGTGGGTGCCGGAGCAGCGCCGGTAGATCGCCTCGCCGTCCTCGGTGCGCAGCATGTCGACCTGGCCGGCGTCGGCGAGCCGCTGGAGGGTGCGGTAGACGGTCGCGAGGCCGACCTGCTGGTCGTTGCGCGCCAGCAGCTCGTGGATCTCCTGGGCGGAGCGGAAGTCGGTGAAGGTGCCGAGGACGTCCGCCACGGCCCGTCGCTGCCGCGTCGGCCGCCCGCCGGTCGGGGTGGGCTCAGTGCTCGTCATAGTGCGCTCCGTGCGGTGCGTGCCGGTGGCCGCCGTGCACGTAGTCGACGTGGTCACCGTGGGGGACGGCGACGTGGCCGCAGTCGGGGCCGTGCTCGTGCGGGTGCTCGTCGGTCACGAGGTGCTCCTCGGGCACCGGCCCCGGGAAGGGCGCCCGCAGGCGGGCCCGGTGCCGCAGCCAGGCGCCCACCGGCCAGGTGATGACGAACCCGGCCAGCGCCAGCAGCACGATGCTCGAGCCCGGCGCCACCGTCACGCGGTACGACGCGAGGGTCGCGATCACCAGCCCGCCGACCGAGGCGAGCACGCCGACCAGCATCGCGGCGCCGAGCGTGCTGCGGAACGACCGCGTGAGCTGCTGGGCGGTCGCGACCGGCACCACCATGAGCGCCGAGACGAGCAGCAGTCCCACGGTCCGCATGGCCACGGTCACGCTGACCGCGGCCAGCACCGCGACCATGATGTTGTAGACGCGCACCCGCAGCCCGGCCACCTGGGCGAACTCCGGGTCCTGCGCCACCGCGAACAGCTGCGGCGACAGCCCGACGCACAGCCCGACGACCACCACGGCGAGCCCGATGGTCACCCAGACGTCGGTCGCCGAGATGGTGAGGATCGAGCCGAAGAGGTACTGCTGCAGCCGGGCCGCGCTCTCGCCGCCGAGGCCGGTGAGGAAGACGCCGCCGGCCAGGCCGCCGTAGAAGAGGAGCGCGAGGGCGACGTCGCCGTTGGTGTGGCCGCGCTCGCGGATCACCTCGATCAGCACGGCCCCGAGGACCGCCACGACGACGGCGGTCCAGGTGGGGGAGGTGCCGGTCAGCAGGCCGAGGGCGACACCGGTCACGGCCACGTGGCCGATGCCGTCGCCCATCAGGGCCAGCCGGCGCTGGACGAGGTAGGTGCCGACGGCGGGCGCGGCCATGCCCGTGAAGAGGGCGGCCAGCAGGGCGCGCTGGAGGAAGGGCAGCGAGAACAGCTCGAGCGTGCTCATCGGCGTTCCTCCGTCCGGGGCTCGAGCGGCGAGGCGACGTGGGGGGCGTGGTCGTGGTGTGCCGGGCGCTGGTGGTGGTGGGCGTGCGCGAGCGCGTCGTCGGGCACCGCCCCGTCGTGGACGACCCGGCCGTCGCGCAGCACCACGGCCCGGTCGACGAGGTCGGTGAGCGGGCCCAGCTCGTGCGCGACCAGCACGATCGTCGCGCCGTCGGCCTTGAGGGCGGCGAGCGCGTCGGCCAGCGCCTGCTGGTTGGCCGCGTCGACGCCGGCGGTCGGTTCGTCGAGGAAGAACAGCTCGGGCTCACCCGCCAGCGCGCGGGCGATCAGGACCCGCTGCTGCTGGCCGCCGGAGAGCTGCGCGACGCCGTCGTTGGCCCGTCCGGCGAGCCCGACCAGGGCCAGTGCCCGGTCGACCGCGGCCCGGTCGTCGCGGCCCAGCCGCCGCAACAGGCGCCGGTGGGTCAGCCGCCCGGCGGTGACCACCTCGCGCACCGAGGCCGGCACCCCTGCGGTCGCGCCCGGGCGTTGCGGCACGTAGCCGACGCGGCGCCAGTCGTGGAAGTCCGCGAACGGCGTGCCGAAGAGCGTCAGCGTGCCGCCGGTCAGCGAGCGCAGGCCGGTGAGGGCACGCACGAGCGTGGACTTGCCCGACCCGTTGGGACCGAGCAGGGCGACGAACTCACCCTCCTCGACGGTCAGGTCGATCCCGCGAAGCACGGGGCGACCCGCGATCGCGACGGAACCCCCGGTCAGCTCGATCACGCGCATCCGTTCGCCTCCTCCAGCGCGGCCAGGTTCTCCCGCATCAGCGACAGGTAGTCCTCGTCGGCAGTCTCCTCGTCCCGGCCCTCGATCGGGTCGAGCACCGCGGTCTCGACACCCACGTCCTGCGCGAGGGCGGCGGTGAGGCGTGGGCTGGCCAGCCGCTCGGAGAAGACCGTGGTGATCCCCTCGTCGCGCACCAGGTCCTGGAGCCGGGCGAGGTCCGCGGCGGTGGGCTCGGCCTCGGGGGAGAGGCCGGCGACCGGGGCGAAGGCGAGCCCGTAGCGCGCCAGGTAGCCGAACGCATCGTGCGAGACCACCACGGTGTCGCGCTCGCAGTCGGCCAGGCCGCGCTCGTACGCCGCGTCGAGGCGGGTCAGCTCACGGCGCAGCTCGGCGGCGTTCGCGGCGTACTCGTCGGCGCCGGCGGGGTCCACCTCGGCCAGCCGGTCCGCGACGGCGTCGGCCAGGTCGGCCATCCGCAGCGGGTCGAGCCAGAAGTGGGGGTCGGTGCCGTCGCCGTCCTGCAGCGGCTGCAGGTCGGCGACGTCGGCGGCGTCGAGCACCTCGCCGGCGGCGTTCTGCTCGACCCCGTCGTCGACGGCCGGCTGGAAGCCGCTCTCGTAGACGACCAGGTCGGCGCCGGCGAGCTCGGCGGTCTCGCGGATCGTGAGCTCGAGGTCGTGCGGCTCGGTGCCGGGCTGCGTGAGGAGCGAGACGTCGACGCGGTCGCCGCCGACCTCCTCGGCGACGAAGGCGAGCGGGTAGAACGCCGCGGCCACCGAGACGCCGTCGGGCTCCTCGGACAGCGCCGCGCAGCCCGAGGCCGCCAGGGCGAGAGCGCCGGTGGCGGCGAGGGTGAGGGCCCGGACGTGCAACTGCATGAGAACCATTCTCAGTTCAGTTGAGAACGATTGTCAACTGCGGTCGCGGGGCCGGCACGGCCTACGCTGCGCGGGTGCTGGTCGTCACCCGTTTCCGCGTGCCCGAGCCCGAGGGCGAGGCGTTCCGCGCCGACCTCGACCGGGCGCACGCCGCGCTGGCCGAGCGCCCCGGCTACCTCGGGGGCCACGTGGGCCGCAACACCGACGACCCCGAGCTGTGGGTGCTCGTCACGACCTGGGAGCACGTGGGCGCCTACCGCCGCGCGCTCTCGTCGTACGACGTGAAGCTGCACGCGGTGCCGACGCTGGGCCGGGCGCTCGACGAGCCGAGCGCCTACGAGGCCGCCGAGCCCGGAAACCCGCTCAACGTGCACGACAGCCGCTCGTTAGGCTGATCCCTCCCGGTCGTCAGCCAGCCGACCGACCACCCCGAACGGAGCCTCCGTGGCCAAGCCGCCCCCCTCGACCGTCGACAACGTCGTCTCGCTCGCCAAGCGGCGAGGTTTCGTCTACCCGTGCGGCGAGATCTACGGCGGCACCCGCTCCGCGTGGGACTACGGCCCGCTCGGCGTGGAGCTGAAGGAGAACATCAAGCGCCAGTGGTGGAAGTCGATGGTCACCATGCGTGACGACGTCGTCGGCCTCGACTCCTCGGTGATCCTGCCGACCCGCACCTGGGAGGCCAGTGGCCACCTGAGCACGTTCAGCGACCCGCTGACCGAGTGCCAGTCGTGCCACAAGCGGTTCCGCGAGGACCACCTCCAGGAGGAGTACGCCCAGAAGAAGGGCATCGCCGACCCCGACTCGGTCGACATCAACGAGTCGGTCGCCTGCCCCAACTGCGGCGCCCGCGGCTCGTGGACCCCGCCTCGCGCGTTCAACATGATGCTCAAGACCTACCTCGGCGTGATCGAGGACGAGTCGGGCCTGCACTACCTGCGCCCCGAGACCGCGCAGGGCATCTTCCTCAACTTCCAGAACGTCGTGACCTCGAGCCGCCGCAAGCCGCCGTTCGGCATCGCCCAGATGGGCAAGTCGTTCCGCAACGAGATCACCCCCGGCAACTTCATCTTCCGCACCCGCGAGTTCGAGCAGATGGAGATGGAGTACTTCGTCAAGCCCGGCGAGGACGAGGAGCTGCACCAGTACTGGATCGACGAGCGGACCCGCTGGTACACCGACCTGGGCATCGACCCGGCCAACCTGCGGCACTACGAGCACCCCAAGGAGAAGCTGAGCCACTACGCGAAGCGGACCGTCGACATCGAGTACCGCTTCGGCTTCTCCGGGCGCGACTTCGAGGAGCTCGAGGGCATCGCGAACCGCACCGACTACGACCTCACCCAGCACAGCAAGCACTCGGGCCACGACCTGTCCTACTTCGACCAGGCGGCCGACGAGCGCTACGTGCCCTACGTGATCGAGCCGGCGGCCGGTCTCACCCGGAGCCTGATGGCGTTCCTCATCGACGCCTACGTCGAGGACGAGGCGCCCAACACCAAGGGCGGCGTCGACAAGCGCACGGTGCTGCGGCTCGACCCGCGGCTGGCGCCGGTCAAGGTCGCGGTGCTGCCGCTGTCGCGCAACGCCGACCTCTCGCCCAAGGCCCGTGACCTGGCCCGCGAGCTGCGGCGGAGCTGGAACGTCGACTTCGACGACTCCGGTGCGATCGGTCGCCGCTACCGCCGCCAGGACGAGATCGGCACGCCGTACTGCGTGACCGTGGACTTCGAGACCCTCGACGACCACGCGGTGACCGTGCGCGAGCGCGACACGATGAGCCAGGAGCGGATCTCGATCGACGCGATCGTGCCGTGGCTCGCTGAGCGGTTCGTCGGCTGCTGAGGCTCCTCCGCGGGCACAATGGCGCCCATGACACGACGCCACGGTCCGGTCCGCCGGACGCTGTCCGGACCGGCCGTCGGGCTGGTGCTCGGCCTGGCCCTGACCTCGACGCTGGCCGCCTGCTCGGGTGACGACGACGAGCCCGGCTCCGGGGAGTCGTCCGCGGGCGCGGCCTCGCCGTACCTGCCGGTGCCCGACGGCGTCGAGCTGACGCCGCAGGGCAGCGAGCTGGCGCTGGGCGACCGGGCGACCGTGGCCTACGAGCTCAACCAGGTCGACCAGGTCGCCGTCGTCGACATGACGGTGACGCGGATCGACAAGGCGACGTTCAAGCTGTTCGAGGGCTGGAAGCTCAGCGACGAGACGAAGTCGACGACGCCCTACTTCGTGCACGTCGACATCACCAACGTCGGTGACACCGACCTCGGCCGGCGCCCTGTCAGCCTCTACGCCGTCGACGGCGACAACACCCTGGTCGAGGCGTCGACGTTCCAGAGCGTCTTCAAGCCCTGCGACGGCGCGGTCTACCCGAAGAAGTTCGGCAACGGCGCCTCGACGAAGGCCTGTCTCGTCTACCTCGCGCCCGACCACGGCGAGGTCACCGCCGCCAGCTTCCGACCGACCGAGGCGTTCAACCCGATCGTGTGGACCGGCGAGATCACCACCGCGGAGCCCACCACCGAGCCGTCGAAGAAGCCGGGGAAGAAGGACCAGGGCAAGCAGGGCTGATTGGGCGCCAGCCCGTCGAGCCGCGACAATGGGCGGCATGTCCGTCCTGCCCGCGCCGCCGCTGACACTGGGTCCGCTGCGCGTCGCGACGCCCGTGGTGCTGGCCCCGATGGCGGGCATCACCAACGCGGCGTACCGCCGGCTGTGCGCCGAGCAGGGGGCCGGGCTCTACGTCTGCGAGATGATCACCAGCCGCGGCCTGGTCGAGGGCGACGCCGTCACCCGGTCGATGCTGGTCTTCGACGAGCTCGAGACCGTGCGGTCGGTGCAGCTCTACGGCACCGACCCGGTCTACGTCGGCAAGGCGGCCGAGATCCTCTGCGCCGAGTACGGCGTGGCCCACATCGACCTCAACTTCGGCTGCCCGGTGCCCAAGGTGACGCGCAAGGGCGGCGGGGGAGCGCTGCCGTGGAAGCGCGGCCTGCTCGCCGAGATCCTCACCGCGGCGGTCGCCGCCGCCGCGCCGTACGACGTGCCGGTCACCATGAAGACCCGCAAGGGGCTCGACGACGACCACCTGACCTACCTCGACGCCGGGCGCATCGCCCAGGAGACCGGGGTCGCGGCGATCGCGCTGCACGGGCGCACCGTGGCCCAGGCCTACTCGGGCCGGGCCGACTGGGAGGCGATCTCGGCGCTCGTCGACCACGTCGACATCCCGGTGCTCGGCAACGGCGACATCTGGGAGGCCGCCGACGCGCTGCGCATGGTCGAGCAGACCGGCGCCGCAGGCGTCGTGGTCGGCCGCGGCTGCCTGGGACGACCGTGGCTGTTCCGCGACCTCGCCGCTGCGTTCGCCGGCGAGCAGGTGGAGACCCTGCCGACGCTCGGCGAGGTGCGCGACGTGATGCGCCGCCACGCCGAGCTGCTCGCCCAGCACATGGGGGAGGAGAGGGGCTGCAAGGAGTTCCGCAAGCACGTGTCGTGGTACCTCAAGGGCTTCCGCGCCGGCGGCACCCTGCGCCACTCGCTCGCGCTGGTCGACTCGCTGGCCACGCTCGACGCCCTCCTCGCCGAGCTCGACCCGGACGAGCCGTTCCCGGCCCACGAGCTCGGCACCCCGCGCGGCCGCCAGGGCTCGCCGCGCAGCAAGGTGGTGCTCCCCGAGGGGTGGCTCGACGACGCCGACGGCGCCGGCTCGCACCTGCGCGAGGACACGGCGGAGACCACCGGCGGGTGACCGACGACACGCCGCCGGGCGCGGGGCCGGGTTTGGGGCGTGCAGACGGGGTATGACAGTGTCGACGCTTCGTCGCTCGGGCGCCCCCTGCCTGTGCGGCACTCCCTCTCGGGACTGACCCCCGTCAGCAACAGCAAAGGATCAACGCTGTGGCCCACCGCCACAAGCGGGACGCCGATGCCCGCCGCACCCCCAGGAAGCTTCCCCGCGCCCGCACGCTGGCCGGGCCGATCGCCCTCCTCGCGACCGTCTCGGTCGTGGGCACGGGCGTCGCCTTCTCCGAGCCGAGCACCCGTGAGGTCCTCGTCTCCAGCAGTGGCTCCTCCGTCTCCGCCGCCGGCGACGAGGTCGAGCGGAGCACCACGTCGCGCTCGACCTTCTCGCGCGCCGGCTACGAGAAGGCGGTCGACGACTACGAGCGTCTGCTGACCCGGGAGGCCACCGAGCGTGCGATCAAGCGGGCGGACACCCGGCTGTGGACGACCGCCCCGCTCAACCTGTGGCTCTCGCCCGACCGCGCCGCCGGCAAGACCGGCGTCCTCGAGGCGGGGGAGAAGGTCCTGGTCACCGGTCGCAAGGCCCGGGGCCGCATCGAGATCGTGGTCGGCGGCAAGGCGCGCTGGGTGACCGGCGGCTACCTGTCGAAGGACAAGCCGAAGCCGGAGCGCGCGAACGCCGGTGTCCCCGAGGTCGGCGGCGCCTGCACCAACGGCACCAGCGTCCCGTCGGGCGTCAGCCCCCACATCGCCGCCGTGCACGAGGCCGTGTGCGCGAACTTCCCGGAGATCACCACCTACGGCACCTTCCGTGGCGACGGCGAGCACGCGCAGGGCATCGCGGTCGACATCATGGTCAGCGGTGACCGCGGCTGGGAGGTGGCGGAGTTCGTCAGGGCCCACCACGACGAGCTCGGCGTCCAGTACGTCATCTACAGCCAGCACATCTGGTCGGTCGACCGGGCTTCCGAGGGCTGGCGCCCGATGGAGGACCGCGGGTCCACCACGGCGAACCACTACGACCACGTGCACGTGACGACGTACTGAGCGGTCGGCGGCCCCTGCGTCGGTCCCGGGTCCTAGAGTCGTCCCGATGGAGTCCCTCGAGGCCTACGACGACGCCGCGCGCGCCCGGTTCGTCGACGAGCTGCCCAAGCGCGTCGACGCGCCCGAGCGCACGCCGTTCGAGCGCGACCGCGCCCGGGTGGTGCACGCGGCCGGGTTCCGGCGGCTTGCGGCCAAGACCCAGGTGGTGGGGCCCCAGACCGACGACTTCGTCCGCAACCGGCTGACCCACAGCCTCGAGGTGGCCCAGGTCGCCCGCGACCTGGCCCGCGCGCTGGGCTGCCACCCCGACATCGCCGAGACCGCCGCGCTGGCGCACGACCTCGGCCACCCGCCGTTCGGCCACAACGGCGAGCGGGTGCTGGCCGAGCTCAGCGAGTCGTGCGGGGGGTTCGAGGGCAACGCCCAGACGCTGCGGCTGCTCACCCGGCTCGAGTCCAAGACCGTCGACGAGCACGGCCGCTCGGTCGGGCTCAACCTGACCCGGGCCACCCTCGACGCGTGCGCCAAGTACCCCTGGCCGCGGGCCCACGCGGGCGAGCCGCAGGGCGTGCACGCCGACGGCTCCCCGCGCCTGGTGCGCAAGTTCGGGGTCTACGACGACGACAAGGCGGTCTTCTCGTGGCTGCGCGAGGGCGTCCACGGCACCCGGCTGTGCGTCGAAGCGCAGGTGATGGACCTCGCCGACGACGTCGCCTACTCGGTGCACGACGTCGAGGACGGCGTCGTGGCCGGCCGGATCGACCTGACCCGGCTCGACCGCGAGGCCGTCTGGGAGACCGTGCGCGACTGGTACCTCCCTGACGCCGACGACGCCGAGCTGGGCGACGCCCTGGCCGGGCTGACCGACGTCCCCTCGTGGCCCTCCACCGCCCACGACGGGTCGCGGGCGAGCCTCGCGGCGCTGAAGAACCTCACCAGCGACCTGATCGGCCGGTTCTGCGGTGCGGCACAGTCGGCCACCTTCGCCGACGGCGCACTGCGGTTCGTGCGCCACGAGGCCGACCTCGTCGTGCCCCACCGGACCCGGCTCGAGATGGCCGTGCTCAAGGGGATCGCCGCTCACTACGTGATGCGCGCCGACGACCGGGTGGCCGCGATGGTCCGCCAGCGCGAGCTGCTCAGCGAGCTGGTCGCCCTCCTGGCCCACCACGGGCCCGACGCGCTCGACCGGCCGTTCGCCGACGACTGGGCGGCCGCGACCGACGACCCCGCCCGGCTGCGCGTGGTGGTCGACCAGGTCGCGTCCCTCACCGACGCCAGCGCGGTCACCCGCCACGAGCAGCTGCGTCGCGGCACCCGGCGGGGCGCCCGGTGACCGGCCCGCTGGTCTGGCTGCCCTTCGAGCCGGAGCTGCTCGGCGACCCGCCCGCCGGCCTGCGCTACGAGACCGTCGACCCCACGGTCGAGGTGCCGGCCTCGGTCGACGAGGTCGAGCTCTACGTCACGCCCTACTCCGTCGGGCCGGCGGTCGCCGAGGTGATCCCGCGGATGTCCCGGCTGCGCGTCGTGCAGACGCTGTCCGCCGGCGTCGACAACGTCCGCGACGCGATCCCCGACGGCGTGAGGCTCTGCAACGGCCGCGGCATCCACGACACCTCGACCGCCGAGCTCGCCCTGACGCTCGTGCTGGCCTCGCTGCGCGGCGTCCCGGAGTTCGTCCGCGCCCACGACCGCCACACCTGGGCCTACCAGTGGCGACCCGCGCTCGCCGACAAGCGCGTCCTCCTCGTCGGGTACGGCGCGATCGGCGCCGCGATCGAGGCCCGACTCACACCCTTCGAGGTCGAGGTGGTCCGGGTCGCCCGCTCGGCGCGTGACGGCGTCCACGCGATCGACGACCTCCCGGCGCTGCTGCCCGGGGCCGACGTGGTGATCCTCTCGGTGCCGCTCACCGACGCCACCCGCGGCCTGGTCGACGCCGACTTCCTGGCCCGGCTCAAGGACGGCGCCCTGCTGGTCAACGTGGCCCGCGGCGCGGTCGTGGTCACCGACGACCTCGTCGCCGCGCTCGCCGCCGGCCGGATCACCGCCGCCACCGACGTCACCGACGTCGAGCCGCTGCCCGCCGACAGCCCGCTCTGGGAGGTGCCCGGCCTCCTGATCTCCCCGCACGTCGGCGGCGCGTCCAGCGCGATGTGGCCCCGCGCCCACCGCCTGGTGCGCGACCAGCTCCACCGCTTCGCCGCCGGCGAGCCGCTGTGGAACGTGATGACGTCCGACTACTAGGCACGGCCTAGACTCCGCGACGTGGCAGGACGGATCCGCGAGGAGGACATCGCCGAGGTGCGCGAGAAGGCGCGCATCGACGAGGTCGTCTCCTCCTACGTGACCCTCCGGCCCGCCGGCGGCGGCTCGCTCAAGGGCCTGTGCCCCTTCCACGACGAGAAGTCCCCGTCGTTCCACGTCACCCCGTCGAGAAATTTCTACCACTGCTTCGGGTGCCAGGAAGGCGGGGACGTCCTCAACTTCCTGATGAAGATCGACGGGCTGACCTTCGTCGAGGCGGTGGAGCGGCTCGCGGACAAGTACGGCGTGCAGCTGCGCCGCGAAGAAGGCGACGTCCTCGACGACCGACCCAAGGGGCCCGCCCGCGCGCGGCTGATCGAGGCGCACCGCGTCGCGCAGGAGTTCTACGCCGGCCACCTCGCCGCGCCCGACGCGGTGGAGGGGCGGCGGTTCCTCGACGAGCGCGGATTCGACCAGGAGTCGGCGGCCCGGTTCGGCATCGGCTTCGCCCCGCGCGACGGGGAGTCGCTGCTCACGCACCTGCGCCAGCGCGGCTTCCACGACGAGGAGACCGTCGCGGCCGGGCTCGTGGCCATCGGCCGCTCGGCGTACGACCGGTTCCGCGGGCGGCTGCTCTGGCCGATCCGTGACGCGAGCGGCGACACGATCGGCTTCGGCGCCCGCCGGATCTTCGACGACGACAAGATCGAGGCCAAGTACCTCAACACCCCCGAGACCCCGATCTACAAGAAGAGCCAGGTGCTCTACGGCCTCGACCTCGCCCGCCGCGACATCGGCCGCTCGAGCCAGGCCGTCGTGGTCGAGGGCTACACCGACGTGATGGCGTGCCACCTCGCCGGGGTCACGACTGCCGTCGCCACCTGCGGCACCGCCTTCGGCGACGACCACGCCCGGGTCCTGCGGCGGTTCCTGCACGACCACGAGGAGTTCCGCGGCGAGGTGATCTTCACCTTCGACGGTGACGCCGCCGGTCAGAAGGCCGCGCTGCGTGCCTTCGGCGGCGACCAGAACTTCGTCTCCCAGACCTACGTCGCTGTCGAGCCCGACGGCCTCGACCCCTGCGACCTGCGCATCCAGAAGGGGGATGCCGCGGTGCGCGAGCTGGTCGCCCGCCGGGTGCCGCTCTACCGCTTCGTGCTCTCCAACGTGGTCGCCAAGTACGACCTCGACCGGGCCGACGGCCGCGTCGACGCCGTGCGCGAGGGCGCGCGCCTGGTCTCCTCGATCCGCGACAAGTCCAAGGTCGACGCCTTCGCCCGCGAGCTCGCCGGGATGGTGGGCGTCGACATCGAGGAAGCCCGCACCGAGGTACGGCGCGCCGCCAACCGCAGGCCCGCCCCCGCGCAGCCCGACCGCCGGGCCGCCACGGCCGCGGCCTCCGAGGCGCCGGCCACCCCGCGCCAGCAGCTGCCCGACCTGCGCGACCCGCGGTTCTCCATCGAGAAGGAGACGCTCAAGCTGGTGATCCAGCACCCCGCAGCCGTCGGGCGCAGCGCGGTCGACGTCGACGGCGACGACTTCACCCACCCGACGTACCGCGCCGTGTGGCAGCTCGTGTCGGCCGCGGGCGGGCCGCCCGCCGCCGCGAACGAGCCTGCCTGGGCCGGGCGGCTGCGCGACGCCGCCACCGACCCGGCGGTCTCCTCGGCGATCGCCGCGCTCGCCGTCGAGCCGCTCCTGACCGCCAAGGAGCCCGACCACACCTACGTCGCCGCGCACGTCTACCGGTTGCAGGAGCTGACCGCGTCGCGCCGGATCGCCGACCTCAAGTCGCGGCTCCAGCGCACCAACCCGGTCGAGCAGGCGACCGAGTACAACCGGATGTTCGGAGAGCTGGTCGCCCTCGAGAGCCACCGCCGCAACCTCCGCGAGCGTGCGGTCGGCGCCTCGTGAGGCGCCGTACCCGCCCTCCGGTCGAGGTGGCCGCGGGGGAGAAGGTGCTCGCGTGGGCGCAGGCCGCGGGCGGAGAGGTCGTCGCGGGCACCCGTGACGCCCTCTACCTCGACGGCGCCCGGGTGCCGTGGGAGGAGGTCGAGTCCGCTGACTGGGACCTCGACCACGAGCGCTTCCGCGTGAGCGAGGTCGGCACCTGGGGCGAGCCGCGCCCGGTGCACACGTTCACGATCCGTGAGCCGGGCAACCTGCTGGTCCTGGTCCGCGAGCGGGTCACGGCGAGCGTCGTGCTCCAGCGCCACGTCCCGTACTCCGGTCGGCGCGGCCTGCGCGTGGTCGCGCGGCGGGCGCCGCGGGGTGACCGCGGCATCTCCTGGTTCGTCGAGTACGACGAGGGCGTCGAGCCCGACGACCCCGACGTGCAGGCCACCGTCGCGGCCGCGCTGGCGGCGGCCCGCGATGAGGTCGGCGATCCCGGGCCCGCCGCCACCGAGGGCGATTTCTCGTGATCCTCGCGGCTTGCTAAGGTTTCCGTCGCGCGATCCCCTGTAGCTCAACTGGCAGAGCATTCGGCTGTTAACCGGAGGGTTGTTGGTTCGAGTCCAACCGGGGGAGCACAGCACCGGGACGGCCCGATCGGCGGAGCGAGAGCTCCCCGACCGGGCCGTTCCGTCGTCTGCGGCTGCGCCCTACTCGCCCCAGCCCATCGGGAACACCTCGAACGCCGCGCCGAAGGGGACGCCGAGCCGCTGCCCGGTGACCCGGGCGATGCCCTCGAGGAACTCGCGGGGGTCGAAGTTCTCCCAGCCGAGCCCCTCGATGTAGGCCTCGTGCGCCTGCAGCGAGGCGACGCCGAGGTCGAAGCTGTCGGTGATGTCCACGGCGTGCTCGGCACCGGGGGAACCGAAGGCCCACACCTCGCGCACCCCGTCCCAGGCGCCGAACCCGGCCGTGACCTGGTCGTTGAAGATCCAGCGGTTGCCGGCGTCGCGGACGGCGTCCAGCACGGCCCGCCCGACCGCGATGTGGTCGGCCTGGTTGAGGTTCTTGCCGCCCCAGGTGTCGCGGAAGTTCCCGGTGATCACGATGTCGGGCTCGTGCGTGCGGACCGCCTTGCAGATCAGGCGCCGCAGCTCGACGTTGTACTCCAGCACGCCGTCGGGGAGGCCGAGGAACTGGACCTCGTGCACCCCGACCAGCCGCGCGGACTCGATCTGCTCGGCCTCGCGCAGCGCCTTGG
The DNA here is from genome assembly GCF_042657275.1 of Nocardioides taihuensis. NCBI lineage: Bacteria > Bacillati > Actinomycetota > Actinomycetes > Propionibacteriales > Nocardioidaceae > Nocardioides > Nocardioides taihuensis. The sequence goes on from NZ_JBHSKD010000021.1 coordinate 15,989, forward strand.
CCTGGTACGGCGCGAGCGCGTCGATGCCCGCCTCGCCGCTGGTGACCATGCAGTAGGCGATGTCCTTGCCCTGCGAGGTCCAGCGGGCCACCGCAGCGGCTGCGCCGAACTCCATGTCGTCGGGATGGGCCACGACGCACAGCGCGCGGTCCCAGTCCTCCGAGAGCGGGGTCAGGGGAGGCGGCCCCTGCTGCTTCTTCTTGCCGTTGCTCATGGGTCCGAGCATGCCAGCGATTCGCGCTTGTGGCCCGCACCGACGTCCGGTTGGGTGTCGCCATGGCGCAGGCGGGGGAGTGGGCGCAGGTGGGCCTGCGGCTCCCGCCGCGCAGCCCCGTCTGGGCGACCGAGGCGTTCCGCGACGAGCTGGTCGGCTGGGCGGCCGGGGAGGTCGGGGAGGTGCTGCGCGCGGAGCGCGTCAAGCTGCGGCCCTGGTCGACCGTGTGGCGGGTCGAGGCGGTCGCGGGCGTGTTCTACGCCAAGCAGAGCTGCGAGCTGCAGTCGTCCGAGACCGGTCTCGCCGCGCTGCTGGCGGACCTCGATCCGCACCGGGTCGTCGCCGTCGCCGCCACTGACGAGCGACGGGGGTTCCTGCTCACCCCCGACCACGGCCGCCCGTTGCGCGAGACCGCTGAGGAGGACGACCTCGAGGGCTGGGGCCGGGTGCTGCGCTCCGCCGCCGAGCTGCAGCGCGACCTCGTGCCGCACGTCGACGCGCTGCGCGAGGTCGGCCTCGCCACGATCGCGCCGGGCGACGCCCCGTCGTACGTCGCACAGCGCCTCGACTCGTTCGCCGCCCTGCCGCCGGAGCACCCGATGCGCCCGGACGCCGACACGGTCGCCGCGGTGGCGGCGCGACTCCCCGCCGTCCAGGAGTGGGCCGACGAGGTGGAGGCCCTCGGGCTGCCGCTCACCCTCAACCACAACGACCTCCACGACAACAACGTCTTCCACGTCGGCGCCGAGCTGCGCTTCTTCGACTTCGGCGACGCGCTGGTCACCGAGCCGCTGGGCGTGCTGCTGATCCCGCTCGACATGCTCGGCCGCCGCCTCGGTGCCGGGCCCGACGACCCGCGCCTCGTGGCGCTGGTCGAGCCGGTGCTCGAGGTGTGGAGCGACCTCGTCCCGCTCGCCGAGCTGCGCGCGGCGTTGCCGGCCGCACTCCGGCTCGGACGCCTCGGCCGGCTCGAGACCTGGCTGCGCTGCTGCCCGTCGATGACCGACACAGAACTGGCCGAGTGGGGTCCGGCCGTCGCCGACTGGCTCGGCACGCTCGCGCTCGACCCGCCGCTCGCGCGGCTGCCCGGCTGAGGCGCTCCAGCCCGGCGCCGGAGCTCGCGATACCTTCTGTCCTCCGGGGCGGTAGCTCAGCCGGTCAGAGCAGAGGACTCATAATCCTTGGGTCGTGGGTTCGAGCCCCACCCGCCCCACCAAAATGTTTCCGCAGGTCACCCCACGAATCACGCCCGTCGAGGCGTCGCTCGCTGCAACCGTTGGACCCCGTTTGGACCACGAGTCCGCGCCGGGCGGACCCGCCCGGGTGTCGGTGCCCCTTGGCAGGCTGGAGGGAATGACCGAGTACCAGAGTGTTGAGTTCCACCCGATGTACGGCGTGGTCGGCAAGTTCGTCATGTGCTTCGGCGAACTTGAGTTCTGGGTCTACTACGCGTTGGGGACGTTGACCGACCAGTGGTACGTAGACGTGGCAGCCCAGGGCTTGGGCAACGCCATAGAACGTCTCCGCAAGGAGGCCAAGCGACTGCCCGAGCCGCACCGCTCGCAGTTGCGTGACGAACTGCTCTGGGCCAAGGGCGCAACCGAACTGCGCAACGCCGTCATTCACGGCATGTGGTTCCCCGACCTCAATGACGAGGTGTACACGAGCCATCGACCCAAGCCCCTCCGCTTGACGGTCGAGGAGAAGGCCCAACGCACCGACGAGGAACGCAAGGCGCACCCGAAGATCAACAAGCGGTTCACCGGCGATCAACTGCTGGAGACCGCGTTGCGTGCAGGGAAGCTTGCGGGCTACATCCAGGTGGATGTGATGCGGGCTATCCCCGGCGATGACGACGACTTGGACTAAGGCGGCACATGCGACCTGCACAGGTATCCATAGGCCACAGGGGAGCAGTAGCGTCGGTGCAGAGTAGTTGAAGCGTGAACTACCGAACCGATGGAGGCTGTTAGGCCCGCGACTAGCAACACCCGACACGCTGTCTCTCGCTCGACCGGGGCGACCACCTGGACGCGCAAGGAGGGGGACGGGTGGAAGACCGACTGTCTCAACCACGGCGCGACGACCACCGCTCCCAACCGGGGCGCGGCGTGGAAGAACGGCTCGACCCCGGCTCAGTTCTGCCCGAAGTGCAAGGCCATCGCCAGCGGCAAGGGTGAGAAGCTTGCAGCCGGCCGGCTGGACCTGCCCACCCCCACCGCCAAGAGGGCCGCGCCGAAGAAGGCGCACCCAAGGCCACCCCGGCCAAGGCTGCCCCGAAGAAGCCCGCCACCGCCGAGGCGACCGCGACCAAGGCGGCCAAGTGATGACCCGGTTCGTCTGGGTCACCGACCAGAACGGCGAGCACTGCGCCGCAACGGTCGTCGGGGTCGGCAAGACCGCCCGGCCCGAGGCCGTGCAGGTCACCTTCCGCTTGCCCAACGGCGACACCCACAAGGCGACGATGCGCCCCGACGCGGTCATGCGCGAGGGCGACCCGTGGGGACCGGGCGGCAAGTTCATCGAGTCCGGCCTCAAGCCGGTGAAGGGTCGCGCCAAGGCCTGACCCCGACCGACCTCTGCCTGTTGGGTGGGGGTCGGATCACATGCGGGCGTCAAGGTGCGCCCGCCCCGAGCACGGGGGACGCCCGCAGGCGGGCGCACGGGCGGCAGCGTAGGGGCGCTGCATGAACGGCGCGGGGCCTGTCTAGGCGACCGGCAAGCGGCCCGTAGGCGGATGTGAAGCCCCTTGGCCAGCCGAACCCCCACCCGAGGGCCCTAAGTGGCGGCAATCCCCACTAACGGACCGGCAGGGTGTGTCCCCGCCGATCCGCTCCCGAGCCTCGGGCCGCGGACCCGGCGACGACGCACGCTCATGCCGAGTTGAGTGCGGAGGGCGGACGGCCAACGTCATACGGTTCGCCGGCCAGGACCGTCAGTTCGTACGACGTCCCGGAACGCACTCAACTGCCGATGAGCGCTCGGCGGACCGACCAGCCGTGTCACGATTGGCGTGTGCTGAACGAGACGCTGGTATCTCGCTTCTATGCGGAAGTGTGGAACGCCTGGGACGCGGACGCTGCTCGCGAACTGCTGCACCCAGAACTGAGGTTCCGCGGATCGTTGGGCAGACGCACGCAGGGGATTGCTGAGTTTCTCGGCTACGTCGCCGACGTCCGTGTCGCGTTCCCCGACTTTCACAACCACGTCGAGGATCTGGTCACTGATGGGCCGAGTGCGGTGGCACGACTGTCCTACTCCGGCACTCATCGCGGCACTGTTCTGGGCGCTCCACCGACCGGCAATCGCGTGGAGTACGACGGGATCGCGTGGTTCACCTGTAGCGCTGGCCGCATTGTTGACGGCTTCGTGCTAGGAGACATCGAGGCGCTGCGCGCCCAACTGGTTGCAGCCCCGACCAAGTAGTCCCGTCAGTGCACCGAAGGGCTCTTCGTCAAGACGTCGGCGGCAATGCACTCACCTGCCGCATAGCGTTTCGCTGCGGCCATACGGTCGTGCCCGTGTACGCGCGACCGGACTTTCGCGAGGTCGGGACCATCTCAACGCGCGGAGACGTGGGGTTGGCCATGACTCGGAACTACCTGGAGATGACCCGAGATTCGGTTCAGAAGTGGCAGATCCAGAAGGACGGCGCCCGCCGCCCCGGGCGGCGATGACGCTGACGGAATCCTCAACATCCGACAGGCGAGAACGTTCTCTTCGCCAGGGCCTCCAAAGTCCGCCAGCACGCCTGACTTCGCCACCGGCGGCCTCAGGACTCGCGCAGACCCCAGATGAAGGGGCGCTCTTCGGGCACGGTTTCCCTCCTCGCATCGAACCGTCCGATCCGGTCACGCTCCGTAGCCTTCGCAGCGTGTGTCTGCTGCCCACCTCCGGGCATGCCGCAGGATGGGCGGTCGTCGCATTCACGGGGCGACTCGTCCCCACATGTGGTTCGGCGTCCAGTTGGTCTCGGACGCCCACGTTCCGTGCTTGTCATCGAGAACGTAGGCCTGCGCGGGGTCATCGACCGGGACGGCGATCGTTGCGCTCCCCGCGTCGCCGGGGCGGGTGTCGTACTCGACCCAGGCGCTCGGGTAGAGCAGGGTCGTGCCGTCCGGGGACCATGCCACGGCGCGCGGGTACCACGACGTGCCGGCACCGATCGTCGGCGGTCGAATCGTCGTCAGCGATCCGTCGGCGACATCGGCCACCACGACCCGGTGCTCCTCCAAGCCGCCGCCAGGGATCAGCTGTTGCCAGGCGATGCGGTCCCCGGCCGGTGACCACTCCGGCCCGATGCCGTGGTTGGCGGTCCCCATCTCGTCGACCAGTCGCCGCGCGTTGCGGCCGTCCGCGTCAGCGACCCACAGGGACGACCCGGCCGACGGGTCGGCCGGGGCGACGCCGTCGCCGGCCCAGGCGAGCATCGACCCGTCCGGCGCCCACGTGAACTGGCTGGCCACCACGTCCGCCAGCTGACGCGTCTCGCCGGTCGACATCGAGTACACGCTGACCGGCGTCGGCCGCCCGTCGCCCGAACCCGGCCCGAGGTCGCCGGCCATCGCCAGCTCGTCGCTGCCCGGCCGCCACTCCACGTCCGAGGGCCACACGTCCGGCAGGTGCCGGACGGCGCCGGACTCGATCTCGATGACCAGGACCTCGCCCCCGCCCGGCACCGCCGCGTACGCGCCGTCCGGCGACCAGATCGGGCAGGGCCGCGGGATGACGTCGTCGGTGGCGCCGGTGAACCACGGCAGGTCGATCTGTGTCGGCTCCCCGGTGGTCCCGTCCCGCCCGACCGGGACGACGACGATCAGGGCGCCTCCGGAGGGGTGCTCCCACGTTCCGCCGGCGTACTGGCCGAACATCAGCCTCGTGCCGTCCGGTGACCAGGCCGGGCACGTCTCACCGGTCGCATCCGAGCCGGGGACCTTCACGGTGCGGCTCGCTGCGCCGGGTCGAACCAGGTGGATGTCGCCGTCACCGTCGAAGGCCAACCAGCCGTTCTCGCCGGTCGCCGGCGCCGGCAGGTGCGGGCCGGCCGGTTCGGGAGCCCCCCGGTCGGTGTCGAGGCCGGCGATCGCCAGGACCGTCCCGCCCACCGCGGTGGCGGTGACCGCGGCGACCGCGGCGAGCCGGGTGCCGCGCCTGCGTCGAGCCCGACGGTGCAGGTCGTCGAAGTCCGGCAGAGCACTACGCGCCGCAAGCCCCTCGACTGCGTCACGCAGCCCGGTGAACTCAGACATGGGGTCCCTCCTCTGCCACGAGCAGCTGGCCCAGGGCCGCCCGGCCCCGCGAGAGCCGCGACTTGACCGTCCCCGGAGGCACCCCGAGCGTTGCCGCCACGTCCTCGACACTGAGGTCAGCCAGGTGGTGCAACGCGATGGCCTCGCGCTCGCCCGCCGGAAGGCGCCGCAAGGCAGCCAGCAGCACCAGGTGCTGATCGGAGCCTGACGTCTCCCCGGCGCTTGCGTGGTCGACGAGACGGGGTTCCTCCACGAGCCGCGGCGCCAGACCGCGGAAGCGCTGCGCTCGGCGCCACCGGCGGCGGGCCAGGTTGACGGCAACCGTACGCAGCCACGCCTCCGGGTTGTCGAGGTCCAGCAGCCGTCCCGGCCGTTCCAGCCCGCGCACGAACGCCTCCTGAACCACGTCCTCAGCCTCCCGGACACTGCCCGTCACGCCGATGAGCTGCCCGAGCAGGCGCCGATAGGACGCTGCGTAGAGTTCCCGGATCCTGGCCTCGCTGCTGGCGTCGTCACCTGCCGCGCTGCCGCGCCCGCTCACGGTGTCGCCATCGGTGGCGCTCATGCGGCACCTCCCCTCGCATCACAAGCACGAGTCACGACAGGGTCGGTCAGGTTGCATCGTCCCGCGATATGGCCCGACTGGCCGAGCGGGCTGGACCGCCCGCCCTGCGACGGCCACGCCGGCATGCGGCAGGACGCCTCCACTCCCGCCGACGTCACTTCAAGCGCAGGCAGCTGCGTCCTGATCTGCCGATGCGCGGGCGATACTCAGCAGGTGCGCAGCGACTCGGGGAAACTGCGAGAGTTCGTGGGCTTCGTGTGCCCGGACGACGACTTCTGGGATCAGACCGGACTCCTGCTCCTGGCCCCGGATGTCACCGCGGCCGGCGTCGCCGCCCGCGACGCCTACGGCGACGGCTTCGAGTGTCGTTGTGGAACGCAGAGGACGCGACGACGCCAAGGTAGGCGCGATCGTGAAGCGCACCTCCGGCAGCTGGTTGCGCACTCATCAGCCGATGAGCGCTCGCGGCCACGTTCCCGTCCTGTCGCAGGTTCGATGGTCAAGCGCCGCGTGCTCGGCTTGCAGGAAACCACGATGTTCAGACGCACGGTCGGTGCGAGAGAATCCCGGCCCATGGAGAGCTCCCTTGGTCCGCTCGCCGACACCGGGTGGCAGGCCGCTCGCGCATTGGCACACCGGGCCTTTGTGGACGAGCCCTTCACAGTCGAGAGGTACGGGGAACCGATCCTGGATCGCTGGGGCGGGTCCTGGGCGCTGTACGCCTCCCTCGCAGGTACGCCGTCGACACTTGCCCTGGGAGCCAGGGCAGATGGAGCCTGACCCGCTTCTCCGGGAACGGGTGGTCGGGTGATCATGCTGTTCCTTCAGCGGTGTGGAGGGCCTGGGAGCGCGCGTTCTGGCATCACCGGCACCACTGCTGCTCGAAGTCGGTGGGTTGGAGCGCCGGGGCAAGCTGGGCTGATTGCGAGCCATGGCCGCTGGGTTCTCGGGCGCGCCCCGCCTGACTCTGCTGGTCCACCTGGTTCGCTGCTCGCGGGTTCGTGTCAACAGAAGTCTTCTCCTGTGATCGGCGCTCGCGGCCGATTCGAGGCATCCGGACACACCGACGCGAGCGCAGGGAGTCGAGGCGCCGCGCAGGTGGGGACGGTGTCGAGACCCTGGCTGAGCGAAGCCCCCGGAAGCGCACCAAGGGAGGTCGTCGCGCCCAGCCCGAAAACCTTGCGACCCTCCGTCACTACCGCATCACCCAAGTAAAGGACCTGGCGGGCGTTCTCGAGAACGGCATTCTGAGGGGGGCGGTGATCACACCTTGCCGACGTCGTGACATCGGCCAGTGGCGGGCGACGTCGCACTCGGAATCAGGGTGGGTGCCGACGGGTCTGGCGCGCATCCTCGGTCGATCTCGCCTCTTCGCGGCAGACTTCGGCCGTATGGGGGAACGAGGGAACGTGATCACGATCGTCGGCATCGCCGTGACGCTGGTCGGCTACTTCGGCCAGCACGGCCTGACGAGGCTCAGACAGCTGGAACCCGATCTCTTCGCCTGGTGGAACCGTTCTTGGTGGGTCCGGAGGGTGCGGGCCTCTGGCGCGATTACCCGACGGCCGTTCGATTGTTGGAGTTCTCTCTGACCGGACCAGGGCCGCGCTTGGCCAGTTCGGTGGTCGGGGCCGAGGATCTCAGGTGCTGGCCGCTGGGTGCTCCTCGCCTGACCGCTGGTCGCGCAGGCGCGCCAGCGCATCGCGAGCATGCGACTTGACCGTTCCCACGGAGATGCCGAGGGCGGCAGCCGTGTCGGCCTCGGTGAGGTCGTCGAAGTAGCGCAACACCAGCACGGCGCGTTGCCGCGGGGACAGCGTGCGCAGGTCCTCGAGCAGTGCGATGCGGTCGGTGCTGTCGTGATGCATCGCCTCGGGGACCGTGTCGGTGGTGACCTCTCGCCAGCGGTGTGCGCGCCATCGGCTCACGGACTCACGCGCGAGCACCTGCCGGACGTATGCCTCCGGGCGGTCCTTGATCCGCGACCACTTCGGCACCACCTTGACCAGCGCCGACTGCACGAGGTCCTCGGCGTCGTGATGATTGCCGGTGAGCAGGTACCCGGTCCGCAGCAGCGCGTCTCTCCGCGCGACCACGAACTCCTCGAAGGAGGCGTACCCGGTCATGACGCGCCGCCATCATCTGCGCCGAGTGCTTCACCGATCAGATCGGTGGCAAACCTGACCCGCATGAGCGGTCCTGAGCCCGCGGTGTCGACAACTTCCCGCACGGGCGCGTCCACCTGTGGAGCGGGGTCTTCGAACGGATAGTCGGCGCTGGGCCTTTCGACGGCGACGACTCTGCCGTTGCCGTCGTGAGTGAGCACGGTCTCCGAGCCGATGACGCCCACCACGTCGCACAGCACCAGCTCGTAGAACGGTCCCTTCCTGTCCTGGAAGGCTGGCTGACACGTGTGGTCAACGGATCGTTCGTCGTACCACGGGTCGATGCCTGCGCTGGTCCCGAGGGAGGACGACCCTGGGTAGGTGTACAGGTCGACCAGCCTGGGTGCGGTGCCTGGCTCCCACGTCCATCCGTCGGCGTCGGACCCAGCCGCAACGTGGCCGACGAGGTGGGTCGCATCGACCCAAGTGTACCCCGCGCGGACCCCGAACTCGAACGCCGGCTGGTAGATGTCGCCGGTGACCACGTCGCGCGCGACGAGCTCGCCCGTGGGGGAGGTATAGGCGATGCGGCGCCCGTCGGGCGACAGGGCGATCCCCGCGTCGAATGCGTCGTCGAGATTGAAGGACACGTCAATCGGGAGCGTCCCGAACTTTCCGGTCGCCGCCACCAGGCCGACGGCTTCGGGTGCACCGCCGTCCGTGGCGTAGATGCCGCCCTCCGCGCCGGGAGACAACCAGACCGCAGCCAGCGGTCCGGGGGTCTCCCCGAGGTCTGGCAGCTCCTCCCCCGCGGGGTACTCGATCGGCAGCGTGATGCCATTGCTCTCCGCCGGCGCGACGTCGGGGCGGTTGCCATCGCCATCTGCGAGGCGTACCCCGATGCCGATGCCGACGGCGCCCACGACCACCAAGGTGGCCGCGACTGCCGCGGTCCGAACGCGATGCGCACGTTTTCCGCGCGCCCAGAGCTCGGCCGCGGGTGCGCCTCCCGTCGGTGCCTCGTTGGCCAGCTCCGCCAGCCTGTCGCGCAGCGTGTCCATGACTGCCTCCAAATGCCTCACTCATAAGTACGCGATGAGTGAGGCATTTGGAGGGGTCAATCCGCCGAGCGGATGCCTCGAGTGCCCTACGCCGGACAAGAGGCCGGACATGGCAGCGCCACCAGGCCACGAAGATCAAGAATCCCGGGGACGCCGATACCACCAGACTCGTCGACGCACCCCGTCTGCGGCATCAGCGGACGGCTCAGGAAGCCCTTCGCCGGACCAGACCCCACACGAGCAACGCGACGAACGCCACGAAGACCAGGAACTCGGCAACACCGGTGCCGAACACACCGACACCCCAAGACTCCCTAGCGCATCCGACCGGCGGCGTGAGCGTGCGTGAGGACCGCTGCCGTTCGCTCCTCGCTGGTGACCTGGGGTCGGCGCATGCCCCATGGTCAGGTCGGCTACGTCGAGGGCTTGCGGGGACACATCGGCCACGCTCCGGTGATCATGACTTGCGCCGGATGCGCCGTGCTCGACGAGTCAGGTCGCGTGCTGCTGCAACGGCGTGGTGAAGCCGGGGGGCCGTGGGGTCTACCGGGGGGTGCCTTGGAACTCGGCGAGACCTTGGAAGCGGCCGCGTTGCGCGAGACACGGGAGGAAACCGGCCTCGACGTACGCCCAGACGAACTCCTCGGCGTCTACACCGGGCCTCTACACACCTATGCAAATGGCGATGTCGTGCAGGCGGTCGTCGTGGTGCTCACGGCAACACGGATCGGAGGCAACCTCTCGGCCGACGGTTCAGAAGCGGTCGACCTGAGGTGGTTCGCACCTGACGACCTGCCCACGCCGATCTTCGGTCCGCATGAGCCGATGCTTGATGATCTGCGACAGGGACGCCGAGGACGCTGGGTCTGAACCCTGGGGTCTCAGCACGTATCCGGGCCACGCGACCGGTCGGCATGCGCGGAAGGCTGACGACATCGACATCACCAGCCGCAGCGCGAGTCTGGGCGCGGGAACTGGCACATCAGTAGCCTGTCGTTGTGTCCCGCAGGTCGGAGCGACAAGCTGCCCAGGAGATTGTCACGGCATACCACGAAGCCCAGTTGGGTGAACTGGTACAGCACCTGGGCGACGCGTTCGACCGGGTTCCGCGCGGGTGAGCCCGACGCCTTTGAGGTAGACCACGTCGTCCTTGAGTTCAGCCGCGCCGCGAGGGAGCTCTGGAAGTTCTGCAACACCACCGACGTCGAGTTCACGGCGCAGGTCGTCTCCGAGCGCGCGCCGGCCGACTGGTGGGAGCGAGGCGCTCCCCGACGTCCGTGAGGCGTGGTCTTCTGATCGGTTACGACTTTCCTCACAGGTTCAAGGCGCCGGCTCCGCCGGCGCGCTCCCGGGGGCCCGCGCTGCGGGCGGCTCTGGAGCGCCGTCCTCGCGCACCCCGTCCGCCGCGAGGGTGGGAGCGACCCCGACCGTGGATTGCCCGGAGACCCGGCGGGGCTGGCTATCGGGGTCGCGGCGGGGGAGTGGGACGCTTCGGAGGGGTCCGCAACCAGTCCGCACCCGCGGTCGAATCGACTCGAAACCACTGCACTGGCGCGAACGACCTTTCCTTCAACTGAGCGGGATTCGCCGTTCCGGCCGTCTCTCGGAATGCTGTCCGAACACCCTCATCATCCTTGGGTCGTGGGTTCGAGCCCCACCCGCCCCACCTGGGTGTTGCCGTCGCAGGCACGCCTGCACACCGTGGGCGACGAGTAAGACGAGGCGAACCACTGGTGCAGTGAACGGACGCTCATCCGGCAGGGGAGTGCTGTTGGCCGTCCATCTGCCGTCCGGACCTCCCCGCAGAGCCAGGCAACGTCGCCCCCGAGCACCGGCAGGGGTCAGTCCTGCTTGCGCGCCTTCTTCCTGGCCTCCGCCAGGTCGCCGAGGCGCTTCGCGTCGGCGCGAGCGCGGCCGGCTGCCTGCTTGGCTCGGCGGGCGTCGTCCAGCTCGTTCTTCGACCTGCGCCGGGCCGCCTCCTTCTTGGCGTCGGCGGCGGTCTCGACGCCTGCCTGGCGCTCCTCGACGGCCGCGGTGCGGGTCGCGGCCCGCTTGTCGGCGGCGGCCTTCTTCGTCGCAGCCGACTTCGAGGCCTTGCGCCTGGCCTCCTGCTTGCCACGCGCCTCGGCAGCGGCGGCCTGCTCGAGTCCGGAGACGGCTCGCTGCTGGGCGGCCGTGCGCTTTCGGGCGGCCTCCTGACGGCCCGCGACGGCCGTCTCGCGGGCCTGCCGGCGGCTCTGGGCGGCTTCCTGCTCCAGACGGACAGCCGTCGCGAGCGTGGCGGCGCGTGTGGCGCGCTCGTTCCCCCGGTCGGTGATGTCGGTGTTGCGCAGGAGAGCGCCGGCGACCTTGTCGGCGGACCCGAGGGCGCGATCCAGACTCGTGCGCGGGACGGAGTCCTCGGGGAGCCGGTCGGCCAGGCTCCGGTCGACGAGGACGAGGGGGAGGCGAGCGATCTCGTAGGGAAGGGCGATGAGCTGCTTGATCATGGCGGTCCTCAGTTCTTGGTCCGGGCGCGCAGCTGCGCGGCCCGTTGGTCGGCGGCGATGGCCTCGCGCTCGAGCCGGAGCTCCTCAGCGGCGGCTCGCTGCTCGGTCGTTCTCGCGTCGGTCGCGATGGCCTCGGCCTCCCGGAGCCGGCTCTCGGCGAGCTTCTCCGCGGACTCCTCGGCAGCCTGCTGGCCGGCGGACTCCTGCAGGTCGGCCTCACGGGCGGCGACCGCGTGCTCGTCGTCGCGCTGCTGCTCGACGACGGACTCGTCGCGCTCGGCCTGGGCGCGTGCCGCGGCCTTCTGCTGTGCGGCCTCGCGACTGGCCTCGTTGACCTCCTGGGCCGCCTGCGCCCGCTCGGAGTCGGCGATGGCCTCCTGCGCCACGGCCTCGCGACGGTTGCGGGCCCCTGCCTGCCGGAGCTGTCCTTCCTCCACCAGGGTGTCCTTGCCGGTCACGGCGCCGGCCACCTCCTTGGCCCTCCCGGCGACGGTGTCCATCAACCCCTGCCGAGCCTCGGATGCTGCCTGGTCGTTCGTGTCGTTGCTCATGACCTCCAGTGCCCGCCCGCACCACCTGCACTCTCGCTCGCCGAGTGACCTGCGACTCGGCGCACCCGACTCCGACGGGTCGGATGAGGGTCCCGGTCGGGTCGGGCCGTTGGACCCTGATCGCTGAGGCGACCCCCTCCGTACGGTCGGTACGTGAGCACCGTCGGATCCCCGGCCGGTGATCGAGCCGCCGGCCTGCGAAGCCTGGACAGCGTCCTGGAGCACCTGCCTGCGCGGGTGGCGTACGTCGACCGCGACCTCCGGGTCCGGTTCGCCAACACCGCGGTGGCCCGGTGGTTCGGCCTGACGCTCGACGAGATCATCGGGATCGACATGCGCGAGCTGCTCGGCGACGCGACCTTCGAGCTGAACCGGCCGCACATCGTCGCCGCGCTCGCCGGCCACGGGCAGACCTTCGACCGGACCCTGGTCAACCACGAGGACGAGGTCCGGCACACCCAGGTCAGCTACGTCCCGGACAAGAGCGACGGTGAGGTCCACGGCTTCTTCGTGATGAACGTCGACGTCACCTCGCGCGTCGAGGCGCAGCAGGCGCTGGAGGAGGCACAGAGCCTCGCCCACCTCGGCAGCTGGTCGTACGTCGTCGCCACCGGCGAGATCATCTGGTCGCGCGAGCTCTACCGGATCTTCGGGGTCGAGGAGGGCTGCTTCACGCCGTCGCTCGAGGCGCTGAACGCGATGGTGCACGTCGACGACCGCGACGAGGTCGTCAGGCGTCGGGACCTCGCCATCAGCAGGGGCGTGCCGTACGAGGTGCACGCACGGATCTGCCGGCCCGACGGCACCGTCCGGGAGGTGGTCTCCCGCGCGCGCGCGGTCGTCGACGAGCACGACGACGTGGTCCGCCTGACGGGCACGCTGCAGGACGTCACGGAGGAGAACGAGGCTGCGCGCGAGCTCGCCCGCGTGAACACCGAGCTGGTGCAGCTGAACGAGCTGAACGCCGACGTCGTCGGCATCCTCGGGCACGACCTGCGCGGGCCGCTCGCCGTCGTCCTCGGCTACCTCACCCATCTCGACGAGGCCTGGGAGACGTCGTCCGAGGAGGAGCGCCGGGCGAACGTGAGTGAGGCCCGCTCGGCAGCCGTGGGGCTCCGCACCCTCCTCGACGACATCCTGGCGCTGGCCTCGGTGGAGTCGGGCATGATCATGGCCGAGGTGTCGAGCCACGACCTCGGCCACCTCGTGGACGAAGCGATCGCGGCAGTGCCCGGTCGCACCGACTTCGCCGTCCGGGGCGACCGTGGCCTCCAGGTGTGGTGCGACGCCTTCCACGTGCGGCAGATCATCGCCAACCTCGCCGGCAACGCGGTGCGGTACGGCGAACCGCCGTTCGTCATCACCCTCGAGGGCTGCGACGACACGGTGGCCGTCACGGTGACCGACGCCGGGCCGGGCGTGCCCGAGCAGTTCGTCGCGCACCTGTTCGACCGGTTCGCGCGGGGCCCCGGCGACCACCGGGCCGGCAGCGCCGGGCTGGGCCTCTACATCGCGCACCGTCTGGCCGAGGCCAACGACTGCACCCTGACCTACCGCCCCTGCCCGGCCGGACGCGGTGCCGAGTTCACGCTGACACTGCCGCGTGTGGGATAGGCCGCAAGGCCTTTGGCCTCTGGGAGCCAACCGTGCGCGCGACTAGGTTGGACGCATAGGGCTGCTCCACGGGGGAACGGCCGCTCTGAAGAAAGGCCAGTCGATGAAGAACACGACTCGTCACGCTGCCGCGGTCCTCGGGACGCTCGCCGCCGCGACCACCATGATTGCTGTGGCGCCCGCCCAGGCCGTCGACCTGGCGCCGAGCCACGTCACTGTCCGGACCACGGACGACACGCCCGCGTCCGGCGAGACCTTCCGCCTCAAGGGCGCTGCCTTCTCCATGGACGAGAAGGTGCCTGCCACCATCCGCGTGCAGGCCTGGCGCAACGGCGAATGGGTCCACCTGAACGGTGCCACGATGCACACGAACCAGATGGACACCTACAACATGCGCATCATCCTGCAGCAGAAGGGTGAGCGGACACTGCGCGTCGTCGCCAACCCTGACGGGGACGACATCAAGATCGCACGTCACCAGATCACGGTCACGGTCCACTGACCGCGGCCCGGCTCGTCCGCGCGCGGGCACGACCCGCGTCGCGGACGGGTCGGTCGTCGGTCGTGACCGGACGATCAGTCCCTCCGCAGCCGCGCGAGCGGGTCCGGCTGCTCTTCTGCCGAGGGAGCAGCGGCCCCGGCTTCCTTCGCCGCAGCCGCCCGAGGGGTGAACTGGCGCGCCTTCGACCCCTGCGGGACGAAGAGCCGCGTGCCGCGCTGGTCGGCGGGCTTCGACTCCTCGACCACGATCGGGTGCTCGCGCGCGTAGTCGTCCTGCCGGATGCCGGTCACCTGCCAGGACACCTTCGCGCCCGGCTTGCCACCCGCGATGACGAAACGGTTGTCCTCGATCTCGGACTTGACGTGCAGCCGCGGGCCCGGCGCCCCGATCGCGGTGAGCTGGTAGCGGTAGTCGCGGTTGAGGACGCCGAAGTAGTCGGGCAGCGTCACCTCGGCCTCGCCCGAGCCGTCGAGCACGACCACGCCGTTGTACACGTTCATCATGTCCGGCGACTCGACGAAGGAGTGCGACAGGTACTTGTGCTCGGGGTCGAGCGGGTGGTCGATGCGGAACGAGCCGGCTGACTTGTACAGCGTCCCCTGCACGGCCGCGTTGCCGATCGAGTAGAGGCCCCACGACGCTGATCCTCCGACCTGCCCCATGACCGCGTACCCGCCGCTGCCGTCGGCATAGCCGTAGACGCCGTACGACGGCCCCTGGCCCCACACGCCGACGTAGCTGGAGTCGCCCCGGACCCCGGCGGTGCGCGCGCCGAAGCCGCGCACCCCGTACTGGCCGCCTTCACCCTGGACCGCCGAGGAGTTCGTGTCCGAGCTGATGCCATGGACGCCGATGACCCCCTGGGCCTGGATGCCACGACCCGAACCGCTGTAGGCGTAGACCCCGTAGCTGGGTCCGTTGGCGTAGAGGCCGTACGTGCTCCCCGACGCGTAGACCCCGGTGGGGCCGTACCCGTACACCCCGTAGCTGGTGCCGGAGAAGATGCCGCCGTACGACCCGCCGGAGCCGACCACGCCGCTGTAGGCGCCGGACCCCTGCACCCCGATGTTGTTGGTCGACGTGCCGGCGACGCCGATCCCGCCCTGGGTGGTGCCGGCGACGCCGCTCCCGCTCGTGGACTGCCCCGTCACGCCCGAGCCCGCGGAGCTGACCCCGCTGACGCCGGTGCTGGTCGACGTCGTGCCGGTGTTGGTGCCCTGGACGACGCTCGCGGTGCTGCCCCGGACGTCGAGCACGACGGCGGGAGCGTTGGTACCGATGCCCACGAGGCCGGTGGGCGCGACGCGGAGCCGCTCCGTCGGTGTCCCGCCGCTGGGGGTGGTCTTGAAGATCAGGGGAGCCGTGTTCCTCGGGCCCAGGTAGTTCGTGCCGTCGGTGGTGATGCCCGTGTTCCCGCCGCACTTCCAGGCCGTGGTGGCGGACGCAGCGTCCGCCGGTGCGGCCGCGACGACACCGGCCACGCCCGCGGCGGCGGTGCCGCCCAGCACGAACATGGCCCGCCGACCCAACGTCGGTCGGTCCCGCGGCTCGAGCGCCTCACCCCCGGTGGCGCGGTCGCGGAGAGGGACTCGGGAGCCTGCGGGTGTCGTCATGGGAGCCTCGGCATCTCGTGCGGACGACATCCCGAGCTGCCAGCGAAGTGCGTGTCTCGCATCGTCCGACCGGGCCGACGGAATTGTCCAACCGCGTCCAGACCGGTCCTTCCTGTCAGGGACCGATGCGGTGCACACCCAGGGCCGTGCCGATCGCATCCTCCTCGTAGCGGAAGTGCGAGAGGAGCAGGGCGTGGAGGTGGGTGAACTGCCGGCTCAACCGCTCCACGGCCGACCGGTCGTCGTCACCGTCCCGGGCCAGCGCGACCAGGGTCTCGTCGACCCGCTCGAGGACGGCGTGGACCACCTCGTGCTCGAGGGTGAGCCGGTCGAGCACGTCACGCAGGCCGCCGTCCGCCGAACGCAGCGGCGGGTAGACCCACGCGTCCTCGATCTGGTGGTGGTGGGTGATCGCCCGGCACACCTGGCCGCACCAGGAGCCGAGCTGCTGGTAGGTCTCGGTGAGGCCGAGCGCGTGCACGGCCGCACGCGCCTCGCCGACGTCGGCGTCGCCCTGGACGACCCGGGCCACCACCTCGGCGACCGTGGCCAGCCCCTGCCGGAACATGTCGTGCACCGCAGCCAGGTGCTGACCGGCCTGCAGGTCGCCTGCCGTGGCCGTCGGGTACGACGGGGGAGCGGGCCGCTCGCTCTCGTCCCACCCGGGCAGGTCGTCCACGACCCCAGTGTCGCACCGGAGACCTCAGACCCCTTGGCCCCACTGCCCGCCGACCCCGTAGCCCGGCTGGGTGAAGACCGTGTAGCCGTGGATCCCGGCCCACGTTCGGGCGGCGTGCTCCAGCTGGCGGCTTCCACAGTTGAGGTAGTACTCCGCGAGATCGAGGTCGCCGTACGACATCAACGCCGTGGCGAGAGCGTCCTCGGTGCCGCGCTGCCCGATGTCGACGAGGGGATAGGCCAGGGCGATGTTCGACGGGTTCTGGAGGAGCGGCAGCAACGAGGTGACGTCACGCCTGAAGACCTGCACCAGTGCCGTGCCGGCCATCCCGTGCGTCGGGACGGTTGCTGCTCAGGATCTGCACCAGAGTCCCCCTGGACGACGGATTCCCGAGGATGCCCAGCGCCGTCACGGCGAGCCGACGCGCCGTACGCCACTCGGCGTCCGCCGCCGTCGTGCTCGTCGGTCGCAGCGCGACCCTCTCCACCGCAGGTGCGGAGCGACGATCCCCGAGCCGTTGCAGGGCATGGAGGGACGCGATGACGACGATGGCGTCGCGGGAGTCCAGGAGCCGCTCGACCGGCTTCACGGCGTCCCTGTCACCGATCCGTCCCAGGGCTGTCGTCGCGCTGACGACCACGTCCTGCCGGTGATCGGCCAGCAACGGCAGCAGCTCGTCGACCGCCTCCGCATCCGTGATGCCGGCCAGCGCCGTGGTCGCGCACCGTGCGACGCGTTGGTCCTTGCTCTGTGCGAGCTGGTGCAGTGTGGCGACACCCGCCTCGCCCTCGCGGGCGACTTCGTCCATGGCGCTGCACCGCGAGACCGCGGACAGGCTGGTGTCCTTGGCGCGACTGATGTCGTCCTCGAGCGAGCTGCCGCAGCCGGACACCACGAGGGCTGTCGTAGCGGCCAGGGCAGCGGCCCGCATCAGGCGTCCGTGTCGCGTGCGAGTCAGGTGAGCAGAGTTCGGAAAGAGCGCATCGCAGAACCTCCTCCGGGTCAGGGCTCGCAGGTCCCCGAGCCGTCCGCGGGCTCACCTCCAGACAAGCCTCCCGCGACGCCACGCACCAGAGGCGCAAGGCCTCTTCGAGGACGCCCGGTGTGCACGACCGGACGTGGGCGAGGCAGGATCGGGGGATGGCCGAGGACTACTGCGAGCTGTGCGACCTCCCGCTGAGCACCTGCGTGCACGGGCTCCCTCCCGAGCCCCCGAAGCCGGTGAAGGCCGCGCCCGCGCCACGTGCGCCCCGCGCCCCGCGGGCACCCCGGGCGACCACGACCCGCACGAGGGTGGAGCCGGCGCGGCCACCGCGGCGTCGTACACCGCCGGAGCTGCTGGCCCCGGTGATCCTGGACGTCCTGCGTGACCACGGCGGCGAGGCGGAGGCCGACGACGTGCTGGCCGAGGTCGAGGTGCGGTACGCCGAGCGGTTCCTCGCCCAGGACCACGAGACCGGGCCGCAGGGCGAGCTCCGCTGGCGCACGGCCGCCCGCACCGCGCGCAAGGCGCTGGCCGACGACGGCCTGCTCGTGGCTCCGCGCCCGGGCCTCTGGTCGCTCACCGAGCGCGGCCTCCGGGCCTGACGCGCAGGAGCGGCCCCGGAACATGGGGAACCGCTCCCGATGCCCGCACTCCCCGGTGGGTCCGATCGTGGGACGGCCGGCGGCACCCTGCCGCCGGGTCCCACGAAGGAGAACACCATGACGATGACCCGCTTCATCATCGAGCGCCAGATCGAGGGCGCCGGCAACCTCACCCCCGCCGACCTGGCCGGGATCGCCCGGACCTCGAACGAGGCCGTCGCCTCGCTCGGGGTGCCCTACACCTGGGTGAACAGCTACGTCGCCGGCGACAAGATCTACTGCGTGCACGAGGCCGAGGACGCCGAGACGATCCTCGAGCACGCCCGCCGGGGTGGGTTCCCGGCGGACCTCGTCACCGTCGTCGCCAACGAGTTCGGTCCCCACACCGCCGAGCAGGCCGCGCAGCAGTGATCGCGGGGATCGCCGGCTCGGCCTACGCTGAGCCCGTGGACCTGCTCGAGCGGGACCGCGAGGTCTCCGTCCTCGACGCCACCCTCGCCGCAGCCGCCGGCGGCGAGGGCGGCGGCGTGGCCGTGGCCGGGGACTCCGGGACGGGGAAGTCCTCCGTGGTCGACGCCGCGGTCTCCGCGCGTGACGACCTCCGCGTGCTGCGCGGCGCGTGCGACCCGTTGTCGACCCCGCGCCCGCTGGGTCCGTTCCGCGACCTGGCCGGCCTGGTCGGGCTCGAGCGCCTGCTGCGCGGTGACGAGGCGCTGCTCTCCACCGTGTGCGAGGAGCTGTACGACGCGCTGCGGGCCGCGCCCAGCGTGCTCGTCGTCGAGGACCTGCACTGGGTCGACGCGGCCTCGGCCGAGGTGCTGCGCTTCCTGGCCCGCCGGGTGGAGTCGCTACCCCTGGCGCTGCTCGTCACCTACCGGGGCCACGAGGTCGGCCCCCGCCACTCGGCGCGTCCGCTGCTGGGCGACTTCGCCCGCCTCGAGGGCCTGCGCAGCCTCGACCTCGCCCCGCTGTCCCTCGCCGCGGTGACCGCGATGGTCGACGGCACCCGCCTCGACCCGGCGCGCGTGCACGGCGTCACCGGTGGCAACCCCTTCTTCGTCGCCGAGGTCGTCAAGGACCCCGACCGCCCGCTGCCGGCCTCGGTGCGTGACGCCGTGCTCGGCCGCACCGGAGACCTCGACCCCGCGGACTTCGAGGTGCTGCAGCTCGTCGCCACGGCCCCCGACCGGCTCGACGACCGGGTGCTCCCGGTGCTCGGCATCGACCTGCCCACCCTGCGCCGCATCGACACCACCGGGCTGATCACGCGCGCCCGCGGCGGCCTCCTCTTCCGCCACGAGCTGGCCCGGCAGGCCGTCGAGTCCACGATCCCCGCCGGCGGAGGCCCGCGCCTGCACGCCTCGCTGCTGGAGGCGCTCGAGCGCAGCGGGCTCAGCGACCCCGCCGTGCTCACCCACCACGCCGTCGCGGCCCGCGACTCCGTGCGCGCGGCGTCGTACGCCCGGGAGGCAGCGGAGGAGGCGAGCCACGCGGGGTCCCACACCGAGGCCGCGGCGTTCTACGCGACGGCGCTCGAGCACCTCGGCGACTCCGCCGACCTCGAGCGGGCCGACCTCCTGGTCAACGTCGCCTTCCAGCAGTACATGACCAGCCGCCTGCCCGAGGCCATCGCCAACGCCCGGGCCAGCTTCCGCCTCTACGAGGCCGCGGGCGACGCGGCCGGCTTCAGCCGGGCGCAGGCCGCAGCAGCGGTCTACGAGTACTACAACGCCCGGCGCCGGCGGGCCGAGGACCTCGTGCAGCGGGCGGAAGCCACCGGCGACGACAGCTCGTTCGGGGAGGCGCGCGCCACCCACGGCTACCTGGCGTACATGGCCAACGACTACGACTTCGCCCTCGGCTGCTACGTCGACGCGGAGGGGTGGGACGACCGGGCGCTGCTGATCAGGGGCTGGTACGTGCGCGACTCCACCCGCCTCTCCGCCGGGGAGCACGATGCCCGGGCGCGTCTCGTCGACCACGTCGAGGAGGCGAGGGAGCTCGGGTACGACGAGCTCGCCTCGACCGGCTACTCCAACCTCGCGTACCTCGACGTGGAGCACCGTCGGTACCGGCTCGCGGAGCACGTGCTCGAGGAGTCGATCCCGTTCACCGTCGAGCGCGACATCCCGATCTGCCGGCACTGGCAGACCGCGATCCGCTCGCGGATGCACTTCAACCAGGGGCACTGGAGCGCCGCGCTGGAGGACGCCGACCGGGTGCTCCACGAGGACGGCATGCCGCTGGCCACCCTCTGGCCCCATGTCGTGACCGGCCTGGTCGCACTGCGTCGTGGGGAGCCCGAG
The DNA here is from genome assembly GCF_042657275.1 of Nocardioides taihuensis. NCBI lineage: Bacteria > Bacillati > Actinomycetota > Actinomycetes > Propionibacteriales > Nocardioidaceae > Nocardioides > Nocardioides taihuensis. The sequence goes on from NZ_JBHSKD010000021.1 coordinate 36,524, forward strand.
CCGTCGGGCAGCGGCCTCGAGGAGGCCTGGCGCCTCGCGGAGCAGATCGAGGAGCCGCTGCGGTGGCTGCCGGTGCTCGCGGGCCTGGCGGAGCGCACCTGGATCACGGGGGAGAAGGACCGCCGGGTCACCGACGACGCGCCGGCCCGGCTGGCGGAGCTCGGCACGATGCCCGGGACGGCCTGGGCAGCCGGTGACCTGGCCCTGTGGCTGCGCCGCGTGGGGGTCGCGGCCGAGCCGCCCGGCGAGGTCGCCGAGCCGTTCCGCCTGGCCCTCGAGGGACGCCACGAGGAGGCCGCGTCGTGGTGGCACCAGGTCGGGGAGCCGTTCGCCGAGGCGATGGCGTGGGCCGACTCCACCGACCCGGCGCCCCGGGTGCGCGCGGTCGAGATCCTCGACCAGCTCGGCGCGTTCGCGTCGGCCGACCGGCTGCGCCACGAGCTCCGCGCCGCCGGGGTGTCCGCCGTCCCGCCCCGCCCGCGGGCCAGCACGATGGCCAACCCGGCGGGCCTCACCAACCGCCAGCTCGACGTGGCGCGGCTGGTGGCCCGCGGGTTCACCAACGCCGAGATCGCGGCCCGGCTGTTCATCTCGCCGAAGACGACCGACCACCACGTCTCGGCGGTGCTGGCCAAGCTCGGCCTGCCCAACCGCCGTGCGGTGGTCGTGCAGGCCGACGAGCTCGGACTGTCCTGACCGACCCCGGGGCAGATGCCGATCGACACCCTGGGGGAGGGTGCTGGGGAGCGGGCCGCTAGTTGAGGACGCGCATGGTCGGCGGGACGCCCTCGCCCCGCTGCTCGACACCCTCGGTGAGCTCGGCCAGCGCGGTGAGCGCGACGTTCTGCGAGAGGGGCCCGAAGGACACGCGCGAGACGCCGAGCTCCTCGAGCCGGCGCAGCGGGGGGTGCCCCGGGATCGCGATCAGGCTGACCCGCTGGGGCCCCAGCGCGGCGACGAGCTCCTCGACCTGGGCCTCGCCGAGGCGGGCGGGGACGAAGACCACCGGGGCTCCGGCGTCGAGGTAGGCCTTGCCGCGCCTGATCGCCTCGGCCAGGTTGTCGGCCGGGTCGCGCTCGCGGCCGAGGTGGAAGGCGTCGGTGCGGGCGTTGAGCACGAAGTCCACGCCCTCCTGCTCGGCCACCTTCATGATCGCCTCGACCTGCGCCACCGCCTCGGGCAGCGGCTTCATCTGGTCCTCGATGTTCGCCCCGACCACGCCGATGCCGATGGCCCGGCGCACGGTCTCGGCCGCGTCCCCGTAGCCGCCTTCGAGGTCCGCGGTGACCGGCAGGTCGGTGTCGGCGACGATCCGCCCGACCGCCTCCAGCATCAGGTCGAGGGGGATGTTCTCGCCGTCCTCGTAGCCGTACGACGCCGCGATCGAGTGGCTCGCCGTCGCCAGCGCGCGGGTGCCCTCGACGCCGGCGACGACGCGGGCGCTGATCACGTCCCACACGTTGACGAGGGTGAGCAGGGCGGGGTCGCGGTGCAGGCGCAGCAGCTCGGCGCCCCGGTCACGGGTCTTCTGGTCGGCCATGCGCCCAGCCTGCCATCCCTGCCCACGCCGCAACTAGCGTGGAGTCGTGCAGCGGACCTCGCGCCGGCGGGCGTACTTCTGGCTGATGGGCACCTGCCTGGTGCTGATCGTGCTCGCTTGGAACGTCGTCCGTTTCTGGTCGACAACCGCTGCCGTGGTGATGAGCGCGGTCGCCGCCGTCATCCCGCCGGTGGCGGTGATCGTCGGGAACCTCGGTGCCCTCGACGACCACCAGGACGACGACGCGGGGTGACCACTCAGGCCAGCAGCCCGTCCGGCCGGTAGCTCTCGCGGTAGGCCAGCACGGCCGCACGGCCGCGCTCGAGCGTCGCGGCCAGCCGCTCGACGGCGCCGTCGGCCGGTCGCGCACTGCCGGCGTCGGCGAGGTGCTCGAGCTCGCGGGCAGCGGTGGCGACGGCGACCACACCCAGGTTGCCCGCGCTGCCGGCCAGCCGGTGCGCGGCCTGCTGCAGGGCGGCCACGTCGGCGTCTGCCACGGCCGACCGGATGGCGTCCAGGAGCTCGGGGGACCCGGCCACGAAGCGGCCGATCGCCCGGTCGAGGTACGACGTGTCGCCGTCGCCCATGTCGCGCAGCATGTCGAGCCGCTCGAGGTCGAGGCCCTCGACGGCGGGTGCAGGAGCCGGCGCCGTTCCCATGCGCCGGGCCGGGAGCGACCGGCCGCGGCCCAGCCGGGTCGCGAGCACCGCGGTGAGCGCCTCGGGGTCGACGGGCTTGGTCAGGAAGTCGTCCATGCCCGCGGCGAGGCAGCGCTCGCGCTCACCCTCGACCGCCGCCGCGGTCATCGCCACCACCGGTATCCGCGCGCCGGCCCCGTCGCGCGCCCGGATCTCGCGGGTGGTCGCGTAGCCGTCGAGCCGCGGCATCTGCACGTCCATCAGCACCAGGTCGTAGTCCGCGGCCGCGAGCGCCTCCAGCGCGAGCACGCCGTCATCAGCGGTGTCGGCCTCGTATCCCATCGACTCGAGCAGCCCGACCGCCACCATCTGGTTGACCGCGTTGTCCTCGACGACCAGGATCCGCCGCCGCTCCGACGGCAGCCCCACCACCGGCGAGACCGACGTGCTGTGGGGGCCGACCTCGGCCACGTGGGTGAGCAGCGCGTTGCGCAGCGCCCCGACGGCGAGCGGCTTGACCAGGCACTCGGTGATGCCGACCTGGCGCAGGAAGTCGTCGTCGAGGTCACCCGTCGGGGAGAGCAGCAGCAGCGTCACGTCGTCGTAGCCCGCGAGGCCGCGCAGCTCGCGGGCCAGCGTCAGGCCGTTGCCGTCGTTGCCGGGCAGGGCGAAGTCCATCAGCACGACGTCGTACGGCGTGCCCAGGGCGGCCGCGTCCAGCAGCCGGGCCACCGCCTGGCCCACCGTCGTGGCGCTGTCGGTCTGCAACCCCCACCGGCCCAGCTGCGGTGCGAGGAGCTCGTGGTGGTGCTCGGCACCCACGACCAGCATCCGGCGTCCGACGAGGTGGTGGCGGGCGTGCTCCTCCTCGGCGTCGCGGACCGCACCGACCGGGGGCTCGAACAGTGCGGTGAAGGTGAACACGCTGCCGCAGCCCGGCACGCTCTCCACCCCGATCTCGCCGCCGAGGGCGCACACCAGCTCGCGGGAGATGGCCAGCCCGAGGCCGGTGCCGCCGTGCACGCGCGTGGTCGAGGTGTCGGCCTGGGTGAAGACCTCGAACAGCTCGTGCATCGCCTCCGACTCGATCCCGATGCCGGTGTCGGCCACGCTCACCGCGACCCTGACCAGGTCACCGGTGCGGTCGGCGGACGCGCGGACCACGACCTCGCCGGTCTCGGTGAACTTCACGGCGTTCGCGGTGAGGTTGAGGAGCACCTGGGCGAACCGCACCGGGTCGCCGCACACGATGTCGGGCACGGTCGCGTCGCAGGCCGCCACGAGGTCGAGCCCCTTCTCGCGCGCCGACTCGCCGAGCACGCTCAGCACCTGGTCGAACACCGGTCGCACCTGGAAGTCGACCTGCTCGAGCTGCAGTTTGCCGGCCTCGATCTTGGAGAAGTCGAGGATCCCGTTGATCAGCCCCAGCAGCGACCGGCTGGCCACCTGCACCCCGGAGGCGAGCTGCTGCTGCCGGGGGTCGAGCCGGGTGCGTAGCAGCAGGTCGGTCAGGCCGATCACGCCGTTGAGCGGGGTGCGGATCTCGTGGCTCATCGTGGCCAGGAACTCCGACTTCTGCCGGGAGGCCTCCATCGCCGCGTCGCGGGCGTCGGCCAGCGCGCGCTCCGCGTGCTCGCGCTCGACCACCCGCGCCAGCTGGAGGGCGACCTGGTCGGCCATCGTGGAGATCATCTCGTGCCGGAAGAGCGGCGGGGCCGAGGTGATCGTGATGACCGCGTAGACCTCGTCCTCGAAGAGCACCGGGAACCCGATGGTGAGCCGGGCGTCGTCCCACAGCGCCGTAAGCTCCGCGAGGCAGCGCCGGGCCAGGTCGAGCTCGACGGCCGTGGCCTCCGGGGTGGCGTCGTCGTCGGCGCGGTCGTCGTCGGAGACGTAGAGCGGCTGCACGTCCACCGCGCGACCGTCACCGCGCTCGTCGTACGTCGGCACGAAGGCGCGTGCCCGCGACCAGTCGTCGTGCAGCAGCACCAGCAGCCGCGCCTGCGCCAGCACGTCGTGCAGCGTGCGTGCCTCGTTGGCGGCGCTGGCGATGGCCTGCAGCAGCTGGTTCTGCACGACCTGGTCCTCGAGCGCGATCTCGGCCAGCTTGGTCTCGGTGATGTCCTGGAAGGTGCCGGTGACGGTCCGGGGCCTTCCGTCGGGCCCGCGGTGCACGACGCCGCGTCCACGCGTCCACAGCCACTCGCCGTCCACGTCGAAGCGCGCCTCGAAGACGAAGTCGTCGCCGTTGTCGAGGGCGTCGTCCACCGCCTGCTCGACCGTGCTCCGGTCGTCGGGGTGGACGTCGTCGAGCACGGCGGCGTAGGCGGTGGGGAAGTAGTCGTCGTCGAGGCGGAACAGGGACATCAGGCCGTCGGAGCCCCGGATCTGGTCGGCGTCGAGGTCCCACTCCCACGTGCCGATCCGGGCGATGGCCTGACCCTCGGCGAGCTGGCGCCGGCTCTCGGCGAGCGCGTCGCGGGTGCGCCGGCGTTCGTCGTAGTCGGCGATCTGGTGCATGGCCAGCGGCCCGTGGTCGTCGGTGGCCGGGAGGAGGGTCTCGCTGACGAGCCCCCAGAAGGTGGTCCCGTCGGGGCGCACGAAGTGCACCTCGACGTCGCCGGGGGTTCGCCGCCCGGCACGGAGCTCGAGCAGGTGCTCGCGGAACTGACCGCGTCCCACCTCGTCGAGCGCGTCGAAGACGGTCGGGCAGAAGTCCTCCTGCCCCACCCCGAACATGGCGGCGATGGCGGCGTTGCCGTGGACGGTGCGACCCTCCAGGTCGAACACCCAGATGCCGTCCGTGGAGTGCTCCACGACGGCGTGGTAGAGACCTTCGAGCTCCACGTCCACCCTTCCCTCTCCCCGAGCGTCACCATAGACAAGATCTTGACTATTCGTGGAGGATCTGCAGAGGTGGTGCGGGCGCTCGCCGACCCGTCAGGCCTCCGCCGCGATGAGGTAGTCGCCGTCGCGGTAGTCGAGCGCCAGGGAGACCGACTCCGGTGCGCGCGGCTCGCCGCCGTTCAGGGTGTAGGAGACCAGGTAGTCGACGGTGAGCGCGTCGGGGTCGGCGGAGACGCTGACCAGGCGTGCGTCGGCGACGGTGTTCCAGAACCCCAGGTAGCCCGAGAGACCGCCGCTGTCGGCCTGGAAGCCCGGCGTGAGCATGTCGTACGCCGCCCGCGGGCGGGACGCGGCCGTCGCGAGGTAGTCGGCCACGAACTCCTTCATCGCCGCGCGTGACGGGCCGTCGGCCGGGGTGGGGGTCGGTGTGGGGGACGGCGTGGTCGGCGCCGAGGACGAGGAGGGCTCCTGCGACCGTGTGCGGCCGGTCCGGTCCGCGCTCGGCGTGGTGTCGGAGGTGGGTCCGGCCGCCGGGTCCTCGTCCCCGCCGCCGAGGGCCAGGGCGGTGCCCAGGGCGGCAGTCAGCAGCAGCACGACGACCGCGGCGACGACGACGGGCCACCGCCGGCGCGGCTCGTCGCGGTCGGTCTCGTCGTCGACGGGCTCCGGCGCGGGAGGTGCCGCCCGTGGAGCAGGGGCGGGGGCCGGCACGGGCGTCGGTGGCGGCACGGGGGCCACGGGCGCGACGACGGGCGCGGTGTCGCCGGCACCGACCTCGGGCTCGTGGTCGGTGAGGCGGTCGCGCACCTGCGCCATCGACCAGCGGCGCGCGGGGTCCTTGGCCATGGTCGCCTCGAGCACCGGCGCCAGCCACCCCGCCGACGCCAGCCGCGGCGGGTCCTCGTGCACGATCCGGTAGAGCGTGCCCATCACGTTCTCCGGGCCGGTGCCACCGCTCGCGCCGTACGGCGGGTGGCCGGCGAGCGCGTGGTAGAGCGCGGCGCCCCACGACCAGACGTCGCTGGTGTCGCTCGCCGAGACGCCGGAGGCGACCTCGGGGGCCAGGTACGACGGTGACCCGGTGACCATCCCCGTCTGCGTGAGCGTCGCGTCCGCCTCGGCCCGGGCGATGCCGAAGTCGGCGAGCTTCACCCGACCGTCGGTGGTGACCAGCATGTTGGAGGGCTTGACGTCGCGGTGCACGATGCCGGCTGCGTGTGCGGCGGCGAGGGCGTCGGCCGCCTGCACCAGCAGCCCGGCTGCCTCGTCGGGAGGGAGGGGACCGCGGTCGCGCACCAGGTCGGCCAGCGTGGTGCCCGGCACGTGCTCCATGACCAGCCAGTGCTGGTCGCCCTCGCGCACGAGGTCGAAGACCGCCACGACGTGGGGGTGGTTGAGGCGGGCCGCCAAGCGTGCCTCGCGCTCGGCCCGCTGCAGGTCGATCGTGTCGATGCCCTGCCCGATCCGCTTGAGGGCGACCTCGCGCCCCAGCAGCTCGTCGCGCGCCAGCCAGACCGAGCCCATGCCGCCGCGGCCGATCTCGCGCACGGGGCTGTAGCGGCCTGCTACCCGGTCGGTCGTCACACCCACGTCGCTCCTCCCTGTCGCGTCACTGTTCGTCTCCCGGTCGTGCCCTGGTCGTCCCTGCCGGCCGTCCGCCTGCCCGCGCCGCGAACCCGGTGGGCGGGCACGCACCCGATGCGGCAGGCTGGTACCTCATACCCGAGACCGAAAGGCCGTACGCGTGTCCATCGACCCGACCCTCCTCGACGACCTCGAGTGGCGCGGCCTCGTCGCGCACTCGACGGACCTCGCCGCCCTGCGCGAGGCCCTGACGGCGGGCAGCGTGCGGTTCTACGTGGGCTTCGACCCGACCGCGTCGAGCCTGCACATGGGCAACCTCGTCCAGCTGGTCACCGCGCGTCGGCTGCAGGACGCCGGCCACACGCCGTACGTCCTCGTCGGCGGTGCCACCGGGATGATCGGCGACCCGCGCGACTCCGGCGAGCGCACGCTGAACTCGCTCGACACCGTCAAGGAGTGGACCGAGAAGGTGCGCCGCCAGGTGTCCGGCTACGTGTCGTTCGAGGGTCCGAACGCCGCCACCGTGGTGAACAACTACGACTGGACGGCGTCGCTGTCGGTCATCGACTTCCTGCGCGACATCGGCAAGCACTTCCCGGTCAACCGGATGCTCGGACGCGAGACCGTACGGCGCCGCCTCGAGTCCGGCATCAGCTTCACCGAGTTCAGCTACGTGCTGCTGCAGTCGATGGACTTCCTCAACCTGCACCGCGACCACGGCGTCACGCTGCAGTTCGGCGGCTCCGACCAGTGGGGCAACATCACCGGCGGCGCAGACCTCATCCGCCGCACGGACGGCGCGACCGTGCACGCCTTCGCCACGCCGCTGGTGACCAAGGCCGACGGCACCAAGTACGGCAAGACCGAGGGCGGGGCGCTCTGGCTCGACCCGGAGCAGCTCTCGCCGTACGCCTTCTACCAGTTCTGGCTCAACGTCGAGGACGAGAAGGTCGGCGAGCTCCTCCGCATCTTCACCTTCCTCTCCCGCGAGGAGATCGAGGAGCTCGAGCGGCAGACCGAGGAGAAGCCGTTCCTGAGGGCCGGCCAGAAGGCGCTGGCCGAGCAGGTCACCACGCTCGTCCACGGCGCCGAGGAGACGGCACAGGCGCAGGCGGCTGCGGCGGCGCTCTTCGGCGGCGGTGACCTGACCACGCTGAGCCCCGCCACCCTGGGCGCCGCGCTCCGCGAGGCGGGGGCGGCGCGCGTCGACCGGGCGGCCGGCATCCCGGGCGTGGTCGACCTCCTCGTCGAGACCGGCCTGGTGAAGAGCAAGGGGGAGGCTCGGCGGACCATCGCCGAGGGCGGCGCCTACCTCAACAACGTCCGGGTCGAGGACCCCGACGCCGTGCCGGGTGACGACGACCTGCTCGGGGACGCCTGGCTCGTGCTGCGCCGCGGGAAGAAGAGCTTCGCGGGCGTCGAGGTCTGCTGAGCCGTGGGTCGGCCCTGGCGGGAGCAGCTCGAGGATCGGGCGCGCGCCGCGCTGCCGGCTCCGGTGTTGGAGTACGTCCTCCAGGGCGCCCGCGAGGGCGTCACGGCCGCGGAGGCGACGGAGGCCTGGCGGCAGGTCCGCTTCCTCCCACGCGTCCTGCGCGACGTGACCGAGGTCGACCTCTCCGTCGACCTGCTCGGCCGTCGGGCCCGGGTGCCGTGGGGCGTGGCACCCAGCACCCTGCAGCGTGCGGTGCATCCCGAGGGCGAGCTGGCGATGGCGCGCGCCACTGCCGCGGCCGGCACCGTGATGGTCGTGTCGAGCAACGTGGGCACGCCGTTCGCCGAGATCGCCGCCACGGGCGTCCGCTGGTGGGTGCAGGCCTACCTCCCCGCCGACCGATCCCTGGCCGACGGGCTGCTGACGCGGGCCCGTGACGCCGGCGCCGAGGCGGTCGTGCTCACCGTCGACACCCCGGTGGTCGGCACCAAGTACACCGCCGGCGCGCCGGTCTGGGACGTCGTCGACCCCGCCCTGCTGCGCGTGAACTTCGACGCCGGGTACGACGACGACGCACCCGGCGCGGTGAAGGCGACGGACCTCGGCCCGGCGGACCTCGCCCGGCTGCGCGAGGTCACCGGCCTGCCCGTGCTGGTCAAGGGCGTGCTCCGCCCCGACGACGCCCGTGCCTGCCTCGACGCCGGTGCCGCGGCTGTCTGGGTCTCCAACCACGGGGGACGCCAGCTCGACCGGGCCGCCACCACCGCCGCGTGCCTGCCCGGGGTGGTGGCCGCCGTGGGGGAGCGGGCGCCGGTGTACGTCGACGGCGGCCTGCGCTCCGGCCTCGACGTCCTCGCGGCCCTCGCGCTCGGCGCCGACGCCGTCTTCCTGGGCCGGTCACCGCTGCTGGCCCTCGTGGACGGCGAGGGCGGGGTCGCCCGGCTCCACCGCGACCTGGCGGCCGAGGTCGACGAGGCGCTCCGCCTGGCCGGGTGCCGCAGCGTGGCCGACACGCCCGCGCTGCTGCTCACCGACCGCCGCGACGAGCGTCGACAGGGGCTCTGACCTGCGGAAACGCGATCGGGCAACCTGTGTGGTCCGGGTCACCCGGAATCGATTTGGACTTCTCGCCGGTCTCCCCTAGTGTTCTCCGGGTCGCCAGGGAGCGGCGGGAGGCAAGACCGAGTCCGGTCGGGCCTCCGGCCCCGGGTCGGCCACCCCCCATCTCACCTCACCGGTTCTCCGGCCGTGCGCCTCGCGCACAGCTCGGAAATCTGGGCCGGTGACGTGCGCCGGGGTGAGCGCGAAAGGTTCGCGAGCGTGCGGATTTGCACAGCGCGAAAACCACTCGCTAAAGTACGGAAAAGCCGCAGAGCGAGCGAGAGATCGCAGACCTGCGAGCGTCTGATGTTTGAGAACTCAACAGTGTGTCGATAGATCGACGGATTAGTTTGTATCCCGTCC
>NZ_JBHSKD010000022.1:0-4228 GCF_042657275.1 Nocardioides taihuensis
AGAACGCGACATGCGTCAACAATCACGGCTCGACCCTGCGTTCTTTAGGAGACACGCCCTAGGTGTCACGACTTCGAGCGCACCTCACAGCCCGTACCGGCGGACACGCTCTCCGCCCATCGTCGGCTTCTTCACCGGAAGGCACTCGGGCGCCAATGAGCGTCCGGCAAGACGCGGGGCGGCAGGTCGATCGTGCGCCCTTCCGGTTCCCCTCTGTGCCAAGGGTGCGTTCTCGGCCCCGTTGAGATGCGCCGGTGCTTGTTGCCGGCGCGGGGGCTGGGGAGCCGAGTGCACGTGGGGTGTTCGGGGTGGTCGTCGAGCGGGTAGCGTCGGTGCTGCGGGTTCGGGTTGTGGCTGATCCGAAGAGCCGATGACCGGGGTGCGCAGGTCGGCCGCGCTGGACGTGAGTGACGCCCCCGAATGCCCTCCCGGACCCTCCTCGGTGTTTTGCGCGTCGGCAACGACTTGGCGGTAGACCATGTCAGATACGCGTCGATTCAGGCAGCGCCAGGCCTCCTTACGGGTCTTGGCCTCGTCGAGCTTGCGCAGGTAGTAGGTCCGGCCCTCGCCACCGAGGCGGATCTGGGCGATGGCGGCCATGTGCAGCACGTGGTTCAGCCGCCGGTTCCCGGCCTGCGACAGCCGATGTCGGATCTGTTCGCCGGACGAGGCATCCAGCGGCGCGGTGCCGGTCCAGGACGCGAAGTGGTTCCGATCCGGGACCGCGCGACGTCTCCGACGTCGGCCAGGATCCGGGCGGCGCCGGCGGGCCCGATCCCGCGCAGGTCCATCAGGCGCTAGCCCCGGTCCCGGACCGGCACCGAGCTCCTTGGTCAGGGCCTTCAGCCGTGCGTCGGTGGCCACCAGGTCGGCCACCTCCTCGACCGCCATCCGTCTGGTTGTCTCACCCGCAAGGGACCTGGGCTTCACCGTGGCCAGCAGCCGCCTGGCCCTGGTCGCGGTCAGGTCCTTGCCCGCGCCACCAGCAACGAGCTCGGCGAGCAGCCGATGCAACCGGTTCACCGTCTACACACGCCGCGCCGACAGCTCGTCGCGCCGGTCGACCCACAGCCGCAACGCGTCCAGTTCCTCGTCGAAGCTGAGGACCCGCAGGTCCGGGCTGCGCAGGGCTATCGCCGCGATCGCATGCGCATCGGTGGCGTCGGTCTTGCGGGCGTGACCGGTGTCGAAGACCCGCACCCGTGCCGCGATCTTGGCCGGGACGTCGACCGGTGACGTTGACCGCCACGCGTGCGGCGAGACCACCTACGGCCGAGCGGTTCAGGATGCGGGCGAAGGCCAGCAGGCCGGCCGCTACGGACGTCATGTCACCGCCCTTGGGCTGGTATCCAGCCACGTGCTGCATGCGTCGTAACCCTTCGGCTCGCTCTCCGCGAACGAGGCACCGCAGGCAGCCGGGATGTCAAGGGCGACTCCCCCCAGAATCAGTCGCTCCGGCGCGTCGACCGGGTCCGTCGAATCAGTCAGGAAAGAGCCTCACGCCGCCAGGACGCCATCACGATGAGCGTCTTCGTGCCAGCGAGCTTGCCTGTGCGTCGCATCGCGTTCACTACGCGCTGCAGGTCGTCGACGTCCTTGACCCGGAAGTGGATCAGCGCGTCGGGATCACCCGAGATCGTGAAGTACTGCTGGACCTCAGGGACATCGCGGACGATCTTCTCGAGCTCGCCGGTCTCGGTCGTGCCGTGCAGGCGGACCTCGGTGAACGCTTCTAACGAGCCGGACCTGGCGCGTCGACGATCGCGACGTAGCCGCGGATGACCCCGGTGTCCTCGAGCCGCTTGATGCGACGCGACACCGGCCCCGTCGAAAGGCCGACCCGTTGTGCGACCTCACGGACCGCCATCCGGCCGTTGCGGCGCAGCAGGTCAAGGATCTGTTCGTCGATCGCGTCCATGCGCCATCGCGCCTTCCGTGCTCTTTTCGTGCGCCCGGCGCACACATATGTCGTTTCGGGGGGTCCCTGGGCAGTGCTATATCGCGACTTCGAGCATGTCCGTAGCGCTGACCTGTGCAGCGACCGGGGAGGTCGTCATCCTGAGTGCGGGAGAACCCCAGCCGACACCCGTTGCCGCGCACCGGACACCTCCGGGACGCAAGGGCGCTAAAGACCGCACCACATCTGTGAACCGGCTCAGGGCCTCGCACCCAACGGGCCCGACAGCGACCAGCCTTGACGTCGAGGGACACGCATGAGCATCTCCGAGATCCACACCGGCCAGCCCGACCCGGGCATCGCTCCCCCGCAGGACCCCAGCGCCGCCGCCAAGACACCGGTCCCGCCGTTCGGCGACCCGACGCCCGACGTCCAGGTGCTGCGTGATATCGCGCAGCGCGTGCTGTGGCTCGCCACGGCGATCGTTGACGCGGCCAACCGTGGGCGGCCCAACACCACCGGAGTGAAGGTCGGCGGCCACCAGTCCTCCAGCGCCTCGATGATCGACATCATGGTGGCGCTGTGGTTCTCCGAGCTCACCGCCGTCGACCGGGTCTCGGTCAAGCCCCACGCCTCCCCCGTGCTGCACGCGATCAACTACCTCCTCGGTGACCTCGACGCGAAGTACCTGCCCACGTTGCGCGCCAAGGGCGGACTGCAGTCCTACCCGAGCCGGCTCAAGGACCCCGACACTGTCGACTTCTCCACCGGCTCGGTCGGCATTGGGGCCACCGCCGCCCTGTGGGCGGCGATGTCACACCGGTACGTCAAGACCCACTTCCCCGACGCGCCGCCCTCGGGGAGGTTCGTCAGCCTGCTCGGAGACGCTGAACTCGACGAAGGGGCCATCTGGGAAGCCGTCGCCGACCCGGCGGTCGCCAGGCTCGGAGAGCTGCTGTGGATCGTGGACCTGAACCGGCAGTCGCTGGACCGGGTCGTGCCCGACATTCAGATCGAACGCCTCCAGAGCATGTTCGCCGCCGCCGGCTGGCAGGTCATCACGATCAAGTGGGGCCGCACCATCAGCGCCATGTTCGATCAGCCCGGCGGCGCCGAGTTCAAACGCCGCATGGAGTCCATGCCGAACGAGGAGTACCAGCGGATGCTGCGCGCCGACAGCAGCGAGCTCGTCGAACGCATCATGGCCGAGCCGGGTAGCGACGAGCTGCGCGCTCTGGTTGCGTCGGTGTCGCCCGAGACGCTGGCGCAGGTGGTGCGCGACCTCGGCGGCCACGATCTCGGCCTGCTCCTAGACACCTTCGCCGCGGTCGACGACACCCGGCCCAGCATCGTGTTCGCCTACACGATCAAGGGCCGCGGCCTGCCGACCGAAGGGCACCCGAACAACCACTCGGTCCTGCTCTCGGAGGAGCAGATGGTCCAGCTGGCCACCTCGACCGCATCGAGCCTCGACGACCCGTGGCGCACGTTCCAGACCGGATCGCCGGCCGCCGACCTGTGCGCTGACCGCGCTGACGAGCTGACCCGGACCCCCGTGACCCAGTCGAAGCCGGACCTGGTGCCGACCTCGACCGGCCGCTCGCACCGCGCCCCCATCTCGACCCAAGCCGTCTTGGGCAGGCTGCTGGCCGACGTCGCCCGCGCAGCACCCGAGGCCGCCGCCCGGATGGTGACCTGCAGTCGCGACGTGGCGTCGTCGACGAACATCGGTGGCTGGATCAACAAGACGGGCGTCTGGTCGATCGACGACCGACGCGACTGGTTCGCCGACGACAGCGAGCGCGTCCTGAAGTGGTCCGAAGCGCCGTCCGGGCAGCACATCGAGCTCGGCATCACCGAAGTCAACCTGGTCTGCTTGCTCGGGGAGCTTGGGGCCACCTGGTCCCGATGGGGTGAGCGGCTCATCCCGATCGCCACCCTCTACGACCCGTTCGTGAACCGGGCCCTGGAGCCGTGGTCGTACGGCATCTACGCGGGCGGACAGTCGATTCTGGTCGGCACCCCCTCCGGGGTCACCCTCGCCCCCGAAGGCGGCGCCCACCAGTCGATCACCACCCCTCCATCGGCCTCGAGCAGCCCGGCTGCATCGCCTGGGAGCCCGCATTCGCCCAGGATCTGGAGTGGTGCATGCTGCATGCGATGAACCAGGTCGGGATCCCCGGCGGCACTTCGAGCTACTTCCGTCTCTCTACGCGTCCCCTCGACCAGGCTCAGAGCCGGCTCCCGGACGACGAAGCGCTCCTAGATGTACCCGGCCACCACGTTGGTCACAGGCGGCTGATCGGGGGCTTGCCTCGGAGTGAGCTGTGA
>NZ_JBHSKD010000023.1:0-879 GCF_042657275.1 Nocardioides taihuensis
TGACCAACCGCCACCCCAACGTCGTACTCAACACCTCAACCGGCAGCCAGACGAAACATCGAGGTTAGGTCGCCGCGGCAGTCCTCCCGGGCACGGACGAGGTCGCGGGCGGCCTCTTGGTCCGCCGAAGGGATCGCCACCGCGGTGATCTCGTCGAGTCGTAGCAACCGGGCCAGGTGGACCGCGTCCTTGGCATCGGTCTTGACCCGATCCCCGGACGGCTTCTGCAACTTCGACGGCGCCGCGACCAGACACCGAACCCCCGCCGCGGTCAGGTGCCGGTAGAGCCCGAAACCGGTCGGGCCGGCCTCATAGGTCACCGCCGCCGGACCCGGCAGCTCTTGGATCCAGGACCGGATGTGCTCGTGTGACGGGGTCAGCTTCGCTTGGACCAGCTCGCCCGTGACGCCGTCAATCGCCGCCGCAGCGACAGATCGTGCGTGCACGTCGAGCCCAACGCTCGTACGCTCGGTAAACACCGGGGCCTCCCACAACTGTTGGATAGGCCGAGCAGGCCAGCCCTACTCGGTAACCCACGACCATTTGTGAGTGGGGCCCCGGCCTACAACCCCCAGTAGCCCTGAGCGGTCACTCCATACCGTCTAGCCCCTCGGCATCGCCGGGGATGACGAATCGTATGCTCCGACCGGCGTCCCGCTCGAGGACCTTGCCGGGATCGACGTCGGCGAGCTCGCGGCCGATGATGAAGACCCCAGTGGATCTCTACCTCCCGGGCAACGTCGAGGTAGTCCAGGACCTTGACTGCGCCGAGCTCGCTGACCAGGCCGGTGACGCTCAGGTCGCCGGGTTCGGTGGCGCTGCTCAGCTTGATGCGGGCCAACGTGTCGGCGTCGTCGACGTCGGTCCTCGGGGCGCTCA
>NZ_JBHSKD010000023.1:895-68177 GCF_042657275.1 Nocardioides taihuensis
CCCCCCCCCCCCCCCACACACACACAGCAGGTCGAGGTCGGGTTCGTGGAGGACGTCCAGGCGCTTGTCGAAGGCATAGGCCGTGGGCTCGGGCACCACCAGGCGTCGCAGCTGCCGCTCGGTGACGCTGTGCTGCAGCCGGGTGTCGTCGTTGTGGTTCATCGCGGTCCTCCTCAGCGGCCCGGGGCCGGGCGGTCGGTGACGGGCTGCGTGCCGGGCAGATCGCGCTGCTGGCCGGGTGGCTTGGGGACGAAGGACTCGTCCAGCTCGGCGGCGATGTCGCGCATCTGGGTCTGGTATCGCTCCCACTCGCGGGGGTGGATGCCGTTCTGCAAGGCCGAGGCGACGATGGCGGCCATGGAGTAGGGCCGGTCGACGGGCACCTGGTCGAGCGCGCACCAGGCCTTGGCGCCGTCGCCGTGCAGCCAGCTGGCGAAGCCGAGCATGGAGGCCGGCGCCGCGCGGACCTCGTCCGGGCCGCGGCGGGTGAGGTCGGTCCAGATGGCCATGTGGGAGGTGGAGTTCTCCCGACTCATGTCCTCCCACAGCGCGTCCCGGGTGCCGATCGTCTCCAGGGCCACGAGCATCCGCGCGCCGTCGACATCGGAGAGCCGGTTGCCGTCGGCGTGGAACTGCTCGAGCCGGTCCAGGGCCCAGTCCCGCTCTACAGCGGGTGTGCTGGCCGCGGCCGCCGCTCGAGCCGCGGGAAGCAGCTGAGCGATGGGCTCGCGGTCGCCGACCATCGAGGCGGCCAGGGACTCGCGGCTGGCGGCCGGCTGGGCGGCGCCGGTGAGCACGGTCGCGGCCGCGATCCGCTCAGCGGTCGACGGGGTCTGCAGCCCGGTCTGGTCAGTGTTGAACTCGCGCCAGCGCTCGCCGTCGGACCACAGCCTGATGTGGGTGGTGATGCCGACGTCCTGGAGACGGTTGGACAGGTGCTGGCTGGCCAGCTCGGCGCTGCGGCGGTCCTCGGTGATGCAGATGATGGCCAGGCGGGCACCGGGCCGGGCGTGGCGACCGTACGGGCCGCTGAGTGCGTCCCAGACCTCCTCGCGATCGGCGGCGGTCCGGGGCAGGTCAACGCGGGTGATAGGCAGCCCGGGCCGGAAGGGCACCAGGACGATCGACTCCTCGGGCTTGAAGCCGAGGACGTGCGGCACCGCGGCGAGCAGCTCGTCCGGGGACTGAACGACGAGATCCATCGGAGCGAACCTCCTCAGCTGGCCTGGGCCGCGTGCGGGGCGCATTCGATGCGCGCGGACACGTACTTGAGCGAGATGCCAACCTCGCCGAAGCGGTTGTCGACGACCACGACGTCCTTAGTGCGCTTCTCGCCGGTCTCCTTGTCCGGCCAGCTCTCGGTGCGCTCGAGGCCGTGGACGAAGATCGGGTCCCCGGATCCGCAGCTGTCGTGTACGTGCGTGGCGGCCGAGCCGAAGATCTTGACGTTGTGGGCGGTGGGCTCGTCGCTGACCCACTCCCCCTGGTCGTTCTGGACCCGGCGGTTGACCAGGACGCGGCAGGTGACGAACGGCTTGTTGTTCTCCCGGGTGTGGTGCAGCTCCGGTGCCTCGGCCAGGTTGCCGGCGAAGGTGACGGTGGTGGACATGGCTTCCTCCTAGGTGACTGCGAGACGTCGATGGGTCCCGCAGTCACCTACGTGTCATTCAGGCCCGGCAGCGATCACATCGGCCGAAGTCGTTTCCACCGCCCGACGAGCCCGGCTGGCGGCGCAGGCGGGCCCAGGGCACGCAGAAGCGCCCCGACCGGCTCTCGGGTACCGGATCGGGGCGCTGGGAAGCACGCTAGGACCAGGTGCCGACCCAACTGCCGGCGTCGTCCTCGCCGGCTACCGGGCAGGCCGACGCCGCGGCGGTCGGTTGCTGAGCTTCTGCGGTGGCGGCGGCAGGTCGCGTCCCAGCCGCCGGCGGGCCGCCTCGGCCGCGACGATCACTGCCTCCTGGGCGAACACCGAACCGGCGAGCATCCGGCCGAGCTCCTGACGGTCGGCCACGAGCGCGCCTTCGACCGCCTCGATGGTCGAGGCGGGCAGGTCGTGCTTCTTGTTGAAGCTCTTGCGGGTCACGCTGACCAGGGCGGGATGCTTCTCGCCCGCGGCCGCGAGCTCGGCCCGCTGCTGCGGTGAGCGCCGGGCGTGGAGCTCGAGCGCCTGGGCGAGCCAGCCGACGAACGAGCCGGGTGAGTCGGCGTCGGTGTCCAGGTCTGCGAGGTAGGCCGATCGTGCGAGGTCCCACACGCCGGGTTTCCAGTAGATCCCGACCGGGATTGTGGTCTGGCTCGTCACCTGATCACTCCCCTGGTCTCCTCCGCCGGCGTCGAGCTGCAGCGGCTAACACCAACGCCGCTGCATTCCCGGTCGGGGCCCTGCGCAGCCTTTCACACCCTCGCTCGATTCCTTCCGTTCCAGCCAGCTACGAGGTGCAGCTGCGCCGCGCCGCCGCAGCGGAGTCCCCGCCCGGTGAGGCCGGGTTTCCCCACCCTCGCCGGGTGCCCACCTTTCCACAGGTCCCCCCTGGGGCCGGGTTGTGACACCGATGCCCGAGCAGCCGCGCCTCCGCGAGCGCGTCCACCCCGTTCATCACCGCGAACGCGAACCGATGCGCGATGATCACCCGCCCTGGCGCGTACCAGAACCGGCCATGTCCGCCGCCGTCCGTGCGCTCACGATCGGACCGACCGGCAACCGCGCCGGTCCACCACAGGCACTCGCTCCCCGGCACCGTGGCGACCTTCGTCCGGTACCGCGCGAGCACGGCCGGATCGGTGATCGCTGCCGCGACCGCCGCGAGGCCGGCGTCATCCAGCCGACGAACCGGCACCCGCTCCCCCACTCCCAGCGGTCGCCAGCGCCGCATCGTCGCCGCCCTGCGCGCCGTCACGGTCGCTGTCCTGGTCGCCGTCGTCGCCTGCCTGCGGCTCACTGGCGAGCCGCCGCAGTCGCGTCGCCTCGCGCACGGTGATCGTCTCGCCGCACCACTCGACGGCCTCGCCCAGGGACAGGCCCTCGCGCTCGGTCAACTCCCGCAGCGCCTCACCGGCTCGCTTCTCGGTCTCGGCCACCGCCGCGTCGCGCTCACCGATCGCGACCATGACCCGCTCGGCCAGGTCGATCACCCGGCGCTCCCGCTCCTCGCGCTCGCGCCGCCGCTTCTCCGCCATCTCCCGCGCCGTACGCCGTGCCTGCTGCTTAATCGTCTGCTGACTCATCCGGTCCTCACTCGTGTCGACATGGACTCTGACAGTCACCTACGACATTTCCCGGACCCCGAGCGATCACCGAACCGCAGAAGCCTTCAAACCCGCTCCCTCGACCCGTTCAGCCACCCGATCCGAACCCGACGCCCCAGCCGTCACCCTCGCCCCTCAGCGTCCCCCCAGCTTTTCGCGACCGACCAAGTGCCACACACCTCTTGCATTCTCGGTTAGCCGAATAGAAAGAACAGAGCAGGAATCCGGCCGAAAGTGATCGCCTGCCGCGCGCGTGCGCACGTAGGTGACCGTGACGATGAGCCTCCACAAGCTGACGGCGGGGTCGGGGTACGACTACCTGACCCGCCAGGTCGCAGCGATGGACGCCACCGACAAGGGCCACACCGGCCTGGCGAGCTACTACACCGAGAAGGGCGAGACCCCCGGCGTGTGGGTCGGCTCGGGCCTGGAGGGCATCGAGGGACTCGATGCCGGCGACGTCGTCACCGCCGACCAAATGCAGAGCCTGTTCGGCTCCGGGCACCACCCGCTGGCCACCCAGCGGACCAAGGAGCTGGACCTGCGCATCGGCCGCGACGTGGCCGGGCGGGCGACCGATGCGGACTACAAGACCGCGGTCCGGCTCGGCACCCCCCACAAGGTCTACGACAACGACATCAGCCCGTTTCGGATCGAGGTCGCCAAGCGCATCGCGGCCCTCAACGAGGCCGCCGGCCTCCCTGGGGACTGGCCGGTCCCCGCGGCCGACCGGGCCAAGATCCGCACCGAGGTGGCCGCGGAGTTCTTCCGTGCCGAGCACGGCCGCGACCCGGCCGACGCCCGCGAGCTCGCCGCGACGATCGCCAAGCACTCCCGCCCCAAGACCAACGCCGTCGCCGGCTACGACCTGACCTTCTCCCCTGTCAAGAGCGTCTCGGTGCTGTGGGCGATCTCCGACCCGAAGACCGCCGCGGTGATCGAGCGGGCCCACCAGGCGGCGATCAAGGACGCGCTGGGCTTCATCGAGTCCAAGGCACTGTTCACTCGCCGAGGCACCAACGGCGTCCGCCAGGTCGACGTCCGTGGCCTGGTCGCCACGGCGTTCACCCACCGCGACTCCCGCGCCGGAGACCCTGACTTGCATACGCACGTCGCCGTCGCCAACAAAGTTCAGACCCTCGACGGCAAGTGGCTGGCCATCGACGGCCGGCCGCTGCACAAGGCGGTCGTCTCGGCCTCGGAGACCTACAACACCGCGCTCGAGCGGCACCTGGTCGACGCCCTTGGCGTGCGGTTCGAGGAGCGCCCAAACGAGGACGCCCGCAAGCGGCCGGTGCGTGAGATCGTCGGCGTCGACCCCGAGCTGAACCACCGGTTCTCCAAGCGCCGGATCAACGTCGAGGACCGCCGCAAGGTCCTCGCGGCGGCGTTCCAGGCCACCCACGGGCGGCCCCCGACGCCCGTAGAGACCATCCAGCTGTCCCAGCAGGCGACGCTGGAGACCCGCGAGGCCAAGCACGAGCCCCGCTCGCTGGCCGAGCAACGCGAGGCCTGGAACCGCGAGGCGGTCGAGCTGCTCGGCACCCCGCAGCGGGTCAAGCAGATGGTGCACGGCGCCCTCAACCCGAAGGGCGCGGCCCGCTCCCTGGCCGACTCGGCCTGGTTCGCCAAGACCACCGACCGCATCGTGGCCACGATGGAAGGCAGCCGGAGCGCGTGGCAGTACTGGCACGTCTACGCCGAGGCTCAGCGGCAGGTCCGGGCCGCCAACGTGCCCACCAACCAGGTCTCCCAGGTGGTCGACCTGCTGGTCAGCGAGGTCCTCGACGGCTACTCGGTGAGCATGGCCCGCCCCTGGGACACCATCAGCGAGCCGGTCCAGCTGCGCCGCGCAGACGGGTCCTCGGTCTACACCCAGGCCGGGGCCGACCTGTTCACCTCGAGCAAGGTGCTGGCCGCCGAACAGCGCCTGGTCGACGCCGCCGGCCGCCATGACGGGTACGCCGTCGAGGCGTCCTCGGTCGACCTGGCGCTTCTGGAGTCGACCGCCAACGGCATCACCCTCAACGCCGGACAGGCCATGCTGGTGCGGGAGATGGCCACTTCCGGCGCCCGGCTCCAGCTGGCGATCGCCCCCGCCGGATCGGGCAAGACCACCGCGATGCGAGCCCTGGCCAGCGCGTGGAGCGACGGCGGAGGCACCATCCTCGGCCTCGCTCCCTCGGCGGCGGCCGCGGACGCCCTGCGCTCCCAGATCGACACCCAGACCGACACCCTGGCCAAGCTCACGCACTCCCTCGAGCAGGCCCGGCAGACCGGTGCCGCGATGCCGAACTGGGTGGCCGGCATCGACTCCTCAACGCTCGTCGTGATCGACGAGGCGGGCATGGCCGACACCCTCTCCCTGGACGCCGCGGTCTCCTACATCCTCGAGCGCGGCGGCAGCGTCCGCCTGATCGGTGACGACCAGCAGCTCTCCGCGATCGGCGCCGGCGGCGTGCTGCGCGACATCCGAGCCACCCACGGCGCGCTCCAGCTGACCGAGCTCGTCCGGTTCAAGGACCCCGCCGAGGGCGCAGCGTCGCTGGCCCTGCGCGAGGGGAAGAGCGAGGCGCTCGGCTTCTACCTCGACCGCGACCGGGTCCACGTCGGCGACCTGGCGACCATGACCGAGGAGGTCTTCGCCGCCTGGCAGGCCGACCGGGCCGCCGGCCTGGACTCGATCATGCTCGCCCCGACCCGCGACCTCGTCAGCGAGCTGAACCAGCAGGCCCGCGCTCACCGTCTGGACGGGATCGACCCGGCCGACGTCGCCAGCAGTGGCCCGGTGCGCCGGCTCGCCGACGGCAACGAGGCGTCGATCGGCGAGCTGATCATCACCCGCGAGAACGACCGCCGGCTGCGTACTTCGGCCACCGACTGGGTGAAGAACGGCGACCGCTGGACCGTCCTGGAGATCCACGACGGCGGCGACCTGACCGTCCAGCACACCCAGCACGGCCGCACCGTGCGACTGCCGAGCGACTATGTCGCCAAGGCCACCGAGCTCGGCTACGCGTGCACCGTGCACACCGCCCAGGGCGTCACCGCCGACACAATGCACGGCCTGGCCACCGGCACCGAGTCGCGCCAGCAGCTCTACACGATGATCACCCGCGGCGCGCACGCCAACCACGTCTACCTCGAGGTCGTCGGCGACGGCGACCCGCACTCGGTAATCCACCCGACCCTGGTCCGGCCGCTCACCCCCACCGACATCCTCGAGTCAATGCTGGCCCGCGACGACGCCCAGCGGTCCGCGACCAGCCTGGTCCGCGAGCAGGCCGACCCGGCCACCCGGCTTGGCGAGGCCTCCCAGCGCTACCTCGACAGCCTCTACGTCGCAGCCGAGGACCTGCTTCGCCACGAGACCACGACCGGCGTCGACGGCACCACGGTCAACATGGTCGACGCGCTGGACACCGCCGTCGAGACACTGGCTCCCGGGCTGTCCGATGAGGCCGCCTGGCCCACCCTGCGCGCCCACCTGCTGCTGCTCGGCGCGGCCGGCGAGAACCCCGTCGAAGCGCTCCGGGCCGCCGCCGGTGACCGGGAGCTGGAGAGCGCACGCGACCGGGCCGCGGTCCTGGACTGGCGCCTGGACGCCTCCGGGCTGCGCAACGCGGGCGCCGGCCCACTCCCGTGGATGCCCGGGATCCCGGCGCGTCTGGCCGAGGACCCGCACTGGGGTGCCTACCTCTCCCAGCGGGCGCACCTGGTCGAGCAGCTCGCCGAGCAGGTCCACACCCGCGCCGCCGAGCAGTCCGCGCTTCCGGTGTGGGCGCAGAACGGCATCCGCCCCGAGGCCGCCACGGTGGCCGGCGTCGAGGTCTGGCGCGCAGCCATGCAGGTCCCCGTCGGCGACCCGCGACCGACCGGTGCACCGCAGCTGCAGAAGGCGTCGGCGACGTGGCAGCGGCGCCTCAACCGGGCCGTCACCGGTGCCCACACGCCGGCGCTCAAGGAATGGCGTCAGCTGCTCTACTCGCTCGCCCCGCAGGTCCGCGACGACGAGTTCACCCCGCTCCTGGCCGAGCGGCTGGCCGCGATGTCGCGTGCCGGCGTCACGGCCCACGAGCTGCTGCGCACTGCCGCCGCACCCGATCACCCGGCGGGTGCGCTGCCCGACGAGCTCGCCGCGGCCGCGCTCTGGTGGCGCATGGCCCGCCACCTCACACCCGCGGTCGCCGCCCAGATCGGCGATGGCTCCCACGGCGAGAGCGTCACCACCGACTGGGCGCCGCGGCTCGCGGGCCTGTTCGGTCCCGAGCGGGCCGCGAGCATCCAGGCCAGCACCTGGTGGCCGGCGCTGGTCTCCAACGTCGACCACGGCCTACAGCGTGGCTGGCAGGTCGAGGCCCTTCTGGGCGCCGGCCGGGCGCTGCCGAGCGACGGCTGGGAGGGCGTCGACGAGTGCCAGGCACTGGTCTGGCGGACGTCGATCGCGCTGGAGACCGCTCCCGACGAGCACGCGCACGAGTACCACTTCGATGAGCCGCCGGCGGACCTGTGGGAGGGCATCGAGCCCGACCGGGCGATGTTCGTCGACCAGTCCGACGCCATCCCGTGGCCGCTTGCTGAGGATCCCGGCACGGACCTCGAGCCCCCCGTCGACCTGGTCTACGAGCACCAGGTCGACGCGCTCGAGGAGAACCTGGTCGACGTCGACGAGGACCAGTACATCGAGAGCGACCTCACGCTGGCCGCCTACATCCGCGACCTCGGCGGCACCCGGCTGGAGCCCACCGACGCCGATATCCGGCTCATGTACCAGCGCGCCGACGAGTGGCACTCCTCCCCCGTCACGCGTGAGCGCATGGTCGAGATCAACGAGCTCACGCAGACCTTCTTCGAGTCCCGGTTCACCGATTCGTGGGGGCGCGACTACCTCACCGGCCGGTTCGGCGTCGACCTCGCCGGCGACGAGCGGTTCCGCCCCGGTCAGGCTCCGGCCGGCTGGACCAACCTGGTCGACCACCTCCGCGGCCGCGGTATCAGCGACACCGAGATGCTCGCCACCGGCGTCGCCACCGAGGCCATCACCGGCCGCCTCATCGACCGGTTCCGCGACCGCGTGATGCTCCCGGTGATCCACCAGGGCGAGGTGCTCGGCTTCGTCGGCCGCCGACGCCCCGACCTCACCGACGACGACAAGGCCGGACCGAAGTACCTCAACACCGCCGACACCCCGCTGTTCCACAAGGGTGCGCAGCTGTTCGGTGTCGTCGACGAACTGCTTGCCGAGGGCGCCGTCCCGGTGATCGTCGAGGGCCCGATGGACGCGGTCGCCGTCACGATCGCCAGCGCCGGCCTGTACCTCGGCGTGGCCCCGCTCGGCACGTCCCTGACCGATGAGCAGGCCGCGCAGTTGGCCGCCGTCGGCCGCGACCCGATCGTGGCCACCGATGCCGACCTGGCGGGCCAGATCGCGGCCGAGCGCGACTTCTGGATGCTCACCCCGCACGGCCTAGACCCAGGCTTCGCCCGGTTCCCCGACGGACTCGACCCCGCCGACCTGCTCGCTCAGCGCGGACCGGCCGCGCTCACCGCCGCGGTGGCCAGCGGCCAGCCCGCCTTCCGGTCCCTGGGCGACCAGCTCCTCACCGAGCGGCTCGACAACCTCGGCGCCGAGCAGGCACGGGTGGCCGCAATGCGAGTCATCTCGTCCCGTCCCAGCCGGGCCTGGGAGCCGGGAGTCAACCAGGTGCGGGCACGGCTGCAGCTCTCCCAGCTGCAGGCCGGCCGGGACCTTCGGGACGCAGTCAAGACGTGGGACGCCGACCCGCGGAGGGCTGCACTGGCCGAGCTGCACAAGAGCAGCGAGGTCCGCGCCCGACTCTCGGCCGCGGCCGAGAAGACGCCCGTCGAGCGGTGGGCGCCGCTGGCCCGCGAGCTCGACCCGCGCCTGCTCGAGCAGGACGACTGGCCGGCCACCGCAGCGATGCTGCAGCAGGCCCACGAGCACGGTCACGACGTCGGCGCCGCCACCCGCGCGATCGTCGCCGAGAAGCCCCTGGGCGACAGCCCCGCCCGCGACCTGCGCTACCGGATCGTCTCCCGACTCTCCGTTCCGATCGACTCGACATTGCCTGGTCACGTTGCCGGTGCCCGGCAACGCCGACGTTCGGAGGAGCCACAGGCCCGGCCCAAGACTGATCGCCCCAAGCCGCCCCGAGGCCGGGGGTGACTCGCAGATCACGGCACCGCGACGAACCGCCCAGATTGCCGCGGGTGCAGTCCCCCGAATAGAGGCAGCGGTATGTCGCCGCACAGATCGAGTGCAACGTCGGTGAGCGTCACCTTGCGCGGATCGATCTCGTTCAAACTTGCGTTCGCACCGTCATAGCGACGGCGAGGCATCTTCGTGGAAACCTGGGCCGAACCCGGCAGGACGCTGCAGGTTCTGATCTCACGGTTGCGACCCGGTCGGCGGAAGCGATGTGCCTCGCGGATGCTCACGTAGGTTCAGAACGATCAATGAGGTCCGCGAACTGCGCGTATGTCAGTACTCGCACCTTGAAGTCTTCGGCCTTAGCCCTAACTGCCTTATCGTCGGTAACAACCGCCCACTCAAGGGGATCGAGGTGCTGCCTTTCGCGATCCCGAGCATCCAGTGCACACGCAACCATCAGCGGGTCGGCGCTGCCCTGGTTCAAGTAGAGATTGATCAAGTCGGTGTCGTCCGGAGGGACGGTCGCCATGACCGTCATCAGCCACCGCAGAACCGACGGCGTGGTGGAGTACTCGATCTGCGCTAGTTCTTCGACGTCGGGAAAGCCGTCGGCCTCGTGCAGCACTTCGCTCGGGATCATCGCGTTGGCCCGAAAGAACTTGCTGGCCCGCCGCTGGCGCCGAAGCTGGCTGAGCGCGTTGGTGTCGACCAGGTACCTCGTCCCGAAGGCGCTCACCGGACGGCCCTCCGCAGATCATCGAGTTGGCTGTCTCGGAGCTTGTTCAGGCACACCGTCCGGTAGAACTCCTTGCTGGGGATGGCACCTGAGTCGAGAGCTTCGATCATCCGTCGGGACAGCTCTCTTCCGGCGTACTTGCGGACAGCGTTCTCAGCCCTGATGGGGCTCATGCCACGTCGCTCTGGGCGCTTGAGGAACTCCTGCCGGAACTCAGCCAGATGGGAGCTTGCGGTCTCGTTGCTGATCAAGCCCAACCGCAGCGCTCGCACGACCGCGGCGCTCGGTGTCACTTTGAACTCGCCGGCTGCTGACACGACGTCGTCCAGCGAGGACAGGCTCAAGTGCCGGAGTGAGCTCGCTGGCATCAGTATCGCGCCGGCGATGTCGTACTCGCCTCCGAGATCGGTGGCTGTGCTCTCCGCGTTCCATGTGACCGGGGAGAAGATCCTGCGCGCGACGAGGACTGCCATGAGCGCCAGGGTGAAGATCGTCCGGCCCACTGGCTCCTGGTAGTCGCCGTGGTCACCTCCGGCGAGAAAGATGTACGGCACCTTGGCGTCGCGGATAGTCATGCCGCTGAAGTCCACATGGGTGAGGCGCTGCGGCATGTAGTGCTGGACGCTGCGGGAGACCAGGATTTGGTTTAACTCAAGGCGCTCAATCATCAGGTCGAGCGCCCGCTCCTTCGTTCGGCAGGCGCGCATCGCTTCGTGGGTCAGTCCGATCGCGGACATCAACCTGGAAGCGTCGTCTTCTACCGAGGAACCCACCTCTCGCAGCAGGCCAATGATTCGGTTCTTCTCCAGTGTGCCGTCATGTCGCTTCAGTAGTTCTTGTTTGCGTATCAAGTCTTTGAGGACTAACTCGACGTCCCGCAACTCGACTGGTGACCGGGAACCAATTGAGAACGTCTCCTTGCTAACACCTGCAAGAAGTTTCTCGGTCTTCGCTGCGACCTGCGTCTCCACGAAGGGGAGGTCGGCGAAGAACAGCGGATACGGGATCTCGCCGATCCTCGCCAGCCTCAGCAGCGCCGGGAACTTGATCGCCCCAGACGCCAACGCCTTGTCGTAATCCGCGTAGGTTCCGGCGACCGAGTTGTCGAGCAGCGTGGTGAACACGGACCGGAGGATCGGGATCGGGACGCCTCCGACTTGAACTTCGATCTTCACTTAAGACTCACAGCCTGGGACGTGACGTTTCGAGGAGCGGCGGCACTCGCGGCAGCACGAAAACGGGCGTTCATCAAGCCGCGCACCTCGTAGGAGAATTGTCGGTGGTCCTCTTAGGCAGTCTTCCACTCGGTCTCCCTGCAACGGAGCGTTTCGAACGCAGTCGAAGTCGTCGCCGAATCGCTCGACCCGTTCAGTGGGGGGTGGGACCGAAGTTTGAACCGGAAAGTCCCTGCCCAATTCCGGCGCAATCGCCGCCGCGCGTCACGCTCCGCATGCCACGCACTCCGGGCCAGGCGCGACCCAGCCAGCCTGACGAAACACATCTCGGCAACTGCGCTCGAAGCAGGTCGCCTGCACGAGCGCCTGTGTGGAGTTGTTGAACAAGGTGGTTGGCGGATGCGGAGCGGACCCGATCGCCTTGCCGTCATCCTCGGAGAGGTCGACGTTGAGCCGCCGAAGAAAAGACTTGACCCGCATCTGGTTGAGCAGCCCGATCGGTACACCAGTTGGCGACACCTCGAACTGCGGGAGGAAAACCGTGTGCGGGGTCTCGTCGCGGACAGTAGTGACGAAGTCGTAGCAGCCGGAACTGGCGTGCGCGCCGCCGACCTCGGATGCGAACCACACCGCAAGCTCCTCGCACTGGACCGGGTGCAGGGTCAGGGAGGAGAGAGCCTCGTGCACGATGCGGATCCCGCCGAGCTGCTCGCCCCAGTAGCCGTTGTCGCCGAAGATGCCGATCACGAAGACGTCGTTGCAGCGGACGGCGACCAGGTCGGCGGGCGGCATCGTGGGGACGAAGTAGTCGAACCGGTTCTCCTTCGCATCGGGCATCCCCGCACGAAAAACGAAGATGGAGGCTGGTTGGGCAGCGAGGGTGAGCTGGTCGGGCCGGTGCTGCAGGCAGCGGCGTAGATGTTCCGCAGTGGCGCTGAGATCGCTGGGCTCGAGCATGACTTGCGATTCAGGGTCTCTGACTGCTTCGCGAAGTCCCGTCTCGCGGTATCGGGTGCCGTAATAGACCTTGGCAAGCCACAGGAAAAGGACGGTGAAGTCGAGTTCGCGAACCGCATCGCAACCCTTAGCGAAGGCTTCGCTGACAGGCTTCTCCAAGGAAGCTGACATCCGCTGATTGCAGTCGAAGCAGCACGGCACCTTCCGCTTGCCGTAACCGAACACCTGACCGTTCGGCAGGTCTGCACCAGCGTTTCCTAGGCCAAGACGCTTAAGGACCCACTTCGGGATGACATCCTCCTCCGTCTCGTGGACGTCTCCATCGAAGACCCGATGGCAGATGAAGCATCCGTCGCCGTAGCGGGCCGGGGCCGGGAAGCCTGGGTGCAGCGCCTCGACCGGGAGGTCGCGGGTCCGAGCCGGGACCCCTTTCTTTCTCACCTCGCTGGGCTGCCTGCCGTCCTCCTGTGCTGCGTTCACTGCACTTTCACCCCGTTCTCCACGGTTGAAGGCTATCGAGCCCGGCTCCAACCGAGCTCTCGGTGCAAGACGGACGCTCGCTGACGGTGAGCTTGCTCGGCGATGCTTGCCAGAGTGTTACGAAGCCGATTCCCGCCGACGGCTTAAGCGCCTGCGAGCATGGCGGAATGGCGAAGGGGACGCCCGCTCGGGCCGAGGACGTGTGGTGGAACGGGCTCCGCTGGGTTGAGGGCGCCTGGATGCAGTCGGAGCGGTTCGAGGAGGCGTTCTACGAGCAGCAGCACGCGCTGGCGGACGCTGACATGCGAGCGCGACTGGCCAACCCAGAGGACACGTGGCGGGTCGCGTATGACCGCGACTGCGAGCCATATGATCCGCGGCGCCCGATCCGGGTGCCGACGTGGGCTCTGGCGATGCAGTCGGCTACCGAGCTCGACCTGATGATCGGGGCGGTACGAAACGTGATGCGGGCACAGGATCGGCTGCCAGCGGAGATCCGCACCTGGATGACAGGCGAGCACGTCCTTGAGTTGCTGCGCAACGTGGCCGAGCACTGGGACGAGGAAGGCGGGCGGTCGGGCGAGAAACTCAATGTGGTGCACCCAGACGTGCGGGTCGGAGAGATCCAGTACACCGACAAGGAGATCTGGGTCGGCGGGATCCCGCTGTCTCGGATTCGTGCCTGGTTGGCCCGGGTGCGTACTGCACTTAGGGATGCGCTGGCGGGGGCGGACATCGAGGTACCCGACGACCTAGCCTCGGCGGTAGAGGGTGACGACGCGCTGTCGTGGCCGGAGGACCGGAGGCGGTACCGGCTTTGGGCGGTCCCACACGTCGACATGGAGGACTGGGGACCGCCGATGCCCGAGGACGTGACTGAAGCCGTGGATGACCTGCTTGCGCGGCGCTTCCTCAACCTCCGTCGCCGCGATCAGTCGGACTAGTAGGCGCTCCTGCGGCGACGAGCCTTGCTGCGTCCTTTCGCCGCGGAGGCAGCACACAGGACGGCCCGCCTGATCCCGCCCGAAGTGTAGAACCGCATCCACGACCTCGTCGTGGAGCAGGGCATTTCGGCTCGGGCGGTGGCCACGCGCTGCTGGAAGTCGAGAGCGTCCGACACACCAGGGACCTCCAAGGGCTTGCATCACGGCCACGTCACGGCTGGGGTCCTGGTCTCGGGCGAGAGGACGTCGGCGAAGAGGGCGTCGTCGAGGGTCTGGTCGGTCATGGCCGCGAGTCTGCCGTCTGGATCCGACGTGCAGAAGGCCGTCGGGACGTGCTCTTCTCGTAGTGGTTGAAGGGTGGTCTGCAGTTCTCGCAGAACCACCGCTCAGGCGCCCTAGCCTGAGGCCATGGAGTTCGTGCTGAACGGCCGGTCTCACTCACTCGGCGCTGCGACGGTGAGGGCTCGAGCCTCGCGCGTCGAGCCGGAGCCGATCAGGACCCACTGGGTCGAGATCGACGGACGCCGCTTCCCGCCGAAGCAGGCGTTCCGCGTGGCCACGGGCCTGCACAAGGAGCCGTTCATCAGCCACTTCGCGATCCGGCTCTTCCAGCGACTCGGGTTCCAGACCAGCGAGATCCCGGGCGCTGGCGATGGGGCTTCGGCGCTGATGGGCCGAGTTGACGACGTCTCGGCCGTTGGCCGGAGTGACGAGAGCGCCGTCGAGGCCTTCCGACAACTTGACAGCTTCATGTCGACCAACGCCCTGACCTCGACCCTGACCCGCCTCGAGTCGAGTCTCGTGGGCGCTGACCAGTCGGAGTGCTCACGTGTGACAGTCGAGTCCGGCTTCGACGAGGACCTGGTCGACGCGGCACTGGTTGTCCGTGAGCGCGTCGGGATGCTCGACACGCTCATCCACGCTGCGGTCATCACGCAGACGCTGCCGCTGGTGCTCGAGGAGGGCGAGCAGGTGCTCAAGCGGCCATCACTCGGGGCGGGCAACGACCCGGACCGGGTCTTCGACCTCGAGACCAACCTGCGCGTAGCGGAGTTCAAGCTCTCGAGCTGGAAGGGCTCGGACGGGATGCGCCAGCGGGGGCTGTTCGCGGACGTCGTGGGTCTGTCCATGGACGAGTCGGGACGACGACGACAGGTCTTCGTCGTCGGGCAGCTTCCCGTGCGGTTCCTGACCCAGAGCAAGCGCAACGCGGCCAAGACGCTGTCCAAGGCTGCCCTGCGGCTTCGGACGCCGGCGGGGATGGCGGACGAGATGACCGTCGCGGAGTTCACGAGGCAGGCGGGCATCGAGGTCGTCGACCTGACGACGCTGCTGCCTGGTCTTCGCTAGCGCCCGGACCAGCGAGGTCAGATGCCGTCGAGACTGCGAGCCATCTCCCACCCGGGCCAGGCCGAGACGCTGGTCCACTTCACGGGTCGTGCCCGCAAGGAGTACGCGCCCGAGGTCTACTTCGAGACCCCGAAGGGGATCCTCGACCTGATCTGCACCGAGGAGCGCCTTCTCGCGAAGCCGCCCTACGGGTCCACGAGCCGCACCGTGTGCCTCAGCGAGAGCGACCCGGCTGGTGTCAAGGCACTGCTGTCGAGAGGCCACTTCGAGGGTTGGGGCATCGTGCTCAGCCGCGACTGGGCCTGGGAGCAAGGCGGTGGTCCGGTCTGGTACACCCGCGACGACGTCTGGCGCCGCGTCAACGAGCAGGACCTGCTGCGGTGGATGGTCCGGACCTCCCCGCAGGACGCCGACTGGCTGCACGAGCGGGAGTGGCGGATCCCGAGCGATGACGAATACGTCGATCTCTCCATCGAGGGCGTGGTGGCGCTGATCGTCTCCGAACCCGACTGGGAGCCGTACCGGCCTACAGTCACAGGACAGCACGCAACCGGTGGCTACGAGATCATCGAGATCACCAATCACCTGGCGAGCCAGGTTCCACGCTGGTACTGGGACGGTCGCGACGTCACCGTGCTGCCGCCGATCCCCTTCACTGAGCAGCTGCTAGGCCTCTTCGAGTGAGCCGCTGGTCGCACGCGACTGAGGGTCAGGCCTTCTTCGTCTCGCCGGCTCGCAGCGCGTCGATCTCGGACAGCAATCGGTCACGCTCGGCAGTAACCGCTTCCAGGGCCCCCTCAGCCTTGTCGGCGCGGGAACGCTCCGTGGCCACGAGCGCCGCCTGCTCCCGGATCTCGGCCTCGAGCCGATCGCGGAGTTCCTTCAGCTCCTTGGCAGCCTGAGCAGCCGCGTCTTTGGCGGTCGAGCGCTGCTCGTCGAGCTCGTGCTCGAGGTTGATGACGATCTCCGTCAGCCTCGCGACCTCAGTCTGTGCCTCCTCGTGAAGCGCCGATCGCTCCGCGTCGAACTCGGCGCGAGCGGCCAGGAAGGCCTCGCGCCACGTCGCCTCGAACCGGGTCAGCAGCGCCGAAGGGAGTTCTGGAGCCTCCGGCGCGGCTGCAGCACCCGCGTTCCAGGCCTTGGCAGCGGCAGCCGCCACGGCCATGGAGACACCGGCCCGCTCACGGACAGCTCGGGCGCTGACCTGGTGCCCATCCGTGGCGAGCGCCTCCGCCGCGTGCATGGCGCGCTCTTCGGGCGTCAGCTCAGCCATCTCGAACCCCTATTCGTTGCCACCGTAACGAGTTACGCTAGAAACGATAACACGTTACGACGTTACTCCGTGTTACTTGACGCAACTGCCAGACAGTGTCGGACCTCCTCTCTAGCGTGCTGGTGGGAGGTCTGACCGGCCGGGATCGCGCAACTCCGTCGCGAACCGGGTCCGCAGCGAGGAAGGGAGGTTGAGATGGCCAGTGGCATCGAGGGCGAGCGCGCTCGCATCGAGACGGCCCTCACCACCCCGACCCTGAAGCTGCTCGACCGCAAGTCCGCCGCGGTGGCCATGCCGATCTTCGCCGTGGTCTTCCCGGACGATGCCCAGCCGATCCCCGTGGAACGGTTCCACACGCGCGTAGAGGCGCTGCTGGCGGAGCTGCAGACCGGCGGCTACTCGGTGCCGACCCTGGACGGCAAGGCGCTGGCGGCCCAGTGGGTGCGCGAGCGCTGGCTCTACCGTGATCAGGGCCGCCGCGACCAGGAGACCTACCAGCTCACGGGTGACGCCCGGCAGGCCCTGGAGTACGTGACCCGGACGACCCGGACGCAGCTCAACATCTCGGCCTCGCGCATCGAGACGATGCGCCGGGTCATCGCCGAGGCTGCCCTGGCAGCGAACCCCGACCGTGACGAGCGCAAGCGGCGGCTCTCGGAGGAGATCGCGGTCCTGCAGGCTGAGCTGGACCGCCTCGATGCAGGCGGTGACCTTCCCGAGGCGTCCGAAGCGGAACTCGTCGAGCAGTTCGCGAACGTGGTGCGAGAGCTCGACGGCTTGCCCTCGGACTTCCGGCGCGTCGCCGAAGCAGTGCGCGAGATGCACAAGGTGATCGCGAAGAGGTTCCGCGAGGAGCAGCGCCCCGTCGGCGAGGTGATCGACGACTACCTCGAGCAGGCGAGGAACCTGCTCACGGCAACCCCTGAGGGTCGCGCGTTCGCCGGCGCCCAGGAGCTGCTCCGCAATCCGGACCTGCTGCTTCGCCTGAAGACTGACCTCGAGTCGATCCTGGCCAACCAGTGGGCGGAGGGTCTGCTACCAGAGGAGCAGCGCCAGCTTGCAACCGCCGTGAACGTGGTCCGTCGGGGCCGCGACGAGGTGCTTGAGCAGCGTCGGCGGCTCTCGTCGACGCTGCGTGAGCACATCGAGGGCTACGACCACATCCGGAACCGCGAGCTGGACCTGGTCCTGCGTGGAATCGACCACGAGATGCGGACGTGGATGCAGACCGCGCGCCCTCGCGACCACATCGACGTCGAGCTCCTGCCGCCGACACTGGACATCGCCGTGCTGAAGAGCCGGACCTTCGACCCGGACAGCGAGCGGGCGCCCGAGCCCCTGGCCGACGTGTCGGCCGAGGCTCCTCCCCCGCAGTCCCGCGAGGCGCTGCGCAAGCAGGGCGGGCCGTCGCTGCCCCAGCTGCAGGCGCAGATCGAGGCCCGGCTACTCGCCGGCGAGTTCCGCACCGCGGCTGAGCTTTTCAATCAGCTGCCCGAGGACCTGCGCCGACCGGTGGAGGTACTCGGCTTGCTGCATCTGCTCGCGCGACTCGACGCGGACGCGGACATGGACGTGCGCGAGTCGGTGCTGACGGTGCGACCCGACGGAAGCAGCCGTCGGTTCCTGATGCCGGAGGTGACCGTCGGCGAGGCGGAGGAGGAAGCAACCGCATGACCGAGATCGAGCTGGTCGACGACGACCTCGAGTATCAGGCCGACGTATCCGAGGACGAGATGACCGAGGATGCCGTCGGCGCGGACATGTTCGAGGGTGACAGCGGGACGCTCTACCCCGAGCAGCGCAGGTGTCTGGTCGCGCTGCTCAAGCACCGCTACATCTCCGCCGAGCGCCACCCCGAGCAGTGGGAGGTCCTGCTCAAGGACGAGGGGCTGATCAAGAGCCGCCTCAACGACATGTTTCTGGAGCTGCAGGTCGAGCGGGACCAGCAGATCGCGTTCAAGCGACAGGCGGTCACCTACACGGGCGACCCCCTGCCTTCGTTGCTGCGCGAACGAGCGCACACCAAAGAAGAAACGATCGTGATGCTGGCGCTGCGGCAGCGGTTCTTCGCGCAGCGACAGGAGGGCGAGGACCACGTCTACGTAGAGCGCGAGACGCTGATGGAGGAAATCGCTGAGCGCTGGCCGGAGGACCTCACCAACAGGTCCGCGGCGCAGAAGAAGGCAGGCACGGCCATCGACGGCCTGGCCACAGCCGGCGTACTGCTCAAGACTGCCGACCCCGACCGCTTCCGCATCTCGCCGATCATCGAGGTCCTCCTGCCGATCGAGAAGCTGCGCGAGCTCATGACCTGGCTGATGACCCAGAACGGCACGACGCCGGTCGACGAAGACCTAGAGGCAGACGAGCTCCCGATCCAGCCCCTCGACCTCTACGAGGAGGAAGCATGACCATCGACGAACTGACCCTCCCGGTCACGACCACTCCCCCGGACCACTCACAGTGGAAGCTGGAGACCCTCCAGCTGGTCAACTGGGGCGGCTTCCACGGCCACCACGTGATCGCGGTGGAGCCAGGCTCCACGCTGATCGCCGGTGCCTCGGGCGTCGGCAAGTCCACCCTCCTGGACTCCTGGATCGCGCTGATGATGCCCTCCGAGGTGCCGTTCAACGGCGCGTCCAACGACGCGGGCACAGGACGTGCTCGATCGGCCGGGAAGCGGAATCTGCTCACCTACCTGCGGGGCAAGCAGGACAAGAAGACCGACAGCTCCGGACAGACGCGAGAGCTCGTGCTGCGAGGGCTGGACGGCGGCCCGGTGTGGGGCGCACTGGCATGCACCTTTGTCAACGACAGCGGCCGCAAGTACACGGTGACCCGCATCTACTTCCTCCGGCCCGGCGCCGCCACCGACGGCGACGTCACGACCACGTTCGCCACCTTCGAGGGCTACCTGGACCTCTCACGCCTCGAGCCGCTGGCCAGGAGCAGGTTCGACAAGCGCGCGATGAAGGGCATCATCCCGGGCCTGGTCACCTTCAACACGTTCCGGGAGTTCGAGGAGAACCTGCACACCCGGCTGGGCATCGGCGGCGGCGATGGCGGGCGCAAGGCGATGCGGCTGCTCGCCCGGGTGCAGGCCGGCATGCAGGTCAACCGGGTCGACGACCTCTACAAGACGATGGTGCTGGAGAGGCCGATCACCTACGAGGTCGCCGACAGCGCACTGGCGCAGTTCGCCGACCTGAAGGCCTCCTACCTGAAGATGGTCGACGAGGCCGACAAGGTGCGGGTGCTGCAGCGGCTGCCCGGGCTTCAGCACGACCTGGCGACCGCCCAGGCGGAGGCCGACCTGATCAGCCAGTTCGGCGTGGACCGGGACGGCCCGACGCCGTTCCAGCTGTGGCGGCTCCAGACCGAGCGAGCCCTGCTCGACGCAGCCGTCGCGGAGAACCGGCGGGACGAGGTCGAGACGAAGGCTGCCTTCACCCAGGCCAGGACCGACGAGCGTGGCTACGAGCAGCAGCTCGGACAGACCGCCGAGGAGAAGTACGCAAACGGCGGTGGCGCCATCGACGAGCGCCTGCGCGAGATCAGGCGCCTCGAGGACAGCACGGACAGCGTCCACCGGGCCAACCTGACGTTCCAGGCACGCACCGAGCCGATCAACCTGGTCGAGCCGGAGACCGCAGAGCAGTTCGCCGAAGCCCAGGTCGCCGCGGCGGACTTCCTCGCTGGCTACGAAAAGCGAATCGAGGCCCTCCAGGCCGAGGAAGAGACCGCCCAGGAGGCACTCTCACCACTTCGCAGCCAGCTACGTGATCTGCTCGCTGAGAAGGAGTCGCTGACGGGCCGTGCCGGCATGGTCCCGCGCCGGCTCCACGAGGCCCGGGTGCGCATGGCTGAGGCCGCCGGGCTCGACCCGATGAACGACCTGCCGTTCGTGGCTGAGCTGCTGGACGTCCTCCCGGAGGAGGACCACTGGCGCAAGGCGATCGAGACGACCCTGGGTGGCATCGCGCGCATCATACTGGTGGACCGCCAGGTCCGAGACCGCCTCTCGGCAGCGATCGACGGGATCACCATCCGTCCTCGCATCCAGTTCCAGGCAGTGACCCTCGCCGTGCACGAGGACTGGCAGGGCGACCCCGACTACGTGTCCGGGAAGCTCGCCTTCAAGGACTCCCCCTTCTCGCGGTGGGTGCAGGACCGCGTCAGCCAGCCGGGCGTCGACCACCTGTGCGTCCCCAACGCAGCCGCGCTGTCCGGGACCGAGCCTCGCGTGACCCCAGCCGGACAGACGAGGCACGGCGACAAGGGCGCACACGGCGAGTCCGGCGACGGGTACATCATCGGCTTCTCCAACGAGCGCCGCCTGGCCGACATCGAGCGGCTGCTCGATCAGCTGGAGCCGCAGATGAAGCGGGCGCAGAAGGAGGTCTCCGAAGTCCAGGCGCGGATGCAGGACCTGCGTGATCAGCGCGTCGCCCACCGCCACGTCCAGGAGACCGAGTGGGCCACCATCGACTACCTGGGCCTCGGGCGACGCGTTGTCGAGCTTCAGGCCGAGATCCAGCGCCTGCGCGATGCCAACAAGGTGCTGGACGCCCTCCAGGCGGATGAGGACCGGATCAAGCCGCTGCTCGAGGACGCGCGCCGCACGCGGGTGCTCAAGGGGGATCATCTCGACAAGCTGGCCAAGGAGCACGGGAAGCCGTGCGACGAGCAGGACACCGCGCAGAACGCGATCGACGAGATCGTCAACAAGCAGACCGCGGCGGTCACCGAGCACCAGCAGGTCTACCTGGACAAGGTCCTGGCCGACAACTTCAACCCCACCCGCCTGGAGTACTTCGCGTCGAACATGCGCGGCATGGAGAAGAAGCTGCGCGAGGAAGCAGCGGCTGCCCAACGGACCATCCGGAGCGCGAAGCAGACGATGGAGACGATGTTCGAGAGCTACAAGGGACGCTGGACCGAGCACAACCTCGGCACATCGTTCGAGTCGGCCGACGGTTACCGCGAGATCCTCGACCGGATCCAGTCCGAGGGACTTCACGAGCGGCGCGAGAAGTGGCGCCGTGAGGTCGCCGCCTGGTCCAGCGACGACCTCCTGCAGCTCAACGACGCCTTCGACACGGCGCTCGAGGACATCGAAGAGCGCCTGCGGCCGGTGAACCGGATCCTCGCGACGCTCCCGTTCGGTGGCAAGGGCGTGCTCAAGATCGACATGCGTCGGGTGCTCAAGGACGACCTGAAGCAGTTCCGCCGCAACTTGCGGGAGCTGTCCTCGGGCCTCGCCCTCGAGCTCACCGAGCAGCAGATCGAGACCCGCTTCAAGCGGCTCAGCGACTTCATGGCCCAGATCAGCATCCCGGAGGGCCACACGAAGTCCTCTACCGCCGAGCGGGACAGGTACCTCGACGTGCGCCAGCACGTGGTGATCACTGCGCTGTGCCTCGACGAGCACGGGCGTGAGGTCGCGAGGTACGACCACATCGCCGACAAGTCCGGGGGTGAGATGCAGGAGCTCGTCGCCTTCATCGTCGGGTCCGCCCTGCGCTACCAGCTGGGTGACGAGAGTCGGTCGCGACCCAGGTTCGCGCCGGTGTTCCTCGACGAGGCGTTCATCAAGGCCGACAGTGAGTTCGCCGGCCGGGCCATCAGGGCATGGCAGGACCTGGGGTTCCAGCTCATCGTGGGTGCGCCGGTCACGCAGGTGACATCGCTGGAGCCCCACATGGACCTGCTCCTCAACATCGTCAAGAGCGAGCGGGGCTACTCCTACGTCACCGATCTGCCCGACGATGAAGGCGACGCCGCGTGAAGACCCCAGCAGCGCTCGTCGCTGACATCCAGCGCCGACTGGGCAACCAGTGGCACAGCCACCTGGCCGGCGAAGGCGATGCGTTCCCTCACGCGTTCCCCCTGGGGCGCGCAGCAGCAGCCGATCTGCGCTCCGACTACGCGGTCGTGCACGCCCGCACAGTGGAGTGGCAGGACTGGGCGAAGGCGCACGGCGTGGACCTGCGGTACGAGACCCGGGTGGCGAAGGGCGGCACCCGGCAGGTGCTGCCGACGCACGCGCACGTTGTGGACATCGACCACGCGGCAGCGATCGTCGGTCACGACTGGCCAGCGCGCCTGCAACGAGGTCAGCAGCGCCTTCAAGTACTGCGTGCACGTCAACTGACGGACCTCGGCAAGGTGCTGCGCCTCGTCGACAAGTACTCGGCGGTCGACTTCGAGCTGCTGCTCGTGGTGGCCGACTGGTACCTCGAGGATCCACTGCGTGCTGGTCTCGGCGTGACGCCTCGCCAGGTCCCGATCCCAGGGGTGCACGCCAAGTGGTTGCAGGCCCACCGAGCCGGCGTCCAGGCCCTGACCGGACTGACGGAGCTGGGGATCCTGCCCGCGCACCCGCCGCGCATCCACTTCACGTACCTGGACCCGGCCTATCGGTCGACCGGAGGCCGACTGCACGACTCGGCCACGGTTGGCGACCAGTTCACGCCCGCCTACCTGCCTGAGGTCGTCGTGATCTCCGAGAACAAGGACACCGCGATCCACCTCCCTGTGCTTGAGGGCGGGATCTCGGTCGAGGGTGTGGGCAAGGGCGGCAAGACGCCCGCAGCGTTCCCGTGGCTCCGCGATGCGCCCGTGGTCGTGTACTGGGGGGACATCGACAGCGACGGCTACGAGATCCTCAACGGTTACCGCGCGGACTTCGACCGCGACATCGACTCGATCCTGATGGGCCCAGCCACGTACGACCAGTACTCGACGTTTGGCACGAGCTACGACCAGCACGGCAAGCTGTTGACTCCCGGGACGCCGAAGACGCTCGACAGGCTCCGCGACGATGAGCGCACGATGTACGAACGCGTTCTGGACCCCGACCACGCCGACCATCGCCGTATCGAACAGGAGCGGATCCCGCTCCAGGTGGCAGTGGACGCGGTGAGGCGGATCAGTGAAGGCCTCAGGCCCTCTCGATGACGTTGGCGGGTAGCCAGTCTTCGACCAACGCCCAGCCCTCGGCGTCGTATGGCGCGGGGTAGCACACCCGGCCCCACCATCCGTCGCCGCGCTTCTCCCAGCGCAGCAGCAGGCCCGCACGACGGCCGAGCTCGTCGGTGACGAACACGTGCCTCACGTCGGGCGGTGGCGGGGCGCTCATGACGTCCACGGTAGGCACGGCAGGTTGGTCGCTCCGGACTCGGTCAGACAGGCGGACCGCGAAGGGGTTGTTGCGTCGGTTCATGCCGCCAGCCATGCGGGTGACGCTGTCGCAAGGGTCCGACAAGGGAAAGCCTGTGGATGACGCCAGCGGCGCACGCGCAGCCACGGCAGCATGGGCCTATGACTCCCGAGGAACTCCACGCAGCGGTCGACGCCGAGCTGGGGCCGTGCTTTATCCCGGATTGCCCTGGGTCTGTGTGGCCGGTGTGGGAGAGCGAGCTCGACGAGGGCTCGCAGTCGTAGGCGAGCGCCCGGTTCAGCCCTGAGCCTGCTCTAGCCTCTTCCGCAGACGCTGGACCTCAGCCTCAGCCCTCGCAAGCTGGGCCTCGACCCTCTCCCGCTCGATCGGAGGCGGCGCCGCCGGCTTCGGCGGCGGAACGAGCGGGCCGATGCGCTGGTAACCGGTGACGCGCTTGGCAGCAGTGCAGGCGAAGCATTCGTGTTCCGGCTCAGGTCGGGGCCACCCGAGGTCGAGCATCCGACGGATGTGGTCCCTCTCCGGCCCCTCGTTCGGCCAACCGGGCTCCCCCGATGCCCACATCTCCTCGAAGTCGCGGCGGATCTCGGCGAGCCGCTTCTTCGTGACCAGCCTGGGCCCGTCTTCGGGCTTCCAGTCGAGGTCGCCAACGCACACGTCGGCGTAGTGCCCGCAGCTGAGCTTGACTCGCCAGAACGCCGACGAGTGCGGCTCCGGGCGCTGGATCTTCGCCCACGTCTCCGCGTCGAGGCCGTGTTGCGGCTCCTCGGGGTCGGCAGGGAACTCGTGCACCCGGCGCTCGTCCCACTCCGCGATCTCGCGGTAGGGCTTCGCGACGTGGTGATCACGGCACCAGAACTCTCCGTCGGGCAGCCGACACCCGGTCACCGGGTCTCGGTCGCTGCGCTCGTCGGGGAAACGGTCCTTGCCGGTCGTGAAGATCTCCCGGACGCAGCCACACTCCAGCTGGATTCTCCAGCGGAACAGGTCCTCTGCCTTGGGGATGAACAACGGCCAGAGCGCGGGGTCCAGCCGCCGGCGCAGATCGGCGACGCCCTCCTCGAACTCCGTCATCGCCTCGGCTCGCGGTCGCGCTCTGCCGGGGACCCGGGTCCGCAGACTGCGCGGTTCAGGCTGGTCGGGCGAGGGCACGGGGCTGGCGTCAGACGTGGCCATGACCGCGAGTCTGTACGAGTCCGGGGACAATCAGAAGGACGCTCTGGCCTGCTGCTCCTAGATGCGCGGCCCCTTCTCGGTTCGGGTGCGCGGCTGCGCACCTAGCTGGTCGTCCTTGATCTCGCCGGTGTCCAGGTCGACCTCGATCAGGCGCGGTCGCCCGACGGGCTGGGACTGGTCGTAGGCCCGTCGGTTGGCGGGCAGCGCGTCGACGTCGTGGGCGAAGGCGTTCTCACGCCGCTGCGCGCTGGCGTCGCCCAGGTGCTCGTTGTGTCGCGGCTTGCCTGGCCAGCTCTTGTGCTCGTCCTCGCAGTGGGCTCGCAGCCTGTTGCGCATGCGGTCGGTGAAGGCGGGCAGGCAGTAGCGGTGCCACTCCTCAAGCGCGTCGCTGGTCATGGCCAGTCCGGCGCGACGGCGTTGATCGGCCAGGACTGCGATCTCGTGGACCAGGTGCGAGTGCAGGGGCCAGCAACTGGGGATGAGTCCGGAAACGTCCCAGGTGTACTCGCGGTTGAGCCAGATCACGACGTCCTCGAGCCACTCCCACAGTTGGTGCCGGAGCTCGGGGTCTAGGCACGTGGCCGGCTCCCAGGGCCGCGGCAGCAGGGCGTGGTTGCCCAGAGCCTTCTTCTGCTCCTCGGTGCCGTTCATGGCGATGTGAAGCTCGCGGTAGGCCAGCCGGACCTGCTCCCCGGGTACGGGGAACGGGAACACCATCGGGCCGG
Source organism: Nocardioides taihuensis (assembly GCF_042657275.1). Taxonomy (NCBI): domain Bacteria; kingdom Bacillati; phylum Actinomycetota; class Actinomycetes; order Propionibacteriales; family Nocardioidaceae; genus Nocardioides; species Nocardioides taihuensis. Next base: position 26,313 of record NZ_JBHSKD010000023.1, read on the forward strand.
GTGCAGCCCGTCGGGCCTGTTCGGTCGTCACAGCTCACTCCTTGTCGGTTCGGTCTCGTCGTCGACGAAGCCGAGGCGGCGCGCCTCGACGAGGGCGGCGGTCGCCCGGGCCTCGGGGGTGATCACCATGCGGCGGTCGTTGGTGAGCCGCGCGCGCAGCGCCCTCTGGTCGGCCAGGAGCCGCTCGCCGGCCTTGCCCTCCACGCAGCGGTGCAGCTTGGCGATGATCGGCTTGCCGTTCTCGGCGATCACCAGGGCCCGCCGCTCGGGCAGCTGGCGGACCTCCTCGGGCCGCATGATGGGGATGTCGTCGCCGGAGAAGTTGCGGCTACCGCCGTTGAACCCGCCGGTGGAGTGGGTGACGCGGCCGATGCGGACGGTTCCGAGCAGGTCGGAGATCTCCTGGTTGAACGCGACGTCCTTCGACCCGCCGAACATCACCAGGGTGTTGGTGAGGCCGAGCAGTGCCCGGGCCTCGTGCTCGCCGAAGATGCTGGTCAGCTGGGGACGGGTCTGGGCGGCCCAGATGAACGACAGGCCCAGGGCGCGCTCGTTGGCCATCCGGGTGCGCAGGGTCGGCAGCGGTGCGGTCGAGGGCAGCTCGTCGAGAACCGAGACCAGGGGCGGGCACAGCCGGCCTCCCCACGGTGAGCTGTTGGCCAGCAGCAGCCCGGTGTCCAAGACGTGCTCGGCCACCGCGGTCATCAGCGGGCTGGCCGAGGCGTAGGGGTCTTCGCGGCCCAGCAGGTAGATGGTGCCGCGTCGACGGATCACGTCGGCCAGGTCGGTGGCCGGGTGCCCGTGGCTGGGCACGCAGCGGCGGCGGATGTCGGCCTGGAAGAACAACGACACCGCCTGCTGCACCGTGGTGATCGTGTTGCCGGCGGTGCGGTCGTCGCCGTTGAGCGCCCCGTGCAGCAGGCCGTGCCAGAACGGCTCGGCGTGCGGGTGGCGTCGCAGGATCTCCATCGGCTGGCTGGCCGCGGTCGGGTTCGCGACCCATTGCAGGACGTCCTCGAGGGTCTTTCCGGTCAGGGCCGCGGCGTGGAAGTAGCCCTGCAGCACCTTCGCCGACTCCGCGGCGTAGAACCGGGCGGCATCGTCCCCGGTGCCGCCGGTGATCGCACCCTTGACGGTGCCGGCGGTGAAGGCCTTGGCTCGCCGCTCGGCGACCTTGGGGTCCACACACCCTGCGATCGGGTCCCAGATCAGCTCGTCGACGACGCCCTCGGCCAGCCCGAACGGGTCGAGGACCACGCACGGCCGGTCGTCGCGGGAGCGTTCGGTGAGGCTGAGCAGCAGGTCCTCGACCTTCGTCAGGGTGACCAGGGCAGCGCCCGGGGCACTGAGCAGCGCCGGGGTGAGCAGGTCGAGGGTCTTGCCGGAGCCCTGCGGGCCGATCACCCCGGCGGTGCGGTCCCACGGCACCCACAGCTCGCCGCCACGCGGCTCGTGCGCGTCCCCGATGCGCCAGCCCACGTCCCACGGGTTGAACCTCAGCTTCATCGCTCCTCCTCCTTCGTCCGGCGGCCGTTGAGCAGCCACGAGCTGAGCCCGTGGCCGAGCTGCGGCCCGGTCTGTTCGGTGAGGTCGCCGGCGGTGCGCTGAACGGGTGCCGCCGTGGCGGTGGCGGGCTTGCCGTAGAGGTCGGGCCGGACGATGCCGGCGACCTTGCGCAGCCGGGTGACGCCCAGGATCTTCTCGGCCTCTGCGGCGGTGGCCATGCCGCGCATGCGTCCCGGGCCCCACCGCTGGTAGGCCCAGACGCCGGCCCAGATGGTGGCGCTCAGCAGCGCGACCTCGGTCATCGCGAGGCTGACCCACACCAGGCCGCGTCCAGCACGGCCGTCCGGTGTCGGTGTGGGCAGGCCGGCGTCGGCGTGCCCGCCGAGCACGCCGGGGAGGCTGGTCCAGAAGGCGGTGCCGATGGGTGAGGGGAACGCGCCGGCGTTGGCGTCGGGCCAGGTCCAGCCGGCGCCGGCGAGCAGGTTCGCGACGGAGCGGCCCAGCTGGATGCCGATGACGATGACGAACAGGGCCGCCAGGGCCACGGCTACAGGGATCTCCCAGGTCCAGGGGTAGGGGTCGCGTCGTCGCTCTCGCTGCATTGGATTCCGCCTCCTGGATTCGTGGGTGGTCGAAGTTCTGGCTGGTCACCTATGTGTCGGGAGGGCCCGGCAGCGATCACACGGACCGGCTGGGCTTCGAGGCGTTTTCCGCTAGCCAGGTCGAGGGGTCGACGTTGTCGGGTCCGTAGATGGAGCCGTTCTCGAGGTGGACCTCGAAGTGGAGGTGGCAGCCACTTCCGTTGCCGTCCTTGCCGACCTGGCCGATCGGCTCGCCGGCGGCGACGGTCTGGCCGCGGCTGACGGTGACGGTCTGCATGTGCGCGTACCAGGTGGTCAGAGAGCCGGCGCCGGTGGTGACCTTGACCAGCTGCGGGCCGGCCCAGCTCTGGCTGGTGTCGATCTCGATGGTGCCGGCGTGGGCGGCGTAGACGGTCGTGCCGCACGGGGCGGAGAAGTCGGTTCCGGTGTGCCAGTTGGTCCAGTAGGGGCCGGTCTCGTGCCAGTTCTTCCGGTCCGTTCCGATGTACTGTGCTGGAACCGGGTAGACCACCTCGTCGCAGGACGCGCCCGCGAGGCCGACCGGGGAGACCTGGGCGTTGGGGAGCACGTTGATGTGCGGGTGGTCGAGGTGGTTCGCGGTGGCCGAGCCTCTGTCCTCCATCCGTCGCCAACCCTCGTCGGCGCGCGCGACCGACCAGATGCGCTGGTACCAGATGATGTAGTCGATCCCGAGCTCGCGGGCGTGGGCCTGGGCGTACGCCACGAGTGCGTCCCCCTGGGCTTTGCCGGCGGGAGTCAGCGGGACCATGAAGTCGGCCGCCAGGCCGGCCGGGTGGCCGTGGGGGTCGGTGGCGCTCTCGCGGTAGCCGCCGACGGTCTTGATGTCGAACATCGGGCCGAGGATGTTGACGAGCTGCGTCAGCTGCGGCTTGACCGGGCCGAGGTTGTAGTTGGTCTCGGTCGCGACCGCGCAGCCCGCGCTGCTGCCGGCGGTGGTGGCGGTCACCAGTGGGTGGTCGGCGATCTTGTTGGCTTGGGTGCTGTTGTCGACCTGGGCGCTGGCCCAGGTGAGGTTGGCGCCGTAGATGTGGTCGATCGGCGCGTCCTGCTTGGGCTTCTTGCAGGGCTCCGCTGATCCGCCGAAGGCGTTGCTCAGGTCGGGGGTCAGCGCGCAGTGTGAGGAGTTCTGGCCGTCCTTGCCGTCGTTGAAGTCGCCCAGGATCACCGCCGGGGTTCCGGTGCCGGCGAGCTCGGTCATGGTGGCCAGCTGGCGGCGCAGCGCCTCCTTGCGGTGCTCGGCGGCGTTTCCTTGCGTGTTGGCGGGGTTGTGGATGCTCCAGACCCAGATGGCCTGCCCGGCGTTGACGCTGTCGGCCGCACCCGTCAGCTGGACGACCGGCATCCCGACGTCTTTGCCGTTGAAGTATGGGATCTGGACGAGGCGTGAGTCGGTCATCTGCCAGCTGCCGCGGTCCCAGATCACCTTGTTCTGGGTGTTGCCGGTGGCCGGGTACATGCCCCACTTGGCCGAGTAGCGGTCAGCCAGGGCCTTGGCCTGGGGGCCGTGGACCTCCTGGAGGCCGGCGATGGTGACTCCGGCGTTCTCGATCGCGCTGAGTGCCCCGGGCAGCCGCTTGTCCCAGGTGGCGTACCCGGCTTTCTCGTTGCCGCCGCCCGCCTGGTAGTCGGTGTGGCCGGCGCCCAGGATGTTCAAGGTCCCGATGGTGATCGGGTTGACGGTGTCCTCGCAGTTGCTCGCGTTCGAGACCGCGCCGTCGGCGTCGGGCAGGTCGGGTAGGTCGCCGCCGAGGAGGTCGGTGATGTCGCCGGCGACGTCCTCCCACTGGGCGTAGGCGTCGGGGAAGCCGGAGCGCTGCACGGCCTGGGCCGCCTGCGTGAGCGGCATCTGCGACCAGCCGGCGATGTCGAGCAGGCCGGGGTTGCCGGTGTGCTGGGCCTTGCCGAAGAAGGCGCGAGCGGCGAGAACCGGGTTGGTGACCTCAGCCCGGCTCCCCCAGCCGGTCGAGGGACGCTGCTGGAACAGGCCGCCGGAGTCGCGGTCGCCGCCGGTGAGGTTGACCAGGTTGGACTCCTGGATCGCGGTGGCGATCGCGATCTGCAGCCCGTAGCGGGGAACCTGGAGGTCGCGGGCGACCTGGGCGATGGTGATCGCGTTGCGGGCCTCCTCGGTGGTCAGGGTCGGGTAGCTGGAGGCGAACCGCAGCTGCATCAGCTGGGCGAGCACGTCGCCGGACGGGGGCTCGACCGACGTCCTTGTGGTGTGGGCGGCGTTCACCACACCTTCGCTGGTGGCCGCGGTCGTGGGGGCGCTCTCGGGGCCGGCGCCGTTCATGGCGATGCGGGCGGCGATCCAGTGGTGGTCGGAGACCATGGTCCCGTCCCAGCCCTGCTCGAGCCGCACGCCCTGGTACTGGGGGAAGAAGACGAAGTCGACCGATTGGTTGTGCCAGCCGTAGCCGGCGGCCTTCATCTTGGCGGCCGCGGTCCACGGGAGGTTGGTGTAGGAGGCGTGGGTGTTCATGTCGCCGCCGATGAGCACCGGGCCGTGGGTGGCCAGGGAGTTGCGCAGCTGCAGCAGGATGTCCATGCCGGCGCCGTACTGCTGGTGCCTGGTCAGCGGCGGGTTGCCGTGCTGGCGGGGGTACTTGTGCGGGTTGGTCATGTGGTGGGTGGAGATCACCGACACCACGGCGCCGTCGGCGCGCTCGAGGATCACCCACGTGGCGAACCGGTCCCAAGTCACCGGCTCGCCCTTATAGAAACCCTGGTCGTTCTCCACGATCGTGACCCGGCCGCCGTTGGCCTTGGACCAGGTGTCGCGCTTCCAGAGCACGACGTTGCCCATCGAGTTGTTGTCGCCGGTGTGGTCCTCGACCCGGAACGCGTCGTAGCCGGGGGCGGCGGCCTCTATCTGCGCCAGGCTCCAGCCGCTGGCCTCGTTGAGGGTGACGAAGTCGGGGTTCGTCGACAGCGCCCGGGGCATGGAGGCGCGGAAGCCGTCGAGGCCGGAGCGGCGCGGGATGTTGGCCTGCGCCATGGTGATGTTGCCCTTGACCGGGCCGCCCACGGGGCCGTCGATGACCCCGAGGTCGCCGAGCTCGGTGGGTGCGGTCTCGCTGGTCTGGGTGCGGCACTCGGCGGCCGCGGTCGTGGTCATGACCACCATCAGGGTGACGACGAACGGCAGGGCCATGAAGACGATCAGGACCGGCAGACCGGCGAGGAGTAGCTTCTTCACGACAGGTCAGTCCCGAGCGCCTCAGCCGGCGGCCTCGATGGCCTCGTTGGTGTAGTAGAGCTTCTTCTCCAGCGGGTGGAGCACCGTCTGGACCTTGTAGGTGGCGTCTCCGACGCACCACAGCGCGCGGCCCTTGTCCTGCATCGCCCACCCGGAGACGAGGTCCTGGGCGATCGGGCCGAAGCCGAGCATCGAGTCGAGCTCGCGCGCGACGCGCGGCTTCTGACCGCCGAGGATCTTGATGTCGGCCAGCTCGAGGAGGTCCTTGGCGATCATCGCGGCTTGGGAGTCGGCGTCGCCGACCGAGAGCAGGTCGGAGGGCTTGTGGAGGTTGGCGAACTGGATGTCGCCGCCCTTGCCGGCCATGCCGCGCGAGAGCCGCAGGTCGGCGTCGAAGCTCATCACCGCGGAGACGCCGAGGCGCATCTGCTTCCAGACCTCGTCGCGTACGACGATGCGCAGGTCGCCGGGCTCGGCGATCTCGCGCAGGCCGCGGCCCCAGGAGTTCATGCACAGCAGCGCGATGCCCACGGCCTCGTCGCCGAGGCCGTCGAGTCGGGAGAGGCTGAACGACTGGATCGGGGCGCGCCAGTCGACCTCGATGTTGGTGAAGTCGTCGAAGAGGCCGGCGAGGGTGCCGGTGACCAGCTCGCCGAGCGCGTTGCGCAGCAGCCGGGTCTGGTCGAGGAACTGGCGGGTGTTCCCGTACTCGCACGCCCGGACGAGTTCCTCGGTGGGGTTGCGCAGCAGGTCCCATAGCCGCGGGATGGTGGTCTCGGTGAGGATCGAGTTGCCGGCGGCGTAGCCGGTGAGGATGGCCAAGGCGTTGCGGACGACGTCGCTCTCGTCGGGTCCGAACGGCACTCGGCGCTGGTCGTCGAGCTTCATGCTGCCGACGAGGCCGCGGATCAGGACCAGCCAGCGCTTGAAGATGATCGTGGTGCGCCGTTGGGCTTCCTCGGCCGAGAGCTTCTCCCAGTCGTGGCCGAGCGGGCCCATGGCCAGCGGGTTGATTCGTGCCCAGAAGCCGGGGGCGATGACGAACGGCTCGACGCCGAGCGCGCGGCACAGTGACTCGTACTCGTCCTTGGGGTCACCCAGGACCAGGGTGCGGTAGCCGAAGGGCATCATCCGGGTGCAGAACGCCTTGGTGGTGCCGGACTTGCCGGTGCCGGGCTTGGCGAACTGGAAGATGTTCGGGTTGGTCGCCGACACGTCGTCGCGCAGCACCCAGCCGAAGGGGTCGCAGTAGAACGAGCCGCCGGAGAGCTGGTCGACGCCCATCTGCGCCCCGGTCGGCGGCAGGGCCGGCGCGGACACGAACGGCCAGAACACCGGTGCCTGGTCACTCGTCATCCGCCAGGCCTGCGCCGGGGCGGTGGCGGGGGCCCAGCCGCGGCCGCGGCGGGCTGCACCGCGGCGCGGGGCGTACTTGAAGATCCGGGGCTCCTTGGCCTCCGGGGCGGGCTGGGGGATCGTGGGCAGGTCGTGGCCGAAGTCGGAGAGCAGGGCGGCCATGTCGCGGCCGCCGCCGCGGTTCCGGCGGGTCGTGGTGGGCATCAGGCGTCTCCGCTCCGGGTCAGGCTCATCCCGACGGGGATGGTCGAGGCGGCGAAACCGACGTCCTGGGCCAGGTCGAGCCGCAGGGGCGCAAACCCGGCGCGTCGGATCGAGGCGTCCAGGCGACGGCCGAACTCGGTGATCCGCAGCGTCTTGGGGACCGTGACGGTGCACACGGCGTAAGGCCGGACCAGCGCGTTGCCGTGGGCCAGTTTGGCGTCCAGGCCGCGGGCCTTGTGGGCCTCGTCGCGCTGCTTGGCACGGGTCTTGCGGCCGAGCTTCTCGTTCATTCCCTCAGCCAGGTCTGCGGCCCACTCGGCGTTGCCGGACTGCCGGTCGGCCTTGGACTGGGACACGATCGGGAAGGCGACGACGAACGAGCGTCGCTCACCGGACTCGCTCGGGGTGAGGATCGGCGCTAGGGCGCCCATCGCCACGCCGCGGGTCGGGAGTTTGATGGTGGCGCTGATCGAGTTCCACGCGTCGTGGCTGTAGTGCCGCACCGTCGCGTCGGCGCCCGAGGGCCCGGCCAGCGCCCACGGGACGTCGGCGTTCACGCTCGGGTCCTTCTCTCGCATGGCGAGGGCCTCGACGATGCCGGCGCGATCGCCTGGGGCGAACCCGGTCCGGGACGCCAGGGCGAGTTCCGGCGAGGTGAGCCAGCGGACCGACGTCATCCCCATCGGGCCCCGCAGCTGGGCCTCGATCTCGGCCATGAGCAGGTAGAGCTCGCGGCAGCGGCCCTCGAAGCCACCGCCGGACTCCTTGGCCGAGCGGGCGATCCGGGTCTCCGGGACGACGATTGTCACGAACTGCTCGGTGCGCACCGACGCCTGGGTGAGGCCCACGGCGAGGTCGCTGTTGACGATCTCGGACAGCTGGGGGGCGTTGTCGCGGCGGTGCTTGTTGACCCACAGGTCGCGCTCGGCGCCGTCCTCGGGGACGGTGCGGACCATGAACAGGATCTCGTCGATCTTCTCGGTGCGGCCGGCGACGTCGAGCAGCCCGGCCAGCGCCTCGCCGTAGCGGCTGCGCTCCTCGGTGTCCTTCATGCCGATGCCGGGGTGGACGATCGAGGCGGTGACTGCCCAGGTCTTCGTGGCGTCATCGTGGATCACTCCGACCCGCTGGAGCTGGGAGCCGTGCGGCGGGCCGTCGTGGATCTTGATGCCCTGCAGCACCCCGGGAAGGTCGGGGGTGTCGAGGTCCTCGGCGCGGCCCTCGGTGGCCTTGGCACGGAACGAGGTCCAGCCGAGCAGCCCGCCGACGGCGTACATCGTCGAGGCGAACACCCAGCCGGTGGCCGAGCGGCCCCGGACCGGGATGACGGTGATGGCCAGCAGGAACAGCCAGACTAGGGCGAACAGGAACGCGGAGAACCACGCTCCGCGGCTGATCGCCCAGAACGCCGGCAGGCTGGCCAGTGCCAGGAACATCAGCTGGCCTCCGGAGAGGCCGAAGAACCAGCCGATGCGGTCGCGCTGGTAGTCGGCGTAGATGGTCATCGTCGGTTTCCTTCCGGGTCACTGCGTGTCGATCGGGGCTGGGGGCAGGTCGTGCGGCGCATCGGCTACACCGCCACCGGGGGGATCGCGCCGCCAGCTGCACCGGCTCCGCCGCCACCTCCGGCCGCTCCCCCGCCGCCGCCTGCGGCCGGGGTCTTGGGCGCTGCTCCGGCACCACCGCCGCCCTGTCCGCCAGAGCCGCCGCCCTGGCCGCTAGAGCCGCCTCCCGAGCCACCGGCGGGTCCGCCGCCGGTGGGCAGCGTCGGCGGGGTGGGCGGGGCAGGCGGGGTCGGCAACGGCGAGTCGTCGTCCCCGCTTTTCTGCGAGCCGGGGTGCGTGCCGCTGCTCTGGTCGCCCGACTGGCCACCGGACTGGCCGGACTGGCGGCCGCCCATGTTGCTGAAGTCGGGTCCGTAGGTGCTCTGCCCGACGCCGGCCTGGTTGGTCTCGTCCGACATCAGGGACGTGGCCTTCGCTCCGGCGCTGCTGACTATCCCGAGCCCGGCAGCGAACGCCTGTCCGACCGGGCCGAAGCTGCCAAGGGCGCCCTGGGTGGACTTGTTGAACCGATCGCCGGTCGAGGCCTCGGCGCTCTGCTCACCCGACGAGCGACCGTTGCCGTCGGTGGTCGAGGCGGCCGATGAGCCGCCGCCGGCACCGCCGCCGCTCAGCAGCCCCTGGAGGCCGCCCTGGATGGCCATGCCCTGACGGAACGACGCGCCGCTGGGGGTGCCGGGGTCGACGAAGGCCAGAAGCTTGAACAGCGCCAGCGGCGCGACGACGCTGATCAGGATCGTCATGACCGCCGGCAGGGCCGTGCCGAACGCCTTGGCGGTGCCGTCGGCGAGGTGGGCGGCGACGCCGTTGGCGAACTGCACGCCGATGCCCAGCACCATCACCATGAGCACCGGGGTGAACGCCGCGGCGTGGAACCAGCGCAGCGACTTCCAGAACCAGGAGCGGGTGAAGTCGGAGACCAGCCCGGCCGCGGAGAGCGGGCCGGTGGCGACCAGGACCAGCAGCGAGGCCGCCCTTGCGAGGTAGACCAGGACGTGTCCGATCGCGGCGATCCACAAGAAGATGCCGAGGAAGGCCAGCGCGGTGGCCACGCCGGCCTCGGTGATGTTGTCGACGCCGAGGCCGCCCAGGGGATCCCAGTCGGGCCAGGTCTGCACCTTGAGCAGCGACTTCATCAGCGCTTTGGTGATGGCGCCGCAGGCCGCGACGATCATGACGCAGTAGCCGAACCAGGAGGCGCAGACCAAGACGAACTGGCCGGCGCCGATGAACGCCCGCGCGAGGCCCTTGCCCTCTCGTTTGAAGGCCGCGGCGCCGAGCTGGATCATCGCCAAGATGATCACCAGGGCGAGCGCGAGCCACAGGGTGAAGACGTAGACGTCCTTGCCGGGTCCGTCGTCGCTCAGGTCGGGGGTCAAGAACAGCTCGCTGAACGTGAGCACGATGCGCAGCACGAACAGGCCGGAGCTCCAGACCGCGAGCATGGCTGCGGTCCAGGCATCGGCCGCCGCCTTGGCGATGACGTCGCCGATGTTCTCGAACGGGTTGGGGATGTCACCGAGGCCGGGGATGCCGGCGCCGAAGAGGTCCCCCACGTTCGGGAGGCCGGGGATGCCGGGCACCCCCGGGACGCCAGGGAGTCCGATCCCCGGGAGCCCGGCGTCGCAGATCGCGTCGAGCAGCCCACACCCGCCGACTCCCGGCACCACTCCCCCGACTCCCTTGGCGCAGTCGGTGAGGCTGGGGTTGTCGAGGCACTCCTGGACGCCCTCGACCTGGTTCTCGATCTCGTCCTTGACGCCACCGGCCGCGTCTTTGCCGCACTCGACCGGGTCCTCCGCGCACTCGAGGGCGTCGCCGCCGAGGTCGCACAGTTCGTCGGGACCAAGGCAGCCCATCTTGAGGGTGCGGGCCGGCAGCTGGCTGGTGGTCTCGACCGTGGCGACCTGCGCTGTGCTGGCTGCCGTGCTGGTCGCCGGCTCGGCCGCGGCGACGGCTGGCGGCTGGATGGTCGTGGCGGCTCCGAGAAGCGTGGTGAGGACCAGGACCGCCAGGGCGCCGATGCCCAGCCTGGTCACCCGGTGGAAGAGGTCGGCGGTGCTCACTGGGGTGCTCCGTTGATCGGGATCCAGCCGGCCTGCTTGTACTCCGGCGTGCCCGGCGCGACCGCCTTGGGCTGTCCGGTGGAGACCAGGTGCTCGATGTCTGCGGTGCTGCCCTGGACCAGGCGCCAGTCGCCCACGCCGTCGACCTCGAGCCACCGCATCAGCTGGGTGCCGGCGTAGAGGCCGTCGCTGACCTTGCCGTTGGCGGTGGTGAGGGTGACGTAGCTGAGCAGGCTCACCGCGTAGTAGCCGGTGTCGAGCTCCTCGAGGGTGTAGGCGATCGGCGTCACGGCGTACGACGCGGGCGGGGGGACGTCCCCCTCCTTCGGGACGCCGGCCTGCTGGCGGCGCAGCGCGACAGCGTCGCGGGCGCGCTGCTCGAAGGCGGCCTTGTCCTCGGGGTTGGCGTACAGGCCGGCGACGGCGCCGGCCTGGTCGTAGTCGAACCCGACCTGCGCCTTGGCGACCTCGACTTGCAGCGCGACCGCGCCCAGGTCGGTCTGGGGGAACCGGGTCGGGTAGCCGTCGACATGGTCGGCGCCGGTCGGGATCACGACGCCGTCTGCGGGTGCGCTCTCCGGGGCAACCTGGTCGACCGAGACGTTCTGCCCCTGCTGCCCCGTCTGGCTCGAGGAGTCCCCGGTGGTTTTGTCGGTGCCGGTGTTGTCATCGGTCCGGCCGCGCGCTCCGAGCCAGACGGCGGTGGCCACGAGGGCGGCGATCGCCACCAGGACTCCCACGCGGAGCAGGGTGGTGCGCGACTCCCCCATCGAGTCGTTGACCCGGTTGCTCATCCCGTTTCGCATGTCAGTGCTCCCCTTCCGTGTCGCCGGGGTGGGCGGGTTCGGTGGTGTGGTCGGTGGACCAGGTGCGCCAGCCGGCCTCGCGTGCCAGCTGGGTGCCGGGCCAGGTCGCGGGTGCGGGTGCCGGCGGGGCGCCGGGGGCGACCATCCAGCGGCCGCCGACCCACTGCATGCGCTCGCAGTGCGCGAAGGCGATCTGTCCTTCGGACTTGTAGGTGGCGCTGACCTTCATCAGCACGCAGACCGTCGTCCAGTCGGGGCCGTCGGTGCCCTTGACCAGCGCGGCGGCCGGCTCCAGGGACACCGAGGCGCTGGGGTCTTCGACCTCGCCCATCCCGGTGCTGGAGAGGAACGCACGGACGCTGGCGGTGATCCACCAGTCCTCAGCGCGGACCCCGCCGGGCAGCGCCCAGGCGTTGTAGACCTCCTCGGCGGTGCTCAGGCTCATCGACTGCAGCACCGCGAGGTCGATCTGGGCGAGCTGGCCGATCGCGCCCTCCGGGGTCTGCGGGAACCCGGTCATCACGAACGCGGGTCCGTTGACTCCGGTCCCGGTCGGGATCTTGATCTCGGGTGCCTTGGCGCTGGTGGTCTCGGCCGGGAAGGCGGCGCTCTCGGGGACGGTCAGCATCGGCTCGGCCGCGATCTCATCGCGGTGCGCGGCACCGCGGGCCACCGTTGAGCGCTCGGTCTCGCCGGTGGCGACGCCGGTGCTCGCGCTGGCCTCGTCACCGATGCCGGCGATCGCCAGGTAGACCGCGTACGCGAGGCCGCCGAGCAGGAGCGCAGCCACGGCGACGGCGGCGGCCAGGATGCCGAGCAGCCGGCGCCGGCTCCACTCGCTGGTGCCTTCTGCCTTCTTCGTGGCTGCGCGCCGCATCAGATGCAGCCCTTGCCGAGGATTCCGTTGAGCATGCCGGGCAGCACCAGGTAGGCGATCGCGCAGGCGAACACGACCACCACCGAGATCACGCCGACCTTGGAGGCGTGCGGCAAGGAGAACACTCGGCCGGCGATGATCGCACCGATCGCGATGATGATGCCGAGCCCGAACAGGACGATGACGCCCCACAGCACGTAGCTGGTGATCTCGTTGGTGGGGCCGACAGCACCCGGGGGCGCCTTCGGGCAGACAGCCATCACGGTGGTTGCGGTTGCGGTCATGACGTCCATGGGTGGACTTCCTTTCTGGGTTGCTGACTCCGGGCGGGTCAGGCGCTTTCGCCGCCGGTGTCGGTGGGCAGATGTGCGGGCTCGAGCAGCTGACGTGCTGCCGAGATCAGGGGGGCCGGGACGGGTCGGGAGCCCAGGCCGTTGACCGCGAGCTCGCGGTCCTCGGGGATCTCCACGCACCGGTCCCCGTCCAGGACGCGGCGGACGGCGGGGCCGCCGGCGTGCTCAAGGCCGCGCGGCCACTTCTTGCGGCGGGGCCCGCGGACGGCGAGCGCAATCTGCTCGGGCTGCCAGTAGCCGGCCAGCAGGTCCATGGCGACTCCGGCGCGACGCATCCCGGGGACGGTGGCGGTGGTGACCAGGACGATCTGGTCGGCGGCGCGGACGGCTTCAGCTAGCCAGCAGTCGGTGGCCAGCAGCTGGCCCGCCTCCCAGCCGATGTCGAGAATGGTCAGCTGGGTCTCGTTCTGTGCCTCGGTGGGCAGCGGGACCTCGTCGACGCCAGCGAGGACCTCGCTGGCGCGCTCGAGCAGGACGTGGTCGCGCTTGCCCTGACGCCAGTCGGTCGGGTGAAGACCGAGCTCGGCGGTGCTCGCCGCGGCGAGTCCGGAGGCGGTGACCGAGCAGCACTCGATGACTCGGACCGGGGCGGCTGCGGCGAGACCGGTGGCCAGGGCGAAGGTGCTCGCGCCGACCGAGCCTGCGGACCCGATAACGGCGATGGTGTGCTCGCCGTCGGCCGGTGACCAGTTGTCCTCGGCGGCGGTGCCGCGACCGCGGGGGCCCTGGCCGGCGCCGGGACCGGTGCGGAACTCGCCGGCGTTCAGTGCGTGCCAGGCGCGCTTGAGCTCGTCGACCCCGACCGGGCGGCTCGGGGTCTGGGTGCTCACTGGGCCTTCCCGAGGGTGCCGCGGCGGAACTCGAGCGCGGCGCGGACCTCGGTCGGGGTCAGGGTCGCCAGCTGCGCCTTCGCGGCCTGGACTTCGTGAAGCTGGGCGACGCAGCCGCTCAGCTGCTTGATCGCCTCGATCTCGCGGCCGGCGATCGCGAACAGCTCGGCGATCTGCTCCGGCGTACGGGTCTCGCCGTCGTGGGTGTTTGTCATGGGCTTCACCACCTCCAGTCGCCTATGTGTCGCGGGGTGGCGCGAGCGATCACTTCCGGGCCTATTCGTCATGGCCGAACTTCCTCGGGGCAGCCTCGGCGAGGGCGCGCATGGAGCGAGAGCCGTGGCGACGGACGGTGGCCTCAGAGACCCCGATGCGGGGCGCGACCCGGCTGGACACCTCGTTGCTGAGCAGGCCGCCGTACCCGCGCGCCAGCCTGCGGGTCTCGACTCGGTCGGCCTCCTCGACAAGGCACAGCAGCAGGTACCGGTCCGCGGGACTGATGACCTGGTGGTCGCAGGCCCACGCGAGCAGTTCAAGGAGCTCCTCGGTGGCCGACGGCTCCTCCTGCTCGGGTCCGGAGTCGGCGAGGATCTCGGGGCGGTGGAACAGCGCGCCGGCGACCCGCTCGGTCGGCATCTCGGCCGAGTAGCCGGCACCGCCGTCGACGCTCGTCAGTTCGCCGGCCGAGAAGGACTCGACGAGGGTGGTGTTGGCCCAGGTGCGGTCGGCGCGGGAGACGTAGAAGAAGTCGCCGACCTCGCGGAGGACACCGACGCGGGTGTTGATCAAGATGTTGGCAGCGACCTTGCGGGTCCGGCGCCACTTGAAGGTGCGGACCTCGATCCACAGCTGCGAAGCCACGAGCTCGTCGACCCGCTCGACTGCTGACCATGTGCCGGCCATGACCGGCTGGCTGTCGCGGAAGACCTCGCGTGGCGGGAGGGTGCTCAGCCAGCCCGCGAGCCGGCAGGCGCCGGGCAGCAGGCACTTGGCCAGAGCGGCCGCAGCGGCGATGTCGTCGCCGCCATCGGGGGCCGCCAGCATGGCCAGCGCGAGGAGGACCTGGTCGGAGGTTTCGTGGTCCACCGTCGGTAGCCAAGCGCGGAGGTCGTCGAAGTTGTCGACGACGCCGAGGCGCGGATCGGCTGCCACCCAGGCCGGCCACTTCTGGCGGGCCTGGTCGAGCAGTTCGCTGTTGACGTCGAGGCCGAGCTGGTCGCCCACACTCATCGCGCTCGCTCCTTTCGTCCGTGGCTGAGCACGGCAGAAAGGTCGCGAGCGGGCGTCCCCGCATCCGTCCCCCCAATCCCCTGATTTCGAGGGGGGACGCATGCTCGACGGGGATACGGTCGTTGCGTTTGCGCAGGTCTGAGCGGGGGGACGCCCCCGTCCCCCCGAAAAATGAAAAAGTTCCCGGCCGACCCTTGCGCGGCCTTCTTTGTCGAGATGCAGCGAAGATTGACTTTGCCTACGACAAGTCAATCTATTTGAGTTATGTCAGGGTGATTGGGACCTGTTGGCGGCGACGTCGCGGCTGTCCATGTGGTCGCTAGAGCCACGCGGCTGGGATAAGTGCACGACCCTCGTGCCAATCCTCGACGAGACTGTCGCGGAACCAGTCCTCGTCGATTTCAGCGTGCTCGGTCATGATCACCTGGAATCCGGCATCGCCTTGAGTGGCCTCGTACGCGACTCGTAGCAGTCGCTCCGCGGCGGCCATATCTCCGATGCGCTCTTCCGCGACGGTCACGGTGTCGGATTCGCGCGGGAAGTAGACCTGGCTTGGCTGGTCGAGGAAGAGCATGTGCGGCACTGGTCGGGCCGCCTCCGCGTACTGCTGGTGCAGCGCAAGATGGGTGACCATGTGGTACGCCACCCACGCCTCACCGCTGCCGACGCGGCGCAGCGGGATGGGACCGTTGGGGCCGTCGACAACTACCGTGAGCTCTCGCGCGTCAAACCGAATCGGATAGCTCGACCATTCGAGATCCAAAGGCGCGGCAGAGGCAGTCATGGTCTGGGAAAGCCGAGAAACGATGGAGGCCATCCGGTCACGTACTGCACCAGGCCCAACCCTCTCTTCGAGCTCCTGAATCTCGGTCTGCAGCCGAGAGACTCGAAGGCGCAGATCCGCCAGCCGGGTCTCCTCGGCCACGGACTCGAGGAACAGAGAGACCCGTCCGAACCAGAGGAGTCGCTGATCGCGCTGGTCGACGTTGCCCTGCAGGCGGCGCTGCTCCAGGTCAAGCGCTTCGAGTTGCCCCGTGACCTCAACCATCTGACGCCGCAGGTCACTCGCGCGTCCAGCGAGATCCTCTGCCAAGGCGCGCAACTGCGGCGGGTCCTGAGAGAACGCGGCAACCGTCTGTTCGAGGCTACGAAGCGAGGCCAGCACGTCGGCATGTGCCGGCAGAGTCTGGTCGAGCTCGGAGGAGCACAGAGGGCACTCGTGGAGTTCGGGTGCACCCTCTGGGAGCTCAGCCCCGAGTCTTAGCCGCTCGACCTGGTCCGCCGCAGCACTGTCGAAGCCTGAGCGCGCGTCGTAGAAGTCGCGGGTTTCGCTGAGCTGCTCCTGGGTGGCTTGGTAGTCCTCTCTGAGGGTTCGCGCCTGGTCTCGAAGAGCTCGACGTCGTGTGTTGAGTCGGTCGGTGGTAGCGCTGGCGTCGATCTCGCGGTCGTCAGCGTCCTCGATGGTGACGACCTGGAGGCGGGCAATGGCCTCATGTCGAGGAACCGACTCGCCATCTGGCGTCTGAGTGTCGACCGGCTCGATGGCTCCCAGGTCGATGCCTTCGAGGAGCAGCCTTGACGCCCGGGAGCCTTCGACGTCAGCGAGGTCTTCGAGCTCCCTGACTTGCTGTTGGACGCGGCGGAGTTCGCGGCGCCGGTCGGCCAAGCGGCGGGCCAGGGCTAGGTCGTCGGCGTCTACCGCTCCGAGGAAGAACGGTAGGGTGTCGCGGATCGAAGCCTTGACGAAGTCGTCGCTCTGGCGGTGGAAGAGCAAGGTGTTGCTGCTGATCTCGTTCTGACTCTGGAACAGCAGCCGTGAGGCGTGCCTGATGGTGGCGCTGTAGGTCGGTGCCAGGCGTCCGTCTGGGTCGGCTGTGCGGGGAATGCCGGCGAGCTCGGTCAGCAGCGCTTCCAGTCCTGGGACGTTGGTGACCGGCTCGAGCGAACCGGCGGCCGGAAGCTCGGTCTGGTCGTACAGGACACATACGTCGTTGGAAGCAGGGCGGCCGGCTTCGGGTCCGCGGCGAGCGACGAGGACGCGCGACTCACCCACGACGAGCTCGACGGCGTACCAGGCGACGTTGTCGCGGATCACGCCGTCGGCGACGCGGCACTCGCCGCTGGCAAGGCAGTAGTCGACGATGTCGATGATCGCGGACTTTCCGGTGCCGGAGTCGCCGGTGATGATGTTGAGCGCGTCCGTCTTGAAGGGCACGACGCGTGGTTCGCGGTCACCGTGAGGGAAGAGGATGATCCTGCTCAGTTGGAAGCTCATGCGCTCACTCCCCAGAGGGTCAGCTGGTATTGCCAAGTGCCGTTACGTGCCAGCCAGCGCCCAAGCTTGGTGGCTTCCTTGAGGATCTCGCCGGCGACGGCGCCGGTGCGGTCAAGACGCGTCTTTGTCAGTCGCGTCGGCCCTTGGCTGATCGTCAGCGCGGGCCGGTCGACGGTCAGGATTCCTTCGCGCACCCCGACGAGCAGTGCTTCACGGACATGCGGGCGAAGCAGCCTCACCCGTCCGGGTGTGAGAAATCGGATGTCGGGGTGGTCGGTCAGCCAAACCACGAGGTCAGTGCGTGAGTTGTAGGGGAGCTGTTGACGGGAGTGCTCGTGGAGGAGCAGCGGCACGCAAAGGAACGGGAGTGGCCAGGGAAGTCCCTCGCCACGGGCGGCTTCGTAGGCGCTCGCCGCCTGCCGGATCGTGACCGCGAGAAAGTACGGATTGAAGAGGTTCGCCTCCTCGCGCACCCGTGTTTCCCACGCCGGCAGCGTCGTCATGCTGTGCTCTCTCCGATTGCACTGGACAAGATGCTCTCGAAGTTGGGGTGCCAGCCGACGCGCATCTGGTCGCTGAGTATGTGGAACGAGCCGCGGGTGACGAAGGCCGCGGTGCACCGTGGGCGGATGGGAAAGTCGGCCTCGAGCTCAAACCACTTGTAGAACTGCTTAGCCTCGCGCCGCATCTCTTCTTCAGCAGCGGCCGGGCCGATCTCATCGCACATCACGGTGAACCGGCGGCGCCACTCGCTCACGAGGTCGGACTCGTAGTCGGCAAGGTCGCCGACAGTGAGCAGCTCGGCCCCGAGCCAGCGTGAGCGCTGGCTGAAGGCCTGCATGTAGTCCTTTGCTGCTTGCAGCACCCGGGTGCCGGAGACTGGTAGCAGCGCGAGTTGCCGGGCGAACATGCTGTCGCCGACATCGCCCAGGTCGGCGTCAGCCGGCTCGGGCACGTCGATGGGGAGATTGTCCGCCGTCAACGCGTCACTGAGTGACTCGATCTTCAGGTCGATCTCGATCGAGTTGATGGCTCCCGGACGCTTCTTGCTCAAGTGTTCGGCGCAGCGTGCGTACCACCACTCAACCATCCGTTCGCGGACATAGTCGACCCGGCTCGGCCGGACGAAACGCAAGCGCTGGTTCAGTCGATCGTCGAGCCCGTCGATCTCGGGGGCTTCGAAGATGATGCGGACGCGATCGAGCAGGCTCAGGCGCTGGGTGCGGTTGAGGTCACGGAACGCCTTGCGGGCTGCTTGGGTCGACACGGCGTTGCTGGCTTTGGCGTAATCGAGGAGCAGCTCTTCGGCCTTCTCGACGTTTCGGTCTGAGATGCCCAGCAGCGCGGGCGCGGAGTCATCGGCGCATCCCGCCGTCGTGATGAGGAACAGGCATGCGTCGTCGGACAGCTCGCCTGCGACCAGCCGTGCGCACCACACCCGGAGTGTCGTCCACAGGTCCGTGTTGGCGGTCGTCAGATCCGGCGGTCGCTCGCCCTGGTGGTGCTTGAGTTGCAGGAGCTCCATCGGCTCCGCGCCTAGTGGGAATGTGACGTCGTCGAGTGTCTCGATCTCGACCAGGAGCGGTGAACCGTCCATACGCTCCAGCGCAGCCAACAGCGAGTACTTGCACTGGTACAGATAGCCCAGGGCCGATGCCGCCGCACTGAAAGGGTCCGAGCTCAACGTTGCCTCCCCGCCGTACTCGACCGGAACCTAGCATCGCCGACTCGACTTGTCGCCAACATCCGCTTGGCGGCGCGGATTCCCGGGTCGGCTTCTTGCGCCGTCTCGTCTTTGAGTAGACCGGCACGATGTCCCGTGCGCTCCACTTTCCCATCGGCAATGGCGTGGTCGGCAGGGGCGATCAGCGGGATCGTCGCACGGATCTCTGCCCGGCAAATCGCTACCACCTTGCCGGGAACGGCCCGACCGCACAGACCCGTCAAGGTTGCCCGTGGGGCCGTCGTCAATCTTTCGTGCATCTCGACATTCTTTGTCGAGCTGCAGAGAACCTTGAGCAACGCGAGCCTTGTTCAAAGAACACTGGCCCGCCGGACTTATCCGCGGCGCCCGGCTCCGGCGCGTAGCGTCTAAGACATGTCGCTGACCGGGCGCCTCGACGATCCTGAGAGCGCGGTCCGCCGTCACTTCGAGGCCGCGTACCCCCACATCAAAGAAGTCCGATTCGCGGACACCTCGGCCCCGGCGGCGTCGATCACGATCGACGGCCGATCCCACTCGCTCGTCACGGTCGACTGGTTCAACCCTGGCCCGCCCAAGGTGCTGCCAGGCGCCGAGCAGGCAGGGGAAGGCCGCTACGACTGGGGTGCGGCCGGAACAGCCTTCGACTACCGAGTCCGGCTCCTACTGGCGCCCCAGGATCCGGCCGGCTTTGTCGCCGCGGCGGGTGCCCGAAATCTCGCCCGCCGCTGGCGCCAGCCGGCACCAACAGTCGCGTGGTCCGAACTGGTCGAAGCGATCGCCGGCCTCCAGACGGAACCCAGTCACGCCCGCGAGGCCGTGGCCACCCCGAGTCCACGACGGTCGCGAGGCTGAGTGGGCTCCTAGCGCTATACGAACAGCTCTACCGCGTCCCGGCGGCTTACCTGACCAGCCATCCGCTCCTCCTCGCCGGACCCGACGCCCAGCTCGACGAACACCTGGCGCTCGTCGATGACCGGCTCGTCAACGATGTCGCGGCCTTGACTCTGCTGTTCACGGAGAGCCAGCCCGACCTTGCAGGCCGCCATCAGCATGTGGTCTCCAACCCCATCTTCGACCGCAGCAACGACCTCGGCGGCGCGGACGCGGACCTCATCATCGATGGCACTCTGCTCGAGCTGAAGACCGCGAAGACCCCCGCGCTGAACAAGCTCACGTTGTGGCAGTTCCTGGGCTATCTGCTGGCCGACACCACCGACCGCCACCAGATCCGCGAGGTCGGCTGGTACTTCTCCCGTCACGGATACCTATGGCGGCTCCCGGCCGAGGAGCTACTCGCCCGGCTTCACGGCGACACCCTCGACCTGACCTCCGCCAGGGCGCAGTTCGCTGACCTCCTCCATGGCAGTCATGCCCTATGAGCAATGAGTTCGCGAAGGGCTACCTACGCGACGAGTTGCAGTAGGCCGGATCCCTATTTTGACGGCAACGGCCTTTGGTCCAAATCCGGCAAAGTAGCCCGCGGCGGGGTCCCCAATCTTTCCTGCAACTCGACATGCTTATGAGCGGGCGAGCGGCCCCGGACGGCAGTCGACGCGGCGCCGGTCCGGCGCAGGCGCAGCTCCTCCCCGACCGGGCGGCCCTGAGCTTCTGGTTCTCCTGCGCTGCTCGATCGGCCGTGCTCTACTGGGCGCTGAAGCCCCAGGTGACCCGAGACGCCTGGGGCTTTCCCCTTCGCAACAGGTGGCCCGCGCAGGCCGGATGCTCGCGCCGGCCGGGGCTCGACCCGAGGCCGTTAGAACGAGAACAGGTCCCCGTCCTGCTGCGAGGAACGGGGACCTGTCTCCTGTGGTCGCTGAGTGACTACCCATCGCTCACTGGGTCAGCACTTGGGCCTCACCGATTCGGATCGGAAGCGCGTCGGTGGTCAGGTCGAACTCGATGGTTCCGGACTGCCCGCCGCCGGTCCACTCGACGACCCAATGGCTCGTGGCGGTGACCTGGTAGGCCCCGTCGGGCTGGTCCGTCGACATCTTCTCGTAGCGGTGCCCACATGTCGGCGAGTCCTTCTTGCCGTAGTGGTCGGCGTACGGGGTGCCCTTGCCTGTGCAGGTCACCGTGGTCCCGTCGCCCATGTCCCAGACGATGCTGGAGACGCTGGCGGTGGCACTGACCGACACCGACCCCTCGCTGGCCGATGCAGTGATCGGACCGAACGTGTCGTCCGTCGGGCTGTCGACCCACATCCACACCGGCAGCCCCACTAGCCCAACCCTGTCTGGGCCGGACTCCGGGACGATGCCGATCTGGATGGGATCCAGGTCCATCGAGGCGATCGCGCGCTGAGCGAGCACCACGGGATCAATTCTGACTTCTTCGCCTGTCTGCACCCACGTGTACTCCCAGGACGATCCGGGCGGCGGGAAGTAGCAGACGTGCCAGGCGCCGTCTTCTTTCGTCTGGCCCGCGGGCGGCTCGAGATCTTCGCCCAGCTCACCAGCCGAAGGTCCGATCCAGCACTCGTGAAGGCTGCTCCACACCGACCCTCCGGGACCGGTGCAAGGAATCTCTCTCCCGTTGTAGTTGCAGGTGGAGGAGCCGCCGCCGGTGTCGCCCCCGCCACCGCCGTTGCCGCCACCACCCTCGTCCTCACAGACGACCTCGCCCGTCTCCTCGTCGACGTCGCAGCCATCAGCGTTGGCCGAGGGTGCCACTGCGACCACGACCACGAACGATGCGCCGAGCATCGCCAGCAGAGCGAGGATGCGCTTCAGCATGACTCCTCCCACAGGAGGTCAGAGTCGGTCACCTTCCACGCGCCCTTGTCCTTGACGAGGGTGTACTTGACGGGCGCTGGGTTGCGGAGAGGGTTGCCGTCAGGAGTGGTGTAGTCGGGAGTCCGCACCTTGCCCTTCACCTTCACGGTTACGCCTGAACGGTCCTCGCAGTCCGTGATCTCGATCGAGTTGCCGCGGTTTCGCGGCTCCCCGAGCGTGTGGACGTAACTACCGGTCTTCGTGACGTCGGCAATCTTCATGTCGACGACCGCTTCCTGCAGCTCAAGAAACTCTTCACCCGTCGCGACCGGGTTGAGGGTCTTGAAGTCGATCGTCCGCTTGCGGTGGGCCAGGTCCCTCACCTCGAGGTACTTCGTCAGCTGGGCCGCCGCCTTCTCCTCCGGTGTCTTCGGAGTCGGCGTGCTGGTGGGTGTCGGCGAGGGGGACGGGCTCGGGGTGTCCTGGACCTTGGGCTCGGTGTCGTCGCCGCCGCAGCCCGTCAGGGTCAGGGCGAGGGCGAGGGCCACTCCCCCGAGTGCGGAGTGGTGCTTCCTCATGCGGTGTCTCCTCCTGTGGTGGGCGACGCCATGACTGACCGCTGGCTGACGTCGTTGGCGATGTGCTCGAGGTGTTCTTCGGCTGCGTCGACCAGCTCGGCCAGCGAGCCGTTGTCGGCGAGGTCGATCCCGAACTTCTTATCGGCGTTGTAGAGCGTGCGGATGGTGTCGCGCACGAACACGGCCCGCGCAACGCGGCGGGCGTCGAGGTCGGGGCGGTCGCCGCCGGCCGCGACGTATCGGCCGGTGAGTTCCTGGTCGAACGTTGTCATGTGCTGGTGCTCCCTTCCCGAGTCAGCTCGCGAGCCAGCCGTGTGTACGGATGATGGTCTTCGTGCGCTCCGACAATTCCATGGGTGCGTCACCGTCGTCGGACCGGTTGCAGATCTCTTCGCGCAGGATCCGGTCGGCCTCGAGCTGGTCGCCCTCGGCCTTCATGACGTGGGCAAGGCACAGTCGGGTGCTCTCGCCGTCGGGGTCGGCGCGGTTGGCGACGTAGGCGGCGGAGCGGGCCTTGATCAGGTCGCCGGCCGCGAGCGCCTCGGTGACGACTATGAGGGCGACGTCGGCGATCCACCCGCCCGCCATGAGGTCGACGCGGTCAGGCTCGTTGGCGAGCCATGCCCACCCTTCCTCGCGCAGCTGGCTGAACGGCTGGGCCTCCCCGACGAGCTCGAGCGCAGTGCAGAGGTCGGCGACACCCTCGGCGCCGCCTCGGCTCTGCCCGCGCTTGCGGAGGCGAATGAACAGGTCCAGGTCGACGAGCAGGCCGTCGTCGACCTGGTAGACGTTGACCCCGATGAGCTTGGCGGCCGGCGCCTTGTCCGCGTAGGGCAGGTGGTCCTCGCCGGTGCGGGGGTTAGGACCGAGCCAGTCGCGGACGATGTTGGTGTAGTCGCGCACCTTGCCGTCGGAGATGGAGAAGGCCTCGCGGATCTGCTCGCGGGTGGCGCCGTGCCTGCGGTGCAGGGCGAGGAACGCCAGGAGCTCGGTGAAGTAGGGCTTGCGCTTGGCGAGTGCCTTGCCGTGGGCGCGTGCGGTGACCCGGCCCAGCAGGGTAAGGCGCGGGCGGTCGCAGTTGGGCGAGAACCAGTCGGCGATGTCCTGGTCGAGGGTGGGGTCCTTCTCCTCGACCTCGGCGCGGACGTGGGCGGGCACCTTCGGTGCCAGGGCCTCGAGGTCCTCCTGCACGATCGCGCTCTCGCGGATGTACTCCTCGTCCTCGCCCTCGAGCAGGGAGGACAGCGGCTCGTCGACGGCTCCCTCGGGGGTGTTGCGGGGCAGGGTGTACTCGCGACGCAGAGCTCCGGAGGAGTCGGTGTAGGCCTCCCAGCCGTCGGTGGCGGTCTCGTCCACGGGCGCGTCGACGTACTCCTGGGTCTCGCTCTGGGCGTAGACCAGAGCGCAGCCGCGGGCTTCGTCGCTGGTGAGGCCGACGGCGATGAGGTTGAGGCCGACGTGCTCGAGGACGACGCGACCGGTGTTGGTCACGTGCAGCACCGCGCCGGGCGTGTTCGGGCGTTCGCCGGCAATGACGATGGAGGTCGCGGACTGTCCGACGTGATCGTTGACCAGCTGCAGCAGTCGTTCGAGGTCGTCGGGGTCTCCGGCTGCGGCATCGAGGAGCAGCATCCTGGCGGGCCAGGTGTCGTCGTCGACGCTGCCGGTGCGGGCCGTGGACACATCGGTGTCGTGTCGCTTCGCTCGGTCGACCGTTGTCACCGCGGCGGCGAGGATCTCCGCGGTCGCGGGCGTCCCGGCCGCACCGGTCGGGTAGTAGGTGATCCGCTCGTCCATGGCGACGGTCTCCTCGGCCACGCCGATGCAGTCGACCTGGACGCGGCGCGACCACGGGTTGACGGCCAGCTGAGCAGCGAGGTGCCGGGCGAAGTCGCGGCCGTAGGTGGGGTCGCCGCTGATGGTCAGCGTGGAGAGCTCCTCGCAGTTCAGCAGCCAGGTCTCGCCGGTGTCGCTCATGCCGATAGTGGCCAGCAGCGGGTAAGGCGGCTCGACGTTGCCGGTGTCGGGACCGAGGTCCTCCACCGCGATGTCCGTGCTGACGTGCCAGTGGGTCTGGTCGGGGCTACCCACCCAGGGACCCGGGACGGCGGCCGGGGCGCTCAGGTGCAGCGTCAGCTTGCCCTTCGCGAGCTCGACGGCCGCCAAAGGCGGCATCGTGGTGCCCTGGGCTCCGACCGCCGCCGCGAGACGCCGCAGGGCCTCGTCGGCGAACTCCACGGTGGCGGCCGCGGCGGCACCGGTCGCGTTCAGCGTCATCTCCACCGGCGCCACCTCGGGCGGCGGGGCGGCGATCGCTCGACCCGGCGGCCGGTTCCGGTAGGCCGAGCGCCGACGAGACCGCAGCGCCATCAGCAGTGCCCCGGACAGCAGCATGCCCCCGCCGGTCAGACCGGCAAGGACCCAGGGCGCCTCGAGGATCGAGTCGTCGGCTTCGTCGACCTGGTCGACGTCGGCGGCCGGCGCCGTCGGCCCCTCGGCCTGCGGGACCTCGGGCGCGGCGGTCTCCGGGGCCTCGGTCTCGGGGACCCGCGGCGTCTCCTCGGCCGGCGGGTCGATCGGCTGCTGCTCGTCCTTGGGCTCGGCGGGGGTCTCGGGCTTGTCCTCGCGAGGCTGCGGCTGCTGCTGCCGGTCGTCGTGACCGGCCGGTGTCTGGGCTCCGGGGATGTTGAGCTTCCAGCCGACGTCGATCACGTCGGGGTCGGCGAGGCGGGCGCCGCCGGGCTGGGTGATGCCGGTGGAGGCCTTGTAGATCTCCGGCCACCGGTCGGCGTCGCCGAGCTCGTCGCGGGCGATGTCGCTGAGTGTGTCGTTGGGTTGCACGGTGTAGGCGTGCGCCGACGCTCCGCTGTCCGGGGCGGCGGGCAGCTTGAGCACCCAGCCGGGCTCGAGGAAGCTGGGTCGGGAGCCGAGGAGGTCGCGGTTGAGCTCGGCGATCTCCTTGTAGCGCGCGCCGTCACCGAAGTGGTCCTCAGCGATCGACCACAGGCTCTCCCCCGGCTTGACCGAGTGATCGACCGTCGCGCGCTCCTGCTTCGCCTCGACCTTCACGCCGTGCTGGGCGGGCGTCTGGTCGACGGTCCCGGCCTGGACATGGCCCACAGCCGCCGGCTCAGATGCGGCGGCGGGGCCGGCGTTGGCGGCCTGTGCGGCGATCGGCGCTGCGATGAACAACAGGGCAGCGAGTCCGATCAGTCCGTGGGCCGCGGCCTGCGGGCGACCCAGTCCCGGCAGCTTGGGCGCCTCGACCCTGCGGAGCCGGGCGATGGTCTCCACCACCAGGCTGAGGGTCATGAAGGCCCACGCGGCCCAGCCAATCACCTTGAACAGGCCCAGGATCATGGTGCCGTCGTCGGGTGCGAGGAGTGCGCCCTTGACGCTCTCCCAGCTCGGCGCCTGGTCGGGGATCGGGTTCGCTCCGATTGCGAGGAAGAGGGCCGGAAGGCCGATGATGATGCCGAGGACGGCGACCGTGGCGAGGAGCCCGGTCAGCCGCTGGCGCAGGGTGGGCGTAGTCATCGTTCGGTGCCTCCTTGGGCGCGGATGAGCCGTGCAGACGCCTCCCCGGTGACCCTCATCGAGTCCAGCCCGATGATCCCGAGGAACTTGCTGTCGTAGGTGTCGGTGGTGCGCACGATCAGGGTGTCGCCGTTGACGACGGTGACGCTGCCCTCCACGCCGGCGGCGTTGAGGTAGCCCTGTGCGGCGGACTTGGCGGCGTTGATGTCGACGCGGAGCTCCTCGCCGCGGATGGCGGTCGAGCCCTGGACCTCCTGGGCGCCGGTGCGGGCGGCCTGGGCCGCGGCACTGCGGGCCTGCTGCTGGGCGTGCACCTTGCCGCCGACGTCGACGGTCATCCCGACCAGGATGATCATCACCAGTGACGCGGTGGCGAACCAGACGCTGATGGCGCCGCGCTCGTCGCGCTGTCGTCGGACCGGGTGGCTCATCATCGGCGCTCCCGGTAGGCGTCGACGGGGCTGCTCGCGGTTGCGGTGATCGTGCGGGTGCCGGGTACGCCGGGGATGCTCAGGTCCGACAGGTTGACCGTGCAGGTCACCGTGACGTTCACCTGGGCGGTGTTCCCGATCGGTGCGTTGAACGCCGCAGCGTTGACCGTGATGTTCGTGCTGGTGCAGTTCACGTCCTGGTCGTGCAGGCTGCTTGCTGCCGAGGACCTGCCTGCGGCGATCGCCTCGCTCTGGGTTCGCTCGATCGAGGCTGTCCGTGCTGCCTCGTACGCGGCTGCTTCCACGGACTGCTTGGCGATCTCGACGCGGCCGCCGAGGATGATCATCGCCACGAACAGCCCGAAGGCCGGGACGCCGATCGCGGCCTCGATGGCCACCGATCCGCGCTCGTCCCGGCTGCGGTTGAAGGCGCGTGCCCAGATGCTCTGCCCCCTCATTCGGTGAGCCTCTCGACCGGGACGCTGGCGCTCTGGCGGACGGTCACGTGCCAGCCGGGGATCACGCTCATGGACTTGCCGGTGACGGTGATCGTGGCCGTTGTCGTGGTCCGTGACCCGGAGACGCTGGTCGACGTCATCACGTCGGAGCCGCCGGCGTCCTGGAGGAAGCCGTTCGCGGTCGCCACTCCGGACTCGCGGGTGCCGTTCTCGCTGCCCGCCTCGCGTGCGCCCTCCTGCGCGGCCGCGAGCGCTACTTCGCGGGCGTGGTAGTACAGCGCGCCCTGGACACCGAGGAACATCACCGCGAAGAGCGCTGGCATCAGGAAGACCATCTGGATGGCCACTGAGCCGCGCTCGTCCCGGCGTCGGCGGCGAGAGCTGGAGAACATGGACGGGTCCTACTTGATCTTTCCGGCCTCGCTGGTCACGAACGCCCTGATCGCGGCGACGACGATGCCGACGATGAGGATGACCGCGCCGGCCCAGATGACCTGCTCGATCGTGACCGAGCCGCGCTCGTCGCGTCGGTGCTTGACGGTGCGGTCCTCCATGCTGGCGATCACGGCGAGGGCCGTCACCTGGAGGGTGATGAAGAGCTTCAACATCGGGTTGTTCCTTTCTGGGTGGTGGAGTAGGGGGTGTCCCGGGATTGACGTCGGTGTTAGGTCGCGAATCGGAGCATCGAGGGGGTGACGAGGATCGCCATGAAGACGATGCCGAGCAGGCTGGCGGGGATGTACATGCGCTCGGAGACGGCGTTGGCCTTTCCGAGTTCGGCGCTGAGCATCGCCGAGCGGAGTGCGGCGGCTCGGGCGCGGAGGTTGTTGTAGATCTGGGCGCCGTCCTGGCCGGACTGCTGCATGATGTCGGCGAGGTCGTCGAGCTCGGGGACGCCGAGGTCATCGGCGAGCCCGTGCAGGGAGTCCCAGGGGGCGCGGGTCATGTAGCGGGCGCGGCGCAGCTCGCTCTCGATCCGCTTGAACACCCAGGTGTCGCCGACCTCGGCCGCGGAGCGCAGCGCCTGCTGGCCGCTGGAGCCGTCGCGGACTCCGGTGGCGACCATGTCGATGTAGGCGCCCAGTGCCCGGCTGAACTCGATGCGGGCCTTCTTGGCGTCGTCAGTGGCGTTGTAGTTGGGCATGAACCAGAACAGTGCGGCGAGCCCGAGCGACCCGAAGGTGGGGATCGCGAACGGGAGCGGGAGCCCGATCAGCGCGAAGAACGTCGCGAACAGCGGCGGCATCGCCAGGCCGAGTAGCGCCCAGACGACCTTCTCGCCGTAGAACCTGGTCTCGCTGATCTGGAGGATGGCCAGGTCCTTGCGGGGCGTGTGTGCCCACGCTCCCCCGGGCAGGTTCTTGATCGCCCACACGCCGATCCGGTCGACGAGCGATCCGGATTCGGTGCTCTGCTCGACGTCGAGCGGGCCGCCGCTGCGGCGGGGCACGACGTGGTCGGGCGAGAGCCGGTCCAGGGCGTCGGTGAGGTCGGGGTCGGACGGGGCCAGGCGCCACACGAGCAGGGCAACGGCGAGCCCGAGGAGGGTGCCGCTGGCGAGCGCGAGCTGGAGGCCGGTCATGCGAGTGCTCCTTCCTTCTCCCCGTGCGCCGCTCGGTGCGCGTTGCGGGCTTGGAGTACTTCAGTTGCATCCAGTTCGTTTCTGGGCTGTTTGTCCTGGCGGGGCTGTGACCTGCGGTGATGAAGCGCGCTCGTGGCATCTAGCAAGTGCGACAGTTCTTCGCGATTCGTGACAACCCTGCTATCTTCACGACAGTCCATCCCGACTCCTGAAGCGGTGGTTCGGTGACTCTCACCGTGGTCCGGTCGTTGGACTCTGCGCGCAGCCTGCGTGGCAGCGTCGATGTCGAGGAGTTCGAGCAGGAGCTGATCGACCAGTACTCGTTGGCGCTTGGCGCGGTGGGGAGCACCGATGAGACCGCTGCGGCGGATCGTTCGGTGGTCTTCGAGTTCGCGCGCTTTCTCGGGCGGCCGTTGTGGACTGCGCAGGTCGAGGACGCCGACCGGTATCTGCGGACGGCACGCCGCGAGCGGGGCCTGGCGAGGTCGACGGTGGCGGGCAAAGCCGGCGCGTTGGCGAAGTTCTTCGAGTTCGTCCTCGTGCGCTACCAGGGCGACATCCACGCGCTGTTCGACCAGGTCGTGGTCCAGCCCATCGACGAGTTCAACCGGCCCCGGGCGGTCGCTGCGGCAACGGCGGAGAGGATCCCGCCGCGGGCCGACGAGGTCGGTGACCTGTTCGGAGGGTGGGCGGAGTCGCTGCCCGGGGCCCGCAAGTACCTGCCGGCCGCGCGGGACTACCTCGCGGCGTCGCTGTGGCGACGGATCGGGCTGCGGATCAACGAGACCGTGATGCTCGACATCGGCGACTGGCACCCCGAGCTCGGCACCCACGGCAAGCTCCACGTGCGCCACGGCAAGGGCAGCCGCGGCCGCGGCGCGAAGGTCCGCACCGTGCCGGCCATCGACGAGGTCGACGCGCTGCTGGAGTGGTGGCTCAACGACGTGCGACCGCAGTACGGCGACGACTACGACGACCCCCACGCACCGCTGCTGCCCAGCGAACGACGCGATCCGATGACCGGGCATTGCACCCGGATCGGCGCCGAAGCGCTGCGAACCGGCATGGGCGAGGCCGTCGGCCGATGGCTGCCCGGGTGGAGTGGTCGGCTCTCGCCGCACGTGCTGCGGCACTACTGCGCCTCCCATCTCTACGAGCAGGGGATGACGCTCAAGGCGATCCAGGAGCTGTTGGGCCACAGCTGGCTGTCCACGACCACGCAGTACATCCACGTCCGCTCCACCCACATCGAGACGTCCTGGGCGGCCGCGACCGAGCGAACACTGGCACGCCTGGGCACCACCGCGAACGTGCCGAGCGACCGAGCCAGGAGCGAGAAGGAGGAGGTTTGAGCCGATGCGCTGGAACATGAGGATGAAGGCCGCCGAGGCAGGGATCTGGAAATCAACCCAGCTGCGACGGATGTTTGCCGAGGCCGGGCTGGAGATCAGCGCCGGCAAGATGTCGGGCTGGTGGGCCGGCACTCCCACCACGATCCGGCTCGAGGACCTCGACGTGATCTGCTTCGTGCTCAACTGCACGCCCGCCGATCTGCTGATCTGCGAGCCGGAGGCGGTCGCGGCCCGCAGGCCTGCGAAGAAGACGGCGACACAGGCTGGGTCACAGGCGGCCAAGACCGCACGGCGCGCGGCGCCGGGACGGAGCCGGAGCAAACCGCCCGCGTGAGCGCACCCCGGATGTGCCACGCCTGCGGACTCAAGCCCGAGGCCTACCACGCCCGCCGCTTCTGCTACGACTGCAAGCCGGGCACCAACGGCAGGCCGCTGCCGTGTCGTCGCTGCGGCGCGGTCGGCGACTACTGGGCCGGACGCCTGTGCCGGCGATGCCACCTCTTCGCCCCGCAGCTGCCCGACTCCTGCCGCGACTGCCTGGCCTGGGGCGCCACCCGCACCCTGAAGTGGCTGTGCGCGGCCTGCACCAGCTGGCGTTACCTGCATCCCGGAACCGGTGAGTGCATCTCCTGCCGGCGCCACCTGGCCGTCAACGAGTATCAGGCCTGCCGGCTGTGCTGGTTCCAGACCTTCTTCTACCAGACCCAGGTCGGTCTGTCCCGTGACGTGTTGGCAGCCAACCGAGGAGGCCAGCAGCTGTGGCTGGCGAACATGGCGAACTCGCGCAACGGCTACCGGCCGCACCCCCGCCGGGACTACCGCAGCCCCCGGGACCAGATCCATCCAGCCGGCCACGACCCCAACCGCGAGCCCGGGAGCGCGCAGCTCGACCCGGTGCCCGCCAGGCAGCCGGTTCGCGATCCCGACCAGCTCGACCTGTTCGCCTACGACCGGGTCGAGGCCACCGCCCGACGGTTCGGGTTCGGCGAGCCGCCCAGCGCACGCTTCGCCGACATGCTCGACCAGCACGTCCTCGACCACGCAGGACGGCACGGCTGGAGCAACACGCAGACCCGCACGACCCGAATCACACTGCGGGTCCTGCAAGCCCGACACCGCATCACAGTCGGGCCGCTCAGGGCCAGCGACGTGCTCGGCCTCAAGGACCTGGGTCTCACCGTCCGGTTGGCACTCGCGGTCCTGGCCGACAACGACCTGTTGGTCGACGACCGGATTCCACAACTGCAGAGCTGGTTCGCCCGTCAGATCGAGGTGCTGCCCGCCCCGATGGCCAGTGAGCTGCGGAGCTGGTTCGACGTCCTCCACCACGGCAGCACCACCCCGCCCAGGAGCAGACCCCGCCACGACGTCACCATCAAGACCCGAACCATGTGGGCCATGCCAACACTGCGCGGCTGGGCCGACGCCGGGCATCAGTCCCTGCGAGAGATCACCCGTGACGACATCCTCGCCGTGCTGCCCGCCCAGGGGACGCCGCGCGTCAAACTCGGCAACGCCTTGCGGTCGATCTTCACCACGCTCAAACGCCATCGCGTGCTGTTCACCAACCCCATAGCGCGGATGCGGATCGGGAACCTCGAGCGACGTGTCCCCATGCCCATCGACACCGCCCGCATCCGTGAGGCCTTCGAGTCGCCGGACCCGACCACTGCCGCCATCACCACGCTCATCGCCATCCACGGGCTGCGACCCCGCGAGGCGTGTGCCCTGATGTTGACCGACGTCCGTGACGGCCGGGTCCTGCTGCCCGATCGGACGATCCTGCTCGCCCCGGCCACCAAGGCCAGGCTCGAGGCCTACCTCGCCCACCGCAGCATGCAGTGGCCCGGCAGCATCAACGCGCACTTCCTCATCCACAGCCGCTCTGCCGCCACCCTGGAGCAGGTCCAGGTGCCCTGGCTCACCGACAAGCTCGGCATGCCCACCCACGCGCTGCGCCGAGACCGGATCCTGGCCGAGGTCCACGCCGGCGGAGACCTGCGCCAGATCTGCGACTTCTTCGGCGTCACCATCGCCACCGCCGAGCACTACGCCAGCACGATCAACCACCCCGAGCTCGACGACTTCACCAGCCAGCCAACCGGTTCGCGAACCGACGCCCCATACTGAGCGCATCACGACGACCCCACCCCTGGGTTCGAGGCGACAACGCCGTCAGTTTTCGTGAACCGATCGGAATTGTCGAGGAAGCGCGGGAGCGGCTTGGCGACCGCCATCCGGCGCATCCACAGCAGCGTGGCCACGTAGGCAGTCAGTAAGACGGCGAGGATGACCTGACCGAGCGGGCTGCCGTACGGCTCGATGTAGTCGCCGGTGAGGGCGAGCATGCCCAGGACGCCGAGGGTGATCACGGTGACCGTGCGGGCGGTGGTGCGCGGCTTGGCCTGGTCGGCGGCGATCTGGCGGCGGGCGCGCACGTCGGCGGCGACGGTCTCGGCGAGGGCGTCCAGCGCCTTGGCCAGGCCGGCCTGCCCGCGCCCGCTGGCGGCGAGGATCAGCTGGCTGGCCACCACGTCGCCGGTGGAGTCGTTGAGGTCCTCGGCGAAGGCGCGTAGCACGTCCTCGGTGGTGGCGGTGTTGTTCCAGAGCCGGGAGACCATCAGGCCGACCTCGCGCTCGATGGGCGCCGGCACCGACTGCAGCGACTTGATGAGAGCCGAGCGCAGCGACTGGCCGGCCGTGAGCTTGCCCGACAGTGACCGGGTCCACTCCTCGAGCGCCTCGAGCTTCTCGACGTTCGCGGCCGCCTGCGGGGGTGAGAGCAGCAGCGGGATGCCGACGATCGCGGCCGGGACGAGCACGATCGCGATCACCCAGCCGGTCAGCAGCGCGACCAGGAGGCCGGCGACAGCGCCGCCGATGACCAGCATCCGGGTACGCGGGTTGAGCCGGGCGAACCAGCCACCCGCCCGGCCGAAGGGGGTGAGGGTCCGGGCGGGCCGCGACGGCTTGGGGGGTGCGGGGATCAGCGCGTAGACCATGCCGATCAGGCCGATGACGATGAGCGCCCCGAAGACGGCGGGCAGGAAGGCGGTCATGAGGTTGCCACCCCGGGGTTTGCCTGGGATTCGGCCTTGTACGCCTCGATGTCGAACCCGTAGCGGGCGAGCTCCTGGGCGAGGAAGTTGTCGAGCTTCCCGGTGGCGACGGCGTGGCCGAGCTGGTTCGGGGCGAAGATCGGGGTGGTCGCATACCCGCGGGCCGCGTCGATGCTGGGCTGGACGACCAGGACCTCCTCGACCCAGCGGTGCTTGCGGAAGGTGCCGTCGCCGTTGGAAACGACTTCGGAGCGCAGGTACACCACGATGTCGATGGCAGCGGCGAGCTTGCTGATCGCGAGCTCGCGGGTGACCTGCGGGCCTTTCTCCATGGCACAGGAGACGAGCTTCTCGATGGTGTGCTCGGCGCTGCGGGCGTGGGTGGTGCTGATCGAGCCCGGGCCGGACTCCATGGCCTTGAGCATGTTCCAGACCTCCGGGCCGCGGACTTCGCCGACGATCTGGCGGGCGAGGTTGAACCGGAAGGAGTGGTGGATGGCCTCCTCGAGGCTGAACTCACCGGCCTGGCGGCCGTCGATGCCGACCTCGCCGGATCCGGGCCGGTGCTCCCAGGCGTGGACGATCTTGTGCCGGTCGACCAGCTCGTGCAGGTGCAGCTCGAACTCGGTCTCGAAGGTGCCGATCATCTCCCAGGGTGGGATGCACGAGCACAGGGCGCGGACCCAGGTGGTCTTGCCCGAGCCCTGGACGCCGGAGACGACGATGCTTTTGCCGGCGCGGACGCAGGCGGCGAGGAAGTCGGCCAGGACCGCGCCGCACGCCTTGCGGTCGTAGACCATCTCGTCCATCGACACCTCGCGCATCCCGTGCCGGCGGATCACCACCGAGGTGTAGGCCATCACCCAGGAGCCGGCCGCGAGCCGGGCGCCGCCGGGCAGGCGCAGGTCCAGGTGCGGACGCGCTTCAGTGAAGGGCCGGTTCTGCCGGGAGCCGAGGTCGGCGAGGAACTCGCGCAGCTCGTCCTCGGAGTCGGCGATCGGGGCGGCCTCGACCAGGGTGCCGTCGACGAGCTCCAGCCACACGGCGCAGTCGGGGCCGCGGGCGATGACGATGATGTTCTCCACGTCCTCGCGCTCGACCAGCGGCTGCAGCCGGCCGAGACCGAACAGTGCGGCCTTGAGGGCGGCCTTGAGGGCGTTCTCCTGCTGGCGGCTCCACGGTGGCCGGCCGGTTGAGACGAGGGTCTCGGCTTCGGACTTGATGAACTCCTCGATGACGTCGAGGCCCATCTGTTCGCGGTCCTCGTCGGTGACCCGGCCGCCCTCCTTGTCCAGCCGGGCGGTCAGCCGGGAGGAGATTTCGGCCCGGTACTGGGCGATGAGCTCCCAGTCCAGCTCGACCTCCCCCCTGTCGGCGCCGTCGTAGTCGGTGGCGGCGATCGTGTATGGCTGGTCGTCGGGGTTGGCGACGAGTGGGCGGAGCGTGAAGTCCGAGCGGGTGCGGCCCGGCTGCTGGTCCTCGCTGGTCCAGGCGCCGGCGAAGATCGGCAGCGACGTCGGGTCGTGGTCCTCGCTGGTCGGCGCCGGCGGGGGTGGCTGCGTGGCTGGCTGGTTGCCGTTGGCGCCGCGGCCGCGGGCGAACGGGGAGCGCGGGCTGCGGTGTGCGTGTCGCGCCGCGAGCCATTCGTCGGCGCGGAGCGGCTCGCGGTCCTGGGCTCCGGGCTGGTGTCCGTTGGTGGTCATGCGCGGCCTCCGATCGGGTGTGCGAGGGCGGCCTGGTTGGAGGTGAGGACGGAGTGGATCAGGGAGACTGCGGTGCGGTAGCTGCGCACCAGTTCGGAGGACTCGAACTTGCGGGGCTTGCGGGCGCCGTGGGAGTAGACCTCGGCGGCCTCGGGCTGCCAGTCCACCGATGCTGCGACGGAGATCTGGAGCGCGTTGGCGATGTGC
Source organism: Nocardioides taihuensis (assembly GCF_042657275.1). Taxonomy (NCBI): domain Bacteria; kingdom Bacillati; phylum Actinomycetota; class Actinomycetes; order Propionibacteriales; family Nocardioidaceae; genus Nocardioides; species Nocardioides taihuensis. The sequence goes on from NZ_JBHSKD010000023.1 coordinate 60,526, forward strand.
CGCGACGTGTAGGGACGCACCCGCGGGACGCCCGTGGGCATCGCCGGCCACCGGCGGTCCTCGTCGACGAGAAGGAGGCCGAGTCGCGAGAGGCCACCGACGGCGGCGAACTGGTCGCGCAGCATCTTGGCCCAGGAGCGTGCACCGGCCAGCGCGGGCAGTGAGCTGCGAGTGACCAGCAGGGTCAGGTCGGAGGCAGCGATGAGCGGCTGCGGCCAGCCCGCGAGACCGAGCCGGCCGGCGTCGACGATGACGTCCTGCCCGTTGCGGTCCAGCGCGCGCAGTTGCTCGGCGAGCGGCTCCCACAGAGGCAGCAGGCTCGGGGCCTGCTCGTGGGCGCGGATGCCAGGCAGGAACCAGGGCGCCCGCTCGGCCGGGGCCTCGGGGTCCAGCAACAGCGTCTCGCGAGGAAGGGCGGCGGCCAGTGTCCCCTCGCGCAGCGCGAGGGCGAGGTTGATCAGCCCGCCGGTGGGCTCCTGGGTGCCGTGGAAGTAGCCGGCGAAGACCGCGGAGGAACCGGTCGGGTCGGCGTCGACCAGGAGCACGGGACGGTGCCAGTTGAGGGTGAGCCCCAGCGCCGTGGTCGAGACGCCGGGCGAACCGCTGGCCGAGGCCAGGACGATCAGCGCCATTGGTCAGCGCTCCCGCGTGTCCAGGACGAGTGCGACCCGTCCGGTCGCGGCGCGGGCTGCCAGGTCGGCGGCGTCGCCCTCGGGGACAGAGACGTCGACAACGGTCTCGCCGGTCTCCTGCACGCGGCTAACACCAACGACGACTGCCTCGACCGTGACTGGGTCCTCGTTGGTGACCTCGCCCTGGTCGCCGGGCGTGGTGACGATCCGGACGGAGTCACCGGAGTAGAGCGGCTCGGACGGCATCTGCGCGGGGGTGAGGCTGATGCCCACCAGGGACTCCCCCTCCCCCGGCACCAGGCTGTCGGTGACGGCCGACTCGGTGAGCAGGGTGCCGGCCCACAGGTCGACGGCGGCGCGGCTGCCCTCGAGCTCGGCCTTCTGGCTCCCGGCGACCGGGCTCAGCGCCGGGTCGACGCTCACCCGCACAACCGAGAGGTCACCGGCCTCGATGGTCTCGCCGCGCTTGATGTCCTGGCTGACCACGAGGACCTCTTGCGTGTCGTTGATGGAGGTGAAGGCGAACGCGGTGCCTAGCGCGCCTGCGGCGACAAGGGCCACACAGAGTGCGAACACCCATGGTCTGCGGCGCTGCTTGGGTCGTGGTCGTGGACTGTTGTTGAGCGTGGGCATGCGACGGCTGGTGGGGGTTGCCTCGCCTGACAGGCCTTGAGCGGTGTTCTGTGACATGGATCCCGAGTCCTCTCGTGTCTCGATCACCTACGTGTCAAGACGGGCCCGGAGCGATCAGCGCGAGCCCAACTCGATACGGACACACTAGTGCATTCCTATCGAACGTCTCGTCATCCACAGGTGACCGCTTCCGAGATGCCATCGCCCAGTCCTGACCGGAGGGTCGCGCGGCTCAATCCCCCCGATGGGACCGAGCATCACGCCTCCAAACGATCCGGAGTCCATGGGACCACAAAATCGTCCGGGTCTCCCGGAGCAAATTCTCACCTGTGGATAAGGGTCAAACCCGCCTGCGCCTACGAACTCGGTCGGGCCGAGGCTGTTCCGCTGCGCCGGCGTTGCCGTTGCGCCTCATGGAATGCTGCGACAACCAGTTCGACGGACTCCCCGAGTACGCGGGCTAGCGCTTTGAGCGACTGTGGTGCAGGGAGTCGGGTCCAGCGCCCTTGCTCCCAGGCGTAATAGGTCGGCACAGCCACGTTCACGGACGTGGCGAGTTCGGGGACGGTGAGCCCTGCCTGCAGGCGCAGCGCTCGGAGATCGGGGACATCACCGTCGAGGTGAATTAGCCGCAGCGCCGGGATGTCGAGGGCATTGGCGAGTCTGACCAGGAAGTCGGGGCGCGGAGATGACGTGCCCAACTCCCAGCGTGAGATGCGCTCACCCCCGGCCGCTCCCACCAGACGCGCCAACTCATGCTGAGTCAACCCCGCTTCCTCGCGAGCAGCCCTCAACGCGTTGGGATCGATTCCGGAGGCCATCGCCGACGAACACTAGCGGTGCCGATCCTCTGCGGGACAGGTCAGTCTGGCTACCCGGACCGACGACCTGGGACCGCGGAGCCCGTCCGTCTCACTCAGCGATGGCGCCGCTCGCGACGCGGACACTCCTCGCCGCATGGCGAATGACGTTGGGCCCGACATCGCGCCCAGCCTCGGTGTCACCACTCGGCGGTCTTGCCCACGCTGGCCACCCGGGGCAAGCCCGATACAGGGCCGTGAGTTCTCCCGCGCTATGGCCGTCGGATTCCCCTCGTGTCGCAGATCGGGCTGATCGCTTACCAACCTCCTTCGCACCTAGGTGACCAGAAAGCGAGGTGGACCATGAGCACTTCCCGAACCGAGAACCCGGTCCCCGGTGTCGTCACCTTCACCGCCCGCGGAGACGCCGCCCTCGATCGTCTGGCCGACGCCCTGGTGGCCGAGTGCGACGGCTCCCCAGGGGGCATCGCCGACATCCTCGAGCGGGTCCTGGATGCCGACGTCGAGGACCTAGCCGAATGCCTCAGCGAGGCGACCGAGCTGCACGCCGATCGACCTGGCCGCGGCGTCGACGAGGTTGATTCCGCAGGCGAGAGCCTCGACGATGCCGCCCGTCGTCGACTCGGAGCGCGCACGCCAGGCGCTGCCAGCACGCCTGGGACACGCAGCTTCAGCGTGGGGCGCTGATCCCGATCGACGGCATACACTTCGTTACACAAGCCCGCTGTGTAACAGAATGTATGGGAGACCTCTGATGCTGCCCAACCCCTACGCCCCGGGCGAACTGCCGCGGGTCCTGGCCGGGAGAGAACAACAGCAAGACAGGATCAGAGGCTACCTGAGCCGGATCGGCACCTACGGCGAGATGGGCGGCCCTCTCTTGGTATTCCTGGGCCCGCGCGGGGTTGGGAAGACGTCCCTGCTGCGCGAGGCGCAGCGTGACGCCGAGGAGCACGGGTTCATCACCGCATGGGTGGCATGCCGGCGCAACGCGCCGTTCCTTCCCGACCTGGTCAGTCGCGTCGGAAAGGCCGTCGAATCCGCGGACATCCTCCCCCGAGCCGAGAAGGGCACCTGGAAGCTTCGCCTGGAGAACATCGGCCTGGAGTTCGGGCTGCCGAGCGTGGTGAAGGTGAGCGCGACGGCGGCCGCCGACCGCTCCGAGGCTGAGGCACCTCCACGAGGGGCCCAGATCTCGGCGATGGAGGACCTCCTGCACGAGACCAGCTCCCATATCCGCGCACGCGGTGGCGCTGGACTCGTGGTCTTCGTCGACGAGCTGCACGCGGCCACCCGCGATGACCTCGCGGTCCTGCTCAACGCGATGCAGAACTTGGCTGGACGGCGCGAGGACAACCCCCTCGCCATCATCGGCGCCGGCCTGCCCTCGACGCCGGGAGTCCTGGTCAACGCTGCCACCTTCGGGGAGCGCAGCACCTTCCTCACGCTTCCCCGACTCGAGCCGGCCGCAGCGGCCGCCGCCGTGGCCGAGCCGGCCGCAGAGCTAGGCGTGACCTGGACGCCCGCCTCGCTGCAGACGGTAGCGGCCGAGGCCCAAGGATTCCCGTACCTGCTGCAGGTCCTCGCGCACGCAACGTGGGAGGTGGCCAAGCCCTTAGGAACCGGTGACGTGCTCGACGTCGACCAGGTGCGGTCCGGCCTGCCGCTGGCCGATGATCAGCTGAGCTCCATGTACACCGCCCGGTGGGCGGCCGCGACCGAACTGGAGAAGCAGATCATGTCCGTGATGGCGCAGGCCGGCACTCCAACGGTGACGCGGGCAGAGATCGCCGCGGCGCTCGGCCGGCCCACGCAGGCTCTGGGTGTTCCGCGTGAGCGCCTGATCGACAAGGGCATCATCGAGCCCGCCAGTCGCGGCGAGGTCCGATTCACGATGCCTGGCTTCGACCGCTACATCCGCGAGACCCTGTCCACCGGAGCACCCTCGCCCGCCGACCCGGCACCCGGCAGTCTCGGTGCCGGCCGCCGCCCGCGTGAACTCCCGCCCGCCTCCGAGGGCGGCCCCGACGCGCCGCGGCGTTAGAGCTCACGGCGAGCCTGCCGACGTAGGACCGCCTCGAGCTCGTCGACGTCGCCGGGGGGCATCGGGGGCGCGACGTGGGCGGAGGTCGTCGAGCAGCTCGTCGACGTCGCCGTCCTCCAGCTGCGGTGCGCTGTAGGCGTTCCACTTCCCCACCGCGGCGGCGAGTCGGCGGTAGGCCTCGACGTCGGCCGGAGCGTTGACCAAGCGGCCACCGCCAGTGCCACTCGCCTTGCGATCAAGGCCGCCTGGTCGTCCATGGCCGCTCAGTCTCCCGCTGGAGACCCCGGAGAGGACCCTTCGCGGTTATCCACACCCCCCGCCGGCGGGCGCGCGTACGCCGGCGAGATCCGCGAGACTCAGGCCGAGACCTCTCTGCAGGAAGGGGCAACCTGATGGACGACAACGACCAGCTCAAGGCGAGTGGGCACGCGACGGCGGCCCGCGAACACGTCTACGGCTTCAACCGCGCCACGATCTGGGCGCGCGACCAGATCCCGGCCGAGACCTCCGACGAGCTCGCGTAGTTCGCCGACCTCGCGGCCGCGCTGCCGCAGGCGCTCTCGCAGCTGTCGAGCACGCTCAAGCAGGCATTGGCCGACCAGGTGCTCAGCATGGACTCGATGACCGACGAATCCGACCCAGCCATGGCGATCGGCGTCGCGCGTCTCCACCTGGAGGAGGCCCGCGGACTCGCGGTCGACCTCCACAAGCACCTGAACGCCGCCCGCAACGCCACCGCGCACATCATCAGCCAGGGCGTCGACGACGGGCAGGAGTCGATGCCCTGGGACCAACCCTGACCTGGTGGTCCCCGGCCTCGCTGAGCCCGCGGCGCCTGAGGCCCGCGAGAATTCTTCGCGCTCGGTGATCGCCCGAGCGGGTCGACCTTCCTTTGGTGACTGAGACATGACCCCGGTCAACCAAGGAGCTGCCCGTGAGCACGCCCACCGATTCTCCCTCCGCCGCGGCCGACCGTGACCTGGTTCAGGAGGCCCGCGACCACCTCGAGCAGGCCCTGGCCGCGCTGGACCGGCTCCGCGAGGTCCTACCCCCGTCGAGCAGTACGCCCCCGTCCGACACGGGAGGCGGTGAGCCGGCATGACCACCGACTCCGCTCTGCAAGCCGCAGACGCAGTCTTCATGGCCGAGCAGGCCGTGGGACGCGCCCGCCGGGTCGTCGACGAGCTCCACACCACGATCAACTCCGCGCTCCGGGTTCTCGATGACGCCGAGCTCGACTCTGCGAAGGCCCGCCTGAGCGACCGCGGTGCCTACTACCTCGAGGCCGCCGGCGAACACTTGAGCCGCCTGCAGCGGCGCTGCAGCGACAACGCCGAGCTCGTCGACGAACTCACCGGACACCTGGAGCGTGCATCCCAGGCGATCGCCGATGCCCGCGATCTCCTCCAAACCGCCGACACCTCCGATCCTGAGCTCGCCAGCGAGGTCGCGCAGTTGAAGCCACGCCTCGCCGTCGTGGGCGAGATGATCGACCTGGCCAAGCCGATGGCCCGGTTGACCGCTCAGCACGTCGACAGCGCGCAGCTGGCGGCCCAGCACGTGACTCCGCCGTCGCTGCTGGAACCGGTCACCCTCGAGCGGAGCATCGCGACCGCCGGCAAGGAGCTCGGCCGCGCCGACGAGGACGTGCGCCTGCTCGAGAACGTCGTCGACCACGCCGCGGCCAACGCTCGGCAGTCGGCCGGCATCGCCAGCGAAATCACCGACAACGCCCGTCGGCATATGGCCGAGCAGGGCCGCGGCCAGGTTCCTCGCCAGACGGCCCCGGCCGGCGGGTCGCCGGCGCGGTAGGAGGGAGGACAGGCATGGACCTCGATCAGGGCGGCCGCCAGCTGGCTGGCCTCGTCCTCGATGCCGCCGGCCGCGGGCAGCACGACCAGGTCGCCGACCTGATCGCGCCGCTGGACGCCGACCAGCTGCGGTCGCTGGTGACGGTACTAGCCGTCCAGGTCGACCAGACCATCCCGGCGGCGCCGGCAACCGGCCCGGCTGCGGTGTGCGAGCTGGCCATCAACGCGGCTGCACCGATGTTCGGCACCACCCCGGAGGCGATCCTGAGCGCCGGGCGCAGCCGTCCGGTCAGTGAGGCCCGCGCCGTGGCCATGACCGCCGCGCGCGAGGTCGGCCTGTCCCTGCCGGCGATCGCCGAGCACTTCAACAAGGACCACGGTTCTGTGATCCACGCCGTGCGCCGCACCGCCGAGCGACCCCGACTGGCCGACGCCGCGGCCCGGGTCAGTGAGCACGTCAACGACAGATACACCGCCCGGCTCCCCCGCCCTGAGGCCACGGTGGTCAGCCTCCACCAGGATCCGCCGGCGTCGACCTTCGAGCCTGATGGCCCGGTCGAGCATGCCGTCGTGGCGGCCGCGGAGGCCTTCGACACCACGCCCGAGGTCCTCCTGGGTACCGACCGCAGCCGGGCGGCAGCGGACGCCCGTGCGGTGGCGATGATGGCGGCCCGCATCCACGGGCACAGCCTGCCGACGATCGCGCGTCACTTCGACCGCGACCACACGACCGTGCTCCACGCGACCCGGCGCATCGAGAAGACCCCACCGCTGCGCGACCTGGCCGCGAAGATCGCCGCCGAACTCCCCGAGGAGCCGGCCGGCGCCGGCATGAGCGCGGCAGAGGTCGTCGAGCAGATCCCCGAGCCCGGCTACCGCTCCCCCGGTGCCCGTGCCCAGGAGCGCGCGGTTCCCGTCGCCGGCGAGCGTCTCCAGCTGAGGGTTGCCCGATGAAGGCCGTCATCGGCCTCGCGGCCGCGGCGATTGCCGTGCTCACCGCCGGCGGCATCAAGTCCGCCCTCCCCGGCGCTCCCACTGGCCCCGACTCATCCGAGGTCAAGGCCACCCAGGTCCGCGTGACGGCCGTGGTCGACGGGGACACGCTGCGCGTCGAGGACCTCGGCGGCCGCGAGCTCGGCCGAGTCCGCCTGCTCGGCATCGACGCCCCCGAAGTCGCCCACCCGCCGGCGTCGGCGGGGTGCTACGCCGACCAGGCAACCGATCTGCTCGAGGAGCTCGCGCCGGTCGGCAGCACCGTCCAGCTGGTCACCGACAGCGGCCAGCCCAACCGCGACCGCTACGACCGGCTGCTGCGCTACGTCGACCACGCCGGCGTCGACGTAGCGCACGAGCTCCTGGCCCGCGGCGCCGCACGCCGCTACGACGCTGCCCAGGACCTCGCCCGCGAAGAGTCGTACTCCGCGGCCGCCGACGATGCCCAGGACGCCGACAGCGGCCTGTGGGGCACCTGCTGAGGGGGCGGCCGGGCTTGGACGAGCAGCTGATGACGGCCGCGAAGACGCTGGCCCGATGGTGCTACAACCGCGGCGTCGACGAGCGCGTCCTCGGCTGCAGGGAGCAGCTCCTCAAAGCGGCGGTCGACCAGGCGCTCGGACGTCCCGCGCCGGCGCACCTCGAGCATGCGCCGTGGCAACAGACCGCCACGCTGCTGCGCCAGCGGCGCGACTGGGACGCGACCACCAGGTGCCCC
>NZ_JBHSKD010000023.1:68208-146630 GCF_042657275.1 Nocardioides taihuensis
CCCGCGGCGTGCTTGCCCTGCGCCGTGGCGGTCGAGGGGTGCCCCACCCACGCCGGCCGGCACTGTCGTGCCTGCGGTGGCCAACTGCACCGCATCGTCGTCGACGAGGGCTTTGACACCCTCCGTGCTGCGACCGCCCGGGCGGGACCGGTTCCCACGCCGTCCTCAAGCACACGGCACAGATGCTGGGCGCCACGCTTTGCTGGCCCAGCCGGCCTGAGCGGCCAGTGCCCCGCGACTTTCCAATCCAGTCGGGCCGCGGTGATCGCCCGGGCCCTCGGTCCGCACATAGGTGACCAGAAGGACCGGCGCAGCCGGTGCCGGTCCACGGGATCCATGGGAGTTCACATGAGTGACGCCGCTCGCGATGAAGCCGCGCTCGAGGAAGAGGCGCGACAGCGCGCCGAGGAGATCAGGGCCAGCGAGGAAGCCGCAGCCCAGGCCGCGGCCGCCGACACCGGTCCCTCCCCCGACGCCGAGATCGCACAGGTCCACCGGTCCGGCCGCCAGCACGACCACACCGACACCGCCGCCTACCAGCGGCCCCAGCTCGGCCGCCGCCGCAGCCCGCGCCGATAGGAGGCCGCGATGGCTACCGCACTCGCGCCGACAACCGGCCCTTCGACCGTCCGCTGGGTCGACTGCTCACACAAGCTGGGGTCGCTGCCGTGCATGAACCACAAGCCGCACGAGGGCGACGGCCGCGGCTGCGTGCACCACTCCACGTCCGGCTTCCAGGACGACGAGTAACCCGCCGCCGGCCGCCGCACCGCCAGAGCAACAGCCTCAGCCGTGCACCAGGTGCAGTCGCGGCCGCTGAGGCTGCTCGACGGCCGTCTCCAGGCGCTGCATCCGCTCGAGGGTCATCGAGTGCGCGTAGCGCCGCAGCAGCCCCGCCAGCACGGGACCGAGGCCGAGCGAGAGCACGAACTGGTCGGCCTCGGCCTCCGTGTGGAGCTCGATCCGCCGGCCGGCCGCCGGCACCAAGTAGGTCAGCGCGATGACCGCGCCCCCGAGCAAACCGGCCCAGGCCCGGTCCTCGGCGACCGACTGCACCACGCAGATGACCCCCACGACGCCGCGCAGCGTCCAAGCCAGCCGCATGAACGGAAGCCAGGCGAAGGCACGGCCGACACCGCGGAACGTCGCCACCATCAGCCGCCACGGCGTCGTCGCCGCGAGTACGGCCAACTCCAGACGCGGCCGGATCGCCTCGCGCCGGCCGACCGCATGAGCCAGCGCGGCGGCCGCCTCCGCGCCGGTCACAGCGCCGCGGAACGTCGCCTCGACCAGCCCAGGGCTGACCACCACGGTGCGCCGGCCGATCGACACCGCCACCGGGGTGCTCGGGCGCTGGATCCGGCGCACGAACAGCGCGCCGATGTCGACACCGCGGCCGCACAGCTCGGCCAGCACCGGCGCCATCACCCGCAACTCGGCTTCCGTCGCCGGCCGCGACCTGGTCAACGCCGCGATCGCAGGCTCCTGCAGCTGTCCCAGCGCCAGCGCGACCAGCACGCCGCCCGCAGCCATGAACGCCGCCAGGCCCAGCGCCGGCGGGAGCAGGGCGCACACCACCACGGTGAGGACGAAGCTCACCAGCACGGCCGGCGCCAGCGTCACGGCTCTCAGCACGGTCATCGGGAACATCATCTCGACCCTCCTCCATCTTGCAGCACTAGTGCGGATCTCTTGACTTTGCTCGCGGTGATCGTCCGGCAACCGCCGAGCGACATAGGCGAACGAGACCAGTCTGTGCCCAGGTGCCGACAGCACCCCGAGTTATCCACAGCCCGCCGCTCGGCGCAGCGGGCCGCGGCCGGGACGTGGGTTCATGAGCCAGACCGACCTCCGACTGAAAGGAACACCCGTGGACACCCTCAACGCTGACGGCACCTGGGATTGCCTCGGCTCGATCGCCCAGTTGCTGCACCAGGCCGCTGCCCAGGTGTGGAGCGACGCCGACGAGGCCACCCCCAACTCCCCGCTCCACGACCTCGGGCTGGGGGTCTACCTCGCGCACTCCCAGGCCAGCGCCCTGCTGCCCGACGACTACGAGCTGCCCGACGACGACCCGCTCCCCAACCTCGAGGAGCGCACGCCGCTGCAGCTGCTCACCGAGGCCGAGGAGCTGACCCGCCCGCTACCGCTGCACCAGCCGGACCTGGTCCACGGCTCGCAGCTGGTCGTCGACCTGTGCGACCTCATCCGGGAAGCCCGCGGCCTTGGCTACTGACCTGCGCCTGGCTTACGCCGAAATCGACGAGGAGCTCTTCGACGTCGACCAGATCCCGGTGACCTCGCGCGACGTACGCAGCGTCGGCGAGATGCTCTTCGACGTCGACTACCTGGCTCGCCAGCTGCTCATGGACGTCGGCGGCGATGACGCCGGCACGCTCCTGCGGAGCTGGCCGACGATGGTCGCGGCCGCGGAGGACCTGTGGGCCTCGCTACCGGGTCGCCGGCCTGGCGTCGACGAGCGCGATCGGCCCATCACCAGCCTGTCGGCGCAGGCCTCGACCATCGAGGCCAGCCTGTCCGGCCGGAAGGCCTGGCCAGGTCCGGGCCCGACCAACCCCCGCATCGACCAGATGACCCAGACCCTGCTCAACGCCGCGGCTCTGGTGCGCCGCTACGGCGCCGAGGTCCCGCACGAGCAGACCGAGGCCCACCGCGACCTCGAGGCAGCCCGGACCAGGATCATGCACGGTCTCTACCTGACCGCCCACGCCGTCAGCGTCGCCCTGCACGACAACGGCCGCGACCGCGTCAACGACGCCCGTGGCTCGGGCCGCCGGGTCCAGCTCGCCCAGCACCACTCCCCCTACGCCATCGCACCCACCGGGGTCTGGGTCGATCGGATGTCGGCGTGCGAGAACACCGCACGCAGCTACCTAACCGACCGGTTCGCTCAAGCCCTCGCCGGCGAAGCGATCCGGCCCGTCGACGACTCCGGCCGTCTGGCGCAGGCCTTGGCCAAGTGGGACATCCAGTCCCACCGCGCGCTGGCTCGCGACCTCGCGCCGTCCAACATCTTGCTCATCACCCGCACGCAGGCACTCATCGCCGGTGCCAGCATGGTGCTCGTCGAAGCGGCCGCCACCGCCGGCATCGTCGAGCCCTCGGACCGCCTGGTCCCCTCGATCGCCGACGCAGGGCGCTCCTGGAGCAACCTGGCCAGCCGCTGGGGCGACCTCGCTCCCCCAGGAGCCCGCCTCGAGGAGTTCTTGGCTCGCGCGGCCGCCGAGGTCCGCGCCGCCTACCGCCAGATCACCCACGACACCACCACCCTCGCAACACCAGAGGTCATCGGCACCCGGCCCGGACTCCCCCAGGCCACGGTGGCGACCCTCCGCGCGATCGAGGCCGGCTCCGAGCTCGCGCACGTCGTAGCCGAGAAGGCCGACACCCCTAACCTCACCGGCCCCGCGCGAGCCCTGTCCCGGCGAGCGCACAACGACGTCGAGTCCGGGCTGGCCAGCCCGCCGGCCGAGGGTGACGTCGTGTGGGTCTCCCCCGCCGACATCCTCGCCCGACGCGCCGTCACGGTGCCGAAGCCCGTACGGGAAGCCTTGCGTTCGGCGAGTACGGCAACCGCGTCCGCGGCATCCACGGCGGCAGCCTCTGCCATGCTCGCGCACTCCAACGGCAGTAGCCATCGCCCCGCTTGGCTCTCGGCAGCGGACAACGCGCAACATGGCGGCCACTGCACCCCAGCATCTTCGCCGGACCACGGCATGCCATGCAGAAAGTCTGCGGGCATTGATCGCTCAGCACCTGTCGGACCACTTAGGTGACCATCAGACACCAGGTGGGCTGCGACCACCGAGACCCACCACCGCAGGTCGGAGGAGACACGAGATGGAAACGGTGAAGGAGACCCTCAGCGTCGGCGGCCACCGACCGCTAGCTGCTCAGGAGAGCGAACGCATCCTTGAGGATGTCGTCACAGACATGAGTGAACACGCCACGCCGCCTTCCGACGAGCCCCTCCCGACAGAACGCCGCCGGCTCGCACTCACCCCTGCCACGATGAACATTGCGCAAGCGGCTGCCTACATCGGGATCGCGAAGTCGACGCTCTATACCTGGCGCACGCGACGCCCGGGGTTCGGACCACGCGCGGTGAAGGCGGGCGGCGCACTGCGGTACCGCCGTTCGGATCTTGATGCTTGGATCGAGGCCCACGCCGAGACACTGGATCTCGAAGCGGAAATGGTCATCGACGACAACGGCCGGGGCTCGACGGGTGACCACCTAGCAACATCCAGCACGCTAGGTTCCATGTCGCGACGGTCCCGTCCACGGCATCGATAGCGCTCAGACCTCAAGAAGGAACGCCCATGGCTCGCCCCCCGCTGCCCATCGGAACATTCGGGACCATCACGACGAAGGAGGTGCGTCCCGGGGTGTATCGCGCGCGAACGCGCTTCCGCGACTTCGACGGCGTCACGCGCGAAATCAAGGGGACCGCTCGAAGCGCCGCCGCCGCAGTACGAGAACTCAAGGTCAAGATCGCCGACCGAAGCGCCCCATCCGGTGACCTCATCGGCCCCGACATGCGAATCAGCCAAGTGGCTGACATCTGGCTCTCGCTGTATCGCGCCGAACAGCGCTCCGAGGCAACTACCGCGAACGAGTACCAACGCATCATCGAAAACGTCATCAATCCAGCCATCGGCAACATTCGCCTGCGCGAGGCAACAGCTGGTCGCCTGGAACGGCTCATCAGGTCGCAGGACTCCCACAGCCGCCGCAAGAAGACCAAGACGGTCCTCAAGATGATGTTCGACGCCGCGGTTATCGACGATGCGCTCCCGGCCAACCCGGTCTCCTCCACGTCTCGGCTTCGAGGCCAGAAGAAGGACGTCCAAGCGCTCTCGGTGGAAGATCTCAATGCCGTCCGCTCTGCTGTAGACGCCTGGATGACCAAAAAGCGACCCGGTCCAAAGCCGAACCAGGACATGCCCGACATCGTTGACCTGCTGCTCGCCACGGGCTGCCGGATCGGAGAAGTGCTCGCGATCCGATGGACAGACATCGACTTGAGTGCGACCCCGCCGACGGTGTCAATCAGTGGCACGATCAAGACGGAGACGGGAAAGGGCACGTACCGGAAGCCCAAGCCGAAGTCGGACGCCTCAAAACGCACCATCGCGCTGCCGCCGTTTGCTGTCGATGTTCTGATGAGGCGGCGTATCGAGCAACGACCAAATCACTACAACGCGGTCTTCGCCACCCGTAACGGCACCTGGCACCAGGTCGGCAACATCGAGCGGCGGTGGCGCACGATCCGAGCAGACACAGGCTTCGACTGGGTGACGCCACACACGTTCCGCAAGACCGTCGCCACCTTGATCGACCGCCTGGTCGACTCGGACACCGCAGCCCGCGTCCTGGGCCACTCCTCAGATGCGATCACCAAAGAGTTCTACATCGAGAAGGACAGGACCACACCTGACGTGACGCACATCCTTCAGTCCTTCGCCGGCAAGGCCACGACGACCGCATCAGACGACTGACGTCCTGGGGTGTTTCGAGCACCAGCCCTGCATCTGCTTGGCCCCAACGCCGGCCCCAACTCGGTACCAGAGTGGGTCACCCGCGCAAAGGTTTCTGGGACATAAACGCGACATAAGGCAATGTGACTCAAGAAGGTAAGTGGCCCCCGATCTGCGTTTCCGCAGGTCAGGGGCCACTTTCTTGTAGCGGGGGCAGGATTTGAACCTGCGACCTCTGGGTTATGAGCCCAGCGAGCTACCGAACTGCTCCACCCCGCGTCGGTGACGACGACTCTAGTGGATCGGTCGGATCCACCCAAATCGGGGTCAGTTCGAGGAGTCGCTGCTGCTGGACGACTGGCTGTCGGCCGACTGGCTGTCGGAGAGCTGGATGGCCTGCTCGACGAGGGCGCGGCCCTTCTCCATCTGCTTGGCCCACTCCACCGTGTCGCCGGCGGTCTGCGCGCGGTCGGCGGCGTCGAAGGCCGCCTGCGCCTGGTCGAGCAGGTCGCGGATCTGGGCGTTGATGCTCCCGGTCGGCTCCGAGTCGCCCTTGCCGTCGCCCTGGCCGCTCGGCTCCGTCGGCTGCTGGTCGGGGCTGACCTTGAGCGAGTCCGCGAGGGCCTCGGTGAGGGTCGTGCCGATGCCGACCGACCCGCCGTACGACACGATCACGTACTGCAGCTCGGGGAAGCCCGCCGTCGAGGTGGCGCGCGTCGCGTAGACGGGTTGCAGGTAGAGCAGCCCGTCGGCGACCGGCATCGTCAGCACGTTGCCGAAGATCGGTTTGGACTCACCCTGGTTGAAGGGCAGCAGCGCGTCGCGCACGTTGGCGCTGGTCGCCATCTCGTTGGCGACCTGACCCGGACCCGGGGTCTGGGTCTGGTCGGGGGGCAGCTGCAGCACCTTGATCTTGCCGTAGCTCTCCTCGTCGGTCGCGTCCGAGCCGACCGCCATGTAGGCGGCGAGGTTGCTCTTGTCGTTGGGCACGAAGACCGTCGACATGCCCCACGTCTGGCCGCTGCCGTCGGCCCGGTTCACGAAGAGCCGGTACGGCGGCTGCAGCTGCGTGGTCGCGTAGGGGTCCTCGGGCACCGCCCACCGGTTGGTGCCGGAGTACCAGTCGGTCGGGTCGGTGACGTGGTAGCGCGCGAACTGGTACCGCTGCACCTTGAAGAGGTCCTCGGGGTAGCGCAGGTGCTCCATCAGGCTCTCGGGGATCTCCGAGCGGTCCTTCACGGTGCCGGGGAAGGCGCTGCGCCAGGCCTGGAGGATCGGGTCGGACTCGTCCCACGCGTAGAGCGTCACGGTGCCGTCGTAGGCGTCGACGGTCGCCTTGACCGCGTTGCGCATGTAGTTGATCTCGTCGGTGGGCAGCGTGCCGAACTGGTTGCCCTGGGCGAGCGCGTCGGTCGTCATGTCCTCGAACGACTCGCGCTGCGCCAGCGGGTACTGGTCGGTCGTGGTGTAGCCGTCGAGGATCCACTCGATCCGCCCGTCGACCACCGCCGGGTAGGGGTCCTGGTCGAGCGTCAGCCACGGCGCGACCTTCTCCACGCGCTCGGCCGGCTTGCGGATGTAGAGCACCTTGCTGTTGTCGTTGACCCGCTCGGAGAGCACGAAGTTGGGGTCGCCGAACTTGACGGCGTAGAGCACCTGGTCGAGGAAGCTGTCGACCGGGACGCCGCCCTCCCCGTCGTACGTCGTGAGGTTGGTGTCCTCGGTGTTGCCGCCGGCCGCGCCGAGGTCGAGCTCCACGTCGGGCGCCCCCGGCGTCTTGCCGACGATGGAGTAGTCGGGGCTGTCCTCACCGAAGTAGACGCGGCTCTCGTAGCCGTTGGGGAACAGCTTCTGGAGCTGGTCCTCGTCGACCTGCTGCCCCTCGGCAAACTGGATCTCCTCCTGCTCCTGCGCGTTGTCGGGGCCGCGCTGGTTGGCGAAGGCGGCGATCACGCCGTTGCCGTGGGTGTAGACGGTGTGCAGGTTCGACCAGTTGCGGTCGCCCTCGCTGATGCCCGTCTGGTCGAGCTCGCGGACACCGAGCACCATGGCCCGCTGCTGGCCCTCGATCGTGTACTTGTCCACGTCCAGCACGTCGGCGACCGAGTAGTAGGCGCGTACCTGCTGCAGCTGCTCGAAGGTCTGCCGCACCAGCTTGGGGTCGACGAGGGGCGCCGAGGCCGTCTCCGAGGTCAGGCTCGAGAGCTGGGTGTTGGAGATGCTGGCATTGCTGGTGTAGTTGTCGTCGACCTCGATGCTGTCGAGCTGGTACGCCGCACGGGTCGCGTCGATGTTGGCGCCGATGTAGGTGGACTCCTTGTCCGCCTCGGTCGGGTCGACCTGGAACTGCTGCACGACGCCCGGCCAGATCATGCCGAGCAGGACCGCCGACAGGGCCAGCAGCGCCAGCCCGACCGAGGGCAGCACCCAGGTGCGGCGCAGCACGTTGGCGAAGAAGAGCACCGCGCAGATCACGGCGATCAGCATCAGGATCGTCTTGGCCGGGAGCACCGCGTGGTCGTCGGTGTAGGTGATGCCGGTGATCAGGCGGCCGCTCTGGTGCACGAGGTCGAAGCGGTCGAGGTAGTAGTCGGCGGCCTTGGCCAGCACGAAGAGGCCGGCGAGCACGGAGAGCTGCACCTGCGCAGCACCGGAGAGCCGGTCGTGGCTGGTCTGCAGCCGCACCCCGCCGTAGAGGTAGTGAACGAGGCCGGCCATCAGCACCGCGACCACCGTGAAGGCCATGCCGACGTCCACGAGGTAGTGGAGCCACGGCAGGTCGAAGACGTAGAAGCCGATGTCCTTGTCGAAGTAGGTGTCGGTGGTGCCGAAGTCGCCGCCGTTGCGCCACAGCAGGAACGAGCGCCACTGGCCCGAGGCCGAGGTGCCGGCGAAGAGGCCGAGGAGCACCGAGACGCCGACGAGCAGCCACACGCGCACCGGGTCGATGACCTCGCGGTAGCGGTCGAGACCGGTCTGCTCGGCCGACTGCGGACGGAAGATCGGGCGCAGGCGGTAGGCGAGGTACATGTTCACGCCGACCACGAGCGCCATCAGGGCCCCGAAGACCAGGAACAGCCCGGCCTTGGTCCAGAACAGCGTGCTGAACACCGAGGAGTAGTCCACCGACTGGTACCACATCCGGTCGGTGAAGAACGACGCCGACGTGGTGAGGGCGAAGAAGCCCAGCACCAGCACGACCGCGGTGATGATCAGGGCGCGCGAGCGCCGGGGGGCGGGCTGGGGGCGCCCGCCTCGGGGCTCCTCCTCGAACAGCTCGCTCACTCGTCCGTCTCCTCTTCCAGCGTGGCGGCCAGCAGGTGCAGCAGGCCGGGTACCAGGTCGGTACCTCCGACCACGGATGCCGCATCGTCGTGCGCCCGCAACCGCAACGCACAGTACGTGGCACCGCCACGCGTCGCCCCCGCGACGATCCGGACCTCCTGCCGGTCGGGGTGTTCGCGGGCGAACTCCTCGGCACGGCGCGGATCGTCGGGCACCTGCCCGTCGGCGTCCGGTGGCAGCACCAGTCGCTCGACGACCGCGGCGCACCCGGACACGCCGGCCGGCCACGAGATCGACTCGAGCACTTCCTCCAACGGACGAGCAGTACCCGGAAGTTCCTGCTCGACGGGTGTCAGTGATCCCTCGCTCGCCGCCTCGTCGAGGCCCATCGCCCGGGCGAGCTCGGGCTCGTGCTCGACCAGCTCACCGGTGGCGACCAGCGCGTAGAGCCGCGAGGGCTGGTCCCAGCCGCCGTCGGCGATGTGTCCCTCGATCTCCAGGACCGCCGAGGCCAGGGCCGGGTCGACGTCCAGCGCGGCTGCGACGTCCAGACCGTCCAGACCGTCCAGACCGTCCAGACCGTCGTGGTCGCCCGGGGAGCTCACGAGGCGGCTCCCGCGTTCGCGCTCGCGGAGCAGGTCGGCAGCTCGGCGTCCGGGTCGTCGACCCACGCCTCCACGGCCTGGACCGCGTCGTGCATCGTGTCGGCGCGGACCAGGCGCATGTCGCCGTTGTCGGCGCCGAGCGCCTCCGCGCAGTTGTCGGGCGGCACGAGGAACAGCTCGGCCCCCGCGTCGCGGGCGCCGGCGATCTTCTGCTGGATGCCGCCGATCGGGCCGACCTTCCCGCTGGCGTCCATGGTGCCGGTGCCGGCGACGACGTGGCCGCCGGTCAGCGAGCCCGGGGTGAGGGTGTCGTAGATGCCGAGGGAGAACATCAGCCCGGCGCTGGGCCCGCCGATGGCGGGGTCGATGTCGACGGAGACGTCGAACGGGAAGTGGTAGGCCGGCAGCAGCCGGACGCCGAGCCGCGGCGCGCCGTCGACCTCGTCGGGCGTGATCCGCACGGTGCCCTCCTTGCCCTTGCTGAGCACCCGCAGCGTCACCGGCTGGCCCGCGCCCGCGTCCTCCACGGCCTGCCGGACGTCGTCGGTCGTGGCGACCGGCTTGCCGTCCACCGCGAGGATCAGGTCGCCGACCTCGAGCTCCCCCTCCGCCGGCGTGCCCTCGTCGACGCCGAAGACCCGCACCGCGGGGTCGAAGTCGATGCCGAGCTCGGTCAGCGCCACCGCGATCGCCGCGTCCTGCGAGGAGACCATCTGGATCTGGCCCTCGACCTTGTTCTGCGCGTCGGACTCGCCCTCCTGGTACACCGCCCCGTAGGGGTAGACCGCGTCGTCGGACTGGAACCAGCGGCCCATCACGTTGAAGAGGTTGAGCTTCGCGTCGGGCTGGGTCACGAACACCGTGGTCATCCGCAGCTCGCCGTCCGTGCGGTAGGTCTTGTGGCCGCTGACCTGGATCGTCTCGTGCCCGTCGGGCGCGCCGAGGACGTCGACGGTGAGGCCGGGTGCGTAGGTCACGTACGGCAGGGGCGTGAGGATCGCCGCCACCCACAGCGCGACGAGCAGGGGCAGGGCGATCAGGCCTGCCCAGATGCGCTGCGTCATGGCGCCCAGTGTCCCATCCGGGGGAAGGAGGACCGCAGTCGGCGGGCTCAGGCGGACCGGCGGTCGCGGGGAGCCTCGTCCCGGCGCGGCAGGCGCGAGGGACGGACGGCGATGCCGGTGCTCCGGTCACGCACCGGGGTCGGCGGGCGACGGCTGGCGTGCGGCCGCGGCTCCTTGCCCAGCGCCTCGGCCATCCGGCGTACGGCGACCTCGGGGTCGACCTCGCCGCGTCCCTCCCGGCCCAGCCACGACACCCAGAGCATGGCCAGGCAGGTCACCACGACCGGAGGCACGAGCCAGAGGAGGATCTCCACGGCCACGAGGGTAGGCAGCCGCGGCCCCTCGCGCCGGAAGGCGCGCCCTACGGGGTGCCCACCCACTCCTCGCCGCCGTCGGCGAAGAGCTGGTGCTTCCAGATCGGCACCTCGGCCTTGAGGGTGTCGATCAGCTCGCGCGAGGCGTCGAACGCCGTGCCTCGGTGGGCCGAGGTGGTGGCGACGACGACCGCGACGTCCCCGATCTCGAGGCGACCGGTGCGGTGGACCGCGGCGATGCCGTGCACCTCGTGGGCAGCGGCCACCCGCTCGCAGACCTCGCGCAGCTTCGCCAGCGCGGTGGGGTGCGCGGAGTACTCCAGCGCGGTGACGCCGCGGCCGCCGTCCTGGTCGCGCACCCGGCCCACGAACAGCGTCAGGCCGCCGGACGCGTCGTCGTCCAGGGCGGCCACGACCTCGGCCACGTCGAGCGGCGTCTCCCGCAGGGCGACCAGCCGGATCTCGGGGGCGTCCTCCACAGCACTCACAGGCGCGACCCTACTTGCAGGCTGCCGATACCGTGGAGCCATGACCAGCCTCCCCGGTGGCTCGTCCGGCGACTCGCCCGACGACGACCAGAACCCGTTCCGGGGCACCCCCTTCGAGCAGTTCTTCGCCGGCGGCGCCCCCGACCTCGGCGCGCTCTTCGGCCAGATCCAGAACCTCATGCAGCCCTACGACGGGCCGCTGAACTGGGACCTCGCCGTCGACACCGCGCGCAAGGTGGTCGCCAGCGGCAGCGACCCCTCCCCCGGCGGCAAGCAGAGCGACGCCGTGGCCGACGCCGTCCGCCTCGCCGACCACTGGCTCGACGAGGTGACGGAGTTTCCCTCCGCCGTCACCTCCACCGCTGCCTGGAGCCGCGCGGAATGGGTGGTGGCGACCTCGGAGTCGTGGCGCACCCTCGTCGAGCCGATCGCCGAGAGCTCGGTCGCCTCGATCGGCCAGGCGCTCCCGCAGGAGGCCGGGCAGATGGCAGGGCCGATCCTCGGCATCCTCGGCAAGGCGATCGGCGCCATGCTCGCCTCGCAGGTCGGCTCCGGCATCGGCACCCTGGCCTCCGAGGTGCTCAGCGCCACCGACGTCGGCCTGCCGCTCTCGCCCCCCGGCCGCGCCGCGCTGGTGTGGACCAACGTCACGGAGTTCGCCGAGGGTCTCGAGGAGGACGTCGACGACGTGCTGCTCTACCTCGCGCTGCGCGAGGCCGCCCACCAGCGGCTCTTCGCCCATGTGCCGTGGCTGAGCGAGCACCTGATCGGCGCGGTGACCGACTACGCCCGCGGCATCGAGGTCAACACCGCGAGCATCCAGCAGCGCGTCGAGGAGCAGATGCGCGGCATCGACCCGACCAACCTCGACCCCGAGGCGATGCAGGAGCTGCTCTCGGGCGGCATGTTCGACCTGCCCCGCTCCCCCGCCCAGGAGGCCGCGCTGCAGCGGCTGGAGGTCACCCTCGCCCTGGTCGAGGGCTGGGTCGACGAGGTGGTCGGCCAGGCCACCCACGAGCGGATGCCCGCCGCCGCGCGGTTGCAGGAGGCGATCCGTCGCCGCCGTGCCTCGGGCGGCCCCGCCGAGCAGACGTTCTCCTCGCTGGTCGGCCTCGAGCTGCGCCCGCGCCGGCTGCGCGACGCCTCCACCCTGTGGGGCTCGCTGCGCACCCGCCAGGGCACCGAGGCCCGCGACGGCGTGTGGATGCACCCCGACCTGCTGCCCACCGCGGCCGACCTCGACGACCCGCTCGGCTTCCGCGAGGGCGCGACCGCGCCGGAGACGATGAGCGACGAGGACTTCGACGCCGCCCTCCAGGACCTCCTCGACGGCGGCCCCGGGGGGACCGACGAGACCGACGAGACCGGCGGGCAGCGCGAGGAGTGAGCCTCCACGCCGACGCGCTCGCGGTCCTGCGGGCGTGGACCCCGCCGTCCCCTGACCAGGCCGCGCTGCGCGACCGGTACGTCGCGCACCTCGCCGCGCACCCCGACGGCCTGAGCCGCGGCTGCTTCCCCGACCACCTCACCGCCGGGACGCTCGTGCTGTCGGCGGACCTCGACCACGTGCTGCTCAACCTGCACCGCAAGGCCCGTCGGTGGTTCGCGTTCGGCGGCCACTGCGAGCCCGCAGACACCACGCTGGCCGGCGCGGCCACGCGCGAGGCGGTCGAGGAGTCGGGACTGGCCGACCTCGTCGTCGACCCCGTGCCGCTGCACCTCGACGAGCACGAGGTCGGCTTCTGCGACCCGCGCGGCACGGTGCACCACCTCGACGTCCGGTTCGGCGCGGTCGCGCCCGCAGATGCCGAGCACGCGGCCAGCGAGGAGTCGCTCGACGTCCGCTGGTGGCCGGTCGGTGCGCTGCCCGACGACCTCGAGGACGAGATGCACGAGCTCATCGGGCTCGCCCGCGCGCGCTTCGCCTCCGGTCAGCCCTCGGCCGGGCCGGCTCCCTCGACGTCGCTGCCGGGCGGCTCGTCGACACGGGCGGCGGCCGACCAGCCGAGCAGGTAGCCCTGCGCGCGCTCGGCCTTGGGGTAGTTCTCGACCCACGACCAGAAGCGCTGGTCGTGCCCGGGCTCCAGCAGGTGCGCGAGCTCGTGGACGATCACGTAGTCGACCACCCACTGCGGCATCCCCTGCAGGCGCGCGGAGAGCCGGATGGTGCGGTCACCCGGGGTGCACGAGCCCCAGCGGGAGCGCTGGTTGTCGACCCAGCGCACCGACCCCGGCGTCGCCAGGCCGCCGAGGTACTTGTCGTTGAGCTCGAGCGCCCGCGACAGCAGCTCGTCGTCGCTGGGACGCAGCCGGCGCTCCGACCGCTCGAGCCGGGCGACCATGGTGGTCACCCACTCGGCCTCCTCCTTGCGGCTGAGGCTCGCCGGGACCAGCACCACGATCCGCTCGCCGTCGCGGTACGCCGAGACGGTACGGCGACGCCGGCGCGAGCGGCGTACCTCCACCTGGGGCTGGGCGGCCTCGGTCATGCTGCCTCCCGGAGGGGGTTCGCCCACGCGAGCAACCGCTCGCGCGGCCACGTGTTGACGATGCGGTCGGGGTCGATGCCGGCGTCCTCGGCACGCTCGCAGCCGTAGTCGAGCATGTCGAGCTGGCCCGGCGCGTGGGCGTCGCTGTCGATCGAGAACAGGCAGCCGACGTCGCGGGCGAGCTCGAGCAGCCTGGTCGGCGGGTCGCGGCGCTCGGGGCGGCTGTTGATCTCCACGGCCGTGTCGTGCTCGACGCAGGCCTCGAACACCGTGCGGGCGTCGAACTCGCTGCCCGGCCGCACCCCGCGGTTGCCGGTGACCAGGCGGCCGGTGCAGTGGCCCAGCACGTTGGTGCGCGGGTTGGCGACGGCCGACCGCATCCGCCGGGTCATCGCCCCGGCGTCCATCTTCAGCTTGGAGTGCACGCTGGCGACCCGCAGGTCGAGCCGGTCGAGCAGCTCGTCGGTCTGGTCGAGCTCGCCGCCGTCGAGGATGTCGACCTCGATGCCCTTGAGCAGGGTGAAGCCGCTGCCGGCGAGGTGCTCGTTCACGGCGTCGACCACGCCGAGCTGGCGGGCCAGCCGCTCCGCGCTGAGGCCGTTGGCGACGCGCAGCCGCGGCGAGTGGTCGGTGAGCACGAGGTACTCGTGGCCGAGCTCGATCGCGGTGAAGGCCATCTCCTCCAGCGGCGACCCGCCGTCGGACCAGTCGGAGTGGGAGTGGAGGTCGCCGCGGATCAGGGCCCGCAGCTCGCGCCCACCGGCCGCCAGCGGCCCCGCGTGCTCGCGCTCGAGCCGGGCGAGACGCTCGGGGACCTCACCGCGGGCCGCCGCGGCGATCACCGCGGCCGACGACGCGCCGACGCCCGGCAGGTCGGCGAGCGTCCCGGCGGCAGCCCGCTCGGCGACCTCCTCGGGCGACAGGGGCAGGATCGCGGCGGCCGCCGCGCGGAACGCCTTGATCTTGTAGGTGTCCTCGCGGGCCCGCTCGAGCAGGAAGGCGATCCGGCGCAGCGCCGCGACGGGGCCGAGCGGGGTGCTCCCGCCTGCCATGCCGTCCGACACGCCGTCCGCCTCCAGATTTCTTCTCTCCACACCCTGTCGATTCCCATTGTGGCTGGTCAAGGGTCGGTTGCCGGGTTGCAGGTGCGATTCCTCCACAGCCGTGTCCCGCGTCCACCGCGTGTCCTCCACCGGCTACGGGCCCGTTCCACAGGTTTGTCCACAACCTTGTCCACAGGGTGCGGGCCCGCGGCGTTGACCCTGCTCCGACGCGCCTCCTAGGTTGGGCGCCAGATGAGGCCCCCGGCCGATCCACCCTCGCTCGCAAGGGGAAGGCAAGCGAGAGTGGACGCGACGGGGGCCTCTTCTGTGCCCGCACCGGTCCTGGCCCGCTCGGCGGCTCAGCGCCCCGTGAACCGCGGCGCCCGCCGCTCCCGCGCCGCGCGGATCCCCTCCTGGAGGTCCTCGGTGGCCAGGGTCAGCGGCTGCGCCAGCGCCTCCCACTGCAGTCCGCTCTCGTAGTCGGCGTGCCCGCCGCCGGCCAGGGCCAGCTTGGTGAGCCGGCTCGCGATCGGCGCGGTCGCCGCGATGTCCGCGGCCACCCCGAGCACCTCGTCGCGGAAGCCGTCGACGGGCAGCACCCGCGAGACCAGGCCGATCCGCAGGGCTTCCTCGGCGTCCACGACGCGTCCGGTGAGCAGCAGGTCGCGCGCGTGGGCCAGGCCCACGACGTCGGGGAGCAGGTAGGTGCCGGCCATCCCGGCGTGCATCCCGAGCTTGACGAACGGCGCGCCCAGCCGGGCCCCCGCGGCCGCGAACCTCAGGTCGCAGGCCAGCGCCAGACAGAGCCCGGCACCGATCGCGGGCCCGTTGACCGCGGCGATGGTGGGCACCTCGAGCCGCCGGATCGACAGCCAGGCGCGGTAGAACGGCAGCATCCGCTCCCGCAGCTCGTCCACGGTCGCGTCCGGTTCGCTCGCGATCCACGAGGTGTTGCCGCCCGAGCAGAACGCCGAGCCCTCACCGGTCACCACGACGGCCCGCACCGACCGGTCCGCGGCCACCTCGTCGACGGCCGCGACCCACGCGTCGGTCATCGCGTCCGACATCGCGTTGCGTTGGTCGGGGTTGTCGAGGACGAGCAGGACGACCCCGTCGGAGGGGCGTTCGAGGCGCAGGTGGGTCTCGGTCATGCCGCAGAGGTTACTGAGGGGTCACGGCCCCCCCGCAGGCGTCCGCTATCCGGTGATCCCCGCCGCGCGGTGCGCCTGATGCACGCTTGACCCCGCGTGTCGTAGGGTCGAGCACGGCTCCCGGGCGTGGCACCGCTACGGTCGGGGCTCCGGCGGGCTTCCCCCACGACCCCGTCGCGACGACCGAGACATCGAATATGCAAGGAGGCCGTCATGGCGGAGACCTGGAGCGGCGAGTTCTACTGCGTGAAGTGCAAGGAGAAGCGCGAGGCGGAGGGCGAGGTCCGGGTCAACGACAAGGGCACCCGGATGGCCAAGGCCGTCTGCCCGGTCTGCGGCACCAACCTCAACCGCATCCTCGGCAAGGCGTAGTCGACAGCCGCATCACAGCACCGACGGCGGTGCGGTCCTTCGGGACCGCTCCGCCGTCGCGCATTTCCCGGGCCTGTGGAGAGCGGGCGCCGCGGCCCTCCGGGCCGTGCCACGGTGGACCGCATGACCTGCCGCAGCCCCGCGCCCGAGCCCGCACCCAGCCGACCCGCCCTGCGCCCCGGGCTGCGCGTCGTACGCCGCGACGACCACCACCTGCAGGTCGGCGAGCACCCCGACCAGCGGCTGGTGCTGCCCGACACCCCCGAGGTGCGCGGCGTGCTCGCGGCGGTCGAGGGGGGTCGCCGGCCCCCTGACTCACGCTGGTACGCCGCGCTGCGCGACCACGGCCTCGTGGCCGACCGGGAGGAGCGCCAGGAGTCGCTCGCGCTGGGCCTGCCCCGGGCGGCCGTGCTCGCGGCGTACACCCGCGAGGAGCGCGCCGGAGCCCGGCTGGCGGCCCGTGCGGCGGCCCGGGTCGCCCTGGCCGCCACTCCCCCGTGGCGGTCGCCGGCGCTGCGCCTGCTCGCCGGCAGCGGGCTGCGGCTCGCGGAGGCGGGCGAGCGGCCGACGGTGGTGGTGCTGCTCGGCGACGCCGACGCCGGGCACCTCGACGACCTGCTCCGGCGCGAGGATCCCTACCTGCTCGTCGGCAGCGCCTCGGGCCGGATCACCGTCGGGCCGCTGGTGGCGCCCGGCCTGACGGCGTGCCACCGCTGCCTGCTGGTGCACCGCTGCGAGCGCGACCCCGGCCACGCCACGGTGCGGGCGCAGGCGGGGTCGGGCGCGGACGCCCTCGACCCGGCGCTCGTGCACCTGGCGCTGGCGTGGGCGGTGCGCGACGTCGTCGCGTTCGTCGAGGGCGACCTGCCCCGGCTGTGGTCCGCCACGGTCACCGTCGACCCGGGCCTGGTGCTCGAGCGCCAGGAGTGGCCGCGGCACCCGGGCTGCGGGTGCGCCTGGGGCGAGCGGCTGGCGGACGTCGGGTGAGCTTGCCCGGGTCACCACCACTCGCTGTCGAGCTTGCCCTCCATGGCGCGCAGGTGGGTGCGGGAGCACTCGTCGCAGTAGGTGCGGCGGCGCCCGTTCTCCACCGACGTCGACCAGGTCAGCCGGCGCGCGTCGTCCGGCTCCTGCCGGCCGCAGAAGTCACAGGTGGTCGACTGCTCCTCGGACACGCCGGCAGGTTACTCCGCCGACGACGCAAGAGCCGGGTACGACGGCCTCGGTGGCTCGTCGTACCCGGCTCTCGGGTTCACCCGCGATCAGGTCAAGGACCAGGGGTGGGGGACGCGGCGCTGCCGCGCCTGATCACAGGACGCGGGCGAGGGCCAGCCGCGCCTGCTGCGCGGCCTTCTCGGCCTTCCGGCTCAGGCGCTTGGCCTGGGCCAGCTGGTGGCCTCGTCGCATCTCTTGCGCCTCTCCCAGGCGCGCGCGCATTTGTGCGCGGGCCAGGTTCTCGTGCATGAGTTCCATCTTCTTGCTCCGCTTCAGGGTCGTGTTGTCCATGGTGGGTTTGTCGGTTCTTTCCAGGTAGGGCGGCGCTCAGACGCCGGCGAGGGAGTCCCGGGTCCGGCGCGCGGCCTGCTCGGCCTTGCGACTGACGCGGTGCGCACGGGCGAGCTGGTGCCCCAGCCGACGCTCGTGCGCGTCTCCCAGGCGGGCGCGGATCTGCGCGCGGGCCAGGTTCTCGTTCAAGGAGGTCATCTCGACGCCTTTGTCTCGATATCGGTCACGGGTTGGTGTGGTGCGGTGGTGCAGAGGGTGGTGCGGGTGCTGCTGATACATCGGGTGTTGAAGCGGACGTCGCCGTCGTTGCCGCTAGGCGGCGGCTTCGTCCTTGCGGGGCCGGCCACGGGGCCGCTTGCGCGGGATCACCACGCCTTGCAGGAACAGCTGGCCTCCCCAGACGCCCCACGGCTCGCGGCGCTCGAGGGCGCCGTCGAGGCAGAGCTCGCGGACCGGGCAGTCCACGCACAGCGCCTTGGCGAACTCCACGTCGGCGGGCGACTCGGCGAACCACAGCTCCGGGTCGTTGGCCCGGCAGGGCAGCAGCTCTTCCTCCACCTGACTGGCGGTGTCGTGCAGCTGGCCGAGGACCTGAGTCCCTTCAGTTCTGTCGAGAACGCTGGTGGTCATGCATCTCACCTCCTTCCTCTGACCTGATCGCTGGATGTGTCGATGTGGCTGGAAATACAAAACGGCCGCGGATCCCGGGTTTCGGGTTCCGCGGCCTGGAGGCTGCCGATGCTGTTGGGGTCAACAGGTCGGTGGTCTCCAGGCAGAGGTACCCGGGAAGGTGCCCTGGACGAGGGCGGCCACGAGGCGCTCGCGGGTGGCGAACGCACCGGTGGCGCAGACGTCCGCAGCACCGAAGGCGTAACCGGAAATGGGCATGCCGAGGCGCGACGGGGTCTGGGCCGTCGTGCGGGTCTTGATGCTGTTCATTGCGGTCACCTCCTCGATGACGTCGGGCGCCGACCGTGCCAGAGTCGTTGCGCTTCTCCTGTGGTTCGAAGCACGTTACTGGAGCGCTCGCGTCATGGGCAAACCATTTAGTGGCAGATTTCGGAAAAATTCCGGCAACATCCTGCCGTTGGCCTCTCGAGGCCCGATCTGGCCCCGCGGGCGGGGCGCAGCGGGCCGGCGACGGACCGTCAGCCGACCACGGCGAGCACCTCGTCGCCGTACCGCTCGAGCTTGGAGCGGCCGATCCCGTTGACGCGCAGCAGGGCCTCGGGGGTCTGCGGCTTGTGCTCGGCGATCAGCTGCAGGGTGGCGTCGGTGAACACCACGAACGCCGGCACCTTCTCCTGCTCGGCACGGTCGCGGCGCCAGGTGCGCAGGCGCTCGAAGAGCTCCTCGTCGTAGGAGGCGGGGCAGTCGTCGCAGCGCCCGGTCTTGCGCGCCCGGCCGGTGAGCGGCTTGCCGCACTCGCGGCAGGCGGCGACCCCGCGCGGCTTGGCGCGCGGGGGGGCGGCCGCCTCGCGGACCGCCTCGGGCAGCAGGGCGTCGAGGAACCGCGAGGGCTTGCGCGTCGCCCGCCCACCGGGGTTGCGGGCCTGCGCCCAGGAGATGGTGAGCTCGCGACGGGCGCGGGTGACGCCGACATAGAGGAGCCGCCTTTCCTCCTCGACCTCGGCGTCGCCCTGGGCGGCCGAGAAGGGCAGCGTGCCCTCCTGGGCGCCGACCACGAAGACGACGTCCCACTCGAGCCCCTTGGCGGCGTGGAGCGTGGCCAGGGTGACGCCGTCGGCGACGGGCGCGTGCTGCTCGGCGGCGCGGCGGTCGAGGTCGTCGACGAAGGAATTGAGGTCGGCGCCGGGATCGGTGCTGGCGAGCTCGGCCGCCTGGTCGACGAGAGCCTGGAGCGACTCCCACCGGTCACGCACCTGCCCGCGTGTGGCAGGCGCCTCGGGTGCCCAGCCCATGCCGGCCAGGGTGGCGCGCACGGTGTCGACCCAGTCGTCGTCGGACGCCTGCCCCCCGCGGGCCGTGCCGCGCAGGAGGGTGACCGCCTGGCGCACCTCGCCCCGGTCGAAGAACCGCGCCGCCCCGCGGACGACGTACGGCAGGCCGCGCGCGGCCAGGGCGTCCTCGTAGGCCTCGGACTGGGCGTTGATGCGGAAGAGGACGGCGACCTGCCCCGCGTGGGTGCCGGCGGCGACCAGCTCCGCCACCCGGGCCGCGACGCCCTCGGCCTCCGCGACCTCGTCGGGGTAGGGCCGGAAGGTGACCTCCGCGCCCGCGGGCGCCTGGGCGCGCAGCTCGACACCACGGCTGGAGCTGCGGGCGAGCAGGGTGTTCGCCGTGGCCACGACCTGGGGCGTGGAGCGGTAGTTGCGCACGAGCTCGACCGAGGTGGTGCCGGGGAAGCGGGTCGGGAAGCTGCGCAGGAAGCTCGCGTCGGCTCCGGCGAAGGAGTAGATGGTCTGCGCGGGGTCGCCGACGACGCAGAGCTCGTCGCGCCCGCCGAGCCACAGGTCGAGCAGCGCCGACTGGAGCGGGGAGACGTCCTGGAACTCGTCGACGACGAAGCGCTTGTACTGCCGGCGCACCTGGGCGGCGACCCGCTCGTCGTCGGCGAGCAGCCCGGCGGCGAAGAGCAGGACGTCCTCCATGTCCATCCGGCCCTGGCTGCGCTTGACGTCCTCGTAGGAGGAGAACACGCGCGCGACCGTGGAGGCGTCGAGGTCGGCGACGGCGCGGCCACGGGCCGGCGCGAGGCGCGCGTAGTCGTCGGGGTGCACGTTGCTGACCTTGGCCCACTCGACCTCGGAGGCGAGGTCGCGCAGCAGCGCCTGGTTGGCGTCGACGCGCACCTTGCGCGTGGCGAGGGCGAGCATCGCGAGCTTGGACTCGGTCAGGGTCGGCAGGTCGTTGCCGGTGGCCGCCGGCCAGAAGTAGCGCAGCTGGCGCAGCGCGGCCGAGTGGAAGGTCCGGGCCTGCACCCCGGGCGCCCCCAGCGCACGCAGCCGTCCGCGCATCTCCCCCGCGGCCCGGGTGGTGAAGGTCACCGCGAGCACCTCGGTGGGCTGGTAGACGCCGGTGGCCACGCCGTACGCGATCCGGTGGGTGATCGCGCGGGTCTTGCCGGTGCCGGCCCCGGCCAGCACCCGCACCGGGCCGCGCAGCGCCTCGGCGACGCGTCGCTGCTCCGGGTCGAGGGCCGCGAGGAGCTCGTCGGGGGTGGGCATCGAGGAACAAGCACCGCCGTGATGTCGTTGGACCGGAGACGCCCCGATCAGGGCGCGTTTTCACCCTAGACCGACGAGGGGACACTGCCCGCAATGACCTTCACGATGTACACGACCCCGTGGTGCGGCTACTGCCACCGGCTGAAGTCCCAGCTGGACCGCGAGGGCATCGCCTTCGAGATCGTCGACATCGAGCAGCAGCCCGACGCAGCCGCGATCGTGGAGTCCGCGAACAACGGCAACCAGACCGTGCCGACCCTGGTCTACGTCGACGGCACCGCGCAGACCAACCCCTCGGTGGCCCAGGTCCGCGCCAAGCTCGACGAGCTCGCCTCCGCCTCCTGAATCGTGCGCTGACCCGCCGTTGACTAACGGCGGGTCGGCTATCGGACAGGTGACCCGCCGTTAGTCAACGGCGGGTCAGCGTCACCAGGACCCGGGGAGGGGCCCGCCGTACCAGTGCTCGACGAGGGAGCGGGAGATCGAGACGCCGCCCGGGAGCACGAGGGTGCCGGCCTCGGCCTCGGCCTGCATCTCGGCGCGGGTGAACCAGCGGGCATCCTCGATCTCGTGGTCGTCGACGCTGATCTCGGTGGTCTCGGCGCGGCCGACGAAGCCCAGCATCAGGCTCGCGGGGAGCGGCCAGGGCTGGTTGCCGAAGTACTCGACCTCGCCCACCCGGACGCCGACCTCCTCGGCGACCTCCCGGCGTACGGCGTCCTCGAGCGTCTCGCCCGGCTCGCAGAACCCGGCGAGTGTGGAGTAGCGCCCGGGCGGCCAGGTCGACTGGCGGCCGAGCAGGCAGCGCTCGTCGTCGGCGCCGGGCTCCCCCGCGGTGACGACCATGATCACGGCGGGGTCGGTGCGCGGGAACTGCGAGCGCCCGCACGAGCCGCAGACCAGCTCGTGGCCGGCGGCGCGTGCTGCGAGGTCGCCGGCGCAGCGCGGGCAAAAGCGGGTGGCGTGGTGCCACTCGGCCAGGCCGATCGCGTGGAACAGCAGGGGCGCTTCCGCGCCCCCGGTCTGCGCGAGGTGAGGGAGCGCGGCGCGCAGGCCGAGCCACTCCTCCTTCTCCCCCGGGGCGCGGTCCGGCGGCACGATCACCGCGAACCAGGTGCGGCCGTCGTGCTCGCCCAGGAGCACCCGCAACCCCTCGGGGGCGTCAGCCGGCGCGACCCAGTCGGGCCGCCCGTCGACCGGGCGCAGGCGGGTGCCCGCGACCACCAGCACCCGGGTGCCGGCATCGGCCCACCGCTCGTCGAGCCACGCCTCGTCGTGGCGGCGCTCGCCGATCCGGTCGTGCGGGTTCGCCGCCAGCTCGAGGTGCGGAAATGTCACGGCTGCAGGCTAGTCCCGGCGTGGGCGGGGGCTCCCCTAGGCTGCGGACCATGAGCACCCACATCGGCGCCCAGCCGGGTGACGTCGCGCCCGTCGTCCTGATGCCCGGCGACCCCCTGCGGGCCAAGTGGATCGCCGAGACCTTCCTGGACGACCCGCACTGCTACAGCGTGGTGCGCGGGATGTACGGCTACACCGGCACCTGGCGCGGCGAACGGGTGTCGATCCAGGGGTCCGGGATGGGGCAGCCCTCGGCCTCGATCTACCTGCACGAGCTCTTCAGCGAGTACGACGTCGACACCGTGATCCGGGTCGGGTCGTGCGGCGGGCTGTCCGAGAAGCTGAAGCTGCGCGACCTCGTGCTCGCCTCGGGCGCCTGCACCGACTCCTCGATGAACCGGATCCGCTTCGACGGCTGGGACTACGCGCCGGTGGCGGACTTCGGCCTGCTCAGCGCGGCGTACGACGCGTCGGTGCGGGTCGCCGAGGAGGCCCGCGAGACGGGGCAGGAGCCCGGCGTGCACGTCGGGCTGCTCTTCAGCAGCGACAGCTTCTACCACCCCAAGCCCGAGGTGACCGCGCGGATGGTCGAGCACGGGGTGCTCGCGGTCGAGATGGAGGCCAGCGCCTTCTACACGCTGGCGGCGCGGTTCGGACGCCGGGCGCTGACGATCTGCACGGTCGCCGACCACGTCGTCACCGGCGAGGAGACGACGGCGGAGGAGCGGCAGCAGACGTTCTCGCACATGGTCGAGATCGCGCTGCGGGCCGGGCTCAGCCAGCCGTAGGGCCGTCTCCCACCTTCTTCCGGAAGTCCGTGCCGCGGCTGTCGATCCAGGCCGCCAGCAGGTCGGTGTCGACGTCGAGCTGACCCGGCAGCGACATCGACTCGACGCCCAGGAAGCCCTTGTTGACGCGGGCGAGGCCGGCCTTCACCGCCCCGTGCCCACGGGTCCAGTCGGCGAACCAGGTCGGGTCGACCACGATCGTGACCAGGTGGGTGCCCCGCGAGCTGAAGACGAACGCCCCGCGGACCGCCGACCACGGCACCGACCACCCCTGCGTCGGCGACAGCACCTCCCGCGAGGTGATCACCGCACCCGCGCCACCGCGGAGCGCCTGGCGTCCGAGCGCCACGGCGCCTGCGCCGAAGAGCAGCAGGCAGGCCCATGCCATCACCAGGTCGAAGCCCGTGGAGGACAGGGCGAGGGCCGCGCCGATGGCGGCGAAGACCAGGCACACCCCCGTCAACAGCGCGAGCCGGACGCGCTTGAAGCCGATCTCCACGCGGTCGTGCTGCAGGAGCTGGTCGTCCCAGGCCCGGAAGCGGGCCATCACCTCGGTCTCGTCCATGCCCTCCCCCTCCGGGCCGCCGTGACCCTCAGCCGGAGGATCCCCCCGTGCCCCCGGCGACAAACGCGGCGAGCCCGTCACGGTCGGGCAGGCCCTCGGGCTCGACGACCTCGCCGGTGCGGACGTAGTAGAAGACCGCGCGCACCCGCTCGAGCGGGACGCCCGTCAGCTCGGCCCAGGCGACGCGGTAGACCGCGAGCTGCAGCGAGTCGGCGGTGGCGGAGCGGTTGGTCTTCCAGTCGACCAGCAGGTAGCCCGGCTCGCCGTCGACCGGATCGGCGTAGACGGCGTCGATCCGGCCGCGGACGACCTGGCCGTCGAGCACGAGGGCGAACGGCGCCTCGACGGCGTGCGGCACCCGGTCGGCGAAGGGCCCGGCCTCGA
Organism: Nocardioides taihuensis; assembly: GCF_042657275.1. Lineage (NCBI taxonomy): Bacteria > Bacillati > Actinomycetota > Actinomycetes > Propionibacteriales > Nocardioidaceae > Nocardioides > Nocardioides taihuensis. The sequence continues at coordinate 92,290 of NZ_JBHSKD010000023.1, forward strand.
ACCGCTTGATCAGCTCGTGCAGCTCGGACTCGTCGTCGATGCCGGAGTCGGCGCGGCCGGGCAGGTCGTCGGGGTCGAGCAGGGGCTGCTGGCCGAACCGGGCCTCGACCCAGGCGTGGAAGCGGGTGCCGAAGCGGGCCGCGGACGAGGGCGGGCGCGGCATCGGCCGGGCGAGGTCGCGGGCGAACGCCTCGGGGTCGTCGCGCAGCCGGGCGAGCGCGGTGGCGGAGAGGCTCGACGGCAGGGCGATGTCGCGCTCCGCCGCGCGGTCGTGGCGGGCCTCGACCAGCAGCCGGTCGAGCTCGGTGTCCCAGTCGGCGACCCGCGCCGCCTCGATCATGTCGAGACCGGAGTCGGGGGCCGCCGGGTCGGCCTCGCGCACCCGGCGGGCGGCCTCGAGCCGCAGTGCGGCCTCGAGGCCCTGCTCGGTCGCGGGCCAGGGACGCGACTGGTCGACGCCGGCGTACGGGTGGGGGTCGCCCTTGGCCGGCTTGTCGAGCCAGCCGGTCACCGGCTCGCCCCACGCGAGGAGCTGGTCGCGCACCACGACCTGGTAGGCCGAGGGACCGAACGGCGTCGCACGCGGGCTCCAGAGGTAGGAGGTCACCGACAGCCGGTGGGCGGCGCGGGTGAACGCGACGTACCCCAGGCGCAGCTCCTCCTCGGCGTCGTGGTCGCGGGTGGCCTGGCGGTAGGCGTCGAGCGCGGCCTTGTCGTAGCCCGCCAGCTGCGGCAGGTCGCCGGCGTCTCCGCGCAGCGGCGCGGGCAGCACGCACGGCGAGGAGGTCCACAGGGTGCGCGAGCGGTTCGAGGGGAACCGGGTCTCGCACACGCCGACGAGGAAGACGGCGTCCCACTCGAGGCCCTTGGAACGGTGCACGGTCAGCAGCTTCACCGAGTCGGCCTCGCTCGGGGTGGCGACGTCGAGGCCGTTGCCCTGGTCGTCCTCGGCGGTCAGGTAGGCCAGCAGGGCCGGCAGCGAGACGTCGCCGTCGACCGCCTGGAAGTCCGCGACCGCCTTGACGAACAGGTCGAGGTTGTCGCGCCGCGCCGAGGCCGCCGGGCTCACCGCCGAGGCGAGCTCGACGTCGGTGCCGGTGGTGTCGATGATCCGGCGTACGACGTCGAGCAGGGGCTCGCCGGCGTGCCCGCGCAGCATCCGCAGCTCCGCGGCGAGCAGCGCGAACCGCTCCAGGGCCTCGGGTGAGTACGGCGCGTCCCCCGGGTCGGCGAGCGCGTCGTCGAGCGAGGGGATCTCGGCCGGGTCGATGCCGTCGGCGATGGCCAGCAGGTGGTCGGTGACCGACGCCGGTGTCGCACCGCGCCCGCGCTGCCCGGCGAGCTCGGAGGCCCGGCTGCTGAGCAGCTTGAGGTCGCGCGGGCCGATCGCCCAGCGTGGGCCGTTGAGGAGCGTCAGCAGCGCGGAGTTGGCCGTGACGTCGTGGAGCAGCCGCAGGACCGCCACGATCTCGGCGACCTCGGGCAGGCGCAGCAGGCCGGAGAGGCCGACGATCTCGACGGGAATGCCGGCGCCGGTGAGCGCGTCGAAGACGTCGGCGGCGTGCGCGTTGTCGCGGGTCAGCACGCCGATCGCCGCCCACGAGTCGTCGTGGGCCTCACGCACGGCGTCGGACAGCCAGGCCAGCTCGTCGGCCTGCCGCTCGAAGACCCGGGTCGTCACCTCGCCGGGGTCGGCGCCCGGCTTGGCCTCGAGCGGCTCGACCTGACCGTGCGCAGCGAGCAGCGGCTCGGCGAGGCGGTTGGCGACCTCGAGGATGCGCGCGTCGGAGCGGCGGTTGACGGTCAGCGGCAGCACCGGCACCTCGCCGGAGGCGGCCGGGAAGGTGTCGGCGAAGTTGAGGATGTTGGACACCGAGGCCCCGCGCCAGCCGTAGATCGCCTGGTTGGGGTCGCCCACGGCGGTGACCGCGTGGCCCCCGCCGAAGAGCCGCGAGAGCATCACGGCCTGGGCGACCGAGGTGTCCTGGTACTCGTCCAGCAGCACGACCTTGAACCGCGACCGCTCGAGGGCCCCGACGTCGGGCTGCTCGCTGGCCAGCCGGGCGCCGAGCTCGATCTGGTCGCTGAAGTCCATCAGCCCGAGGTCGCGCTTGAGCCGCCGGTAGGCCTCGACGAGCTCGAGCAGCTCGGCGCGACGGTCGATCGCGGAGATCGCCTTCTCGACCGGCTCGCGGTAGGTCTTGCGGTCCTTGCCGGCGACCTCCTCCTCGAGCGCACGCTGGAACCCGCGGCGCGCCTCGGCATCGAGGGCCCGCACGTCGTCGGGGCCGACGAGGTGCTCGCTCATCGCGGAGTCGAGCGCGAGGAGGTTCTGGATCGCGGTCTCGGGGTGGTCGGTGAGGTGGTGGACCTCGCCGGTGAACCGGTCGACCGCGCGGGCGCCGAGCTGGTAGCGGGCGGCGTCGGTGATCACCCGGGTGTCGGGCTCGTGCCCGATCCGCAGGCCGTGGTCGGTGAGCAGCGCGGCGGCGTAGGCGTTGTAGGTCGCCACGGTGGGCTCGAGGACGTCGTCGGCGTCGTCGTCGCCCCCGGCGCCGTCTCCCCGGGGGTCGGCCGGCCCGGGTTCGTCGAGGGCGCCGGCCTCGCGCAGCGCCCCGAGGATCCGCGAGCGCAGCTCGCTGGCGGCCTTGGTGGTGAAGGTCAGGCCGAGCACCTCGTCGGGTCGGACCTGGCCGGTGACGACGAGGTAGACGACGCGCGCGGCCATCAGCGTGGTCTTGCCCGAGCCCGCGCCGGCGATGACGACCGAGGGCGACAGCGGCGCCGAGATCGCGGCCCACTGCTGCTGCGAGGGCACGTACGGCGTGCGCATCACCCGGGCGAGCTCCTCGGGCGAGCCGATCGGTCGCGGCGTCACCGGGCGGTCACCGCCCCGGCGCTCTTGATCGGGCACAGCGGCACGAAGTCGCAGTCGCGGCAGTGCTCGCCGGCGACCGCCGGGAAGGTCTCCTCGCGCAGCAGCCGGGCCGAGCGGGCCAGCTTGGTGCGCAGCTCGCGCCGGGCCGGGCTGTCGTCCGGCATGGCCGGCTGGGGCTGCACGGTGGCGCCCGGCTTGCCGTCCTCGAGACCGAGCTGCACGAGCTCGGCTCCCCCGGCCTCGGCCTCGCGGCCGGCGAGCTCGTCGACGGCGCCCGCGTCGACGGCGTACTGGTAGAGGCCGAGCTGGAGGTCGCCCCTGACCGACGTTCCGCTCGGGGCCGAGCGGCCGCTCTTGAGGTCGACCACGACCACCCGCCCCTCGGCGTCGAGCTCGATGCGATCGGCGTAGCCGGTCAGCCTGACCTGCTCGCCGCCCTCGAGGTCGACGACCGTGGTGAACGGCGCCTCGGTCGCCAGCAGCTCCCGCGGGTTGGCGTGGTGCCAGGCGAGGAACTTGCCGATCGCGGCGCGCACCCGCTCGTGCTCGCGCTGCTGGGACCAGGGCGTGCGGAACTCGAGGCGGTCCCAGACCTCGTCGACGTGGGCCATCAGCACGTCGGTGTCGTCGGGCCCGGCGACGATCTCGCCGGCAGCGACGCGTTGGGCGAGAGCGTGCAGGAGCTCGCCGAGGTTGGCCGACTGGTGCGCGCGGGCGATGCCGCCGGCCTCGCGGGAGAGGAACCAGTGGGTGGGGCAGACGTCCATCAGCTTGAGCACGCTGGCCGAGACCGGCACCGGCTGGTCGGGCGGGCGCACCGGCGCGGGCGAGCGGGTGGCGGCGCGGGTGCCCCACCAGGTGCCCGGGTCGGCGGCCGGCACCAGCAGGCGGTGGCCGACGGTCTCGCTGGCCAGCCGGGCCAGCCGGCGAGCCGCGGCCGCGCGCAGCGGCTCGCTGGTCTCGGGGTCGGCGAGCGTGCGCCGCAGCTCGCTGACCAGCCCGGACATCGACAGCGGACGCGGCGGGCGCCCGACGACGTGGTCGACGGTGACGCCGAGCTCCTCGAGGAACCGGGAGGGCTGCTCGCCCTCGTCGTCGGGCGACCTCACCGCGGTGACCACGAGGCGCTGCCGGGCCCGCGTGCAGGCGACGTAGAAGAGCCGGCGCTCCTCGAGCAGCAGCTCGCGGGTGGTCACCGGCGGCACGACCTCGCCGGCGCCGATCCGGTCGGCCTGCAGCAGGGTCGAGCGGCGACGCAGGTCGGGCCAGCCCTGCTGCTGCACGTGGGCGACGACGACGAGCCGCCACTCGAGGCCCTTCGAGCGGTGCGCGGTCAGCAGGCGTACGGCGGCCCCGCGGGCCCCGCGCTCGGCGAGGGTGTCGGCGGGGATCTGCTGCGCGACCAGCGTGGAGAGGAACGCCCGCACGCCGACGTGGTCGCGCTGCTCCTCGGCCCGGGCGGCCACCTCGAAGAGCGCGCAGATCGCGTCGAGGTCGCGGTGGGCGCGGCGCGCGGAGCCGCCGCCGTGCTCCACCGAGCGCCGGAGCCGCTCGGGCCAGCGGGTGCCGGACCACAGCGTCCAGAGCACCTCCTCGCTGGTGGCGCCGTCGTCGAGCTGGGCGCGGGCGTCGCGCAGCAGGATGGTGAGGGCGCGGGCGCGCTCGGCCTCGGGCCCCGCGAGCCCCTCGAGGAACCCGTCGGCGACGACCGCGCGGCGCACGAGCTCGCGGGAGGGAAGCGGCGGGCGCACCTCGGTCGCGGCGACGGCCTTCTCGCGCGTGCGCAGCGCGCGACCGAGACGGCGCAGGTCGCCCGCGTCGAGCCCCCCGAGCGGGCTCAGCAGCAGCGCCTCCGCCCGCCCGGCGTCGATGTGGTCGACGTGCTCGACGTCGTCGTTGTCGAGGTTGACCACGGCCCGCAGCGCGTCGAGCAGGGGCAGCACGGCCGGGTCACGCACCAGCGGCAGCTCGTCGCTCGCCACTTCGACCGGGACCCCCGCCGCGCCCAGCGAGCGGCGCAGCGGCGGGATCGACGAGCGCCCCGACCGCACCAGCACGGCCATCTGGTCCCACGGCACGCCGTCCTCGAGGTGGGCCCGCCGGAGCAGGTCGGCGAGGTGCTCGGCCTCGGCCCGCTCGGTGTCGAAGGTGCGGACGACGACCCGGCCGTCGCCGAGGTCGCCCGCGTCGGCGGCGGGCTCGAGGAACGCCGCGCGTGCCTCGGGCGGGATCGAGCCCGGCAGGGCCAGCCGGTGGGCGACGCGCTGCGAGGCGACCAGCAGGCGCGGGCCGAAGCGGCGCGTCGTACGCAGGGCCACCACGTCGGCGGGCGACCCGTCGAGCCGCGGGAACGCGGCCGGGAAGTCGAGGATGCCGCGCACGTCGGCACCCCGGAAGCCGTAGATGGACTGGTGGGGGTCGCCCACGACGACCAGGTCGCGACCGTCGCCGGCGATCGCCCGTAGCAGGGCGACCTGGCCGGGGTCGGTGTCCTGGTACTCGTCGACGAACACGTGGCGGTAGCGCGCCCGCAGCTCGTCACGGTGGGCCTCGGCCTCGATCGTCGCCCGGCGGATCAGGTCGGCGTAGTCGGTGGCGCCCTGGTGGTCGAGGTTCGTCAGGTACTGGTCGAGGAACAGGCCGGCCGCCACCAGCTCGGGCAGCCCCTCGGCCTCACCGAGGGCGCGCAGCTCGGTGCCGTCGAGGCCCTTCTCGCGGGCCCGGGAGAGGACGGCGTGCACCTCGCGCGCGAAGCCGCGGGTGCCGAGCGCGCGGGCCAGGGAGTCGGGCCAGGCGACCGACTCGGGGTGGTCGGAGAGCAGCTCGCGCAGCACGACGTCCTGCTCGGGGGCCGACAGCAGCCGCAGGGGCGCCTCGTAGAGCTCCGCGGGCGAGTAGTGCCGGATCAGCGCGTAGGCGAAGGAGTGGAACGTCGAGCTGACGGGGGTGCTCATCGTGCGGCCCACCCGGGCGGTGACGCGGTCACGCAGCTGCTCGGCCGCCTTGCGGGAGAAGGTCAGGGCGAGCACGCGGTCAGGGGCGGTGCCGCGGCGCTCGATGCGGTCGGCGATCGCCTCGACGAGCGTCGTGGTCTTGCCGGTGCCGGGGCCCGCGAGCACCAGCAGCGGGCCGCCCTCGTGGTCGACCACGCGCTGCTGGTCGGCGTCGAGCGGGGGCGCCTCGGGGGCGACGCCCGGGGCGAGGAGACGGTAGCCGGCGGCCGGGGTGGGGGCCGCTGCCGTCGCCGTCGGGGTCATGCCTGCCATTCGATCATCTGGTGCCGACAGTAGGTTGAACGACATGACCGAGGGGCCGCTGTCCGACCTGATCGTCCTCGACCTGACCCGCGCGCTCGCGGGGCCGCACGCCGCGATGATGCTCGGCGACCTGGGAGCGCGGGTGATCAAGGTCGAGTCACCCGCCGGCGACGACACCCGGGGGTGGGGGCCGCCGTTCGTGGGGCCCGAGGACGCGCAGGAGTCGACGTACTTCCTCTCGGCGAACCGCAACAAGGAGTCGCTGGTCCTCGACCTCAAGACCGACGACGACCGCGAGGTGCTGGCGCGGCTGGTCGAGCGGGCCGACGTGCTGATGGAGAACTTCCGCACCGGGGTGCTCGACCGGCTCGGCTTCCCGGTCGAGCGGCTGCACGAGCTCAACCCCGGGCTGGTGGTGCTGTCGATCACCGGCTTCGGGCACGACGGGCCGGAGGCGTCGCGGTCGGGCTACGACCAGATCGCTCAGGGCGAGGGCGGTCTGATGTCGATCACCGGGGTCGAGGGGCCGACCAAGGTGGGCGTGCCGATCGCGGACCTCGTGGCCGGGATGAACGGGGCGTACGGCGTGCTGGCGGCGCTGCACGAGCGCTCGCGCACCGGCCGGGGCCGCGTCGTGCGCACCTCGCTGCTCGCGGGCATGGTCGGCGTGCACGCCTTCCAGGGCACCCGGTGGACCGTGGCCGGCGAGGTGCCGGGCCTGGCGGGCGACCACCACCCGGCGATCGCGCCCTACGGCCTGTTCGAGACCGGGACCGCGCCGATCCAGATCGCGTGCGGCTCGGAGAACCTCTGGAGGGCCCTGTGCGCGGCGCTCGGGTGGGACCCGGCCGAGGAGCGGTTCGCGAGCAACAAGCAGCGGGTGGCGAACCGCGACGAGCTGATCGCGGCGCTGGAGGCGAGGTTCGCGGACGGCCCGGCGGAGCACTGGCTGGCGGCGCTGGCCGAGGCGGGCGTGCCATCGGGCAAGGTGCGCACGCTCGACGACGTGTACGGCTGGGAGCAGGTGAAGTCGCAGGGGCTGCTGCTCGACGTCGACCACCCGACGCTGGGAGCGATCACGCTGCCGGGCTCACCGATCCGGTTCGAGGACCAGCCCTTCTCGGGCGGCCGGTCGCAGCACGTCGCGCCGCCGACCCTGGGCCAGCACGACCGCGAGATCCGGGACTGGCTGGACCTTTGACCCTCGTTTGGGAATCCCGCCCCGTGGCAACCTGAGGGCAGGAGGCGATCCACCATGACCAGCAGCACACCCGTCACCGACACCACTCCGCACCGCGCCGTCGTCGTCCTGTCCCGGGCGCTCGACCAGGCCGGCGACGTCCTCGAGGCGGTCCACCCCGACGACCTCGGGCGGCCCACGCCGTGCGAGGACTGGGACGTCGCACACCTCGTGGCCCACCTCCTCGCCGACCCGGTCAACATGCTCGCCATGGGCCGGGGCGAGGACGTCGACTGGTCGGCCGAGCCGCCGCTGGTCGAGGAGGGCTGGGCGCAGGAGTTCCGCAACCGCGCCGACGACCTGATCCACCACTGGCACCAGGTCGACGACGAGCACGCGGGCGCGGCCGACTTCAACACCGCGGAATTCGCCACGCACACGTGGGACCTCGCCCGGGCCGTGGGCTACGAGGGTGACCTCGACCCCGAGGTGGCCGAGCGCGGGCTGGCGTTCATGACCGCCACGATGAAGCCCGAGATGCGCGGCGAGGCGTTCGCTCCCGAGCGCGAGGCACCCGCGGACGCCGATCCCTACGCACGCCTGGCCGCCTTTGCCGGGCGCGAGGTCAGCTGACGGAGTCGCTGGGCGTCAGGGAGTGGTGCGGCGCAGGCCGCTGGGGGTGAGCTTGCGGCAGCGCTCCGCAGGCACGAGGTCGGCGTGGAAGCCGAGCGTCTCGAGGTCGTACCACTGCACGGTGACCCAGACCTCGTCGTCCAGACGGCACCAGCCCAGGACGCTCCCGGCCCGCCAGGTCGCCTCCCGCTCGTCGGACTCGGTGAAGTAGACGGTCACCGGCTCACCGGTCGACCAGCCCTGCCCCCGCGTCCTGCTCATGACGCCAGCGTTCCACCTCGCCGACGGCAGTGACAGGTGCTTGAGGCGACCTGTACGGAACCGGGAACATCGGCTGACCGACCTCCCGGCGGGGCTTGACACTCGAGCCCGGTGCGGACCGCGTGCGGGCGGTTACCCGAGGTCGACGATCGCGGCGACCGGGCCGCCGCCGTCGGGGCCCTGGTGGGCCGCGGAGACGGAGACGAACGCCGCCGGGTCGCCGGTGACCGAGGCGGTGACCCCGCCGACACATGCCTTGATCTGGCGGTGCCAGTGGACGTCGGAGTCGTCGAGCATCGCGTTGCGACGGCCGCGGACCTGGCCGTCCTGGGAGGCCTCGCACTTGAGGAAGACGTTGACCAGGCGGCCGTCGAGGTCGGTGGGGTGAGGGCGGTCGGGGAGGTCGAGCCCGGCGGAGCGGATCGCGTCCCAGATGCCGTCGGCGTCGAGGGCGTCCTTCATCACGCCGTGGCCGATCCGGTAGCGACCGCCGACACCGGGCGCGTTGCCGACCACGACCACCTGCGCCTGGTCGAGCTCGACGCCGGAGGAGCAGGACGCCACCGAGGAGTAGAGCGAACGGTCGTGCATGACGTCCTCGTCGCCGGGCATCTCGATCTCGCCGAGCGCGACCGCGACGCCGAGCGCCGTACACCCGTTGGAGAGGTCCATGGACTCGTGGGTGTGCTCGGTCCACACCGTCTTGCCGCGCGCCTTGGCATCGCGGATGGTGTGGATGGTCAGCAGCGGCGTCTTGGTCTGCACGTAGTGCACGTCGGCCGGGTCGGTGATCCCGGCGCGCTCCATCGCCACCCGCACCGCGTCGGCGACCTTGGTGATCATCGCGGCGCGCCCGATGTCCTCCGGCAGGAGCCGCTCGCTCATCGCGAAGCCCACGGTCAGCCGCGGCTCGTCGGTCTTCTCCACCTGGTCGTCGGGCACGGTCGCGAAGATCGTCGCGTGCGGGCTGAGCACGCCGTCGGTGCCACCGGACCACACGATCGGCACCTCCCTGACCTGCTCGGCCGGGGCGCCCTTCGCGACGAGCACCTCGCGGAAGGCGCGGTCGGCGATGATCCGCGTGTAGTCGTTGACCCCGCCGTTGCCCTCGGTCTTGCCGATGACCGCGATCACCCGCGAGGCCTCCATGACCCCGTCGTCGATCAGCTTCGCGAGCTCCGAGGCGTCGGCGACGGAGTGGATCGGGACCTTGCGGACCTCGATGGCGGAGGGCATGACGGGTTCCTTCCTGTTGCTGACGGTGGTCAGTCGGGTACGACGACGGTGCCGGCGTCGCCGCGGACGCCGTCGGGGATGTGCTCGAGGTCGGTGATCACGGCGCGGGTGCCGCCGCGCTCGACGAAGCGGCACGCGGCCTCGACCTTCGGGCCCATCGAGCCGCTGGCGAAGTGGCCCTCGGCGGCGAGCTCGCGCAGCCGCGAGACGGCGACGGTGCCGAGCGGCTCGGCGTCGGGCGCGCCGTACCGCAGGACGGCGTGGGCGACGTCGGTCACCACGACGAGCACGTCGGCCCCCACGGTGTGCGCGAGGACAGCCGCCGTGAGGTCCTTGTCGATGACCGCCGGGACGCCGCGCAGGGTGCCGTCGCTCTCGCGGACGACGGGGATGCCACCGCCGCCGGCGGCCACCACGACGTACCCGGCGTCGACGAGCACCTGCACCGCGGCCGCGTCGACGACCTCGAGCGGCTCGGGCGAGGCGACGACCCGGCGCCAGCCCTTCTCGCCGCGGTCCTCCCACGTCTCGCCGTGCTCGACCAGCACCTCGACCTCGTCGGCGGGCAGGAACCGGCCGACGGGCTTGGTGGGGTGGGCGAACCCGTCGTCGTCGGACGCGACGAGCGTGCGCGTGACCACGGTCGCCGTACGACGCTCGAGGCCGCGGGTGGCGAGGGCTGCCTCGAGAGCGTTCATCAGCGTGAAGCCGATCGTGGCCTGGGTCTGGGCGCCGCACCAGTCGAGCGGCACGGGCGGCACGACGGCCGCGGCCAGCTCGTTCTTGACCAGCAGGTTGCCGACCTGGGGGCCGTTGCCGTGGGTGAGCACGACGTCGACGTCGTCGTGCAGGAGCCCGGCCACCGCGGCCATCGCGACCGCGGCCGCGGCCTGCTGGTCCTCGACCCGGGCCCGGCCGTCGGCGTTCGTCATGGCGTTGCCACCGAGCGCGAGCAGGACCCTCATGCGCCGAACCTAGTGACCCGGCGGGCACCCGACGACAGCAACAGCGGCCAACACGCCGGCCGGGGGCTGGCAGGACTTGCCAATCACCGCGGCGTCACCGTGGTGGGCGGGGGACCTTGGACCCGTGTCGCCGGGGCGGGCCCGACCGTAGCGTCGGTGCCACCCTCACCCTCCAGGAGCGACGATGCAGACCGAGATCCTCTACGGCCCCGCCTACGCGGCCGCCAAGCTGACCCTTGCCGCCGACGAGACCGTACGTGCCGAGGCCGGCTCGATGCTCGCCATGAGCGCGGGGGTCTCGATCGAGACCTCGTCGCAGGGCGGCGTGATGAAGGGACTGCGCCGGGCGGTGCTCGGCGGCGAGTCGTTCTTCATGAACACCTTCACCTCCGGAGCGGACGGCGAGGAGCTCTTCCTCGCCCCGCCGCTGCCCGGCGACCTGGTGTCGTGGCCGGTCGAGAACACCTCGCTCTACGTCCAGTCGGGGTCGTTCGTGGCCTGCTCCGGCGGCATCGAGATCGACACCAAGTGGGGCGGCGCCAAGACGTTCTTCTCGCGCGAGGGACTCTTCGTGCTGCACGTCACCGGCACCGGCGGCCTCGTGCTCTCCAGCTACGGCGCGATCCACGGCATCGACCTCCAGCCCGGCCAGCGGCTCACCGTCGACACGGGCCACCTGGTGGCGTGGACCGAGGGCGTCGGCTACGAGGTCCGCAAGGTGGGCGGCTGGAAGTCGACCATGCTCTCGGGCGAGGGGCTCGTGTGCGACCTGACCGGGCCCGGTCGGATCTACGTGCAGACCCGCAGCCAGGACGCCTTCCTGGGCTGGCTGATCCCCCAGCTGCCGCAGCCCTCGTCGAGCAGCTGAACCGCCTCAGCGACCGCCGGCGACGCGCAGCGTCGTCCCGGTGACGTACGACGCCGCGTCGCCCATCAGCCAGGCGACGGCCTCCGCGACCTCGGCGGGCCGGCCGGCGCGGCCGAGCGGCACGAGCGGCCCGACCCGGTCGACGCGGCCCGGCTCGCCGGCGTCGGCGTGGATCCGGGTCTCGACGATGCCGGGCGCCACCCCGACCACGCGCACGCCGTCGGCAGCGACCTCCTGGGCGAGGCCGAGCGTCAGCGCGTCGACGCCGGCCTTGGCCGCGGCGTACTGCACGTACTCCCCCGGCGAGCCCAGGGTCGCCGCTCCCGAGCTGATGTTGACCAGGACGCCGCCGGCGCCGCCCCGCGAGCGCGCCATCGTGCGCACAGCTGCCCGGGCGACCAGCAGGGCGCCGGTGAGGTTGAGCCGCACGGTCTCCTCGACGACGTCGACGGGGGTGTCGGCCAGCGGGCCGACGTGGAGCGTGGCACCGGCGTTGTTGACCACCCCCGTCACCCGGCCGACCTCGGCGGCCCGGGCGAAGAGCTGGTCGACACCGTCGGGGCGGCTGACGTCGGCGCGGACCACGTGGCACCCGGCGCCGGCGTCCCCGACCGCCAGTCGGCACTCCTCGGCCGCCCCGGCGTCCTGCCGGAACCCGAGCACGAGGTCGTGCCCCTCCGCGGCCAGCCGCAGCGCCACCGCCGCGCCGATACCGCGGGTGCCGCCCGTGACCAGGGTCAGCGGGCGGGTCACGCCTCCGACCGGGCCTTCAGCCCGGCGGCCTCCATGGCCAGGTAGCGCTCGGTCAGCCCCTTGCTGAGCCGGCCGACGAGCCCGCCGAAGAGACCCTCCTGGTCGAGGCGCGCCGTGGCGCGGGCGCCGTCACCGCTGGGCTCGACGAGGTGGGTGCCGGTGGTGCGCAGGCCCGGCGCCCCGGAGACCCACGTGAACGACCGGCCCTCGTCGTACTCCGTGACCGACCAGACGGCGACCGGCAGCTTCGGCTGGCGCACCCGGGCCCGCGCGCCGACACGCAGCGGGCCGTCGAGCAGCTCGACCGACGTGATGGAGTCGGTCCACTCGTGCCAGCGCTCGACGTCGGAGTAGATCTCCCACACCCGCGCCGGTGTCGCCCCTATCTCGATCGCGTGCTCGAACCTCATGCCGGAAGCGTAGACCCCGTCGAACCGTCACTCAGATCGCTTGAACCGTCACTCAGATCAGACGAGCCGTCACTTGCGCCGCCCCAACTGACGGTTCGACGGATCCAGCTGACGGTTCGACGGATCTGAGTGACGGTTCGGCCTCAGAGGCGGTCGAGGTCGGGGTGGGGGGTGCCGCCGGAGAGGCGGGCGTAGCCGGGGCCGCGGTCGAAGAACGGGGCGTCCGCGGGGCGGGCGGCGCGCAGGTCGTCGCGGTGGCGGGTGGTCGCGTCGGGGTCGTGGGCGAGGTCGTCGGCCTCGAGCGAGCCGGTGAGCACCACGCCGTACGACGCGAGCGCGGCCTCCGGGGACACCTTGCGCCAGCGCACGTCGCGGACCACGGCCCCGGGGTCGCGGTCGAGCGGGTCGCCCCAGCCGCCACCGCCGGTGGTGCGGATCCGGATCACCTCGCCGGCGCGGACGGGTTCGGCGTCCGCGAGCGCGTCGACCGTGCGCTCGCGCGGCCCGCCGGGGTCGATCGTGACCTCGAAGGGCGCGCCGGCGAGCCCGCCGCGCACGCCCCAGCAGGCGAGGATCGACCGGTCGGCGATCGACATGAAGTGGGCGTCCTCGAGCATCCGGACGTGCTTCTCGTAGCCGAGGCCGCCGCGGTGCTCGCCGGCCCCGCCGGAGTCGACGGCGAGCGACAGCGACTCGACCCGGAACGGGAAGCGCGCCTCGGTGAACTCCGTCGGCAGGTTCCGCGAGTCGGGCACGACGTGGATGGTGTCCTCGCCGTCGGCGTAGTAGCGGCCGCCGGAGCCGCCGCCGAGCACCTCGCGCATCAGGTACGGCCGGCCGTCGCGGTCGAGTCCGTAGACGCCGGTGTAGCGGATGGTCTCCTGGTCGGCGGGCATCCGGCCGTCGACGGCCTTGGCGACGACGCCGGCGAGCACCCCGAGCAGGCGCAGGATCACGAACGTGCGGGCGTTGGTCGGCGCCGGGAAGACCGGGGTCAGCAGCGTGCCGGGCTCGGGGAACCGCATCTCGATCAGCGGCACCACGCCCTCGTTGACGTCGAGCTCGGCCATGCGCTCGGGGCTCTCGGCGAGGTTGCGCAGGATGGGCGCCAGCCACTTCTTCAGGAAGACCCCGTCGCTGTGGTCGCCGCAGTGGTTGATCGGCCCCCTGGCCTGCGGCGAGGTGCCGTCGAAGTCGAGCACCAGCCGCTCGCCGTCGGGGTCGTCGGGCGCGGTGCGGGTCAGGGTGATCCGCTGCGCGTGCAGCCGCGGCTCGTCGACGCCGTCGTGCTCGGCGTAGTCCTCCCAGGTCCAGCTGCCGACCGGGATCTGGCTGAGGATCTCGCGGCGGTACGTCGTGGTGGTGCGGTCGATGATCGCGTCGAAGCACGCCTCGACCGCGGCCACGCCGTACCGGTCGAAGAGCTCGCCGAGCCGGCGGGCGCCCATCAGGCAGGCCGAGCACTCGGCGTCGAGGTCGGCGGCGAGGCTCTCGGGCATCCGCGAGTTGCGGGTCATGATCGCCAGCGCCGCGCGGTTGGGCACACCGGCGTCCCAGAGCCGGATGGGCGGCACCATCAGGCCCTCCTCGAAGACGCTGGTGGCGTTGCTCGGCATCGAGCCCGGCACGGCCCCGCCGATGTCGTCGTGGTGCCCGAAGGCCTGGACGAACGCGACCACGGCACCGTCGGAGAAGACCGGCACCGTCACGCAGAGGTCGGGCAGGTGCCCGATCCCGCCCTCGGAGCGGTAGACGTCGTTGTGGAAGAAGACGTCGCCCTCGCGCATCTCGGCGATCGGGAAGTCACGCGCGACCGGGTGCACGAGCGCGGAGTAGGACCGGCCGGTGAGCTTGCGCAGCAGGCGGTCGTGGATGCCGGCGCGGAAGTCGTGGGCGTCGCGGATCATCGGGCTGCGGCTGGTGCGGGCGATGGCGGTCTCGACCTCCATCTCCACGCTGGCCAGCGACCCCTGCACGATCTCGACGAGCACGGGGTCGGCGCTCGCACCCCGGTCGTCGGTGAGGAAGCCGAAGGGGAACTGGGTCGGGGCCCGGCGGCTCATGCGTCGGCCTCCTCGTCACGGGTCACGACGAGGTTGAGGAACTCGTCGACCTCGACCTGGAAGCCCGGGTGGATGGGAATGGTCGAGCCGTACTCCTCGATGACCACGGGGCCGGGCAGGCCCAGTCCCGGCGCGAGGTCGGCCCGCTGGACGACGCGCGTGTCGACGTACCCGTCCGCCGGGTCGAAGCAGACCGGGCGCGTACGTCGGTCGGGCGTGCCCTCACCCGTGGTCTCGACAGGCTCGACCGACGGGTGTCGCCGGATCTCCGGGCGGGTGATCGGGCCGATGCCGGAGACCCGGAGGTTGACCCACTCGACCTGCTGGTCGGGGTCGCCGGCGAAGTCGTAGCCGTAGAGGGCGCGGTGCTCGGCGTGGAAGCGCGTCGCCACCTCGGCCAGCGTGGCCGCGTCGACGGGTCCGTCGGAGACCGGCACCCGCACCTCGAAGGCCTGGCCGAAGTAGCGCACGTCGGCGGTGCGCTGGAAGCGGTGCTGCTCGGGCGCGAACCCCTCGGTGGCCAGGGCGGCCGCCGCCCGCGCGGTGAGCTCGTCGAGGATCGCGGCCACCTCGCCGGGCTCGAGCGCGTCGGCGAGACGTACGTGGGTCTGCACATAGTCGTTCTTCACGTCGACCGTGAGCAGGCCGAACGCCGAGACGTTGCCCGGGTCGGGCGGCACCAGCACGGTCGGGATGCCGAGCACGTCCATCAGCCGGCACAGCAGCAGCGACCCGGAGCCGCCGAAGGTCGTGAGCGCGAAGTCGCGGACGTCGAGCCCGCGCTTGACGGTGACCTGACGCAGTGCGTTGGCCTGGTTCCAGGCGGAGATCTCGAGGATGCCGGTCGCGCACTGCTCGACGCCGAGGCCCAGCTGCGCGGCGAGCGACTCCAGTCCGGCGCGGGCCGCGTCGACGTCGAGCGGGATCTCGCCGCCGAGCAGGTGGGGCGGGATCCGGCCGAGGACCACGTGGGCGTCGGTGATGGTGACCTCGGTGCCGCCCCTGCCGTAGCAGAGCGGGCCGGGGTCGGCGCCGGCCGACTGAGGCCCGACCTTGAGCGTGCCCTCGGGCGAGAGGTGGGCGATCGAGCCACCGCCGGCGCCGACGGTGACCACGTCGATCATCGGGATCTTGGACGGGAAGGCGCCCACGCTGCCCTCGGTCGTCAGCGTCGGCTCGCCGTCGATGACGACCGAGACGTCTGTGGAGGTGCCGCCACCGTCGCTGGTCAGGACCCGGTCGAAGCCGGCGACCTTCGCGATCAGCGCCGCACCGAGCGCGCCGGCGGCCGGGCCGCTGAGCACCGTGGTGATCGGCTGGTGCACCACCTCGTCGGCCGAGAGCACGCCGCCGTTGCTCTTCATGACGTAGAACGGGACCTGCCGCCCGGCGAGGTCGTGCAGACGGCGCGCGATGTTCCCGACGTACGCCGCGAGGCGGGGCTTGACCGCCGCGTCCACGAGGGTGGTCATCGCGCGCTCGTACTCCCGGTACTCGCGCAGCACCTGGCTCGACAGCGAGACCACCGCGTCGGGGTGCTCCTCGGCCAGCACCTGCCGCATCCGCTCCTCGTGCCGCGGGTCGGCGTACGCGTGCAGGAAGCAGACGCCGAGGGTGGTGATCCCGCGGTCGCGGAACCAGCAGGCGACCTCGCGCGCGCCCTCCTCGTCGAAGGGGCGCACCTCGGCACCGGTGTGGTCGAGCCGGCCCTCGACGCCGCGGACGAGGTCGCGCGGGACGATCCGCGCCGGCTTCACCCAGAAGTAGGAGTTGCCGTAGCCGTCGGGCACCGACTGGCGCGCGATCTCGAGCATCGCCTCGTAGCCGGCGTTGGTGACGAAGCCGAGCCGGTCGACCTTGCCCTCGAGCAGCTGGTTGGTGGCCACCGTGGTGCCGTGGCTGACCGCCCCGACCGCGTCAGGGCCGGCGTCGAGCATCGCGAGCACCTTGTGGACGCCGGCGAGGAACCCCTCGGCCGGGTCGGCCGGGGTGGACGGGGTCTTGGTCGTGACCAGCGCACCGGTCTCCTCGTCGAGCGCGACGACGTCGGTGAAGGTGCCCCCGGTGTCGATCCCGATCCTGATCGCCATGGCGACCAGTGAATCGGTGCGCGGACCCCGCGGGCCACGGCACAAGTTGTCCGACGGGCCGGGTGACCGTTGGCAACGATGGCCGACCCGGAGACGTGGAGCTGCCGGGGTTCAGGCGTCGGCCGGCCGCTCGTTGTAGACGCCGGCCTCCTCCTGGCCGGTCAGGCCCTGGATCGCGCGCATGATCTCGTCGGTGACCTCGCGCCGCGCCCGGCCGAGCGGCATGCCGTCGAAGCGACCGGCGAACTCCAACGGCTCGCCGAAGCGCACGGCGACCTTCGCCAGGTGCAGGCGGCTGCTGCCGATCGGCTGGATGTCGGGCGTGCCCTCGAGGCCGACAGGGACGACGGGGCAGCCGGCGGTGAGCGCCAGGTGCGCGACACCGGTGCGGCCGCGGTAGAGGCGGCCGTCGCGCGAGCGGGTGCCCTCGGGGTAGATTCCGAACGCCTCGCCCCTCCCGAGCACCTCGAGCGCGGTGTCGAGGCTGTCCATCGCGGCCTTGGTGTCGTCGCGGTCGACCGGCAGCATCCCGATGCCCTCGAACCACATCCGCGTCGCCGTGCCCTTGAACCCGGTCCCGGTGAAGTAGTCGGACTTGGCCAGGAAGGCGACCTTGCGCGGCACCACGCACGGGATCACCACGCTGTCGACGAAGCTCAGGTGGTTGCTCGCCAGGATCACCGGCCCGGTGCGGGGGATGTGTTCGACACCGTGGACGTCCGGCCGCCAGAGGAGTCTGGCCACCGGCATGATCACGCTGTGCGCGACGCCGTAGAGCACGGACACAGTCTTGCCCATCGAGCCGCAAATAGGTGAAGGGCCCTCACAGGTATGAGCTGCAAGGGCCCTTCGGGGCAGTCGTGCGGGTGACGCACCCGACCGACGAATCCTCCACGCGAGCCCAGCGGCCTCGTCACCCGGCTGCTGCGGCGGGTTGCCCCACCGTGTGCCTCTCGCTTCGGTTCCGTCCCCGCCTCCCCCGGAGGAGAAGCGGTGGGAGAGTTCTATGCCCTCGGATCCCATGCCCGCAAGGGATTCCGGCGACAATCTTCGACATTCTTCTGGTTCCGGCGTGTCCCCCACAGGCGGGGCGGGGTTCCTCCACAGAACTGCCCGAGATGTCCACAGATCTCACGCGCGGCTGGGGACGAGGTGCGCCCGCGCCACCGCGCCGTGAGCGGGGCTCACCAGCGCCCCCCGGTCGGTCAGGCCGGGCGTGCGACCAGCTTGCGCAGCTGCCGGACGACGTTGTGCCGGTTGGTCTCGCGCAGCCAACCGTTGGGCAGCGACAGTCGCACCACCCGGTGCCAGGCCGAGTAGACCTGCGGGACCAGGGGACGCGCGCAGTAGGTCAGCCCGTACTTCTCGCAGAGCGCCTGCACCTGGGGTGCGATCTCCGCATAGCGGTTGCTCGGGAGGTCGGGGAAGAGGTGGTGCTCGATCTGGTGCGAGAGGTTGCCGGTCATCAGGTGCAGGGCCGGGGACCCGGAGATGTTGGCCGACCCCAGCATCTGGCGCAGGTACCAGTCCCCACGGCTCTCGTCCGGGTCGAGCTCCTCGACCTCGAAGACCTCCACGCCCTCGGGGAAGTGCCCGCACATGATCACCGCGTGCGACCACAGGTTGCGGGTCAGGTTCGCCACGGCGACGGCGCCCAGCGTCGACCGCCACCCGCGGCCGGACAGCGCCGGCCAGACGACGTAGTCCTTCGCCACCTGCTTCGCGGCCTTCCTCAGCGTCCGGCCGGCCTCGCGCTTCTTCTCCGGCGACATCGACGCCTTGGAGCGGATGTCGTCGCCGAGGTCGAGGTCGTACAGGGCGATGCCCCACTCGAAGATGCAGCCCGTGACCAGGTTCCACAGCGGCTGGAGCAGGTAGTAGGGCTTCCACTCCTGGGCCTCGTCGACGCGCATGATGCCGTACCCGAGGTCGTTGTCGCGGCCCACGATGTTGGTGTAGGTGTGGTGCACCTCGTTGTGTGCCCGCTTCCACTGGTCCGCGGGTGAGGCGTGGTCCCACTGCCAGGTGGTCGAGTGGATCTTCGGGTCGCGCATCCAGTCCCACTGACCGTGCAGGACGTTGTGGCCGATCTCCATGTTCTCGAGGATCTTGGCGAGCGCCAGACCCGTCGTACCGACCCACCAGGCGCCGCGGCGCCGGCTCCCGAGCAGGACCACCCGGCTGCCCATCTCCAGCGTCCGCTGGACCGCGATCACACGCCGGATGTACGCCGCGTCGCGTTCACCTCGGCTGTCGAGGACCTGCTGGCGGATCGCGTCGAGCTCGGCGGCGAGCTCCGCGACCTCGGCGTCGGTGAGGCCGCCCGGCCGCTGCGACACCGCCGCGGCCTCTCGCCCTCCGGCGGCACCGGCCACGCTCTGGCGCTCCTGCACGAGGCGCTGCTCCGTCACGACCTGGCTTCCTCCCATCTCTCTCCGTACCCCCGCACGGGCGCCGTCATCCGGGGGACCTGGCCCGGGCTCCCCGGACCGACCCGGTCGGGGTCCGTCGGGGCCCATCCGGCCATGTTCCTGCCCTGGTGGTCAAGCCCGGTCTGGCGGCCGCCCGCCGGTGCGTGCGGACGACGGACGGTGCCACACTCCTGCCCGTGCCCACGACGCGCCTGCTGATCATGCCGTACGACGAGCAGTGGCCGGCCGAGTTCGCCGCGATCGAGCGGCTCCTGCGCGATGCGCTCGGCCCCGCGGCCGCGCGCATCGACCACATCGGCTCGACCGCGGTCCCCGGCCTCGCGGCCAAGGACGTGATCGACGTGCAGATCGGTGTCGCCGAACTCGACGACCCGCGCCTCGAGCCGGCCCTGGCCCGGCTCGGCGCGACCCGCACGGACATCACCTCCGACCACGTGCCGCCCGGCGACGTGCACGGCCCCGGGGCGTGGGAGAAGCGCTACTTCCGGCCGCCCTCCTCGTGGCGGCCGACCCACCTCCACGTCCGCGAGACGGGGAGGCCCAACTTCCGCTACGCGCTGCTGTTCCGCGACTACCTCCGGCACTCGGTGGCGGCTGCCGGTGCCTACGCCCGGATCAAGGTCGCCCTCGCGCGGGCCCACCCCACCGACGTCGAGGCCTACTACGCCGTCAAGGACCCGGTCTGCGACCTGGTGATGGAGGCGGCCGAGCGCTGGGCGAGCAGCGTGGGCTGGAGCCCGGACGAGGCAGGTGGAAATGGTTGAAGGGCCCTCACAGGTATGAGCTGCAAGGGCCCTTCGGGTGACCGGTACTGGTGACGCTCCCAGTCGATCCGCCCTCGTCCGGCGATCCCGGTGGCCCCGTCACCTGGCCGACCGCGGCTCCTCCGGCGGACCGGTGGTGCCGTGCGGATCGTCGTCTCCGGCTGATCCCGCCCTTCCCGGAGGAAGTGCGTGGGAGAAGTTCTATGTGCTCCGGTCCCGTGCCCGCAAGGGGATCTAGCCAACTTCGCCGACATTCCTGGAGTTCCGGCGTGTCCCCCACAGGATTGCCCCAGCCTCTCCACAGCCACACGGATCATCGTCCACAGGTTGGGGAAAGTCTTGTGAATTGGTCGTCTATGGCGCAGCCGGTGGCGCGGGCCTCACGGCGACCGCCTCGACCTCGACCAGCTGGTCGGGGTAGCCCAGCACCGGCACCGCCAGGAGGGTGCTCGGGGCGTCGTGGTCGCCGAACGCGGCGCGCACCACGTTCCACACGGTGACCAGGTCGCTGCGGTCGGACGTCGCGACGTACACCGTGCTCTTGGCGACCTGGTCGAGCGACGACCCGGCGCCGACGAGGGCAGCCTCGAGGTTCGCCATCACCCGCGCGGCCTGGCCCTCGAGGTCGCCGACGGGGGCCACGTCGCCGGCGTCGTCCAGCGGGCAGGCGCCCGCGGTGAGGACGAGGTCGCCCCCGTCGACGACGGCCGCGTAGGCGTAGGGCACCTCGCTGGTCAGGGAGTCGAGGGTCGCGGAGCGGATCAGGTGCACGGCCATGCCGTGGACGCTATCCGCCCCAGGTGCGCGCCGCCTCGAACGACGCGGCCACCTCGAGCAGGAACCGGTCGCGGCCGTGGGCGGCGACCAGCTGCACGCCGACGGGCAGACCGGCGGGGGTGTGCCCGGCCGGCACCGAGACCGCGGGACACCCGGTCACCGTGATCGCGTACGCCGACATCATCCACGCGAGGTAGTCGGTGACCGGCTGGCCGGCCACCTCGCGGGGGTGCTCCTGGTCGGCGGGGAAGGGGGCCACCTGCGAGGTCGGCAGCACGAGCAGGTCGTAGCGCTCGAAGAACTCGCGCGCGACGTCGGCGAGCCGGGTGCGCTGCTCGTAGGCGCGTGCGACGTCGGCGCCGGTCAGCGACTCACCCGCGCGGACGTTGGCCGCCAGGGAGGCCTTGAGGCCGTCGGGGTGCTCGGCCAGCAGCTGCCCGAACCCGGCCTGGAAGAGCCACGCCCGCAGCGTGCGGAAGGTGTCGTCGGCCAGCCCCAGGTCCGGGTGGTCGGCGAAGACGTGCGCACCGGAGCGGGCCATCAGGCGACCGGCGTCCTCGACCACCGCGACCACCTCGGGGTCGACGGGGAACAGGCCGCCGAGGTCGGGGGTCCAGCCGACGCGCAGGCCGGCGAGCGCGCCGTGCAGGGGCGGTGCGAACACCGACCCCGGGTCGCCGAGGGCGTGGGGCGCGCGCGGGTCGGGGCCCGCGAGCACCGACAGCAGCAGGGCCGTGTCCGCGACCGTGCGCCCCATCGGCCCGGAGACGGCGGTGGTCTCCCAGTGGTTGGTCGTCGGCCACGTCGGCACCCGTCCCCATGACGGCCGCAGCCCCACGACACCGCAGAACGACGCAGGGTTGCGCAGCGAGCCGCCCATGTCGGAGCCGTCGGCCAGCGGCACCATGCCGGAGGCCAGCGCGCACGCCGCCCCGCCCGACGAGCCACCGGCCGACCGGCCGGGGTCGACGGGGTTGCGGGTGGTGCCGAAGACCCGGTTGAAGGTGTGCGAGCCGGCCGCGAACTCCGGCACGTTGGTCTTGCCGATGACCACGACACCGGCGCGCCGGACCCGCTCGACGACGAGGTCGTCGGCGTCGGGCACGTGGTCGGCGAAGAGCGGCGAGCCGTACGTCGTACGCCAGCCGGCCACGTCGTGGGTGTCCTTGAACGCGTGCGGCAACCCGTGCAGCCGGCCGAGCTCGCCGCCGCGGGCGAGGTGCTCGTCGGCCGCGGCCGCGCCGGCCCGGGCACGCTCCTCGTCGAGCGAGATGATCGCGTTGAGGGTCGGGTTGCGCTCGGCGATGCGGGCGAGGTGGAGCTCGAGCAGCTCGCGCGCGGAGATCCGCCGCGACCGCACGGCGATCGCCTGGTCGACGGCGGTCGAGTCCACCGACAGGTCGGTCACGACCGGCGCCGCCCGAAGATGCCGCCGGCGACGACGCCGAGCAGCACCAGACCGGCACCGACCGCGATGCCGCGCAGGAAGTCGTCGCGGCCGCCGGCGCGGGGCGGGGCGGTGAAGACGCGCTGGGCGGCACCCGTGGTCTCGACCGGCTCGACCGACGGCGCTGCTCCGGCGACCGGGCCCGACAGCGCGTCGCTGACGTTGCCGAAGAACTCCCCCGCCATCCGGGTCGAGACCGATCCGAGCATCCGCTGGCCCACGCCGCCGACCATGCCGCCGACGACGGCGTCGGCGTCCCACACGACCGTCGTGCCGTCGCTCGCGGGCTCGAACCGCACGGCGACCGTCGCATCGACCGTGCCCGGAGCACCGGCGCCCTGCAGCCGCATCGTCAGCGACTCGCGCTCGACGAGGTCCGACAGCGCGCAGGTGCCGTCGTAGGTGCCGCGGATCGCCGCGACGCCGGCGGTCACGGTCATGTCGTAGTGGTGGTCGTCCGTCGCGACCAGCCGCTCGCAGCCGGGCAGCGTGCGCACCAGCACGGCGGGGTCGAGGAGCGCGTCCCAGACCCGGTCGACGGGGTGGGGGATCGTGTTGCTGCCGGCGATCTTCATCGGTCCTCCTCCGTGGCACGGCGCCGGCGCAGCTCGAAGAGCTCCGACGGCGAGATCGGCATCGCGGTGATCGGGATGCCCTCGGCGTCCTCGATCGCCGCCGCGAACACGGCGGCCGACGGGATCACTCCCGCCTCGCCGGCCCCCTTGATGCCGAGGGGGTTGAGCGGCGACGGGGTCTCGAGGTGGTCGATGTCGATGCCGTCGGGCACCTCGGTGACGTAGGGCATCAGGAAGTCCATGAAGGAGGCGTTGAGCAGCTGCCCGGCCTCGTCGTACGCCATCCGCTCGTAGAGGGCGCCGGCGACGCCCTGCGCGACGCCGCCGTGGATCTGGCCCTCGACGATCATCGGGTTGATCAGCCGGCCGCAGTCGTGCACCACGGCGTACTTGAGGATCGTGACCTCGGCGGTGTCGGGGTCGGTCTCCACGACCACCGCGTGCATGCCGGAGGCGAAGGTGGACCGCTCGGGGCTGTAGAAGTCCTTGCCCTCGAGCCCGGGCTCGTCGTCCTCGGCCACCGGCGGCTTGCCCGGGTCGCCGACGCTGAACTGCGTCGCGGCCTTGGAGGCCTCGTCGAAGGCGTAGCGCAGCGGGTTGGAGAGCACGGCGACGGTGCCGAGGTCGATCGAGGCGCCGGTGCCCCTGACCGACACCACGCCGTCGGCGATCTCGAGGTCCTCGGGCTCCGCCTCGAGCGCCTCGGCCGCGATCCGCAGTGCCTTCTCCTTCGTGCGCCGGGCCGCGAGGTGCACCGCCGAGCCGCTCATCACCGCGGCCCGCGAGGCGAACGTGCCCACGGCGTAGGGCATCCGGCGGGTGTCGCCGGTCGTCACCTCGACGTCCTCGAGCCGCACCCCGAGCTCGTCGGCGACGAGCTGGGCGAAGACCGTGGCGTGTCCCTGGCCCTGCGTGGTGAGGCCGGTCGAGACCTTGACCTTGCCCGAGGTCTCGACGTGCACGTGCGCGCCCTCGTACGGGCCGACGCCGGTGCCCTCGACGTAGCAGGCCAGGCCGATCCCGACCCGGCGCCCCTGTGCGGCCATCTCGGCGCGGAAGGCCGGGAACTCGTCCCACCCGACGAGCTCCTTGAGCTTGGCGAGCGAGGCGGGGTAGTCACCGGAGTCGTACTCGAGCTCGCGGCCGTCCTGGAAGACCAGGCCCTGGTCGAAGGGGAACTCGTCGGGCTGGATGAAGTTGACCGCGCGCACCTCGGTGCGGTCCTTGCCGAGGTGGGCCGCGATCGCGTCCATGGTGCGCTCCATGACGTAGCAGCCCTGCGGCCGCCCGGCCCCGCGGTAGGGCGTGACCATCACGGTGTTGGTGTAGAGGCTCTCGAAGACGACCCGGTAGGCGCCCGGCTTGTAGGGGCCGAGCAGCTGGGTCGAGGTGATGATCGGGACGATGAGCCCGTACGGCGTGTAGGCGCCGTGGTCGTGCCAGAACTGCACGTCGAGCCCGAGCACCCGGCCCTCGTCGTCGAAGCCGACCTCGACGTGGTGCACCTGCCCGCGCTCGTGCGCGGAGGAGATGAAGTGCTCGCGGCGGTCCTCGGTGAAGCGCACGGGGCGGCCGAGGGCACGCGCAGCCAGGGGCACGAGCAGCTCCTCGGGCCACGGGTGGTTGATCTTCACGCCGAACCCGCCGCCCACGTCAGGGGTGATCACGTCGACCTGGCCGAGGTCGAGGCCGAGCTTGGCGGCCACGGCGGCGCGCACGCCGGTGGCGGTCTGGGTCGAGGACCACACGGTCATCCGGCCGACGTCGGGGTCCCAGCGGGCCACGACCCCGCGCCCCTCGAGCGGCGTGCACGCGCTGCGCTCGACGGTGAGGTCGAGCTCGAGGCGGTGCGGCGCGGCCGCGACGGCAGAGCGGGCGTCGCCGTTCTCCTGCTCGAGACGGGCGCCGACGTTGCCGGGCACGTCGTCGTGCACGAGGTGCCCGGCGGCGCGGGCTGCGGGGATGCCGACGACGGGCGGGAGCACGTCGTACTCCACCCGGATGCGGTCGAGGGCGTCCTCCGCGACGTAGCGGTCGTCGGCGACGACGAAGGCGATCGCCTCGCCGACGTGGTTGACCTCGTCGCGGGCCAGCGCGTGCTGGGTGCGGCCGTGGGTGAGCGCGGGGTGCGGGATCAGCAGCGGCAGCGGCTCGGCCATCGCGCCCGTGAGGTCGTCGTGGGTCCAGACGACGTGGACGCCCTCGACGTCGAGCACGCCCGAGACGTCGATGTCGACGATCCGCGCGTGGGCGTGCGGCGACCGGAGCACGGCGGCGTGCAGGGTGCCCGGGGCCTGCGACAGCACGTCGTCGACGTAGCGGCCCCGGCCGCGCAGCATCCGGTCGTCCTCGACGCGGGGCACCTTGGTGCCCATCAGCCTGGTGGTCACGAGTGGTCCGCCATGATCTCGGCGGCACGCTCGACCGCTTTGACGATGTTCTGGTAGCCGGTGCAGCGGCAGAGGTTGCCGGCGACCATCTCCCGGGCCTCGTCGTGCGTGGGCGTCGGGTTGTCGCGCAGGCCGGCCGTGACCGTGGTCAGGAAGCCGGGCGTGCAGAAGCCGCACTGCAGCCCGTGGCACTCGCGGAACGCCTGCTGCACCGGGCTCAGGGCGCCGCCGGGCTCGGCGAGCCCCTCGACCGTGGTCACCTCCTGGCCCGCGACCGACACCGCGAGCAGCAGGCAGGCGCGCACCGGGCGGCCGTCGAGCAGGACCGTGCACGCGCCGCACACGCCGTGCTCGCAGCCGACGTGGGTGCCGGTCAGCCCGAGGTCGTGGCGCAGCGCGTCGGAGAGCAGGCGACGCGCCGGCACCCGCAGCTCGCGCACCACGCCGTTGACGCTCAGCCGGACGTCGTGCCGCTCCTCGCTCACCGCCGCTCCCTCGTCATGGAGCCACCCTCGCACCCGCACGGGCGGCTTCCACGACGCGCGCCGTCAGCACCCGCACCAGGTGCGCGCGGTAGTCGGCGCTCGCGTGGACGTCGGCGGCCGGGTCGAGGTGCTCGAGCGCGCGGTCACCGAGGTCGTCGTCGGCGACCCCGGACAGGTCCACGACGGTCGGCACGTCGCAGACCGAGAGGAACCCCGCCCGCACCTGCTCGCCGTGCACGACGGCGCCGACGCCGACGAGCGCGTAGTCGCCCTGGCGGCGCGAGACCTCCTCGAAGCCCACGCCCGCACCGACCGGCAGCGCCGGGAAGAACGCCTCGACCGCGATCTCGTCGTGGGCCAGCGACGACTCCAGCGGTCCGACGTACAGCTCGTCGGCCGCGACCGTACGACGCCCACGGGTCGAGGCGACCTCGAGCGTGCCGCCGAGCAGGCGCAGCACCATCGGCATCTCGGCGGCCGCGTCCGCGTGGACGAGAGAGCCGACGAGCGTGCCCCGGTTGCGGATGGTCGCGTGCGCGACGTGCCCGAGGGCCAGGGGCAACAGCGGCTGGGCCGCTGCCACCTCGGCCGAGGCGAGCACGTCGGCGTGGCGGGCCAGCGCCCCCACCCGCACCCCGTCGTCGCCGACCCGGATGCCGTCGAGCCCGGGGACCCCGTTGAGGTCGACGAGCAGCGACGGCGCCGCGAGGCGCATGGAGAGCAGCGGCACCAGGCTCTGGCCGCCGGCCAGCACCTTGGCGCCGGGGGCGCCGGCCAGGGCCTCGAGGGCGTCCTCGAGGGTCCCCGGACGGCGGTAGGCGAAGGGGGCAGGCTTCACAGCGCCCTGGTCACCTCGTCGGCCCCGGCGTGCGGGTGCGTGCGGTGCGGCCGGTTCACGAGGTGGAAGTAGACGATCACCATGATCGTGCCGAGCGCGATGCCCGAGAGCTCGAAGTCGTCGGTGAAGGTGAGGGTGACCCCGCCGATGCCGGCGATGATGCCGGCCGCCAGGCCGACCAGGTTCACCGGGTCGCCGAAGTCGACCCGGTTCTCGACCCAGATCTTCGCGCCCACGAGACCGATCATCCCGTACAGCACCACGGTGATGCCGCCGAGCACGCCGCCGGGTGTCGCGCTCACGACCGCACCGAACTTGGGGCACAGACCGAGCAGGATCGCGACCGCGGCCGCCACGTAGTACGCCGCGGTCGAGTAGACCTTGGTCGCACCCATGACGCCGATGTTCTCGGCGTACGTCGTGGTGGGCGCGCCGCCGAAGGCCGAGGCGAGCGCGGTCGCGACTCCGTCGGCACCGATCGCGCGGCCCATGTAGGGGTCGAGGTCGTCGCCGGTCATCTCCGCGACCGCCTTGACGTGACCGGTGTTCTCCGCGATCAGCGCGATCACGCCGGGCAGCACCAGCAGGATGAAGGTGAGGCTGAAGCTCGGGCCGTGCACCACGCTGACGCCGTCCGAGAGCGTGCCGCTCGGGAAGCCGATCCAGTCCGCGGCCTCGACGCCGGCCCAGGTGACCCGGTCGTGCTCGGTCGGCGTGCACCCCTGGCCTCCGCAGGAATTGATGGTGCCGAACACCGCGTCGAAGAGCCACGAGACCAGGTAGCCGAAGACCAGCGCGAGCAGCACCGCGATCCGGGACCAGAAACCGGGGAACAGCACGGCCGCGCACACCATGAAGGTGGCGGTGAGCAGGGCCACCCACTGGTCCTGCGGCCAGTAGATCTGGGCGACGACCGGGGCGAGGTTGAAGCCGATCAGCATCACGACGGCACCGGTGACCGCCGGCGGGAGGATCTTGTGGATCATGCCGGACCCACCGAAGTGGACCGCGAGCCCGACGAGGGCCAGCACGATGCCGGCCACCATGATCGCGCCGGTCACGTCGGCGGAGTCGCCGCCCTGGCTGCGGATGGCCGCCACGCTGGCCACGAACGACGCGCTGGTGCCGAGGTAGCTCGGCACCTTGTTGCTCGTCATGAGCAGGAACAGGATCGTGCAGATGCCCGAGAACATGATGGCGAGGTTGGGGTCGAGCCCCATGACGATCGGGAACACGAACGTCGCCCCGAACATCGCGACGACGTGCTGCGCCCCGACGCCGATCGTCTTGCCCCACGGCAGTCGCTGCTGGGGGGCGACCGGCTGACCGGGACCCGGATCGACGACGGTCCAGCTGAACATCGACATGACGGACCTCCTGCGCACTGGATGACCCTCGAGGGCTCGGCCGGCGGCAGCTCGACCGAGGCGCCTCACGCTAGTGGCGCCCATCACACACCCTCGACGGCACGATCTGCCGGAGCAGCGCCGCGACGGCTGGCAAAGGTCGCCGGGACCGGCGCCCTATGGAGCGACGTCGTGCAGCTCGAGCACCCGCAGCGCGAGGGCGACGTCGAGGCGCAGGTCGGGGTCGGAGGAGAGCGGTCCGAGGAGCCGCTCGAGCTTGCCGACCCGGTAGCGCAGCGTGTTGTAGTGGAAGAACTGCAGGCGTGCGGCCTCGGCGACGTTGAAGTTGGTGTCGAGCAGGATCCGCAGCGTCTCGCGCAGGTCGCGGGCCTCGGTGGTGTCCTCGGCCAGCGGCCCGAGCACGTCGCGGACGAAGGCGCGCAGCTCGCCGGCGTCCGGGACCAGCGCGATCAGGCGGTGCACGCCGAGCTGGTCGAAGAACGTCGTCGACGCGCCCCCGCGCACCCGGCGGCCGACCTGCACCGCCCGGCAGGCCTGGGCGAAGGCGTCGGGCATCTCCTCGAGCGAGGTCACGCGGCGGCTCACTCCGACCGAGAACGGCCGGCGGCCCCCGCCCTTGTCGCCGGCCACCTCGGTGACCACCTCGTGCACGACCTTCTCCCCCGTGACACCCGGGCCCTCCTCGTCGGGGACCGGCAGCAGCGCCACCACCTGCGAGGAGAAGTCGACGGTCGGCACCTCCGCGTGCAGGCGCGCGGTCACCTGCCGCCACGCGGCGGCGAACCGCTCCTGCCAGCGCCGCGCCTCGGGCGACGTCTCACCCTGCTCGTCGGGGTCGAGCTCGGCCGCGACCACGACGACGGGGCGGCGCAGGTCCCAACCGAAGGTGCGCGCGTGCGCCTCGACGTACGCCGGGTCCCCGGCGCGGCCGAGGAAGACGTCGCGCAGGAAGTCGCCGCGGTACTTGTTCTCGACGGCGGTGACGGCCTCCTCGCGGGTGATCAGCAGCGCGGCGACGGTGGCCGCGCGCTCGAGCGCGTGCACGTCGGCCGCGCCGACCTGCTGGCCGGGACGGAGCACGACGATCCGCGCCAGGTCGTCGCCGCCGGCGGCGACGCGCAGCCAGCGCACCTGCCCGTCGGCCAGCGGGGTGCCGGCCGGGTCGATCCGCTCCACGCGGACCCGGCCGGTGTCGTCGACCAGGCCCGCGGCCTCGAGCAGGTCGCGGTGGCCGGGCGCGAGGTGGGCGGCGCGCTCGCGGCCGTCGGTCGAGGTGACGAGCACGCCGAGGTCGAGCACCCGCGCCACCTCGGCCGCGATGCCGGCGAGGTCGCCGCCCTCCAGCACGATCGCGGTCAGGGCCGTGTGCAGCGCGTCGACCCGCGCCAGCGCGGCGGTCGGGTCAACGGCTGGCAAGACTTGCACCCTTCCACGGGTCTGTTCGGCACAACCTCACATCGGCAAACGTATCGGCCCGCCGCTAGCGTCGGAAGGCATGAGCCACGCCTCGCTGCCGGCCGCGGTCCCGGTCGCCGCGTCGCCCCGGGTGGCGGGCCTGCTCGCCGCCGCCGACGGCCCGCTCGAGGTCGTGCACCGCGGGCCCGACGCCGTGTACGTCGCGCTGGGTGGCGAGCCCGGCGACCGGGCGGTCGGCGTGCTCTCGCGGGCGGCCGTGCCGGTGCCCTGCGGGCTGCGCTCGCGGCTGGCGGAGGTGCCGGACGGTCGGGCGGTGGTGGCCGGCGGGGTGCTGCACCTCGGCGGCGTGCCGCTGCCGGTCGCGCGGCTCGTCGACGTGCGGGTCCCGCGGATCGACCCGGCTCTCGTGCGACCGGGCACGCTCGACCTCGCGGACGTGGACCGGCTGGTCGGGCTCGGCCCCGGCCTCACGCCGTACGGCGACGACGTGCTGTGCGGGTGGCTGGCGGTGCACCGGGCCGCCGGGATCGCGACCGACGAGGTCGACGCCCGGGTGGGCGCGCTCGCCGGCCGCACCACGCTGCTCTCGGCGACGCTGCTCGACTGCGCGGTCCGGGGCGAGGTGGTGCCCGCCTTCGGGGTCTGGCTCGCCGCGCTGGAGACGCCGCGCGAGGCCGCGGCCGCGGACGCCGTGCTCGCCGTCGGCGCGTCGTCGGGTGCCGGGCTGCTCGCGGGCGCGGCCCTGGCGCTGGGCCGGCGCTCCTCGGTCGACGTGGACGACGGGATCGGCAGGATCGCCGCGTGAGCGCCGTCCACGTCGAGGTGCGCCCGGGGGCGTACGCCGACTCCGTCGCGCTGCTCGACGTCAGCCGGGTGCTGCAGGACGTGTCGGGCGTGGCCGCCGGGCAGGTGGCGATGGCCACCGCGCTCAACGTCGACGTGCTCACCACGATGGGGTTCACCGTGCCCGACGGCACCGGCCCGAACGACCTGGTGGTCGCCGTGCGGCTCGCGCCCGACGCCGACGACGGCACCCTGGAGCGGGCCCTGGCCGCCGTCGAGGAGGCGCTGCGCGCGCCGGCACGGCGTACGTCGGAGGCGGCCGAGGAGCCGCCCCACACCACGGCCTCGGCGCTCCGCCTCGCCCCGGGTGCGCTGGTGCTGGTCTCGGTGCCGGGCGCGAGCGCCTTCGTCGAGGCGGTCGACGCGCTCGAGGCCGGCAGCGACGTGATGGTCTTCAGCGACAACGTGCCCGTGGCGCAGGAGGTCGCGCTCAAGCGCCTGGCCGCCGAGCGCGACCTGCTGGTGATGGGGCCCGACTGCGGCACCGCGGTGGTCGGCGGCGTGGGGCTGGGCTTCGCGAACGCCGTCGCCCCCGGCCCGGTCGGCATCGTCGCCGCGTCGGGCACCGGCTGCCAGCAGCTGCTCGCGCTGCTCGACCACGCCGGCGTCGGCATCTCGCACGCGCTCGGCGTGGGCGGGCGCGACCTCTCCGCCGAGGTCGGCGGCGCGGCCACCCGCGAGGCACTCCGCAGGCTCGACGCCGACCCCGCGACCGAGGTCGTGGTGCTCGTCTCCAAGCCGCCGGCCGACGAGGTCGCGGCCGCGCTCGCGTCGTACGTCGGGGAGCTGACGACGCCGGTGGGGTCGGGGCTGCTCGGACCCGGCCGGCGCGACCTGACCGCCGTCGCGGAGGCGACGCTGGCCCAGCTGGGGCGCCCCGTCCCCGCGTGGCCGGTCGCGGGCCGCGCGCGGCAGGGCCGCGGCGGGCGGCTGCACGGGCTCTTCGTCGGTGGCACGTTGTGCACCGAGGCGCGTCTGGTGGCCGAGGCGCTGGGGGTGGACGGCAGCTTCACCGACTTCGGCGACGACGAGTACACCCGCGGCCGCGCCCACCCGATGATCGACCCCACGCTGCGGCTCGAGCGGCTGGCGGCGGTGGGCGCCTTGCCCGAGACCGGCGTGGTCCTGCTCGACGTCGTCCTCGGGCACGGCGCCGAGCCCGACCCCGCGGCGCGGCTGGCACCCGCGATCAGGGCGCTCGACCAACCCGTCGTGGTGACGGTCGTCGGCACCTCCCGCGACCCGCAGGGACGCGACCGCCAGGTCGCCGCGCTGGTCGAGGCCGGTGCCGAGGTGCACCTGTCCAACGCCCGGGCCGCGCGCCGCGCGGTCCAGCTCGCCGGAGCCGCGGGAGGTGCGGCATGACGTCCGCGGAGCACGTCGTCGGCGTGGGCGCCGGCCTGCTCGCCGACGCGGTCGAGGCCCAGGCCGCCGGGGTGACGCGCGTCGACTGGCGCCCGCCGATGCCGGGCACCGAGGACGACCTGGTCGCGGTCGCGGCCGACGCCCGGCGC
This sequence comes from Nocardioides taihuensis, assembly GCF_042657275.1. Lineage (NCBI taxonomy): Bacteria > Bacillati > Actinomycetota > Actinomycetes > Propionibacteriales > Nocardioidaceae > Nocardioides > Nocardioides taihuensis. Next base: position 123,732 of record NZ_JBHSKD010000023.1, read on the forward strand.
CGGGCCGCCAACGAGCAGGCGCTCGCGGCGGTGCTCGGTGTCACCGCCCACCTCGTCGACGTCGGGCCCGCGTCGGAGGTGCTCGGGCTCGAGCGGGGCGAGTTCCTGCACGCCGGGCCGCCGATCGGGTGGGACCGCGCGTCGGGGCCGCTGCGCGGTGCGCTCATGGGCGGGGCCGCCCTCGAGGGCCTGGTCGACGACCCCGAGGACGCCGCCGCGCTCTTCGAGGCCGGGTCGGTGTCGCTCGAGCCCTGCCACCACCGCCGGACGGTCGGGCCGATGGCCGGTGTGGTCACGCCGTCGATGTGGGTCTTCGTGCTGGAGGACCCCGCGACCGGTGCCCGCACCCACTGCACGCTCAACGAGGGACTGGGCAAGGTGCTGCGCTACGGCGCCTACGCACCGGAGGTGCTCGAGCGGCTGCGCTGGATGGGCGCCGTGCTCGGGCCGCTGCTGCGCGACGCGGTGCGGGCCGCCGGGCCGGTCGACGTGACCGGCATCCTCACCCAGATGCTCCAGATGGGCGACGAGGCCCACAACCGCAACCGCGCGGGCACGCTGATGCTGCTGCGCGACCTCTCGCCGGCGATGGTCGCGAGCGGAGTGCCGTCGTCCGACGTCGCTGAGGCGCTGCGGTTCGTCGGGGGCAACGACCACTTCTTCCTCAACCTCGCGATGCCCGCCTGCAAGCTCGCGCTCGACGCCGCGCGCGGCGTCCCGGGCTCGACGATGGTGGTCGCGATGGCCCGCAACGGCACCGACTTCGGCATCCAGGTCTCCGGCACCGGTGACGAGTGGTTCACCGGCCCGGCGCAGCTCGCGGACGGGCTCTACCTCGGCGACTACGGCCCCGAGGACGCCAACCCCGACATCGGCGACTCCGCGATCACCGAGACCGCCGGGCTCGGCGGCTTCGCGATGGCGACGGCACCCGCGATCGTGCGGTTCGTCGGCGGATCGGTGCCCGACGCCCTCGCGACCACCCGGCGCATGCACGAGATCACGCTCGGCGAGAACCCCCGCTGGACCATCCCGGTGCTCGACTTCCGCGGCGTACCCACCGGCATCGACGTCACCCGCGTCTGCCGCACCGGCATCCTCCCCCAGATCAACACCGGCATGGCCGGCCGCGTGGCCGGCGTCGGCCAGGTCGGCGCCGGCCTGGTCACGCCCCCGGCCGAGGTCTTCCCGAAGGCCCTCGCCCGGCTGGCCGAGCTGGCGGCCACGGCGGACGTCATACGGTCTGCCGGTCCTGACCGACGGAACGTATGACGCAGCGGCCCGGGCTCAGCCGCCGAGCACCGGGCGGAAGAACGCCCGCGCGAGGTCGACGTTGCCGGAGGGGCGCAGCGGGGTGGCCTCCTCGAGGTAGCACTGCCGGGCCTCGCCCTGGTGGCTGGGCGGCAGGGACCCGTCGGCGCGGACGACCCGCCACCACGGCACCGGGCCGCCGTGGGCGGCCATGATCGCGCCGACCTGGCGCGGGCCGCCGCCACCCGCGCGCTCGCCGACGACCTCGGCGATCGCGCCGTACGTCGTGACGCGGCCGCGCGGGACCTGCTCGACGCAGCGCAGCACGAGCTCGACGTACTCCTCCGGGTCGATCCGCACGCCGGCTCAGCCCTCGGGGTCCTGGCCGCGTGCCATCACCGCCGCCAGGCCCCCGGTCGCGAGCGCCACGACCAGCACGCCGGCGCCCCAGAGGCCGACGGGCTCCGGCTCGTCGGCCACGAGCAGCGCGGTCGCCAGGGCTGCGACGGCGAGCACGAAGAGCAGCACGCCACGCCGCAGCCACAGCAGCACGGTCGCGAGGTCGAGTGCCATCCGGCCGGGACCGTACGCCGCGACGACCCCGGCGAGGTGGGAGGCCAGCAGCCCCGCCGCCCCCACGAGCGCGACCGGCGACGGGTCGCCGCGGAAGGCGATCCCCCACCAGCAGGCCGCGAGCAGCATGCCCACGGTGCCGAAGGCGTGCTCGGGCGCCGTGGCGTAGCCGAGCGACAGCCCGACCATGACCACCGCGAACCACCACGCCGGCCACTCCCCCAGCAGCGCGGTGGAGAAGCAGCCGAGCAGCAGCCCGCCCACCATCACCGCGCGCACCGCCCACTGCGCGGGTGTCCAGCGCGACGGCAGCTCGAAGCCGCCGACGGATCCGCCGATCTCGCGCCGCCGCCTCACCCTCGCCATCACCGCACCCGCACCGTCGGGAGCTGGGCGCGCCGGGCCAGCCGGCGCAGCACCTCGTCGAGGGTGCCCGGCCCGCGCCACGGCACGACCGGGCAGCCGATCGCCGCCAGCCGCGCGAGCACCTGGTCACGCTCGAGCAGCCGCATCCGCCACGCCAGGTCGGCCACGACCGGGTCGGTCCCCTCGATCACCGCCGGCTCGACGTCGTGCGGCAGTGGGTCGACCACGAGCACCGCCACGCCGCGACGGGCCAGGGTGGCGGTCGCCGTCCCGATCTCCGGGGACAGCATCGGCGACACCACGACCACCACGCTGCCGCCGACCGCCCCGAAGGTCAGCTCCCCCTCCCGCGCTGCCAGCGGCCCCGGCCGCACCACCGCCAGCCGGCCGAGCAGGCGGCGCAGGTGGCGCTGCCCCGATGCGGGCCGCACGAGTGCGCCGCTCGGCGCCACCACGCGCAGGCCGACACGGTCGCCGCGGCGCACGGCGTGCTCGGCGATCGCCGCCGATGCGCGCACGCTCACGTCGAGGCTGCTGGCGCCGCCGTCGAGGCCACCGGACCGTCCGTGGTCGGCGAGCGCGTCGACGACCAGCAGCACGCCGGTGTCCTCCTCGGCGCGAGTGCTGACCACGTGCAGGTCTCCGGTGCGCAGCGAGACCCGCCAGTTGATCCGGCGCAGGCGGTCGCCGGTGTGGAAGGCGCGGATGTCGGCGAACTCGGTGCCGGTGCCCGCGCGTCGCGACCGGTGCGCCCCGACCAGACCGACCGGGTGCGGCGCCTCGGCCCTCGAGTCGTACGGCGCGGTGACCGGCAGCACGGTCAGCTCGCGGCCACCCTGCACCACCGGGCCCCAGCGGTACCCGGCCCAGCGGCTCGTCAGTGCCACGGACTCGTGGCCCAGGGTGCGGCGGCCCCACCGCCGCGGGCTGGTCTCCACGACCTCGGCCGGACCCACGCCCCCCGAGCGGGGCACCAGTCCGCCCACCCGCCCGTCGGCGGGGTGGGTGGCCACGAACGGCGCCGAGGCACCCAGCCGCGCCACGTGCTCCACGCCGCTGAGGTCGTCGACCTCGAGCACGGCGCGGGTGCCCTGCCCCTCGTGCAGCGTGGTGTGCTCGAGCCGACTGGCCACGTGAGGGGTGGTCGACGGGCGGTGCACCAGCGCCAGCACGGCGTACCCGAGGAAGGGCGCGGTGAGCACCAGCACCACCGGGTCGCCGAGCAGCGCGGCCAGCGCCGCACCGAGGCCGCCGACGGCGACCGCGCGGCGCAGCGCCCCGGTCACCCGCCAGCCGGTCACGACCGACCGGCCGCCGAGCGCTCGAGCGTCGCCGGGGTGGCCACGCTCGCCAGTACCTGGTCGACCACCCGGCTGCCGCTGGCGTCGGTCATCCAGAGCTCGGGTCGCACCGTGATCCGGTGGGCCAGCACCGACCGCGCGACCGCCTTGACGTCCTCGGGGATCACGTAGTCGCGGCCCCGCAGCACCGCGAAGCCCCGGGCGGCGAGCACCAGCCCGAGCGACCCGCGCGGCGAAGCCCCGGTGAGCACGTCGCTGTGGCTGCGGGTGGCCGCGACCAGGTCGACGCAGTAGCGCCCGACGCTCGCGTCGACGGTCACCGTCTCCACCGCGGCCTGCAGCGCGCGCAGGCCGCCGGCGTCGGTGACCTGGTCGAGGTCGACCTCCTCGCGCTGGCGCTCGAGCCGGCGCGCGATCACGTCGTACTCCTCCTCGCCGCTCGGGTAGCCGAAGCGCACCCTCAGCAGGAAGCGGTCGAGCTGGGCCTCGGGCAGCGGGTAGGTGCCCTCGTACTCGATCGGGTTCGCGGTGGCGAGCACGTGGAAGGGCTCGGGCAGCGGGAAGGTCTCGCCCTCGACCGTGACCTGCCGCTCCTGCATCGCCTCGAGCAGCGCCGACTGGGTCTTGGGTGGCGTGCGGTTGACCTCGTCGGCGAGCAGCAGGCCGGTGAACAGCGGGCCCTTGCGGAACTCGAAGGTCCGGTCGCGCTGGTCGTAGAGGAACGAGCCGGTCAGGTCGGCCGGCAGCAGGTCGGGGGTGAACTGCGCCCGCGTGAAGTCGAGCCCCAGCGCCCGGGCGAACGACCGCGCGGCCAGCGTCTTCCCGAGACCCGGGAGGTCCTCGAGCAGCACGTGACCCTTGGCCAGGATCGCGGCCAGCACCAGGCCGAGCGCGTCGCGCTTGCCGACCACGGCCCGCTCCACCTCGTCGAGCACCCGCTGCGCCGTGGCCGAGGCCTCCGCGACCTGCGGGTGCGGCCCGCCCCGCCGCGCGCTCGCGGGAGATGTCGCCGGTGTGCTCGGCCGGTCGGTCGGCGGTTCGCCCGGCCCGTCCGGTCGCCGGAAGGCGTCGCTGGTGTCCCCGTTGTCCGTCACAGCTCCTCGATCCTCGTGAGGTGGTCATCGATCCTGGCCCGCGACAGCCGCTGGGGCGGTCCGGCGAGGTCGTCCAGCAGGTCGTCCCCCAGCAGGTCGCGGGCCCGGGGGTCGTCACGGGTGAGCCCGTGCCGGCGCTGCAGCCGCTCGTCGCAGAGCCGGCGCAGGCGGTCGCGCAGCGCCGCGTCGGGCGACGCGGCCGAGAGGTGCCCCTCGATCGTGCGGACGTACGACGAGAGCCCGTGGTCACTGCCGGGGACCGTCATCGGCCGCAGCGGCTCGACGTCCCAGCCCGGCTCGGAGTCGACCATCGTGTCGATGAGCACCACCACGGAGCCGAGCACCACGACGACCACGAGCAGCAGCTTGAGGTGGTCGGGCCGGTAGTCGAGCCAGGTCAGCGCGACGTCGGCGACGAGCGCCACCCCGACGAGCACCACGGCACGCGTCACCCAGCGGCGCCTCACGCCGGCCTCCCGGCGCCGAGGTCGGCGTGGATCCGGCGCAGCGCCTCGAGCGCCTGCGCGCGCTGCGCCTCCCCCACCTCGTGCTCGGAGAAGCGCGCCTCGCGGTAGAGCGCGGCGAACTCGGTCACCGCGTGGCCCTCGGCGCCGACGAGGTCGAGCACCCGGATGGTGAACTCCGAGGACGTCTCCCACGAGCGGCGCCGCAGGCCGTGGGCACCGGCGAGCACCTCGAACCGGTGCCAGCACGCCACCACCCCGTTGCGCGGCGTGCCCTCGGTCAGGATCCGCTCCTGCGCGGCGGCGTCGTCCAGCACGTCGGCGACGAGTGCGCGGACCACCTCGGGCGGGGCGTCGAGCACGTCGAACTCGACGTCGAGCTCCTCGCGCCGGGCCCGGCGCCGGGCCTCGCGGTCCTCGCGCCAGGTGCGGTACGCCGTGTGGCCGAGGAAGAGCACCACCAGGGCCAGCCCGATCATCAGCGCCAGAGCCAGCGCGGCCAGCACCGGATGACTCTCGGGTGTCTGCTGCGCGAGGTCCTCGGGGCGGGTCACGCCCCTCGTGTCGAAGCTCTCCGTGGGCGAGAGCGTGGGCGTGACGCCGAGGTTCTGGTCGGGTCCTTTCCCCGTGAGCACGCCGCTCGGACCGATGCTCGCGGTCCACGAGACCAGCACGACCGCCAGCAGCACGCCGACGACCGCGACGACAGCGGTCAGTGCGGCGCGGGCAGGCTTCACGTCGCGAGAACCTACCCGTGCCCGCCGACCCGGCGGGTCACGCTCGGGTCACAGTCCGGGGACGGCCGCGAAGGGTTCCGTGCCGCGCACGAGGTGCAGGCCCGCGATCCCGGCGTGCTCGCGGGCGAAGGCGATCTCGCGCCGCAGGTCGCCGAGCCCGTTGGAGCCGGCCAGAGGCGCGACCGCGACGGTCGAGAGGGTGCCGAAGCCGGCGCCGTCGGCGTCGAGGAACCCGCTGCCCGAGTCGCCCGGGATGCCGGGCGATGCCGTGTAGACGTCCCAGCCCCAGCCGCCGTAGGTCCGGCCCAGCGACAGCCCGGCCTTCGGCGACAGCAGCGTCGTCGGCCGCAGGCTCGAGCCGCCGTAGGAGTACACGCTGCTGCCGGCAGCGGCACCCGCGGACGAGAGCCCGGTGGGGCCGCCCCAGAACGGCACCGACGGGTTCACCTCGCCCCGGTCGCCGCGGCTGACCCGCACGAGCGCGAAGTCGTTGGCGGCGCAGGCGTCGGCGTCGGTGGTGCCCCGCTGCTGCATCGTGAGCCACGAGCTGTACGCGAGCCGACCGTGCCCGACCACCTCACCCGCCTGCGCCGGGTCCATGCCCTCGACGAAGGCGACGCGGGTCCCGAGCGGGTGGGAGCCGGTGGCGCAGCCGTCGGTGTCGGTCGCCTCGCCGAGCCCCGCACAGTGCGCGGCGTACCCGACGTACACCCGGCCCCGTCTGTCGGCGAGGACGAAATTGCCCGTGCACTGCGCGCCCTTCGTCAGCATCTGGGCGCCGGGGTGGATGGTCGCCGTCGCGGCGGGCGCCCACCTCGCATCCCGCGCGGACGGCGCCGCCTGCCCCGCCGGCGCCACCGACGCGACCAGCAGGAGGACGACGAGCAGGGCGAGCGGCAGGCCCGCGAGAGGTGCGCGACGGACGGTCATGCCCGGTGAACGAGCGAGGGCCCCGACCGGCTACGCGGTCGGGGCCCTTCCGGCACCATGCCCAGACGGTGACGGGGTCGGGTCGGTCTCAGAGGACCGGCGAGAACGGCTCCGTGCCCGGTGCGAGCACCAGGCCGGCGATGCCGCCGTGGGCCTGGGCGTAGCCCAGCTCGCGGCCGAGGTCGCCCACACCGTTGGAGCCGGCGAGCGGCGCCAGGGCCAGCGTCGAGAGCACGCCGAGCGCCTGGCCGTCGGCGTCGAGGAACGCGCTGCCGGAGTCGCCGGGCACGCCGGGGGTCAGCGTGTAGACCGGGTGGTTCCAGCCCTCGCTGTCGGTGCCCAGGCTGATCCCCTGCTTGGGCGAGAGCGCAGTGATGCCGGCCCGCAGGCTGGAGTTGCCGTAGGAGAAGACGGTGTCGCCGGCGACGGTGCCGGCGGTGTCGACGCCGGTCGGGCCTCCCCAGAACGGGACGCTCGGGTTCACCTTCGCGACGTCGGCCGCGTCGACCCTCACCAGCGCCAGGTCGTTGTAGGCGCAGGTGTCGGCGTCGGTCTCGCCGCGCTGCTGCATCGTCAGCCACGAGGAGTAGGCGAGCGTGCCGTGGCCGACCGGCGTGCCCTCGCTGACCAGCGAACCGCCCTCGGCGAAGGTCACGCGGGTGCCGAGCGGCAGCGAGGCCGCGTCGCAGCCGTTGGTGTCGGTCGCGGCTCCGGTGCCGGCGCAGTGCGCGGCGTACCCGACGTAGACGTTCCCGGCGCCGTCCGCGAAGACGAAGTTGGCGGTGCACTGGGCGCCCGCGGTGTAGGCCTGCACTCCCGGGTGGATCGCTGCCGTGTCGGCCGGCGCCCAGGCCGACGCCTCGGCGGCGGGCTGGGGTGACAGCAGGAGCACGAGCAGGACGGCGGTCAGCAACGACGCCACCGCCGTCGTGACCGGGTGGAGCAGAGCACGCCTCGTCGTCATGGGGTGGGTCCTCCCGTGAGGGCGCCGCCCCAGCAGGGCGGCGCGGTTCACCCACCAACGAGGGGTGACACACCCGGGTTACGCGCGGGTAGCCCGCGCGTGCTGGCGGACCTGGAGGCCCCGCGGGATCAGTACGACGGCTGGCTCGGGTCGATCTGGTTGACCCAGGCGACCACGCCGCCACCGACGTGGACGGCGTCGGCGTACCCCGCACCCTTGACGATCGCCAGCGTCTCCGCCGACCGCACGCCCGACTTGCAGTGCATGACGATCTGCTTGTCGCTGGGCAGCTGCTCGAGGGCCGAGCCGTTGAGGAAGTCGCCCTTGGGGATCAGCACCGAGCCGGGGATCTTGTTGATCTCGTACTCGTTGGGCTCGCGCACGTCGACGAGCACGAAGTCGCGGGTGCCCTCCTCGCGCTCCTTGAGCATGTGCTCGAGCTGGGTCACCGAGATCGTCGAACCGGCAGCGGCGTCCGCGGCCTCGTCGGAGATCGCGCCGCAGAAGTCGTCGTAGTCGATCAGCCCGGTGACGGTGGGGTTCTCCCCGCAGAGCGCGCAGTTGGGGTCCTTGCGGACCTTGAGCTTGCGCCACTCCAGCTCGAGGGCGTCGTAGATGACGAGGCGGCCGACGGCCGGGTCGCCGATGCCGGTGAGGACCTTGATCGCCTCGTTGACCTGGATCGAGCCGATGCTGGCGCAGAGCACGCCGAGCACGCCGCCCTCCGCGCAGCTCGGGACCATGCCCGGCGGCGGGGGCTCGGGGTAGAGGCAGCGGTAGCACGGGGCCTCGGCCGAGGTGCCGTCCTCGAGCGTCGCGTGCGGCCAGAACACCGACGCCTGGCCGTCGAAGCGGTAGATCGAGCCCCACACGTAGGGGATCTGCAGGAAGTACGCCGCGTCGTTGACCAGGTAGCGGGTCGCGAAGTTGTCAGTGCCGTCGACGATGAGGTCGTAGCCCTCGAAGATCCGGAAGACGTTGTCGTTGTCGAGCCGCTCCGCGTGCACCACGACCTCGACCAGCGGGTTGATCTCGGCGACCGACTCCTTCGCCGACTCCGCCTTCGGCCGGCCGACGTCGGACTGGCCGTGGATGATCTGGCGCTGCAGGTTCGACTCGTCGACCTCGTCGAACTCGACGATGCCGATCGTCCCCACGCCTGCCGCGGCGAGGTACATCAGCGCCGGGCTGCCGAGGCCGCCCGCGCCGATCACCAGCACCTTGGCGTTCTTGAGCCGCTTCTGCCCGGTCATCCCGACGTCGGGGATGATCAGGTGCCGGCTGTAGCGCCGCACCTCGTCGATGGTGAGCTCGGCGGCCGGCTCCACGAGCGCGGGAAAGGTCACGGGGGCACTCCTCGGACGGGGACCTGGGTTCTGCTGCGGACGTCGGGGTCAACACCGCTGCGGTGCTCCATGTTCCCGGCCGCCGCGTCCGGGTCCGCGCCGCTCTCGTCATCCGGACGTGCGGGTCGGGGACGAGAATCCGCAGACCTTGCGGTCGAGGTCGCCGGTGAGGGCGTCACCCGGAGCAACCGGAAGAGACACCCGGTCCGGGAGGGGCCTCGTTCGCAGGGCCCCTCGCGGCGTACGGGTAGGCTCGCGCCGATGCCCGACACGAGGAGACCAGCTCGATGAGCACCGAGAGCGTGGACACCGGCGCCCGCCCGCGCGGCGGCCGTCTGCCGCGACAGGAACGGCGCGCCCAGCTGCTGGACTCTGCGCTGGAGGTGTTCGTGGCGCAGGGCTACCACTCCGCGGCGATGGACGACATCGCCGAGCGCGCCGGCGTCTCCAAGCCGGTGCTCTACCAGCACTTCCCCGGCAAGCTCGAGCTGTACCTCGCCCTGCTCGACGCCTCGGCCGACAACGTCATCGCGCAGTGCAAGGCCGCCCTCGACTCGACGCAGGACAACAAGCAGCGCGTCGAGGCCACGATGGCCGCGTTCTACGAGTACGTCGGCGGCGACTCCGGAGCGTTCCGGCTCGTCTTCGAGTCCGACCTGACCAACGAGCCCGCCGTGCGTGAGCGCGTCGACCGGGTGACCAGCGAGTGCGCGGCGATGATCGCCGACGTCATCCACGACGACACCGGCCTGCCCGACGTGCCGTCGCGGCTGCTCGCGGTGTCGCTGGTCGGCATGGCCCAGGTCAGCGCCCGCTTCTGGCTCACCGATGCCGCCGGCATCAGCAAGTCCGACGCCGCCTCGCTGGTCGCCGGCCTGGCCTGGCGCGGCATCCGCGGCTACCCCCTCACCGACGACCACTGACACCCCGAACAGGAGACCGACACGTGGAGGTCAAGATCGGCGTCCAGAACGCCCCCCGCGAGATCACCGTCGAGACCGGCGAGACCGCGGAGGAGGTCGAGCGCCTCGTCAGCGAGGCCGTCAAGGCCGAGGGCGGCGTGCTCACGCTCAGCGACAACAAGGGTCGCCGGGTGATCGTGCCCGCCGACCGCATCAGCTACGTCGAGATCGGCGGCGGCGTGCAGGGAGCCGTCGGCTTCCGCCACTGACCCCGGTCAGGCGTCGAGGCCGAGCCGTGCCATCCGGTCGGTGTGCAGCTCGGTGATCCGGGTGAACATCCGGCCGATCGCGGCGAGGTCGAGCCCGGGGCGGTCGATGCCGCCCGCGAGCAGCGACGAGAGCGCGTCGCGCTCGGCGGCGACCCGCTGGGCCTGGGTGAGCGCCTCCCCCATCAGCCGGCGGCCCCACAGCGCCAGCCGCCCGCCGAGGCGCGGGTCCTGCTCGATCGCGCCACGGACCCGGTCGACGACGAAGTCGGAGTGCCCGGCGTCGCTGAGCGAGGCCACGACGACGTCGCGGGTGCGGGGGTCGAGGTAGGCCGCGATCTCACGGTAGAAGTCGGCGGCCATGCCGTCACCGACGTACGCCTTGATCAGGCTCTCGAACCAGTCGGACGGCGCGGTGTGCTCGTGGAACTTGTCGAGCGCGACGCGGAAGGGCGCCATCGCGGCATAGGGGTCGGCGCCGAGCTCGCGCAGCCGGTCGTGCAGCAGCTCGAGGTGGCCGAACTCGGTCGCGGCCATCGCCAGGATCGCCACCTTGTCCTCCAGCGACGGCGCCATCGTGGCGTCCTCCGCGAGCCGCTCGAACGCCGAGATCTCGCCGTACGCGATCGCGCCGAGCAGGTCGATCACGGCAGCGCGGTAGGAGAGGTCCTCGAGCGCGAGGCTGCCCTCGTCGGCGGGGCTCGCGGGCGAGGATGCAGTCATGGTCGCAGCCTATCGATAGACTGACCCCGCTGAGGCCGCCCTCGCGGCCCGGCCCGTATGTGCGCGGCTGATGGTTTCCCGTGGGTTCCGGCTCCTGGTCAGCCGCTCGACCGAACTCACGAAAGCGACACAATTCCATGACCACCTTCCGCGAGCTCGGGGTGCTTCCCGAGATCTGCGACGCGCTCGAGCGCGGCGGCATCACCACCCCCTTCGCCATCCAGGAGATGACCCTCTCGGTCGCGCTCCTCGGCACCGACCTCATCGGCCAGGCCCGTACGGGCACCGGCAAGACCCTCGCCTTCGGCATCCCCGTGATGCAGCGCAGCGTCGCCCCCTCCGACCCGGCGTACGCCGACCTGCCCCAGGGCAAGCCGCAGGCGCTGATCGTGGCCCCGACCCGCGAGCTCGCGCTCCAGGTCTCCGGCGACCTCCACCTCGCCAGCAAGGACCTCGGGCTGCGCGTGCTCACCGTCTACGGCGGCGTCGGCTACGACACCCAGCTCGACACGCTCGCCTCGGGCGTCGACATCGTGGTCGGCACGCCCGGCCGCCTGATCGACCTGGCCAACCGCCGGGCCCTCGACCTCTCGCACGTGCACGCACTGGTGCTCGACGAGGCCGACGAGATGCTCGACCTCGGCTTCCTGCCCGACGTCGTGAAGCTGATCTCGATGACGCCGGAGACCCGGCAGACGATGCTGTTCTCGGCCACCATGCCGGCCGCGATCGTGAGCCTGGCCCGGATCCACATGCGGCACCCGATGAACATCCGCGCCGAGTCGTCGTACGACACGACGATGGTGCCGGCCACCGCGCAGTTCATCTACCAGGCGCACGACCTCGACAAGCCCGAGATCATCGGCCGGGTGCTGCAGGCCGAGGACGCCGAGAAGATGATCGTCTTCACCCGCACCAAGCGGCAGGCGCAGCGGGTCGCCGACGACCTCGCCGAGCGCGGCTTCTCCGCCAGCGCGCTGCACGGCGACATGGCGCAGGTCGCCCGCGAGAAGGCGCTGACCCGCTTCCGCGAGGACAAGCTCCGCGTGCTCGTCGCCACCGACGTGGCCGCCCGCGGCATCGACGTGCAGAACGTCTCGCACGTCGTCAACTACACCTGCCCCGAGGACGACAAGACCTACGTGCACCGCATCGGTCGCACCGGCCGGGCCGGCGCGACCGGCACCGCGATCACGTTCGTGGACTGGGCGGACCTCCACCGCTGGAAGATGATCAACCGCACGCTCGACCTGCCCTTCGACGAGCCGCAGGAGACCTACTCCACCAGCGAGCACCTCTACCACGACCAGGGCATCCCGCCGGGCACCAAGGGCCGGATCAAGGACCCCGCCCCGCTCCCGCCGCGCGAGAAGCCCGACCGGGGCGAGCGCGACCGGCCCCGCGAGAAGTCCGAGCGTCCGGCCCGCAACCGCAACCGCAGCCGTACGCGCAACGGCCGCCCCGTCGAGGGCGAGGAGCCCGCCGGCACGGCTGCCTCGCAGACCGGCGGCGAGGCCGTCCAGGCGTCCGAGGGCTCGGGCAGCGCCGAGGGCTCCGAGTCGTCGGGCGGCGCCCCGCGTCGCCGTCGTCGTCGCCGCGGTGGCTCCGGCCGGTCCGCCTCGGACGCGTCGGCCCCGGCCTCCGAGTCCGCCTGACCACACGGTTCTCCACAGCTCAGCGACGAGCTGCCCGCTGACCCGCCGTTGGTTAACGGCGGGTCAGCGTCAATTCACGACGACGACGGTGGTGCCGAGGGGCGCGAAGTCCCACAGGGCCTTGGCGTCGGGGGTCCGCTGGCGGATGCACCCGTGGGACTGGGGGGTGCCGAGCTGGGCGACGGTCTGCTCGCGCTCGCCGTCGAGCAGCGGGATGTCGTGGAAGCCGATGGCGGCCTTCTCGCCGTGGGCGAAGCGGACGAACCAGCGCATCGTGGAGCCGTCGATGCCGAGGGCGTCCTCCGAGCGCGACCACACCTCGTAGGTCCCGGGGTCGAGGTTGTCCGCGCGGCTGCCGGAGACGGGGTAGGTGCGCAGCACCTCGTCGCCGCGGTCGACGAGCCAGACCCGCTGCCGCGACTCCGAGAAGACCACGCGGCGGCCGTGCCCGGAGCTCGCCGGGAGCGCCGCCTCGGCGGCACCGGCCCGGGCCTCGCTGCCGCCCGCCGGGGTCGGCGTACGACGGTCGGACTCCGCCGAGGTCGGGGTGCGGCCCAGGTGGTCGGCGGTGAGCGAGACCGCGGCGCGCTCGGGCGTCCCGGCGGCCGACGGCAGCATGCCGAGCCCGCCGAGGGCCGCGACGAGGGTGACCACCAACGACGCCGACGCCGCACCGATCCGCCCGTAGCGCGGGCGGACGGGAGCGGGCCGGGGCGCGGTCACCGGGCCGTCGCCCCGGGGGGGTCGGCGCTGATCTGGAGCAGCCGCTCGGCGACCTCGCGGTAGGCCTTGGCGCCCTTGCTCGACCGGCTGGTCGCCAGGATCGAGCGGCCCGCGGCCGGCGCCTCGGCGAACTTGATGGTCTTGGGGATCGGCGGCTCCACGACGGCCAGGTCGTAGGTCTCCGAGATGGCCTCGAGCACCGCGCGGGCGTGGTTGGTGCGCCCGTCGTAGAGCGTGGGCAGGACGCCCCAGACGACCAGGTCGCGGTTGGTGAAGCGGCGCACGTCGTGGACGGTGTCGAGGAGCTGACCGACGCCGCGGTGCGACAGGGTCTCGCACTGCAGCGGGATCAGGACGCCGTCGGCGGCGGTCAGCGCGCCGACGGTGAGCACGCCCAGCGAGGGCGGGCAGTCGAGCAGCACCCAGTCGTAGGTCGTGCCGCCCTCGGCGAGCTGCTCCAGGGCGCCGCGCACGGCGTGCTCGCGCCCGGTGCGGGTGAGCAGGTCGGCCTCGGCGCGGGCGAGCTCGATGGTGGCCGGCAGCAGGTCGACGCCGTCGTCGGTGCTGATGACGACCTCGGAGGGGTCCAGACCCTTGGTCAGGACGTGGTGGATCGAGAGCTCGAGGTCCTCGGGGTCGATGCCCAGCGAGAACGTCAGGCAGGCCTGCGGGTCGAGGTCGACGAGCAGGACCGACTGGCCGAGCTCGGCCAGGGCCGCGCCGATCGAGGCGACGGAGGTGGTCTTGGCGACGCCACCCTTCTGGTTGGCGACGGCGAGCGTGGTGGACATCGCTGTCCATCATGCACGACGAACTTGTGCGAATCGGGGCGACACCGCTTCGATGGACGCATGTCGTGCGCCCTGGTCACCGGCCCCACCGCGGGCATCGGTCACGTGTTCGCCACCCGCCTCGCCGCCCGCGGCCACGACCTGGTGCTCGTCGCCCGGGATCGCGAGCGGCTGGAGCAGGTCGCCAAGGAGCTGCGCACGACGTACGGCGTGGAGGTCGAGGTGCTCCCGGCCGACCTCGCGGACCGGGCCGAGCTCGCGCGCGTGGAGGCGCGGCTGGCCGACCGCGACCGCCCCGTGGACCTGCTGGTCAACAACGCGGGGTTCGGCCTCAAGGGGCGCTTCCTCGACAACGACGTGGAGGCCGAGCAGGCGATGCTCGACGTGCTCGTCACCGCGGTGATGCGGCTCTCGCACGCCGCGCTGGGCCCGATGTCCGAACGCGGCAGCGGCGGGGTCATCAACGTCTCCAGCGTCGCGGCGTTCCTCCCGCGCGGGAGCTACTCGGCGGCGAAGGCGTGGGTCAACAGCTTCAGCGAGTGGGCCGCGAACGAGTACCGCTCCCAGGGCATCCGCGTGATGGCGCTGTGCCCCGGCTTCACCCAGACCGAGTTCCACGAGCGGATGGGCGTGCGCCGCGGCAGCGGCTTCCTCTGGATGGACGCGGAGTTCCTGGTCGACAAGGCCCTGGCCGACTTCGACAAGGGCCGCGTCTACTCGATCCCCGGCGCCCAGTACAAGACGATCGTCGCCCTGACCCGGCTGGTCCCGAGCCGCCTGAGCCAGCGGCTGCAGTCGATGGGGCGCAAGTAGCGCCGGCGCCGGGCCTCCTCGGGGTCTTCGCGCACCCCGACGACGAGTCGCTGGCGGCCGGTGGTCTGGTCGCGCGCCACGTCGCCACGGGCGGTCGAGCCGCCGTCGTGACCGCCACCTGGGCCGGGGGCACCGCCCGGGCAGCCGAGCTCGCGGAGGCGCTGTCGGCCCTCGGTGCCGACCCGCCGCGGCTGCTCGGCTACGCCGACGCCCGGGTGCCCGAGTCGGCGCCGGGCTGCTCGCGCTGGCTCGACGTGCCCCTCGACGAGGCGGTCGGGCGCCTGGTCGCCCACGTGCGCGAGGTGCGGCCCGACGTCGTGGTCACCCAGGACGCGTACGGCGGGCTGACCGGGCATCCCGACCACCTCCACACGCACCGGGTCACCTTGCTGGCGGTCGAGGCCGCCGGGCTGGACCTCTACCCGGACGCCGGGGAGCCCTGGCGCCCGCGCGAGCTCTGGCTCGCCACCCACCCGCACTCCGCGGTCGGGCCGCTGCTCGACCTCCTCGGCAGCCGACGGGCCGTCCACAGCGTGCCGGACGACGACGTCACCACGACCCTCGACGTGACGCCCTGGCTCGACGCCAAGGTCACCGCCGTGCTCGCCCACCGCAGCGAGGTCGGGCGAGGAGCCCTGCCCGGCGTCATCGCGCAGCTCTCCGCGGCCGACCGCGCCCGGCTGCTCGCCACCGAGTGGTACGCCTGCCGCGCGCTGGAGCGATAGGTGCACATGCACTCATCGCTCCAGCGCAGCACGGGGGTGCCGGGCTGCGTCGACGGCGAGCCCTGCCCGACCGCGCCGCGGACCTCCCCCGCCGACCAGGCCCCGCTGCCCGGCACCGGGAAGTCCGCCCGTCGCGCGCTGGAGCGTTTGGTGCACCTGCACTCATCGCTCCAGCGCGGCCCCGGAGGGTGCCGCGGTGCGATGACCCGAGCAGTCGCCGGCGACCGGCCGGCCAGCAGGCTGCCGGCCGACGACCCGCTCAGCCCTCGCCGGCCATGAACGCGCGCACGGAGTCCGCGATCAGCTGCACCGCGATCGCCGACAGGAGCAGACCGGCGATCCTGGTGACCAGCAGCACGCCGCTCTCGCGGATCAGTCGCAGGATCGGCAGCGAGTAGCGCATCGCCACCCACAGGGCCGCGTGCACGAGGACGACGCCGAGGGCGACGGCCACGAAGGTCGCCGCGGAGTCGACCTGCTGGACGAACAGCATCGTCGCCACGATCGCGCCGGGACCGGCGAGCAGCGGCGTGCCGAGCGGCACCAGCGCGACGTTGGTGTTCACGGTCGCGGTCGGCTCCTGCTCCTTGCCGGTCAGCAGTTCGAGGGCGACCAGCAGCAGGAGCAGGCCACCGGCGCCCTGCAGCGCCGGCAGCGAGATGTGCAGGTAGGACAGGATCTGCTGGCCGAAGAACGCGAAGACCGTGATCACGAAGAACGACACGGCGACCGCCTGCCAGGCCGCCCGGCGCGCGCTGGACGGCGAGCGGCCGCTGGTCAGCGACAGGAAGATCGGCACCGTGCCGACCGGGTCCATGATCACGAAGAGCGTCACGAACACCTCGACCAGCAGCACCGTGTCGAGCACCGCGCTCACGACCGCACCACCCCCACGACCGTCGGCACGTCGCGTCCGGAGCGCGCCGCCGCCGCGGTGGCCAGCTCGAGCAGGCGCTCCAGCTCCGCGGGGGCGGTGGTGTGGCAACCGAGCTCGTGGTCGACCTTGCCGGCGCCGTGGTGGTCGCTGGAGCCGGTGACGACGAGCCCGAGGTTGCGGGCGATCGCGCGCAGGGCGTCGCGGTCCGCGGGCGTGTGGTCCTGGTGGTCGACCTCGACGCCGGCCAGTCCGAGGCCGGCGAGCTCGGCCAGCGTGGACTCGTCGAGCGAGGAGCGCTCGTGCCGGCCCCACGGGTGCGCCACGACGCTGACCCCACCGGCGGCGGCGACGATGCCGAGCAGCCGGGTCAGCGGCGCGGCGTAGCGGTCGACGTAGGCCGGCCGCCCGGCGGTGAGGTAGCGCTCGAAGGCCTCGTCGCGGTCGGCCACGACCCCGCGCGCGACCAGCGCGTCGGCCACGTGCGGGCGGCCGGTCGCGGTGGCGTCGCCCGCGGCGCGCCGCACGTCCGCCTCGTCGACCTCGACGCCGAGCGCGTGCAGCCGCTCCAGCATCTCCGGCACCCGCCCGTCGCGGCCCTCGATGATCCGGCCGATCTCCTCGACGAGCGGCGGGTAGGTCGGGTCGGGCAGGTACGCGAGCAGGTGCACGCCGCGACCGGCGTGCCGGCTGCTGAGCTCCATCCCGGGGAGCAGCGCGACGCCCGCCTCGCGGGCAGCGTCGGCGGCCTCGGCCCAGCCCGCGGCCGTGTCGTGGTCGGTCAGCGCGACCACGTCGAGCCCCGCGTCGGCCGCCGCGCGCACGAGCTCGGCCGGGGTCTGGGTGCCGTCGCTGGCGCGCGAGTGGGTGTGGAGGTCGATGCGCACGGAGCAAGGCTAGGGATCCCGGCGGCGGCGGGCCGCTTCCGCGCCGCGGTGAGCCCGCTCACCAGGCCGGCCGCGGCCCCCCGAAGGGCATCTCGACCAGCGGTGGACCCACCCCGGAGACGTCGCGCAGGATCCAGTCGTCGCGCAGCAGCAGCACCGCCGACGCGGGCCGCAGCACGATCCACAGCCAGCGACCGGCGAACTCCCCCACCACCACGCTGCGGTCGAGGTCGCCCCGGCTGTCGCTCGTCGACACCGCCCACAGGGGCACCGACTGGGCGCCGATGCGCACCTTGACCTCGGGCGGCACCGTCCGGAAGTCCGCGCCCGGGTCGTCGCCGACGAGCCCCGCGCACCGCGCTCCGAGGCCGACGCCGGCCTCCTCGGCGACCACGAAGACGTCGACCGGCCCGTCGAGCTCGCTGGTGCCGGACGAGCAGGTGACGGTGGCGGCCGCGCTGCCGTCGGGGTCGGTGCTCGCGACCACCCCGAAGTCCGCGACCGCCCAGCCGGGGCTCATCGGCCAGGGCAGGTAGGTCGGGAAGTCGCCGGCCGCCTGCAGGTGCTCGGTGAAGCCGTCGTAGGAGACCTCGTCGGGCACCCACAACGGTGTCCGGACGCCGTGGACGGGGCAGGCGCCGCCCACGGCTCCCTCCAGCCCCTCGCGGCAGCGGGGGCAGGAGGCGGTCAGGGACATGGGTCAACGGTGGTGGCGCCACCCCGGGGCGTCAAGGGTCCTCCGGACCGGCCACGGGGCATGCCCCCGCCGTGTCAGGATGCCCATCGTGCTCAGCTCCGCCGCCCGGCCGGCCATCGCCGGGGCGTTCGCCACCCAGGGCTTCGTCTTCATCAGCCTCACCACGCGCCTGCCCGACTTCTCCGACCGGTGGCACCTCTCCGAGATCGAGCTGTCCGGGCTGCTGCTGATGATGGTGCTGCTCGCCGGCGTCGGCTCCGTGCTCGCCGAGCAGCTGGTCAAGCGGAGCGGCAGTGCCACCCTGCTGCGCAGTGGGCTGGCGCTGCTCGCGCTCGGCGTCCCCGTGCTCGCGCTGGCGCCCGCCGTCGGCGTCTTCGTGGCCGGCATGGCGCTGTACGGCGTGGGGCTGGGCGTGGTCGACGCGACGAGCAACATGCAGGCGGTCGCGCTCGAGCACCGGCTGGGGCGGCCGATCCTGCCGTCGTTCCACGGCGCCTGGACGGCGGGCGGCGTGGTCGGCGCCGCGCTCACCCTCCTCACCCCGAACTTCCCGCTGCAGGGGGCCGCGGTGCTGGCGCTGGTGCCGGTGCTCGCGCTGCTGCCCGTCGCCGGCGCCTTCGTGCAGCGCGACCACGGCGAGACCCTGCACGCCGACGCGGTCGTGGTGCCCTGGCGACCCATCCTGCTGGTCGGGGCGGCCCTGGTGATCTTCTACATGGTCGACACGGCCGCGGCGACGTGGGGCCCGACGTACCTCGACACCACCTTCTCCACCCCCTCCGGGCTGGTCGCGCTCGCGACGTTCCCCTACCTCGTCGCCAGTGGCGTGGTCCGCCTCGCCGGCGACGGGCTGGTCGCGCGGTGGGGCGCGGTGCTGGTGCTGCGGGTCGGCGCACTGCTCGCGTCGGCCGCCCTCGCGGTGGTGGTCTTCGCGCCCACCTGGGAGGTCGCGGTGGTCGGCTTCACGCTGCTCGGCGTGGGCGTCGCGGTGATCGCGCCGCTCAGCTTCTCCGCCGCGGCCCGGATCGCCGGCGCGGCCGGGGACGGGCTGGCCGACGGCGGCGACACGCCCGGTGCCCGTCAGGCGCGGGTGGACGCCGTGATCGCCCGCTTCAACCAGTTCAACTACGTCGGCGCCCTGCTGGGCGCCGTGCTGACGGGGGTCGTCGGCGCCGGGAACCTGCGGATCGGGTTCGCGGTCCCGATGGTGCTGGTGCTGCTGATCCTGCCGTTGGCCCGTGCGTTCGCCACCGGGAGGCAGACATGGACTTCCTCGACCCCTACGTCGTGACCCGTGACGCCGAGCTCGTCCCCGTCGACGAGGTGCGGCGTCTCGAGGTCGAGCTCGGCGTGACCCTGCCCGCCGACTACACCCGCGCCCTGAGCACGCTCGGCAGGGGCGGCTGGTGCGGCGAGGTCGACCTGGTCGATCCTGACCACCTGAGGGGTTGGCTCCCCCGGCACCGGCGGTCGGTGGCCGAGTTCTGGTTCTGGGACGACGCCGTGGTGACGCAGGCCGACGCCGTCCGCAGCATCCCGGTCGGGGGCTCGTACAACGGCGACGCGCTCGTCCTGGTCGACGGCCGGCTCGCCTGGCTGCCGCGCGACACGCAGGTCGTGCTCGAGGCGGGCACGACCTGCCAGGAGGCGCTGACCGTGCTCTTCGACTCCGGCACGGTCGGCACCCGGCCGACGATCGCGTGGTTCGCGTCGTACGCCGGCGACCGCCGCTCGCAGAACCGTCAGGGCGGCGACCACCGGGCCAATCTCGAGGCGGTCCGCGCAGCGTTCCCGGACGCACCCGTGGACGTCGACCCGGTCTGGCCGACCGCCGTGGTGCTGCTGCGCGAGCTCGGCGGCTACGTCGAGCTGCACGGGTACGACGGGAACACCGGCGCCCACGTGGACCGCGACGCCACGCTCCCCGACGCCTGGGAGCGCCTCAACGCCGCGCTGACCTCCACCGGGTGCGTCCCCCCCGGCGGGCGGTGAGGTCGGTTCAGCCGCCCTGCGGCCCCGGCCAGTTCTTGTCCGGCTGCGGCACCGGACGCCCCGGCTGCTCGCCGCCGCGGGCCTCGAGGTAGTTCTGCTTGGGCACCATCACCTTGCGGCGGAAGATGCACACGACCTTGCCGTCCTGGTTGTAGCCGATGGTCTCGACGTGCACGACGCCGCGGTCGTCCTTGGAGGTCGACTCCCACTTGTCGAGCACCGTGGTCTCGCCGTAGAGCGTGTCGCCGTGGAAGGTCGGGGCGACGTGGCGCAGCGACTCGATCTCGAGGTTCGCGATCGCCTTGCCCGAGATGTCGGGGACCGACATGCCGAGGAGGATCGAGTAGACGTAGTTGCCCACCACCACGTTCTTGCCGAACTGGGTGGTCTCCTCCGCGTAGTGCGTGTCGAGGTGGAGGGGGTGGTGGTTCATGGTCAGGAGGCAGAACAGGTGGTCGTCGTACTCGGTGACCGTCTTGCCCGGCCAGTGCTGGTACGTCGCGCCGACCTCGAACTCCTCGTAGCTGCGCCCGAATTGCATGGCCTCATCGTGCCGGTCGGCGCGGGCGCGCCGGAACCCCGGCCGCCGTGGGATCCGTCACCCGTCAGTAGCCGAAGACCTGGTAGTCGCGCCGGTACTTCTCCTCGACGATCGAGCGCAGCTCGTCCGAGGCGTTGTCACGGGTCACGCCGCGGGGCTCGGACTGGTTGCGCCGCTCCGGCTCCTGCCACTCCACGCCGACCCGGCGGCAGACCTCGCTGAAGTCGGCCGCGAAGGTCTCGATCCGGCCGAGGAAGTCGACCTGGGTGAGGTCGATGAGCCGCGACTGCAGCGCGATGTGGCGGTCGGTGTGGGTGAGGTCGCGGAGGTCCTGCTCGGCGACCCAGGCGGCGAAGTGCTCGATGGTCTTCATCCGCTCCCACTCGTCGGGGGCGAAGTGGAAGTGGTTCTGCTGGTGCACCTTGTCCTGCCAGGCCGAGATGAAGCGGTCGAGCGGGTCGCGCACGAAGCCGAACTTGAAGTAGTCGCGGAAGACCGCGGTCGGGTAGGGCACCCGCGACAGGACGAGCAGGCCCTCCTCGCCGTGGTGCTCGTCGAGGAAGTTCAGGACGGTGCGGGTGCCCACCTTGGCGTTGCGGAACCAGATGAACCGGTGGGTGTGGCTGATCGTCAGGTTGTAGGTCAGCGGCGACAGCGCCCCCGACGCGCGGGCCCGGCGGCGCAGCTGGCGCAGGGCCGCCTGCGACTCCTGGGTGAGCACCTTGGGGTGCTGGCGCGGGGCGGTCAGCACCGAGGGCGGGATGCGCGGAGGCTCGCGGTCCTCCTCGGGCAGGCTCGCGCCCTCTCCCCCGACAATGTCCGTCACGAGCGGGGAATCTAACACCACGCGGTGTCAGGAACCCCCGCCGCCCGCCTTCCGCCGGTGCAGCTTCGGCGCCGCGCCGCCCTCGACCTCCGCGCCGTGGGCCTTCTCCCGGACCGGCCCGTCCTCCTTGACGCCCTTGTCGCCCGCGTTCTTCTTGTCGAGCGCCTCGCGCATCTTGGCCTTCAGGTCCTCGTTCACGAACACCTCCTGGGTCGTGGGTGCGACTGTGCCACCGCCCCCGTGCCCCCACCCTGCCACCACCGGGGTCACGGATCGAGCCGATAGCGTCGGCGGCGAGCGAAGGGAGCCCTCGTGGCGCAACGCCTGTTCCTGCACGTCGGCACGATGAAGTCCGGTACGTCGTACCTGCGGTCGCTGTGGTGGCAGAACCACGACGCCCTGGCGCGCCGGGGGTTGCTGCTGCCCGGCGACGGCAAGGGCACGCACTACCACGCCGCCAGCGAGGTGGTGGAGCGCGAGGACGTGCTGGCGCTGATGACTCCGGAGCAGCGCGGCACCTGGGACCGCGTGGTCGCCGAGGCGGCCGCCGCTCCGGGCGACGTGCTGATCAGCCACGACCTCTTCTCCCGCGCCGACCCCGGCCAGGCGGACCGCGCCCTGCGGCGGCTCGAGGGCGTCAGCGAGGAGGTGCACGCCGTGGTGACCGCGCGCGACCTCGGCCGGCAGCTCCCCTCGGCCTGGCAGCAGGAGGTGAAGGAGGGCTCCGCCGTCACCTTCGAGGAGTACTGGCGGGCGGCCGAGCGCGAGCCGGCGGGCCAGTTCTGGACCCACCACGACGTCCCCGCGCTCCTCGGGCGCTGGAGCCAGGGCCTCCCGGGCGAACGCACCCACCTCGTCGTGCTGCCCGGCCACGGAGCCCCCCGCGAGTGGCTGTGGACGCGGATGTGCGAGCTGACGGGGGTCGACCCCAGCGGCCTCGACGCCGCGGCAGAGCGCAGCAACGACTCGCTGGGCATCGGGGAGGTCGAGGTGCTGCGCCGCATCCACGCCACGATGCCGCCCGAGCGGCGCACGCTGGAGACGGTCCGCTTCCTCAAGGGCCACTTCACCCGTCAGGTGCTGGTGTCCAGCGGTCCAGGGGAGCGGTTCACGCTGTCGCCGGAGATGCACGCCTGGGTCGTGGCCCGGGCGGAGGCGGCGGTCGCGGACCTCCGCGCCCGCCCGTGGCACGTGGTCGGCGACCTCGACGACCTGCTCCCCGGGCCGCGGCCCGAGGGCCGCAGCCCGGCGGACGTCACCGGCGACGAGGTCGCCGACGTGTCGGTGCGGGCGCTGAGCCAGCAGCTGCTGCGGGCCATGGACCAGCGCGACGAGCTCCGGGCACTGCGGGCCGAGGTACGCAAGGGACGCCGCGCCCGGCGCGGGAGCCCGGACTAGATGTACCCGGCCAGGACGTTGGTAGCGGCGAGCCTGGTTGAACGAACGAGAACCTCCGAA
>NZ_JBHSKD010000024.1:0-134088 GCF_042657275.1 Nocardioides taihuensis
GCGCACTCGGAGGCAAGCCACCAATCAGTCGACTGCAACCAACCTGACGGCCGGGTACAGCTAGTGCTGCTCCTCCAGCGAGCTGCGCAGCTGCTCGAGCGTGCGCGTCAGCAGCCGTGAGACGTGCATCTGCGAGACGCCGATCTCCTCGGCGATCTGGCTCTGGGTCATGTTCTTGAAGAAGCGCAGCAGCAGGATCTTCTTCTCCCGCGGCTCGAGCCGGTCGAGCAGCGGCTTGATCGACTCGCGGATCTCGACGTGCTCGAGGTTCACGTCGTCCACGCCAAGTGCGTCGAGGATGCTGGCCCCGGGCTCGTCGCCGCTGTTGTCGCCGGCGTCGAGCGACAGCGTCGCGTAGGCGTTGCTGGACTCGATGCCCTCGACGATCTCCTCGACCGTGCACCCGATCGACTCGGCGAGCTCGCGCGGCGTGGGGGAGCGGCCGAGGGTCTGGGTCAGCTCCGCGCTGGTCGCGCTGATCTGCATCCGCAGCTCCTGGAGGCGGCGCGGCACCCGGATCGCCCAGCCCTTGTCGCGGAAGTAGCGCTTGATCTCGCCGATGATCGTCGGCGTCGCGTAGGTCGAGAACTCCACGCCGCGGGAGGGCTCGAACCGGTCGACGGCCTTGATCAGCCCGATCGTGCCGACCTGCACGAGGTCCTCGTAGGGCTCGCCGCGGTTGCGGAAGCGCCGCGCGCAGTGCTCGACGAGGGGGAGGTGCAGGTGCACCAGCGCCTCGCGCAGGTCGCTGCGCTCGCGCTCGTCGGCCGGGTCGGCCAGCCGGCCGAAGAGCTCGGCACTGCGACGCCGGGTCTCGTCGGGCCCGGACAGCACGACGTCGGGCGGGCCCGCGTCCAGCGGGTCGGCCGGGGCGCTGGAGGACGCCACTACAGACCGGCCCCGACGTCCTCGGGCTGCATCGTGATCGTGACCGAGAACCGTCCCTCGTGCGAGGAGACGTCGGCGGCGGTGGCGAGCGTGCTCAGCACCTGCCAGGCGAAGCTGTCGAGGTCGGGGGCGACGTCACCCGCGCTCACCACCGTCACCCGGACGGTGAGCTGGGAGGAACCGAGGAAGAACGCGCACGTCAGGTCCGAGCCGGGCTGCGCCTCGGGCAGCACCAGGGCGCAGGCCTCCCCGACGGCGATGCGGAGGTCCTCGATGTCGTCGATGGGGAAGTCGAGGCGGGCGGCGAGCCCGGCGGTCGTGGTGCGCAGCACCGAGACGTAGGCGCTGTCGGCGGGGAGCCGGAGCTCCACGTCCGCCCGGTCGACCTGCGGCATCGCGTCCATGTCCGTCCTTCGGTGGAGGGTGTCCTGCGAACGATAGTCGGGGCCGCCCCCGGGCGCGCTGCAACCCGGCCGACGGCCCCGACGGTGGCGCGGCGTACGGGCGCCGCGCCCGGGCTCAGGCCTTCTTGGTCTCCCAGAAGATCTCCGCGATCTCGTCGATCTTGGCGAGCAGCTCGTCGGCCTTGGCGGCATCCATCTCGCCCTTGGTGCCCGTGGCGCCGGCCAGCTTGGTGGCCTCGTTGAACAGCGTGTGCAGCTGCGGGTACTTCTCGAAGTGCGGGGGCTTGAAGTAGTCGGTCCACAGCACCCAGAGGTGGTGCTTGACCAGCTCCGAGCGCTGCTCCTTGATGAGCACCGCACGCGTGCGGAAGTCGGGGTCGTCGTTGTCGGCCACCTTGGCGATGATCGCCTTGACGGACTCGGCCTCGATGCGCGCCTGGGCGGGGTCGTAGACACCGCAGGGCAGGTCGCAGTGGGCCGAGACCTCGATGGTGGGAGCGAACAGCCTCGTGGTCATCCGTGGGGTCCTCTCGTCCGGGGTGGTGGGAAGGGCACTGCGACACTACTCGTCGTGTCCCACCCCACCGTGCCGGGCTCGTCGTACCCGTCCTCCCGGCTGCCAATCGGGTGGGCCCGCGTGCGCGGCGACTCCATGCGTCCCCTGCTCGCGCCCGGTGACCGCCTGCTGGTCCGGTACGGCGCGCGGGTGCGCGCCGGCGACGTGGTGGTGGCCCGGTTCGCCGACGGGACGGTCGCGGTCAAGCGTGCGACCGAGCGGCGCACGACGCGTGACGGGCGCCCGGCCTGGTGGCTGCTCAGCGACGACCCGGAGGTGGGCGTCGACTCCCGCCACCGGGGCCCGGTGGCCGACGCGGACGTGCTCGCCGTCGTCCTGGCCCGGGTCTGGCCCCGGCCGACCCGGCTGCGGCGCGGGGCGGCCCCGCAGCCCTGAGACGCGGCGCGGACCGATCCGGTCGCTGTGACACGATCAGCCCCATGGTCACTGCTCCGCAGGGTGACGCGTCAGCGCGCCCGCACGTCGGCGACCCGGTCTTCGACCTCCACGTCGGCGGCAAGCTCCAGACCGTCTCCACGGTGGCCCTCACCGGTCCCGAGGAGCTCTCGCTCGCCTACACGCCGGGGGTGGCCCGGGTCTGCGAGGCGATCGCCGCGGACCCCTCGCTCACCCAGCACTTCACGTGGGTGCCGAACACGGTCGCGGTGGTCACCGACGGGACCGCCGTCCTCGGGCTCGGTGACATCGGGCCGGCGGCCGCGATGCCCGTGATGGAGGGCAAGGCGGTGCTGTTCAAGCAGTTCGGCGGGGTCGACGCCGTGCCGATCTGCCTCGACACCACCGACACCGAGGAGATCATCGAGACCGTCGCCCGGCTGGCGCCGAGCTTCGGCGGGATCAACCTCGAGGACATCTCCGCCCCCCGCTGCTTCGAGATCGAGGCCCGGCTCAAGGAGCGGCTGTCGATCCCGGTCTTCCACGACGACCAGCACGGCACGGCGGTCGTCGCGCTGGCCGCGCTCACCAACGCCCTGCGGCTCACGGGCCGCGACCCCGCCACCACGCGGGTCGTCGTCCAGGGTGCGGGTGCCGCGGGCGTCGCGGTGGCGCGGATCCTGCTCGAGGCCGGCATCCGCGACCTCGCCGTCCTCGACCGCAAGGGCGTGCTCAACACCGAGCGCTCCGACCTGACCGCGGTCAAGGAGGCGCTCGCGCGCGACACGGCGGACCACTTCGGCCGCCGCGGCTCGCTCGCCGACGTGATGGACGGCGCCGACGTCTACATCGGCGTCTCCGGCGGCACCGTGCCCGAGGAGGTCGTGGCGTCGATGGCCGACGACGCGATCATCTTCGGCCTCGCGAACCCCACCCCCGAGGTGCACCCCGACGTCGCCCACCGCCACGCCCGCGTGGTGGCGACCGGTCGCTCCGACTTCCCCAACCAGATCAACAACGTGCTGGCCTTCCCGGGCATCTTCCGCGGCGCGTTCGACGTGCACGCGACGGCGATCACCGAGGGCATGAAGCTCGCCGCCGCGGCGGCGCTGGCCGAGCTGGTGGGGGACCGGCTCTCCGAGGAGTACGTCGTCCCGTCGCCGTTCGACCCCCGCGTCGGGCCGGCGGTGTCGGCGGCGGTGGCCGAGGCCGCCCGGCGGGACGGCGTCGCCCGGCGCTGAGGGCCTCAGTAGGGTCGAGCAATGCGCGCCGTCTACGCCCAGTCCTTCTCCCCCGACGACCCGCTCTCCGGCCTGGTGGTCGGTGAGCGCCCCGATCCCGAGGTGCCCGACGGGTGGACGACCGTCACCGTCCGGGCCGCGTCGCTCAACCACCACGACCTCTGGTCGCTGCGCGGCGTCGGGCTGCGCGAGGAGCAGCTGCCGATGATCCTCGGCTGCGACGCCGCCGGCACCGACGAGGACGGCAACGAGGTCGTGGTGCACGCCGTGATCAGCGACCCCGCGTGGTCGGGCGACGAGACCCTCGACCCGCGGCGCTCGCTGCTCTCGGAGCGGCACCCGGGCACCTTCGCCGAGCGGGTCGCCGTACCCCGCGCGAACGTGCTGCCCAAGCCCGCCTCGCTGTCGTTCGAGGAGGCCGCGTGCCTGCCGACGGCCTGGCTCACGGCGTACCGGATGCTCTTCAACCGCGGCGGCCTGAAGGCCGGCGACACGGTGCTGGTGCAGGGCGCCGGCGGCGGTGTGGCGACGGCGCTGATCGTGCTGGCCCGGGCCGGGGGCCTGAAGGTGCTGGCCACCTCGCGCGACGAGGCCAAGCGGGCCAAGGCCCTCGAGCTCGGCGCGCACGAGGTGTACGAGTCCGGCGCGCGGCTCCCGGTCAAGGTGGATGCCGTCATGGAGACCGTCGGGCGCGCCACCTGGTCGCACTCCATCCGCGCGCTGCGCCCCGGCGGCACCATCGTGACCAGCGGTGCCACGTCGGGCCCGAAGCTCGACGACGCCGAGCTCACCCGGATCTTCTTCCTCCAGCTGAGCGTGGTCGGCTCGACGATGGGCACCCGCGCCGACCTCGCCTCGCTCGTCACGATGCTCGACGCCACCGGCACCCGCCCGCTCGTCGACCGCGTGCTGCCGATCGAGCAGGCGCGCGACGGCTTCGCGGCGATGGCCGAGGGTGACGTCTTCGGCAAGATCGTCTTCACGCAGTGACGGCCCGCACCCACCTGCTGACCGGTGCCGGGTCCGGCATCGGCGCCGAGCTCGCCGCCCGCCTGCTCGCGCGCGGTGACCGGCTGCTGCTCGTGGCGCGCAGCGAGGAGCGCGCGGCCGAGCTGGCGCGTGACCTGCCCGGGGCCGACACCCTCGTCGCCGACCTCGCCGACCCGCCCGCCCTCGAGCGCACGCTCGCCGGGGCCGACCTTCCGGCGCGTCTCGACTCCTTGGTGCACGCGGCCGGCGTGGTCGAGCTCGCGCCCGTGGCCGAGACCGACCTCGCGCACTGGCAGCAGCAGCTGGACGTCAACCTGACCGCTGCGATGCTGCTGGTCCACGCCGCGCTCCCTGCCCTGCGCGCCGCGCGCGGCACGGTCGTCCTGGTCAACTCGGGCGCCGGGCTGTTCGCCCACCCGACCTGGGCGGGCTACGCCGCCTCGAAGTTCGGGGTGCGCGCCCTCGCCGACGCCCTCCGGGCCGAGGAGCACGAGCACGGCGTCCGCGTGACCACGGTCTACCCCGGCCGGGTCGCCACCCCGATGCAGGAGAAGGTGCACGCCCAGGAGGGCAGGGAGTACGACGCGGGCGACTGGATCCGGCCGGGGACGGTGGCCGACGCGGTGCTCCACGCGCTCGACCTCCCGGCCGACGCCACGGTGCCCGACGTGACGCTGCGCCCGGGACCCTGACCGGCTAGCTCCCTGCCTCCTCCAGCACGAAGACCCGCACCCGGCGGCGGTCTCCGATGCGCTGCTGGTACTTCAGGTAGCCGCCGTAGAAGCGCCCCGCCTCGGCGACGATGCGAGGCGCCTCGTCCTCGGTGGCGGGCCGGGCGACGACGGGGACGGTCATGCCGCGGTAGGTGACCGTCGCCCGGGGGTCGGCCTCGAGGTTGAGTGCCCAGGCGGGCGTGCCGGGCTGCCCGAAGTTGGTGCCGAGCAGGCCGAGCGTGCCCTCGAACGGGGTCGCGATGAGGTGGCTGGTGCGCTGCTGGCCCGACTTGCGGCCGGTGGTCGTGAGGTCGAGGACCGCCAGGCCGGAGAGCAGTCCCGGTGCGCTGTGGCGACCCTTGGTCAGCCGCCCGACGAGGTCGTCGAGGTGGCGCAGGGTCCGCGAGAAGATCCAGGCACCCACCCTCGTGCCGCCGAGCCACCGCGTCGCGCGGTGCAGCGGGTTGGCGGTGGCGTGGCTGTACCCGAGGTCGCTCGCAAGTCCCATGCGCGCACGCTATCCCCGCGAGCGCCAGTGCAGGGCGCCGATCAGGACCATCCGCAGCTGGGTGCGGGCGGTGGCGACGACGTGGGCCTCGTCCCCGGGGCTCTGCCCGGCCTCCAGGACCGACTCCGCGGTGGCCACCATCGCGCTCACGATCAGGTTCGAGAGCACGCGGAGGTCGTCGGCCGACCACGGCCCGGTGCCCGGCAACCGGGCCAGGTCGAGGGCCAGCTCGCGCTCGCACAGCTCGATCTCGTGCCGGATCGCCTCGCGCACCGCGGGCGGCCCGGCCGCCCGCTCGCGGGCGATGAACCGGAAGTGCGCCCGCTGCCGGTGCACGTGGTCGACGAGCACGGTGATCGAGCGGTCGACGATGTCGCCGAACGCGAGGTCCTCCGGGTCGCCCCGTCGTACGTCGCGCAGCATCGCGCGCAGCGACTCGAACGACTCGTCGACGAGCGCCAGACCGAGCGCCTCGATCGAGTCGAAGTGGCGGTAGAACGCGGTCGGCACGATGCCGACCTCCTTGGCCACCTGGCGCAGCGAGAGCGCGACCAGGCTGCTGTCGTCGCAGAGGTCGAGCGCTGCGTCGAGGATGGCGCGCCGGGTGCGCTCCTTGCGCTCGACCCGCGTCACCGGCCGGTCGGGCCCCGTCGTGGTCACCCCGCGATCGTAGGCGGCGGCGTCGTGGCCGAGACGCGGTTGGCGGTCCCGCGGCGGGCCGGGGAGACTGGTGGCGTGAAGGACCACCTGAGCCGCGCCGAGATCCGCAAGGACGTCGTGCAGGGGACCGTCGAGGCCGCCGCCGGCACCATCGGGCAGGTCGCCACGATCCTCACCGGGGCCGTCAAGGACGTCGCCGGCGCCCTGGGGGGACTGGCCACCGAGCTGTTCGAGATCCGCGACGCCGCCCGCCGGGCGGCCGCCGAGCACGACCCCGACCCGGGGGTGTGATCCCGACCCCGCCGAGTGGTCCAGACCAGTGGTTCGGGTCATCCCGGGTCGGGTAGACAGTCGCCCGCGGGGGTCTCATCGAGACCACACGGGACGAGGCGGACATGACGCAGCAGCACGACGAGGGCGCTGTCGACTGGACGGTGCACTACGACGCGACGACAAGCACCCTGGAGCTCAGCGGCTCCTTCGACCACGGGGCGCTGGCCGCGATCGGGGAGAAGATCGACCGGGCCCACCGCCGTACGGCGTGCCTGCTGACGATCGACCTGACCCGCACGGCCGCGATCACCCCGCACACGCTCGGGCGGCTCGTGCACCTGTGCCACTCCTACCCGGGCACGTTCGTGCGGCTCCCCGTGGCGTCGGAGTCGGTGCTGGCCTGAGCGGACCGGTCAGCCGAACGACATCCTGAACCCCGCCATCCGGAACGACGCCCAGGGCCGGTGACCGACCAGGAAGCCCAGCGGGCCGTCGGCGGCGAACTCCCAGCGGCCCCGGCAGGGCAGGGTGCGGGCCGAGCCCTGCAGGGTGGCGGCCTTCGGCTGGCCGCCCGGCTCGAGCGGTGGCTGCCAGGTCGCCCCGCGGAAGGGGAGACGGAGGGCGGCGCGCGAGACGTCGTGGAAGGTGGCCCGGGCGATCGGCCGGCGCCCGGTGCTCGCGCTCCACTCCGTGGTGGAGAAGGGCCCGCGGTGCGCGGACTCGAGCTCGAAGTCGCACAGCCCCTTGGGGATCGCCCACAGCTCGCGGCCGCCGAGCATCGAGGCGGCCGAGTCCACCCAGATGTCGACGATCGACACCCGCCGCCCGCGCCCGCCCCCGGGGTCGGGCACCGGCCGGGCGACGAGGAGCTCGGAGTAGGTGAGCACGCTGCCGGGCTCGTAGGAGACGAAGGCGGCGCCGTACACGCCGGCCGGCCGCAGGTCGTCGACGTCCTCGCGGACGCGGAAGAGCGACAACCAGAGCGACCCGGTCATCGCCCAGGGCGCCGCCGGGTAGGTGGTCGCGTCGGGGTCGGGGGAGAGCACGGCCCGAATCTAGCGAGGTCGACCGTCAGTCGTCGGGGTCGTCCAGGCGCGCGAGCCAGGTGGCGAACCGCTCCACCGCCGTCTCGTGCTCGGGGTGCGTGTCGGTGAACTCCTGGAGGCGCTCGGCCAGCCACGCGAGGGTGACCTCCTCGTCACCCCGGCGCTTCTCCAGCTCCTCGATGCCCCGGTCGGTGAAGTACACGGTGACCCCGGCTCAGTAGTCCTCGAGGCCGCTCTCGAGCGGCGCGAACGCCCGGTCGACCAGGGCCTTCTGCTCCTCGGTGTGCCGCTTGACCGTGCCGACCGACGGCGACGAGGACGCCGGGCGGGTCACCGGCTCGACGTGGCGGTCGAGCGCCGGCCACACGTTGAGCGCGTAGTGCGGCCACGGGCCCATGTTGCGCGGCTCGTCCTGCACCCAGCGCACCGACTGCAGGTTCGGGAAGCGGTCGAGGTACTCGTGGATCTCCTCGGTCGGGCGCGGGTAGAGCCGCTCGATGCGGGCGATCGCGAACCGCGACGCGTCCTCGCGCCGGGCCCGGGCGACCATGAGGTCCCAGGTGATCCGCCCCGAGCACAGCAGCAGGGTATCGACCTTCTCGGCGTCGGCCTGCGCGTCCACGATCAGCGGTCGGAAGTCACCGGACGTGAAGTCCTCCGGACGCGACGCGGCCTCCTTGCGCTTCAGCATCGACTTCGGGGTGAAGACGACCAGCGGGCGGTGGTCCTCGCCGAGGGAGTGCTGCCGCAGCAGGTGGAAGTACGACGCGGGGGTCGAGGGCTGCGCGACCACGAAGGCGTCCTCGGCCGCCATGCTGAGGAAACGCTCGATGCGGGCCGAGGAGTGGTCGGGGCCCTGGCCCTCGTAGCCGTGGGGGAGCAGCATGACCACGCCGGACTGCTGGCGCCACTTGGTCTCGCCGGAGGTGATGAACTCGTCGATCACCGTCTGTGCGCCGTTGACGAAGTCGCCGAACTGCGCCTCCCACAGGACCAGCGCGTCGGGCCTCGCCACGGAGTAGCCGTACTCGAAGCCGAGCGCGGCGTACTCGGAGAGCAGCGAGTCGTAGACGTAGAACTTGGCCTGGTCCTCGGTGAGCGACGACAGCGGCGTCCACTCGTCGGCGTTGGTGCGGTCGATGATCGTCGCGAACCGCGAGACGAACGTGCCGCGGCGCGAGTCCTGGCCGGCCAGGCGCACCGGGCGGCCGTCCATCAGCAGCGAGCCGAACGCCAGGATCTCGGCGGTGCCCCAGTCGATCGGGCCGTCGGTGATCGCGGCGGCCCGGCGCTGCAGCTGCGGCATCACCTTGGGGTGCACGGTGAAGCCCTCGGGCGGGGTGACGTAGGCGTCGGAGATCCGCTTGAGCACGTCCACGGAGACCGCGGTGCGGGCCTCGCCGGCCGACTTCTCGGGGTAGTCGGGGACGGTCGTCCAGTCCGACGGGGTCTCGTCGGTGCTGGCCTCGCGGACCTCGGTGAACACCCGCTCGAGCTGCTGCTGGTAGTCGCGCAGCACCTGCTCGGCCTCCTCGATCGTGATGTCGCCACGACCGATGAGGGACTCGGTGTACAGCTTGCGGACCGAGCGCTTCTGCTCGATGAGGTCGTACATCAGCGGCTGGGTGTACGACGGGTCGTCGCCCTCGTTGTGCCCGCGCCGGCGGTAGCAGACCAGGTCGATCACCACGTCCTTGTTGAACGCCTGGCGGTACTCGAACGCGAGCCGCGCGACCCGGATGCAGGCCTCGGGGTCGTCGCCGTTCACGTGGAAGATCGGCGCCTGCACCATCCGGGCGACGTCGGTGCAGTAGAGCGAGGAGCGCGACGAGCCGGGGGAGGTGGTGAAGCCGACCTGGTTGTTGACGACCACGTGGATGGTGCCGCCGGTGCGGTAGCCGCGCAGCTGGCTGAGGTTCAGCGTCTCGGCGACGACGCCCTGGCCCGCGAAGGCCGCGTCGCCGTGCACCAGCAGCGGGAGCACGGGGTAGGCGGCGCCGCGGTTGAGCATGTCCTGCTTGGCCCGGGCGATGCCCTCGAGCACCGGGTCGACCGCCTCGAGGTGCGAGGGGTTCGCGGCGACGGAGACCTTGATCCGGGCGCCCGAGCCGGCGACGAACTCGCCCTCGGCGCCGAGGTGGTACTTCACGTCGCCGGAGCCCTGGACCGTGCGCGGGTCGATGTTGCCCTCGAACTCGCGGAAGATCTGGGAGTACTTCTTGCCGACGATGTTGGCCAGCACGTTGAGGCGCCCGCGGTGGGCCATGCCCATGGTGACCTCGTCGAGCTCGGCCTCGGCGGCGGCCTCGCAGATCTCGTCGATCAGCGGGATCGTGGTCTCGCCGCCCTCGAGGCTGAACCGCTTCTGGCCGACGAACTTGGTCTGCAGGAAGGTCTCGAACGCCTCGGCCTGGTTGAGCTTGAGCAGGATCCGCAGCTGCTCCTCGCGGGGCGGCTTGGTGTGCGGCTGCTCGACGCGCTGCTGGATCCACCGCCGCTGCTCGGGGTCCATGATGTGCATGTACTCGATGCCGGTGGTGCGGCAGTAGGAGTCGCGCAGGATCCCGAGGATCGTGCGCAGCTTCATGAAGCGCCGGCCCTCGCCGCCGAACGAGCCGGTGGCGAACTCGCGGTCGAGGTCCCACAGCGTGAGGCCGTGCGACTCCACCTCGAGGTCGGGGTGGCTGCGCTGGCGGTACTCCAGCGGGTCGGTGTCGGCCATCATGTGGCCGCGCACGCGGTAGGCGTGGATCAGCTCGAGGATCCGCGCCTGCTTGCTGATCTCGTCGTCGTGCGAGGTCGCGATGTCCTGCGCCCAGCGGATCGGCTCGTAGGGGATGCGCAGCGAGCGGAAGATCTCGTCGTAGAAGTCCTGCTCGCCGAGCAGCAGCGCGTGGACCCGCTTGAGGAACTCACCCGACTGCGCGCCCTGGATCACGCGGTGGTCGTAGGTGGAGGTGAGGGTCATGATCTTGCCGATCGCGTTGCGCGCGATCGCCTCCTCCGAGGCGCCCTGCCAGCCCGGGGGGTACTCCATGGCGCCGACGCCGATGATCGCGCCCTGGCCCTTCATCAGGCGCGGCACCGAGTGGTTGGTGCCGATCGTGCCGGGGTTGGTCAGCGAGATCGTGGTGCCCTGGAAGTCCTCGACGGTGAGCTTGCCGTCGCGCGCCTTGCGTACGACGTCCTCGTACGCCGTCCAGAACGCCGCGAAGTCCATCGTCTCGGCGGCCTTGATCGACGGGACCAGCAGCTGACGGGTGCCGTCCTTCTTGGCGACGTCGATGGCCAGCCCGAGGTTGATGTGGGCGGGCTGGATCAGGGTGGGCTTGCCGTCGATGGCGTCGAAGCCGACGTTCATCTCGGGCATCTCGCGCAGCGCCTTGACCAGCGCGTAGCCGATGAGGTGGGTGAAGGACACCTTGCCGCCGCGGGCGCGGGCGAGGTGGTTGTTGATCACCGTGCGGTTGTCCCAGAGCAGCTTGACGGGGACCGTGCGCACCGAGGTCGCGGTCGGGACGGTGAGCGACACGTCCATGTTCTGCACGGTCCGGGCGGGCGCCCCGCGCAGCACGGTGTAGGTCGGCTCGTCGCTCGCCGCCGCCTTCGCGGCCGGGCGCGGGTCCTTGGCGACGGGGGTGCTGGTGCCGGTCGCGGGCTCCGCGGCGGCGGAGGCCGGGCGCGGCCTGGCGACGGGGATCGGGCCGGTGGTGGTCGGGGTGGGGTCGGCCTGCGGGGCCGTGCGCGCCGCGGCGGTCCGCGAGGCCGGAGGCTCGGACTGCGGCGACGGCGCCGGGGCGGCCTTCTGCTGCGGGGCGGCCTCCTGGGTCTGCGTGCTCTGCCGGGCCTGCGGGGGGGCCGCCTGCTGGGCCTGCTGCTGGGCCTGCTGCTGGGCGGGGGCCTGCGCGGCCGCGGGGGAGGACGCCGTACCGTTGCTGCCACCCGCTCCGTTGGCCTGGCCGTTGGCCTGGAAGTACCTGATCCACTCCGGCGACACGCTCTGGGGATCGCGCTGGTACTGCTCGTACATCTCGTCGACGAGCCACTCGTTGGCTCCGAAGTCGGTGGTGGACGGTGCAGGCTCCGAGCTGGAGTGGCCTGAGGACTGCGGCACGGTGGGGTTCGCCTCTTCCGGGGTTCGTGCGCGGTTTGGAATCAGTGGTCAAGGCTAGTCGCACACGCCAGCAAATGCGCAGCGGAGGGTCGACTTTGAGGCACGCTGGAGGACGGCCATCCGGACGAGGAGATCGCACCGCATGAGGAGACGCCCGACCACCCCCGCACGCCGCGTCGTGGCGGGTTCCGCGACCGCGCTCTCCCTCGCGCTGCTGGCGATCCCGCTCGCCGGCTGCACCGGCGACGACGACGGTCCCGACGACGCCACGACCTCGCCCACGCAGGCGATGCCCTCCGACGAAGGCGCGGTCTTCGAGGTCGCGACGGTCACGCGTGTGGGCAAGGTCACCGGGAGGCTGACGCGTGAGGCCCGGGCCGCGGTCGTCGACAGCGTCACCCCGGTCGTCGAGCGCTACGTCGCGGCGGCGTACGGCGGCAGCTACCCACGGTCGTCGTTCGGCGACGCCCTCGACGACTTCACGCCGTTCGCCCAGCAGCAGGCCCAGCGCGACATCGGCCTGCTGACCAACCGCCCGCTCGGCAGCGAGGTGGACGACGTCGTCCCGCTGAAGAGCCGGGTCGACCTCGACGTCCTGGGCGTGAAGGGCCACGCGGCCGGCGTGACCGCGCGCTACACACTGCGCTTCCGCACCGAGGGCGACGTGAGCCGCCGGGTCCGCGTCGACGGCCGCCTGCTCCTGACCCACGGCGACTCCGGCTGGAAGGTCTTCGCCTACCACGTCTCGAAGGGGGTCAGCTGATGACGCGCACCCGCGCCCGCGCGCTGCTCCGCATCTCGACCCTGGCCGCGGTGCTGGCCGTCGTCGGCCTCGTCGTCCCCGACTCGGCGGTGCGACCCGCCGACATGGCGCTGGTCAAGCTGCAGACCGCCGAGGGCGTCGACCCCGGCGGGGACGACGTGGTGTGGATCCTCGCGGTCGGCTCCGACGCCCGTCCCGGCGAGACCATGACCCGCACCCGCGGCGACGCCCTGCAGCTGATCGGGATCAACCCCCGCACCAGCGCGGCGACCTCCATCGGCATCCCGCGCGACTCCTACGTCAGCATCCCGGGGTACGGCTCCGACCGGATCAACGCCTCGATGGTGTACGGCGGGCCCCAGCTGCTCGGGGAGACGGTCGGCAACCTGGTCGGCATCCAGCCCGACTACGTGTTCGTCACCAAGTTCCCCTACTTCATCGACATGGTGAACGACATCGGCGGCATCACCGTGCACAACCCGCGGGCCTTCAGCGACACGGGGCTCAAGCCGGGCGGGTTCAAGGCCGGCGACATCCACCTCAACGGTTACGGGGCGATGGCCTTCTCCCGCATCCGACACTCCCTGCCCGGCGGTGACTTCGACCGATCGGCCAACCAGCAGCGCACGCTGGCCGGCATCCAGGCGCGGATCCGCCAGCAGGCCGACAAGCCCGGCTTCATCGAGAAGGGCGTGCTGTCGGTGATGCAGCACCTCGACACCAACCTCGCACCCGGCGAGCTCTTCCGGCTCGCACAGCTGGTCGCCCAGGTGGATCCGTCGAAGATCACCGGCTGTGTCGTCCAGGGCGGCTTCGCGATGATCGGCGGCGCCAGCGTCGTCACGCCCGACACCGGCCAGGCGCGTCGCTACGGCGACGTGGCCCGGACCACCGCCGTCATCCGCCACTGCTGAGGCGTGGCCGGGTGGTGGAGACCGCCGGCGCGGGTGCTCGAGGCGGACCCGCGCCGACGGTGTGCCGGACCAACGTGGGCGTTGCCGCGGGCGGTACGCCGCAGCCGGTGTGACGCACACCTGTCTGGACCGGTGGGCCAGGGCTCCTCGTCGCCCGGTGCCCCCGACGCGGCGGCTCGTCCTCCCGAGATGTGGCGTCACGGGCACCTCGCGTAGAGGATGGCCGGGGAGGGCGTCCCCCCTGCGCCGGCGAAGGAGGTGCGTGACCGTGCCCAGCCCACATCAGGCTGCCGCGATCCGCCCACGTCTGGCGCACCCGCGCACCTGGGGGCGCACGACGCGGGCAGTCGCCGCGGCCACTGCCTGCGCGCTGGGGCTGCACGTGGTGTGGGTGCTCTTCCTGGCGGGCACGGGCGGCGACCTCGCCGCCCAGGACGCCTGGACGGGGTTCGCGCTCGCCCATCCCTCGAGCGCCTACGACTTCGCCTGGTACGGCGGGATGCACCCGGCCTCCTACAGCCTGATCGCGCCGTACCTGATGAGCGTCACCGGCGTCCGCACCACCGCGGTGGTCGTGGGCACGGTGTCGGCCGCGCTGCTGGCCCTGATCGTCTCGCGTGGCTTGTCGGTCTCCGACCCGACCCGCGTCGGGATCTACGGCGCGGTCGCCCTCTTCGGCAACGCCGTCTCGGGGCGCGTGACCTTCGGCCTCGGCGTCGCGCTCGGGCTGGGCGCGCTGGCGGTCGTCTTCGCCTGGCCCCGGCGCCCGGCCGGCGACCTCGAGCAGTGGTGCCGCGGCGCGCTGGTG
This sequence comes from Nocardioides taihuensis, assembly GCF_042657275.1. Classification (NCBI taxonomy): domain Bacteria; kingdom Bacillati; phylum Actinomycetota; class Actinomycetes; order Propionibacteriales; family Nocardioidaceae; genus Nocardioides; species Nocardioides taihuensis. The sequence continues at coordinate 14,275 of NZ_JBHSKD010000024.1, forward strand.
GCGTTGCTCGCCGGTCTCGCGACGGCGGCGAGCCCGGTGGCGGGTCTCTTCCTCGGACTCGTGGCCGCGGCCCTGTGGCTGCGCGGACGTCGGCGGGCGTCGCTCGCGGTCGGCACGGTGCCGGTCGTGGTGGTCGCCGTGACCGCGGTGCTGTTCCCCTTCGCCGGGATCCAGCCGACCTCCTTCTCGGTGATGATCGCGCCGCTGCTGCTGGCCGCGGCCGCGGTGGCCCTGCTGCCCCGGCAGTGGCGCCTGGTGCGCGCGTGCTGCGCGGTCTACGGCGCCGCGATCCTGCTGGCCTGGGTGTTCCCGACGCCCATCGGCACCAACATCGTCCGGATGGCCCTGCTGTTCGGTGGCGTGGCCCTGGCCGCCGCGGCGTCGGGCGCCTGGTGGACCTCGCCGGTGGCCCGGCGGTTCGGTCGCCCCGTCGCCCGGGCGCTCCTGGTGACCGCCATCGCCAGCGCCACGGTCTGGCAGGTGGTGATCGCGGGCCGCGACCTCCAGAGCTCCGCCGCCGCCGCCAGCATCGACGTCGACGTCAGCCCCCTGGTCGCCGAGCTCGAGGCACGCGGCGCCGACGCCGGCCGGGTCGAGGTCGTCCCGACCAAGAGCCACCGCGAGGCCTCCGCGCTGTCGCCGTACGTCAACCTCGCGCGGGGCTGGAACCGGCAGGAGGACGTCCACCGCAACGCCGTCTTCTACGGCGACGAGGGGTCGCTCACCCCCGAGCGCTACGAGCACTGGCTGCACCGCTGGGCCGTCCGGTTCGTGGTGCTCCCGGACGCGCCGGTCGACTACGCGGGGGAGCAGGAGGCGGCCCTGGTCCGGGCCGGACTCCCGTTCCTGCGGGAGGTCTGGCAGGGCCAGCCCTGGACCCTCTACGAGGTCGTCGAGCCGACGCCGCTCGCCTCCGCGCCCGCGTCCGTCGTGGACTCCGACGCCAGCGGCGTGACCGTGCACATGCCGGAGGCCGGGTCGACGGTGGTGCGCGTCGCCTGGTCGCCGTGGCTCAGCATCGTCGACGACCAGGGCCGGCGGCTCGACGCGACGGTGCTGGGGGACTCGTGCATCGACCAGGCCCCCGGCCGCACCCCGTCGGCCCCGACCTGGGCCGTGCTGCGCGTCACCGAGCCGGGCACCTACCGGGTGGGCGCCCCCTACGCGCTCCCGCGGGGCACGCCCTGCCCCGACGTCGACTGAGCGGGGACCGTCGCTGCGGGCTGCGGCCCCACGTCCGCCTGCGCGGGCAGCTGCGGCGACCGGCCGAGCATCCGGGTGACGATCACGCCGCACGTGGTCATCGCCAGGGCGATGCCCGCCAGGACGACCAGCTGGAACTGTGCGGCGACGGCCGGGCTGGCACCGCCGAAGAGGGCGCCGACGAAGGCGCCGGGGAGGGTCACCAGCCCGGTCGACCGGGTCTGGTCGAGGGTCGGCAGCAGCGACTCCCGTACCGCCTCCTGGCCGATGTCGAGGTGCGCCTCCGCCGGTGTGGCGCCCAGTGACAGCCACGCCTCCACCTCGTCGCGGCGGTGCCGCACCCCGCGGCCGAAATTGCGCCCGGCGAGCGTGGCTGCGCTCATGGCGTTGCCGATGACGATCCCGGCGACAGCCACGAGGTAGCGCACCTCGAGGTCGACCAGCTGCACCGCGAAGATCAGGACCAGCGCGAGGCCGGCGCCCGCCAGCACGCCCGTCACCGCGGCCCGCCTGCCGTGCCAGAGCTCGTGCAGCCGGCCGGCCGACGTCCACGACGCGGTGGTGAGCATCAGGGCCAGGAACGCCACCACGGTCCACTCGAGGGTCAGGATCCCGCGCAGCAGCAGCGCGACGACCGTCAGCTGCGCGCTGGCGCGGACGAGTGACCAGAGCGGCGTCCACCCGAGGCCCACGCCCGCCGCGCGGGCGATGGCCATGGTCACCGCGACCAGGACGAGCAACCCGGCGCCGAACCACACGAGCTCGGTGGGCGAGGGCACCCGGTGCACGCTACCCGGGCCGACGTCGCGTGACCCGGGCTCGCCGGGCGACGACCTGTGCACGAACGCCTGCGGTGGTCTGGTCCGGCTGGCACACTGCCGCCCATGCCGCTGCTCCGCAGGTCCTCGCGACCCACCACCGCCGCCGTCCACCCCGTCTCCGCGTTCTGGGAGTGGTGGGCCGAGGAGGGTCACCGCACCAGCCCGCACGGGGAGTCGAGGGCGACCCATGAGCTCAGCCGCCTGGTCGCCGCGATCCACCCGGGCCTCACCTGGCACTTCGGGCCGGGGGTCGTCGCCGAGCACCGCCTCACCGTGAGCGCCGGTGGGGTGGCCGAGGTGCGGCCCAGCGCCGAGCGCTGGTTCCGGGCCGCGCCCCCCGCCGACGCGACCTGGGAGTTCCGACCGAGCCAGGAGGCCACCCCCGACGCGCTGGCGCACACCCTCGAGATCGCCGGGCACCGGCTCGAGCTGGCCGCGACCGTGTTCTCGGTGGTGCCCGACGTCGAGCAGCTGCGGGTCCACGTCGGTGTCCACCACCCGGCCTTCGGCGAGCTCCCCGACGACGTGCCGGCCCAGGTGAGCTTCCTCCTGCTCGACCAGCTCCTGGGGGAGGACGACGTCGAGCGGTGGCTCGGGCACGTCGAGGCCCTCACGGCCGCTCCCGAGCCGGCGCACAGCGGCGAGAAGCTGTGCCAGGTGGTGGCCGCGATGGCGGCGTCCCTCGACGACCACTGGGCGGTGGCGGAGTGGGAGGACGACGACGGCACGCCCGGCGTCGCCTGCTTCCGGCCCGGTCTGCGCTGGCTCGACCACCCGACGTTCGACCGCTACCAGGTCGTGACGGCGCCGTACCCGGGCCGCGCGGACGGCCTGCCCGCCGACGAGGCCGCGCTGGCGCAGCTGCAGGCCCTGGGAGAGGAGCTCGACCAGCTGCTCGCCGGCCGCGGTGTGGTGGTGGCGCACGAGAGCCAGCGCGGCGTCCGCACCTTCCACGCCTACACCGACGGCGAGGACCAGAACGCCGATGCCGACCTGCGCGACTGGGCCTCGACGAGGGGTGCGAGCGTCGATGCGACCCCCGACCCCGCGTGGACGCGGGTGCGGCACTTCACGGGCTGAACCCCGGGTCGGCTCCCTCCGGACGCGCGAGACCCCCGTCGCCAGCGCTGCGCGCTCTCGACGGGGGTCATCGGCGCCTCCGGCAGGATTCGAACCTGCGGCACCTGGTACCGGAAACCAGTGCTCTATCCCCTGAGCTACGGAGGCAACGCCTCGCGACGTCACCGTCGTCGTGGCTGCGCACGACCCTACAGCCGCCCGCGGGGCGTGCCGCAATCACCCCGGCACCGGGGCGGGTCCCACGGGCGATATCGATGCGGGGCCCGGCACCGCACGCCGATACCCTTGGCCGGTGACTCCCGACCAGCTCTCCACCGCGATCGTCGACGTCCTGACGACGCTGTCCGACGAGGGCGCGCTCGCCCTCCCGGACGGCGTTCCCGCGAGCGTGACGGTGGAGCGACCCCGGCAGAAGGGGCACGGCGACTACGCGACCAACGTCGCGATGCAGCTCGCCAAGAAGGCCGGGACCAACCCGCGGACCCTCGCCGAGCTCGTGGCCGAGCGGCTCCGTGCGTCCGACGGCATCGGTGACGTCGACGTCGCCGGACCCGGGTTCCTCAACGTCACCGTCGAGGCCGGCGCCCAGGGCCAGGTCGCGGGCGAGATCGTCGCCGCGGGGGCGTCGTACGGCTCGGCCACGACGCTGGCCGGCAAGAAGATCAACGTCGAGTTCGTCTCGGCGAACCCCACCGGCCCCCTCCACCTCGGCGGCACGCGGTGGGCCGCGGTCGGTGACGCGCTCGCCCGGGTGCTCGAGTTCTCCGGGGCCGACGTGACCCGCGAGTACTACTTCAACGACCACGGGGCCCAGATCGACCGGTTCTCCAGCTCGCTGCTCGCGTCGGCGCGCGGTCGGGAGGTCCCCGAGGACGGTTACGGCGGGGACTACATCCAGGAGATCGCCGACCAGGTGGTCGCCAAGCGCCCGGACGTGGTGGACCTGCCGGACGACGAGGCCCAGGAGGTCTTCCGCGAGGTCGGCGTCAACCTGATGTTCGAGGAGATCAAGTCCGACCTGCGCGACTTCGGGGTCGACTTCGACGTGTTCTTCCACGAGAAGTCGCTCCACGACTCCGGTGCGGTCGAGCGTGCCATCGCGCGGCTCACCGAGATGGGGAACACCTACGTGCAGGACGGCGCGCTCTGGCTGCGCACCGAGAAGTACGGCGACGACAAGGACCGCGTGATCGTCCGGTCCAACGGCTCGCCGGCCTACATCTCCGGCGACCTGGGCTACTACCTCGACAAGCGCGAGCGGGGCTTCGACCTCTGCTTCATCCTGCTCGGGGCCGACCACCACGGCTACGTCGGCCGGATGATGGCGATGTGCGCGGCGTTCGGCGACACGCCGCACGAGAACCTCGAGATCCTGATCGGTCAGATGGTCAACCTGCTCCGCGACGGCCAGCCGCTGCGGATGTCCAAGCGCGCGGGCACGGTGATCTCGATGAACGACCTCGTGGACGCCATCGGGGTGGACGCGGCCCGCTACGCCCTGTCCCGGTACACCAACGACACGACGATCGACATCGACCTGGACCTGTGGGAGAAGGCCTCCAACGACAACCCGGTCTACTACGTCCAGTACGCCCACGCGCGCACCTGCCGGATGGTCGAGAACGCCACCGACCTCGGCATGGCCCCGCCGGCCGACTTCGACCCCCGCCTGCTCTCCCACGAGCGCGAGGGCGAGCTGCTCCGTGCGCTCGCGGAGTTCCCGCGGGTGGTGGCCAGCGCTGCTGAACTGCGCCAGCCCCACCGCATCGCGCGCTACCTCGAGGACACCGCGTCGGTGTTCAACAAGTGGTACGACACCCGGGAGTGCCGGATGCTGCCGCAGGGCGACGAGCCGGCGTCGCCGGTCAACGAGGCGCGCCTCGTGCTGACGGTCGCCGCGCGCACGGTGTTCGCCAACGGCCTCGGCCTGCTCGGCGTCTCCGCTCCCGAGCGGATGTAGCCCGGATGTCGCACGAGGCCGGCTGGGCGCACGCGCCCGGCGCGCTGAGGAGCCCGTCGTGGCTGCGCCAGCCCGCGGACCCCGACGCGCTCGTCCCGCACCTCTGGTCGTCGACCGCCCGCAAGGTCGACGGCGTCCTCGAGGTGGGCGGGGTCGCGCTGCCCGACCTGCTCGCCGAGCACGGCAGCCCGGCGTACGTCCTCGACGAGGCCGACTTCCGGGCCCGCGCCCGCGCCTTCCGCACCGCGTTCGCCGACTACGACGTCTACTACGCCGGCAAGGCCTTCCTCTGCACGACGACCGCGCGCTGGGTGGCCGAGGAGGGGCTGCGCCTCGACGTCTGCTCCGGCGGGGAGCTCGCCGTGGCCGAGCGCGCGGGCTTCGAGATGGGCCACGTCGGGTTCCACGGCAACAACAAGTCGGCCGCCGAGCTGCGCCGGGCGGTCGAGGTCGGGGTCGGGCGGATCGTGCTCGACTCCTTCGTGGAGATCGAGCGGCTGACCGCGCTGGCCGCGGGGCTCGGGCGCCGCGTCGGGGTGATGGTGCGCGTGACCGCCGGCGTCGAGGCCCACACCCACGAGTACATCGCCACCGCCCACGAGGACCAGAAGTTCGGCTTCTCGATCACCTCCGGCGACGCCCTCGAGGCCGTACGCCGGGTGCTGGCTGCCGACGGCCTCGAGCTGCTGGGCCTGCACAGCCACATCGGCAGCCAGATCTTCGACACCTCGGGCTTCGAGGTCGCCGCCCGCCGGGTGCTCGCGCTGCACGCGCAGGTCTCCGGCGAGCTCGGCGTGAGCATGCCCGAGCTCGACCTCGGCGGGGGCTTCGGCATCGCCTACACCACCCAGGACGACCCGTCCGACCCCGCGCAGCTCGCGACCGAGATCACCAAGATCGTCGACCACGAGTGCCGCGCGCTCGGGATCGAGGTGCCCCGGCTCTCGATCGAGCCGGGTCGCGCGATCGTCGGACCGGCGGTCTGCACCGTCTACACCGTCGGCACGGTCAAGCCGGTCGAGCTCGACGGGGGAGCGGTGCGCACCTACGTCTCCGTCGACGGCGGCATGAGCGACAACATCCGCACGGCCCTCTACGACGCCGACTACTCCTGCACGCTGGCCTCCCGCCGCTCCGACGCGCCGCCGACGCTGACGCGCGTCGTGGGGATGCACTGCGAGGCCGGCGACATCGTGGTCAAGGACGAGTTCCTCCCGGGCGACCTGGCGCCGGGGGACCTGCTGGCGGTGCCGGGGACCGGTGCCTACTGCCGGTCGATGGCGTCCAACTACAACCACGCCCTCCGCCCGCCGGTCGTCGCGGTGCGAGAGGGTGGGACCCTCGTCGTCGTACGGCGCGAGACGCTGGACGACCTGTTGGCGACGGACGTGGGAGCACTCGGTGGGTGAGCGCAGTGGGTGAGCACAAGGCAGAGGTGGCGCCGCGCGCCGCGGCCCTGGGGGTCGCGGTGCTGGGCTGCGGCTCGGTCGGCTCGCAGGTGGTGCGGCTGCTCGAGGAGCAGGCCGCCGACCTCGAGGCGCGGATCGGCGCCCGGGTCGAGCTGCGGGGGGTGGCCGTGCGCCGCCTCGACGCGCCGCGCGAGGTCGAGGTGCCCGAGGGCCTGCTGACGACCGACGCCCAGGGCCTCGTCTCCCGTGACGACGTCGACCTGGTGATCGAGGTGATCGGCGGCATCGAGCCCGCCCGCTCGCTGGTGCTCACCGCGCTCGAGCACGGCGCCTCCGTGGTCACCGCCAACAAGGCGCTGCTCGCCGAGGACGGCCCGACGCTCTACGAGGCGGCCGAGCGGGCAGGTCGTGACCTCTACTACGAGGCGGCCGTGGCCGGCGCGATCCCGATCCTGCGCCCGCTGCGCGAGTCGCTGGCCGGCGACAAGGTGACGCGGGTGCTCGGCATCGTCAACGGCACCACCAACTTCGTCCTCGACAAGATGGACACCACGGGCGCCGGCTTCGCCGAGGCGCTGGAGGAGGCACAGGAGCTCGGCTACGCCGAGGCCGACCCGACCGCCGACGTCGAGGGCTTCGACGCCGCCGCCAAGGCCGCCATCCTGGCGTCGCTGGCCTTCCACTCCCGGGTGACCGCCAACGACGTCCACCGCGAGGGGATCTCCGAGGTCACCGCCGCCGACGTCGCCTCCGCCCGCGAGATGGGGGCCGTGGTCAAGCTGCTCGCGATCGCCGAGCTCACCGACGGTGCCGTCGCCGTGCGCGTGCACCCGGCGATGATCCCGCGCTCCCACCCGCTGGCCTCGGTGCGCGAGGCCTTCAACGCGGTGTTCGTGGAGAGCGAGGCCGCCGGCCAGCTGATGTTCTACGGACCAGGCGCCGGCGGCGCACCGACCGCCTCGGCCGTGCTGGGCGACCTGGTCACCGTGGCCCGCAACCGCCTCGCCGGCACCCGCGGCGCCGGTGAGTCGGCGTACGCCGCCCGCGAGGTGCTGCCGATGGGCCGCACCGTCACCCGCTACCACGTCGCGATCGACGTCGACGACCGCGCCGGTGTGCTGGCCGCGGTGGCCACGGCGTTCGCCGAGCAGGACGTCTCGATCCAGACCGTCCGCCAGGAGGGCCGCGACGAGGACGCGCAGCTGGTCGTGGTCTCCCACCGGGCGACCGACGCGCAGCTCAGCGCGACCGTGGAGGCGGTGCGTGCGATGCCGTTCGTGCGCGAGGTGACCTCCGTGATGCGGGTCGAGGGAGAGGGCGAGTAGCGCGATGATCACGCCGGCCAACCCCTCGCGCCAGTGGCGCGGGGTGATCGAGGAGTACCGCGACCTGCTCGACCTGCCGCCCGACACCGCCGCGGTGACGCTGCGCGAGGGCGGCACGCCGCTGGTGCACTCGCACTGGCTCTCCGGTCTGAGCGGGGCCGAGGTCTGGCTCAAGGTCGAGGGTGACAACCCGACCTGCTCCTTCAAGGACCGCGGCATGACCACCGCGATCTCGCTCGCGGTGCACGAGGGCGCGAAGGCGGTGGTCTGCGCCTCGACCGGCAACACCTCGGCCTCGATGGCGGCCTACGCCGCACGGGCCGGCCTCACGCCGCTGGTGCTGGTGCCCGAGGGCAAGATCGCCGCCGGCAAGATGGCCCAGGCGATCCTGCACGGGGCGCAGATCATCATGGTCCGCGGCAACTTCGACCACTGCCTGACGATGGCCAAGGAGCTGTCGTGGTCCTACCCGGTCGCGCTGGTGAACTCGGTCAACCCGGCCAGGCTCGAGGGCCAGAAGACCGCCGCGTTCGAGATCGTCGACTTCCTCGGCGACGCGCCCGACTACCACCTGCTGCCCGTCGGCAACGCCGGCAACATCGCGGCGTACTGGCTCGGCTACACGCAGTACGCCGATCTCGGCCGCGCCACGAAGCGGCCGGTGATGCGCGGCTTCCAGGCCGCGGGCGCCGCCCCGCTGGTGACCGGTGAGCCGTTCCCCGACCCGGAGACGAAGGCGACCGCGATCCGGATCGGCAACCCCGCCTCGTGGAAGCTCGCCGAGGCGGCACGCGACGAGTCCGGCGGCCGCTTCGCGGCGGTGACGGACGAGCAGATCCTCTCCGCCCAGAGGGACCTCGCCTCCCGCGACGGCGTCTTCGTCGAGCCGGCCTCGGCCGCGGGCATCGCCGGGATCCTGCAGGAGCTCGCGCAGGGGGAGTCCTACGCCGGTCGGCGCGTGGTGATCACGGTGACCGGCCACGGGCTCAAGGACACCGCCACCGCGCTCGAGGCCTTCGGTGAGCTCGTCGACGTCGTGGTGGACGCCGACGTCGAGGCCGCGGCCCGCGCCGCCGGCCTGGCCTGAGGGCGGCCGGCCGTGGTCGCCCTCGTCGAGGGACCCGTCCGGGTCAGCGTCCCCGCCACCTCGGCCAACCTCGGTCCGGGGTTCGACTCGCTGGGACTCGCGCTCGCGCTGCACGATGAGCTGACCGCCGAGGTGCTCCCCGCCGGCCTCGAGGTCGAGGTCACCGGCGGAGGGGAGGGTGAGGTGCCCCGCGACGAGCGCCACCTCGTGGTGCGCGCGATGCGGGCGGCCTTCGCCGCGCTCGGCGCGGACCCGCCCGGGCTGCGGCTGGCCTGCCGCAACGTCGTGCCGCACGCCCGCGGCCTGGGGTCGTCGTCCGCCGCCATCGTCGGCGGCATCGCGCTGGCCCGCGCGCTCGTGGCCGACGGGGCCGCGCGGCTCGATGACGAGGCGGCGTTCCGGCTCGCGGCCACGCTCGAGGGCCACCCCGACAACGTGGCGCCGGCCTGGTACGGCGGCTTCGTGATCTCCGGGCGTGACGGTGTGGCGGACGGGGACTTCTACGCCGTCGGCGCCCCGGTCGACCCGCGGGTGGGCGTCGTCGTGCTGGTCCCGCCGGACCCCGTGGCGACCGAGGTGGCCCGGGGGCTGCTCCCCGCCGCGGTGCCCCATGCCGCCGCCGCCGCCGACGCCGGGCGCACCGCCCTGCTGGTCGCCGCGCTCGGTGGCCGCACCGACCAGCTCCTGCGTGGCACCCGCGACTTCCTCCACCAGGCCCAGCGGCGACCCGCGATGCCGGCGACCCTCGACCTCGTCGAGGCGCTGCGCGCGGACGGCGTCCCTGCCGTGGTCTCGGGCGCCGGGCCGACCGTGCTCGCGTTCACCACGGCGCCCGGCGAGGCCGACGCCCTGCTGGCGCGTTGCCCGGAGGGGTGGGCCTCCCACGCCCTCGCGATCGACCACGACGGGGTGCGCCTGCACTGATCCGGGCACGGCCCCGGCGGACGCGAGGACGTGTCCCACCTCACTCGCGGCCGCCTCGTGGTGGTACATTGACGCTGCGCCACGTTCCTGGCGTGGCACCTGTCGGACCTTTCGATCCCGGGTGCACCACCTCCTCGTCCTCTGCGGTCCACCGCACCGCTCGTCGCCTGCGGCCGGATCTGGAACGAGGGGGGCAAACCACCATGCCGCCGGTGTCGCTGCCGGGCGGCTGATCCGTGGGAAGGACCTCACGTGACCGAGACCATCGACTCCACCGCGACGCCCGCCGGGGACACCCCGAAGAAGCGCGCCGGCGGACTCAACTCCATGCTGATCGCCGACCTCAAGGCAATGGCGAACGGCATGGGCATCGCCGGGGCCGGGTCGATGAAGAAGGCCCAGCTCGTCGAGGCGATCAAGGGCGCCCAGGCCGGCGGCCGGCAGGAGCGCTCCCAAGAGCGCCCCGCCGCCGAGCAGCGCGAGCAGCGCCGCGACGAGCCGCGGCGTACGCGCGAGGAGCGTGCCCCCCAGCAGCAGGACGACAAGCCCGAGCAGTCGCGGAAGACGAGGGACGCCCAGCAGGGCCCGCAGCGCGACCAGCAGCAGGGCCAGCAGCGCGACCAGAAACAGGGTCAGCAGCGCGACCAGAAGCAGGAGCGCCAGCAGGACCAGCGCCACGACCAGCGCCAGGACCAGAAGGCGGAGAAGGCGGAGAAGTCGGAGAAGTCCGAGAAGTCCGGCAGGACCGACCAGGCCTCCGAGCCGCGCGACCACCAGCAGGGCCAGCAGCAGAAGCAGCAGGCCCAGCGCGACCAGGCCCAGCGCGACCAGCAGCAGCGCGACCAGCAGCAGCGCGAGGACGGCACCAGCAGCCGCAACCGGCGGCGCCGTGGGCGCGACCGCGACCGCAGCCGCCCCCAGCGCAGCGAGCCCGACACCACGATCCTCGACGACGACGTCCTCGTGCCGGCCGCGGGCATCCTCGACGTGCTCGACAACTACGCGTTCGTGCGCACCAGCGGCTACCTGCCCGGCCCCGACGACGTGTACCTCTCCCTGACGATGGTGCGGAAGTACGGCCTGCGCCGCGGCGACGCGATCGTCGGCCAGGTGCGCCAGCCCCGCGAGGGCGAGCGCAGGGAGAAGTTCAACCCGATGGTGCGCATCGACGCGGTCAACGGGGCCGACCCCGAGACCACGCGCGAGCGGGTGGAGTTCTCGCAGCTGACGCCGCTCTACCCGACCGAGCGGCTGCGCCTCGAGACGGCGCCCGACAACCTGATCGGTCGCGTCATCGACATCGCCGCGCCGATCGGCAAGGGCCAGCGCGGCCTGATCGTCTCCCCGGCCAAGGCCGGCAAGACGATCATCATGCAGTCGATCGCCAACTCGATCACCACCAACAACCCCGAGTGCCACCTGATGGTGGTGCTGGTCGACGAGCGCCCGGAGGAGGTCACCGACTTCGAGCGCTCGGTCAAGGGCGAGGTGATCTCCTCGACCTTCGACCGCCCGGCCAGCGACCACACGATGGTCGCCGAGCTGGCGATCGAGCGGGCCAAGCGCCTCGTCGAGCTCGGCCACGACGTCGTCGTCCTGCTCGACGGCATCACCCGCCTCGGGCGCGCGTACAACCTGGCGGCGCCCGCGAGCGGCCGGATCCTCTCCGGTGGCGTCGACTCGGCCGCGCTCTACCCGCCGAAGAAGTTCTTCGGCGCCGCGCGCAACATCGAGAACGGCGGCTCGCTGACGATCCTGGCCACCGCCCTCATCGAGAGCGGCTCGAAGATGGACGAGGTGATCTTCGAGGAGTTCAAGGGCACCGGGAACATGGAGATCCGCCTGCGCCGCGACTTCGCCGACAAGCGGCTCTTCCCCGCGATCGACGCCGTGCAGTCCGGCACCCGCCGCGAGGAGCTGCTGATGTCGAAGGAGGAGCTGGCGATCGTCTGGAAGCTGCGCCGGGTGCTCTCGAGCCTCGAGGGACAGCAGGCGCTCGAGCTCCTCCTGGAGCGGCTGCGCAAGTCGCAGACCAACATCGAGTTCCTGATGCAGGTGCAGAAGACCACGCCGTCACCCGGCCAGGGGGACTGACCACACCGCCCACCCGGGAGTGTGTCCAGTACCCCACGACCTGATCGGAGCGTTTCCGGGTCGGGGGGTGCCCGGCGCACCTACCCTGAGGACGTTCACAACGGGGGTCGAGAGGTGAGGGTGTGGCAAGGATCCTGGTCGCGGATGACGACATCGACATCCGCGAGCTCGTGGAGTTCAAGCTGTCGACGCTCGGCCACGACATCGTGGCGGTCACCGACGGTGCCGCCGCGATCGACGCGTGCAAGCAGGACCGTCCCGACCTCGCGGTCCTCGACGTGATGATGCCGGGCATGTCGGGCCTCGACGCGATCCGGGTGATCCGCTCCGACCCGTCGCTCAGCGACCTCCCGGTGATCCTGCTGACCGCACGGGCCCAGGAGTCCGACGTCGAGAACGGCTTCGACTCCGGCGCCGACGACTACATCACCAAGCCCTTCAGCCCCCGTGAGCTCGCCTCACGGGTGCAGGCGCTCCTCGCCCGCGCGCAGTGACCCCGCGGGAACACCGGGTGGTGGCGCGGTGTTGCACCCCACGGTGATTTCCCAAGCCCCGACGGGTTTGGCACCATTGACCCTTGGCTCCGGTTCACGCCCGCCCGCAGAGTGCGGTCACGGCGACCCGGCGGCTGTGAAAGGACTCCCATGAAGAAGGACATCCACCCGGACTACGTCCTCACCGAGGTGACCTGCACCTGCGGCGAGACGTTCACCACCCGGAGCACCTCCACGTCGGGCCACATCCACGCCGACGTGTGCTCGAAGTGCCACCCGTTCTACACCGGCAAGCAGAAGATCCTCGACACCGGCGGCCGCGTCGCCCGCTTCGAGGCCCGCTACGCCAAGGCCCAGCAGGGCAAGAAGTAGCTTCCACCGAGCGCCGGTCCGCAGCCCCTCCATGGGCTGGGACCGGCGCTCGTGCCGTTCCCACCTGTCATCACCGATCCGTCGGTCCAGCCTGAGGAGAAGCCGGTGTTCGAGGGTGTCGAGGGCCTGCTCGTCGAGCACGACGAGCTCGAGGGGCGACTCGCCGCGCCGGAGACCCACGCCGACGCCCGGCTGGCCAAGCGGCTCAACCAGCGCTACGCCGAGCTGTCGGCGATCATCGGCACCTGGCGCGAGTGGCGGAGCCTCGGGGACGACGTCGAGGCCGCGCGCGAGCTCGCCGCCGACGACCCGACATTCGCCGACGAGGCGGAGCAGATCGCGGTCCACCGGGCCGAGACCGAGGAGCGGCTGCGCCGGCTTCTGGTGCCGCGCGACCCGGCCGACGCCAAGGACGCGATCCTCGAGATCAAGTCGGGGGAGGGCGGCGAGGAGTCCGCGCTGTTCGCCGGCGACCTGCTCCGCATGTACAGCCGGTACGCCGAGCGGCGGGGGTGGACGGTCGAGCTGATCGACGCCACCGAGTCCGACCTCGGCGGCTACAAGTCCGTCACGCTCGCGGTCAAGGCCCGGGGGACGGCCGAGCCCGGCGAGGCGCCGTACGCCCTGCTGAAGTTCGAGGGCGGCGTGCACCGCGTCCAGCGGGTGCCGGTCACGGAGTCGCAGGGGCGGGTGCACACCTCGGCGGCCGGCGTGCTGGTGCTGCCCGAGGCCGAGCAGGTCGACGTCGTGGTCGACGAGCACGACCTGCGCATCGACGTGTTCCGCAGCAGCGGGCCCGGGGGCCAGAGCGTCAACACGACCGACTCCGCGGTGCGGATCACGCACCTGCCGACCGGCATCGTGGTCAGCTGCCAGAACGAGAAGAGCCAGCTGCAGAACAAGGAGCAGGCGCTCCGCATCCTGCGCTCCCGCCTGCTCGCGGCCGCCCAGGAGGAGGCCGACGCCGAGGCGAGCGCCGCGCGCCGCAGCCAGGTGCGCACCGTCGACCGCTCCGAGCGGATCCGCACCTACAACTACCCCGAGAACCGGATCTCCGACCACCGCACCGGCTACAAGTCCTACAACCTCGACCAGGTGCTCGACGGCGACCTGGGACCGGTGCTGGCCTCCTGCGTCGACGCCGACCTGGCGGCCCGGCTCGAGGCGCTCGAGCAGTGACCGCCGGCGCGACGCCGCGGCTGCTGACGACCGCGGCCGCGGGGCGCCTGCGCGAGGCCGGTGTGGCCAGCCCCGAGCACGACGCGGCCGAGCTGCTCGCGCACGTCCTCGGCACCACGCGCGCCGGCCTGGTGCTGGTCGAGGACGTGCCACCCCCCAGCGTCGCGGCGTACGACGCGCTGGTCGCGCGCCGCTGCGCGCGCGAGCCGCTGCAGCACCTCACCGGGGTGGCGGGCTTCCGTCACGTCGAGCTGGCCGTCGGCCCCGGCGTCTTCGTGCCACGGCCCGAGACCGAGCTGCTGGCGGGGTGGGCGGTGGAGCGCGCCCGCGAGCGCGAGCAGGCCGTGGTGGTCGACCTGTGCACCGGGTCGGGCGCGATCGCGCGCGCCGTGGCCGACGAGGTCCCCGGCGCGCGGGTCCACGCCGTCGAGCTCGACGCGGGCGCCCACGCGTGGGCGGAGCGCAACCTGGCGGGCACGGGCGTCGACCTGCGCCAGGGTGACATGGCCACGGCGTTCGACGACCTCGCCGGGACCGTCGACGTGGTGGTCTGCAACCCGCCCTACATCCCGCTCGAGGCGTGGGAGTCGGTGGCGCCGGAGGCCCGTGACCACGACCCGGCGGCGGCGCTCTGGTCGGGCGACGACGGCCTCGACGCGATCCGGGTGCTCGAGAGGCGCGCGGCCGTGCTGCTGCGGCCCGGCGGCGTGGTCGGCGCCGAGCACGCCGACCAGCAGGGGGAGAGCGCCCCGGCGGTCTTCGCGGCGACCGGGAGGTGGCTCGAGGTGCGCGACCACCGCGACCTGGCCGACCGTCCCCGCTTCCTGACGGCGCGACTGGCAGAGTGACCCCCGTGAGCAGGACCTACCCCACCGCCACCGACGACGAGCTCGAGAGCGCCCTGTCCGCGGCCAGCCTGGCGGTCCAGCAGGGGTCCCTGGTGGTGCTGCCGACCGACACCGTCTACGGCATCGGCGCCGACGCGTTCGACGTCGCCGCGGTGCGCGACCTGCTCGAGGCCAAGGGCCGCGGTCGCGAGATGCCGCCGCCCGTGCTGGTGAGCGCCGCGACCACCCTCGACGCGATCGCCGTCGGCGTCCCGGGGTACGCCCGTGCGCTGGTCGAGCGGTTCTGGCCCGGCCCGCTCACGCTCGTGTGCACCCAGCAGGCCTCGCTGCAGTGGGACCTCGGCGACACCCGCGGCACCGTCGCGGTCCGGATGCCCGACCACCCGGTCGCGCTCGCGCTGCTCGAGCGCACCGGCCCGATGGCGGTCAGCTCGGCCAACCTCACCGGGCGGCCGGCCGCCACCGACGCGGCCGCGGCCGAGGAGATGCTCGGCGACCACGTGAGCGTCATCCTCGACGCCGGTCCGGCCCCCGGCGGCGTCGCCTCGACGATCGTCGACGTCACCGGCCCGCACGGCCGCGTGCTGCGCCACGGCGCGCTGTCGCTCGACGACCTCAACGCCGTGCTCGAGCCGCTCGGCGCGACGATCGGCGACGAGACGGCCGGCGACGAGACGGCCGGGGACGAGACGGCCGGCGACGAGACGGCCGGCGACGAGACGGCCGGGGACGACGACGAGACGGCCGGTGGGGCCGCCGGGGCCGAGGGCGCGTGAGGGTCTACCTCCTCGTCTTCCTGGTCTCCGCGGTGGTGACCTACCTGCTCACCGTGGTGGCCCGCGAGATCGCGCTGCGCACCGGCGCCGTGGCCCAGGTGCGCGACCGCGACGTGCACGACGAGCCGATCCCCTACCTCGGGGGGCTGGCGATGCTCGGCGGACTGGGCGCGTCCTACCTCGTGGCGCGGCAGCTGCCCTTCCTCTCCGACGTCGCCGGGCCGTTCGTCTTCCGCGACGCCGGCTACGTGCTGGTCGCGGGCGCGATGATCTGCGCGGTCGGGGTGCTCGACGACCTCTTCGAGATCGACGCGCTCTCCAAGCTCGGCGGCCAGGTGCTCGCGGCCGGCTTCCTCATCTACTCCGGCATCCAGTTCACGCTGTTCACCTCCAGCGACGGCAGCCAGTTCGCCCTGGACCCCGCCCAGGGCGCGCTGCTGACCGCCTTCGTCGTCGTGGCCACCATGAACGCGGTCAACTTCGTCGACGGCCTCGACGGCCTCGCTGCCGGGGTGGTCGGCATCGGGGCGCTGGCCTTCTTCGCCTTCTGCTACCAGCTCGCCAACCTCAACGGCGTCACCCTGGCCACCACCGGCGCGCTGCTGAGCGCGATGCTCGCGGGGGCGTGCGCCGGCTTCCTGCCCCACAACTTCCACCCCGCCCGGCTGTTCATGGGCGACAGCGGCTCGATGCTGATCGGGCTGGTGCTCTCGGCCAGCGCGGTGACGCTCTCCGGGCAGTTCTCCGGCAGCCAGCTCACCCAGGGCGCCGACGGCTCGCAGGCCAGCCTGCTGCCGACCCTGCTCCCGGTGCTGCTGCCCATCTCGATCCTGCTGGTGCCGATGGCCGACCTGCTGCTCGCCGTCGTACGCCGCACCCGCGCCGGGCGCTCGCCGTTCGCCCCCGACAAGCAGCACCTGCACCACCGCCTGCTCGAGATCGGCCACTCCCAGCGGCGCGCGGTCTTCATCATGTGGCTGTGGGCCGGGCTCGTCGCCTTCGGGACGGTCCTCGCCAGCCTCTACACCGGGCCGGTGATGTGGGCCGCCCTGGTCACCGGGGTCGTGGTGACCGTGGCGCTGACCTTCCTGCTCCCGGTGGTGCACAAGCCGAGCGTCCACCTGCCGGACGAGGCCTCGTCGCAGGCCTGACGCCGGGCGTCCGGGGTCCCCGAGCGGCGCCGGTTTCCAGCCTCCGGAGACTTTGTGCTAGTTTTCACAAGCGCTCCCCGAAGCGCTCCAGCACCGCCAACTCGACCCCTCGTGAGGACGGCCGCCACCCATGACGACCGCGCTGCACAGGCCCCGTCCCGGCCGCCTCCGGACCCCCTCGGTCCCCCGGTCGGAGCGCCCCTCGCGCTGTGGTAGTTTCGCGCAGTCGTCGGTCTGTGCAGAGGCCGCTGGTGTCGCCTTCCCCGACGACACAGTCCTGTCCGACGAAAGCGACCTGGGTGAATGGCCGATGAGCGCTCCGACCAGAGCCTGCGGGGGCGCGACCTCGTCGGGCTTGGTGGCCTGCTCGCCGGCTGCGTGGTCGTCTTCACCGGCCTCGGCCTGCTCGTCGACGACGCCGCCGGCACCGCGCCGGTCTTCGCCGTCACGGGCGTCTTCCTCGGCATCGCGCTGGGCGGCCTCGCGTTCTGGCTCCGCGTCCGGGCCGTGCTGCGCGGGTGAGCGTCGATGAGCGAGCCCACGACCCCGACGACCGCGGGGGAGCAGACCCCGCCCACCGCCGTGTCGCCTGACGCCGGCGGCGCCGGGTCCGACCTGCCCGAGAAGGCGTCGGTCCTGCAGGTCGTCAAGGACCAGAAGAAGACGATCCTCGTCGCCGTCACGCTCGTGGTCGCGACCTACTGGGTCGCCGGCCAGTTCGGGGAGTGGCGTCTCGCCGGGTGCGTCGCCCTCGGCGTGCTGCTCGGCCTGGTCAACCACCTCGCCACCGAGTACTGGCTGCTCAAGATCATCACCTCGGGCGAGCAGCCCTCCCGCGAGACCATGATGGCCTCGACCATGGTGCGCCTCGGCGTGCTGTCGGTGGTCGCCATCGGGGCTGCGGTCGTGCTCTGGCCCGACGGCATCGGCCTGCTGCTGGGCCTCGCCATCTTCCGCCTGATCGCCCTCGTGCTGACCAGTGTCCCGCTGCTGAAGGAGCTCAAGAAGCAATGATCGGCCTGCTGCTGCCCCTCGCCGCCGACGAGCCCGCCATCGAGATCGGGCACCACGTCACCCGCGAGTGGAACGGATGGACCTTCAACATCGACACCATCGCGTCGACGCTGGTCGCCGGCGGCCTGGTGCTGCTGCTCGGCTTCCTGGTCAAGCGCCACGTGACCCGCGAGCCCGAGAACTACGTGCCGACCAAGCTCCAGCTGATCTGGGAGGGCGTCGTCGGTCAGGTGAACAAGCAGGTCGAGGACAACCTCGGTCGGGTGCACCCCTTCGTGGCGCCCCTGGCGATCTGCCTGTTCTTCTTCATCCTCTTCGCGAACTGGATGGAGCTGCTGCCCACCAAGATCAACGACGACACCCACCTGCTCGTGGCGCCGACCGCCGACACCAACCTGACCTACGCGCTCGCCGCGATCACGATGGTCAGCGTGTGGACCTACGGCATCCGGCAGCAGGGTGCGGGCACCTACTTCAAGCACTTCGCCCAGCCGTTCCCGATCTTGCTGCCCCTCAACATCCTCGAGGAGCTCATCAAGCCGATCACGCTGGCCCTCCGTCTCTTCGGCAACATCTTCGCCGGCGGCATCATGCTCGCGCTGATCGCGATGATCCCGATGTACGCCCTCTGGCTGCCGAACATCCTGTGGAAGTCCTTCGACGCCGTCATCGGCGTCATCCAGGCCTTCATCTTCGCCCTGCTGGCCGTGCTCTACTTCGCGATGGCCGGCGGCGGGCACGGTGAGCACGACGACGACCACGCCGAGCACGACGCTGCGGACGCCGACGCGGCCGCCGACGAGAAGACCCCCGCACTCGCGCACTGACCGGCGACCTGGCCGGTCGGGGCGTGGACTCAGCACGACCCGCAAGAGAAGAGAAAACACGGCACCCAGCGGGGTGCCCGACCAAGGAGTGACATGGCTACTACAGATACCGCTGACGCCATCAAGATCGCCGGTGCCTTCATCGGTGGCGGCATGGCCCTCGGCGGCGGCGCCATCGGCGCGGGTGTCGGTGACGGCCTCGCCGGTGCGTCGTACATCCAGGGCGTGGCCCGTCAGCCCGAGGCGCAGGGTCGCCTCCAGACCATCTTCTTCCTGACGGTGGGTCTGGTCGAGGCGATGTTCTTCATCAACCTCGCGTTCATGGCGCTGTTCGTCTTCGTCCTGGGGGCCTGAGCCACCCGCTGACGGCAACCCCGACCGCAAAGGATCCGATTCATGGCAAGCGTAACCAGCCAGCTCGTCCCGCTCGAGAGCAACTTCCTCGTGCCGAACGCGACGTTCTTCGTCGAGCTCGCTGCCTTCGCCCTGCTGCTGTGGCTCCTGGCCCGCTACATCATCCCGCCGATCAACCGCGCGATGACAGCTCGCCAGGACGCCATCCGCCAGCAGTTCGCGGAGCTGGACGAGGCGAAGTCCGAGGCGGACGCCGCGAAGGACGAGTTCACCTCGCAGATCGCCGAGGCCCGGCACGAGGCTGCACGCATCCGTGAGGAGGCGCGCGAACAGGGTGCCGCGATCATCGCCGAGATGCGCGAGCAGGCGCAGGCGGAGAAGGAGCGGATCCTCGAGAGCGCGCACGCGCAGATCGACGCCGACCGCAAGTCCGCGCTGACCACCCTCCGCGCGGAGGTGGGCACCCTCGCCACCTCGCTCGCGGAGCGGATCGTCGGTGAGAGCCTGCAGGACGACGAGCGCAGCGCGCGGGTGGTCGACCGGTTCCTCGCGGACCTCGAGACCCTCGAGTCCTCCGAGGCCGCCGCGGCGCAGGGCGGAGCGTCCTGATGATGCTGCGCGGTGCGTCGGCGGACTCGCTGGGCGAGCTGGAGCAGTCGCTCCCCTCGACCGGCACGCTCGCCGAGTCCGGCACGATGGGCGAGGAGCTCTTCGCGGCGGCCGGCGTGCTCCGCGCCGAGCCGGCCCTGCGCCGGGCGGCGACCGACTCCTCGGTCGACGCCGAGGCCCGCGCCGGCCTGGCCGGTCAGGTGTTCGGCTCCTTCGGGAGCCACGCGCAGCAGGTCCTGGTCGCGGCCGTCCAGCACCGCTGGACCGCCTCGCGCGACCTGCCCGCGGCGCTCGACCACCTCGCGGTCGTCGCGATGGTGCGCTCGGTCGGTGCCGACGGCGACCGGCTCGGAGACGAGCTGTTCGCGGTCGTGCGGCTGCTGGAGGAGAACCCCGAGCTCCGCTCGGCCCTCTCCGACCGGTCGCGCACCGCTGCGGACCGGGCCGCGCTGCTGACCGGGATCCTCGGTGACCGGGTGCTCCCGGCCACGGCCCGGCTGGTCGAGCAGGCCGTCGCGGCCGGAGGCAGCGTCGAGCGGGTGCTGGGTGACTACCAGCAGGTCGCGGCCTCCTCGCAGCAGGAGCTGCTCGCCGTGGTGCGCACCGCGCACGAGCTCGGCGCGCACGACCTCGGCCGCCTCTCCGCGGCGCTCGGCAAGCAGTACGGCAGTACCGTCCACCTGCACGTGGTCGTCGACCCCGAGCTGGTCGGCGGGCTGCGGATCGAGATCGGCGACGACCGCATCGACGGCACCATCTCCAGCCGCATCGACGACGCGCGGCGACGCCTGGTCGGCTGACGCCGCGCGCCAGGCCACCACACGAACTCCACGAAGACACAAGAGAGTAGGGAAGAGATGACGGAGCTCACGATCCGTCCGGAGGAGATCCGCGACGCGCTCCAGAAGTACGTCGCGGACTACCAGCCCGCGGCTGCCAGCAAGGAGGAGGTCGGCACCGTCGCCGAGGCCGGTGACGGCATCGCGCGCGTCGCGGGCCTGCCCTCGGCCATGGCGAACGAGCTGCTGGAGTTCGAGGACGGCACCCTGGGCATCGCCCTGAACCTCGACACCCGCGAGATCGGCGTCGTGATCCTCGGTGACTTCGAGGGCATCGAGGAGGGCCAGACGGTGCGCCGCACCGGCGAGATCCTCTCCGTGCCCGTCGGTGACGCCTTCATGGGCCGCGTGATCGACCCCCTCGGCACCCCGATCGACGGTCTCGGCGAGATCGAGTCCGAGGGCCGCCGCGCCCTCGAGCTCCAGGCGCCGACCGTGATGCAGCGCAAGTCGGTGCACGAGCCGCTCGCCACCGGCATCAAGGCGATCGACTCCATGACCCCGATCGGCCGTGGCCAGCGCCAGCTGATCATCGGCGACCGCGCGACCGGCAAGACCACGATCGCGATCGACACGATCATCAACCAGAAGCAGAACTGGGAGTCCGGCGACCCGGACAAGCAGGTCCGCTGCATCTACGTCGCCATCGGCCAGAAGGGCTCGACCATCGCCTCGGTGCGTGGCGCCCTCGAGGAGGCCGGCGCGCTGGAGTACACCACGATCGTGGCGTCCCCGGCGTCCGACAGCGCGGGCTTCAAGTACCTCGCGCCCTACACCGGCTCGGCCATCGGCCAGCACTGGATGTACGACGGCAAGCACGTCCTGATCATCTTCGACGACCTCACCAAGCAGGCCGAGGCCTACCGCGCGGTGTCGCTGCTGCTGCGCCGCCCGCCGGGCCGCGAGGCGTACCCCGGTGACGTCTTCTACCTGCACAGCCGCCTCCTCGAGCGCTGCGCGAAGCTCTCCGACGAGATGGGCGCGGGCTCGATGACCGGCCTGCCGATCATCGAGACCAAGGCCAACGACGTGTCGGCCTACATCCCGACCAACGTCATCTCGATCACCGACGGCCAGATCTTCCTGCAGTCCGACCTGTTCGCGGCGAACCAGCGCCCGGCCATCGACGTCGGTATCTCCGTGTCCCGCGTGGGCGGCGCGGCGATGACCAAGGCGATGAAGGCCGTCACCGGCTCGCTCAAGGTCGACCTCGCGCAGTTCCGCGCGATGGAGGCCTTCGCGATGTTCGCCTCCGACCTCGACGCGGCCTCGCGCCAGCAGCTCGACCGTGGCCAGCGCCTGATGGCGCTGCTGCGCCAGCCGCAGTACTCGCCGTACCCGCTCGAGGAGATGACCGTCTCCCTGTGGATCGGCACCAGCGGCCGCCTCGACCGGGTGCCCACCGGTGACGTGCTGCGCTTCGAGCACGAGTTCATCGACTACCTGCGCCGCTCGCACGACGGCATCCTCGCCACGATCCGTGAGACGCAGAAGTTCGAGGACGACACCGAGCAGGCGCTGGCCAAGGCCTACGACTCCTTCCTCGACCAGTTCGAGACCTCCGAGGGTGGCTCGATCAAGGTCGGCCACGAGCCCGAGGCCGAGGCGCTGGAGGACGAGGACCAGGAGCAGATCGTCAAGCAGAAGCGGGGCTGACCCATGGCCCTTTCGGTGCGCGAGTACCGCGCGCGGATCAAGTCGACGGAGTCGATGAAGAAGATCACGCGTGCCATGGAGCTCATCGCCGCGTCCCGCATCATCAAGGCGCAGCAGCGGGCCCAGTCGGCCGCGCCGTACGCGCGTGAGCTGACCCGGGCGGTCTCCGCGGTGGCGACGTACTCCAACGTCGACCACCCGATGACCCGCGAGGCGGAGAACCCGACGACGGCGGCGGTGCTGATCGTGACCAGCGACCGCGGTCTGGCCGGTGCCTACTCCTCGAGCGTGCTCAAGGAGTCCGAGCGCCTCGCGGAGAAGCTCCGCGAGGAGGGCAAGGAGGTTCGCACCTACCTGAGCGGTCGCAAGGGCGAGGCGTACTTCCGCTTCCGCAACCGCTCGGTCGTGCGGTCGTGGACCGGCTTCTCCGACCAGCCGACCTACGACGTGGCCGCCGACATCGGCAAGGTGCTGATCGACGCGTTCGTCGCCGAGGAGGGCGAGGACGCCGTCGACGAGGTGCACGTCGTGTACACGCGGTTCCGCTCGATGCTCCTCCAGGAGCCCACCGCGGTGCGGCTGCTGCCCCTCGAGGTGGTCGAGGGCGAGGAGCGGCCCGACTCCGACGAGGTGCTGCCGCTCTACGAGTTCGAGCCCTCCGCGGAGGCGGTCCTCGACGGCCTGCTCCCGCAGTACGTCCAGAGCCGGATCTTCTTCGCCCTGCTGCAGGCTGCCGCCTCCGAGCTGGCGGCCCGCCAGAAGGCGATGAAGTCCGCGACGGACAACGCCGAGGAGCTCATCAAGAAGTACACCCGTATCGCCAACCAGGCCCGCCAGGCCGGTATTACCCAAGAGATCAGCGAGATCGTCGGCGGCGTGAACGCGCTGGCCGACGCCACCGCCGGGAGTGAGTGAGAGACATGACTGCAACGGTTGAAGAGACCAAGGAGACCGGCGCTGCGGGTGTCGGTCGCATCGCCCGGGTGATCGGGCCGGTCGTCGACGTGGAGTTCCCCGTGGACTCCATGCCCGAGATCTACAACAAGCTGGAGGTCGACCTCGAGCTCGGCGGCGAGACGAAGGTGCTCTCGGCCGAGGTCGCGCAGCACATCGGTGACGGCATGGTCCGCGCCATCTCGCTGCAGCCGACCGACGGCCTCGTCCGCGGCGCCCAGGTGCGCGACACCGGCTCGCCGATCACGGTGCCGGTGGGCGACGTGACCAAGGGCCACGTGTTCAACATGCTGGGCGACGTCCTCAACCTGAAGGAGGGCGAGGAGTACGACGTCAAGGAGCGGTGGTCGATCCACCGCAAGGCGCCGGCCTTCGACCAGCTCGAGTCGAAGACCCAGATGTTCGAGACCGGCATCAAGGTCATCGACCTGCTCACCCCCTACGTGCAGGGCGGCAAGATCGGCCTGTTCGGTGGGGCCGGCGTGGGCAAGACCGTCCTCATCCAGGAGATGATCGCGCGCGTCGCCAAGGACCACGGTGGTGTGTCGGTGTTCGCCGGTGTCGGCGAGCGCACCCGTGAGGGCAACGACCTCATCGCGGAGATGACCGAGGCCGGCGTCATCGGGCAGACCGCGCTGGTGTTCGGCCAGATGGACGAGCCGCCGGGCACCCGCCTGCGGGTCGCGCTGTCCGCGCTGACGATGGCGGAGTACTTCCGCGACGTGCAGGGCCAGGACGTGCTGCTGTTCATCGACAACATCTTCCGGTTCACGCAGGCCGGTTCGGAGGTCTCCACGCTGCTCGGCCGGATGCCGTCCGCGGTGGGCTACCAGCCCAACCTCGCCGACGAGATGGGCACGCTCCAGGAGCGGATCACCTCGACGCGTGGTCACTCGATCACCTCGATGCAGGCGATCTACGTGCCCGCGGACGACTACACCGACCCGGCGCCGGCCACGACGTTCGCGCACCTCGATGCGACCACGGAGCTCTCCCGCGAGATCGCCTCGCTCGGCATCTACCCGGCCGTGGACCCGCTGACCTCGACGTCGCGGATCCTCGACGCCCAGTACATCGGGCAGGCGCACTACGACTGCGCGATCCGGATCAAGCAGATCCTGCAGCGCAACAAGGAGCTCCAGGACATCATCGCGATCCTCGGTGTCGACGAGCTGTCCGAGGAGGACAAGATCATCGTCTCGCGGGCGCGCCGCATCCAGCGGTTCCTCTCGCAGAACACCTACGTGGCCAAGCAGTTCACCGGCATCGAGGGTTCCACCGTGCCAGTGGGCGACACCATCGAGGCGTTCAACAAGATCGCCGACGGTGACTACGACCACGTGGCCGAGCAGGCGTTCTTCATGTGCGGTGGTCTCGACGACGTCGAGAAGAAGTGGGCCGACATCCAGAAGAGCCTCTGATCGCCGGCACGACGCCGCCGACGATCTGACGAAAGGATGCACTGATGGCTGACGATCAGCTCCAGGTGGAGCTCGTCGCCGCCGACCGGACCGTGTGGTCCGGCCAGGCGACGATGGTCATCGCCCGCACCACCGAGGGAGACGTGGGCGTGCTGCGCAACCACGCACCCCTGCTCTCGCTGCTCGTCGACGGCGTCGTCGAGGTCTCGCCGGTCGACGGTGACCGCTTCGCGGCCGCCGTCGACGGCGGGTTCGTCTCGGTGGCGAACAACCGGGTCTCGATCCTCTCCGAGCACGCCGTGCTCGGCTCCGAGGTGGACGTCGCGGCGACGCGCGCCGAGCTCGAGGCCGCCGAGAGCGAGGACGGCGAGGAGGCCGAGGAGCGGGCCCGCCGCGCCGAGGCGCGCATCCGGGCCGCCGAGAAGGCCTGACCGAGGACGACCGAGGCACGAGCCGCAGGAAGGGGATCGGATGCCGCTGTGGCAGTGGCTGCTCGACGCAGTCGGTGTCCTGCTCGTCCTGATCCTGCTGTACGGCGTCGCGCTCGTCGTACGCCGTCGCCTCCTGTCGCGCCACGGAGGCACGTTCGAGCTCAGCTACCGCGTCCGGTCCGGGAGGGCCGGGCGCGGTTGGCTTCTCGGGCTGGGGCGCTACTCCGGCGAGTCGCTGGAGTGGTTCCGCATCTTCTCCCTCTCCCCGCGCCCCAAGCGCTCCTGGGCGCGCTCCGTGATGACCTTCGACAGCCGTCGTGACCCGGAGGGGCCCGAGCAGGGCTCGCTCTACCCGGACCACGTCGTGGTCGAGTGCGGCACCCCGGCCGGGCCGGTCGAGCTCGCGATGAGCCCGTCCTCGCTGACCGGGTTCCAGGCCTGGCTGGAGGCCGGCCCTCCGCGACCCGCGCAGGAGATCTGAGGGTGGCGGCGCCCGACGTGCTCCGGGCCCGCAACGCCGTCGCCCTGGTCTTCGTGCTCAACGGCTTCTGCTTCGCGGCCCTGGTCACCCGCCTCCCCGACATCCGGGGCGATCTGGGGCTGACCAACGGCCAGCTCGGGCTGCTCCTGCTCTGCAACGCGGCCGGCTCGGTGCCGTCGATGCCGGTCGCCGGACGGCTGATCGAGCGCTGGGGGGCCGGCGCCGTGGTCCGGGGCGGGGCCGTGCTGGTGACGGTGGGCCTCACGGTGGTCGCCCTCGGCGCCTCCACGCTCGGGGCGGCGCCCGTCGTCGGCGTCGGGCTCTTCACCTACGGCGTCGGCACCGGCGTGTGGGACGTCTCGATGAACGTCGAGGCGGCCGCGGTGGAGCAGCGGCTCGGCCGCACGGTGATGCCGCGCTTCCACGCCGGCTGGAGCATGGGCAGCATCGCGGGGGCCGCGCTGGGCATCCCGGTGAACGCCCTCGACGTGCCGCTGCTGCTCCACCTCGGCCTCGTCGCGGGCGGCGCGCTGGTCGCGGTCGTGGTCGGGACGCGGGCCTTCCTCCCGGCGGGGGTGCCGCACGGCGACGAGGGGCTGGCGACCAGTCCCGGGCGCTCTGCCTGGCTCGAGCCCCGCACCCTCGCGATCGGGCTGATGGTGCTGGCCTTCGCCCTGACCGAGGGCGTGGCCAACGACTGGCTCGCCCTCGCCCTCATCGACGGCTACGACGTCGAGGACTGGGTCGGGGTGGCCGGCTTCGCGGTGTTCGTGACCGCGATGACCGCCGGGCGCCTGGTCGGCACGACGGTGCTCGACCGCTACGGCCGGGTCCCCGTGCTGCGGGCGACCGCGCTGGCCGGCATCGCGGGCGTGCTGCTCGTCGTCCTCGGGGGCTCCGCGCCCCTCGTGCTGCTGGGCATCGTGGTCTGGGGCCTCGGCGCCTCGCTCGGCTTCCCCGTCGGCATGAGCGCCGGCGCCGACGACCCGCTGCGCGCCGCCCGCCGGGTGAGCGCCATCTCCACGATC
The DNA here is from genome assembly GCF_042657275.1 of Nocardioides taihuensis. Lineage (NCBI taxonomy): Bacteria > Bacillati > Actinomycetota > Actinomycetes > Propionibacteriales > Nocardioidaceae > Nocardioides > Nocardioides taihuensis. The sequence continues at coordinate 40,612 of NZ_JBHSKD010000024.1, forward strand.
GGCTACACGGCGTTCTTCGCCGGCCCACCGCTCATCGGCTGGGTCGCCGACCGCGTCGGCACGCTGGACGCCCTGCTGGTCGTCGCCGCCCTGCTGGTGCCGTCGTTCCTCGCCATCACCGCTGCCCGCGAGCCCGAGAAGTCCGCCGCGCGCTGACCCGTCGCCCCGTGGGCGAGGGACAGCGTCACAGGTCGAGGTGGTCGACCGCGCTGACGGCGAGGGCGGTGACCATGTCGACGTACGCGGCGGTGCGGGAGAAGAGCCCGCGCAGGTCGGCGGCCGGGAAGCGGAGCACGACGTGCGTGACGTCGTACTCCTCGTCGACGCTCCAGGTCCGGATCTCGGGCTCGACGTCCTCGCGCAGCACGATGCTCAGCACCACGCCGCCGAGCCGTCCCCGCGAGGCGAGGTAGTCGGGATGGCGGACCACCAGGGCCACCGCCTCGTCCCAGTCGGGGTCCTCTACCCGGACGCGTCCCCGGGCGGGGTCCTCCCCGGCGTCGTCCCCCTCGACCCAGGTCGTGGTGACGCCGTACGGCACGTCCCCGGTGCACCACTGCAGCCACAGCAGGGGGTCGCCGTGGCCTGCCTGCTCCTGCTCGTCGGCCGCCACCGGGTCAGGAGTCGCCGCGCTCGCCGCCGGGCACCCAGAGCACGTCGCCCTGCGCCCGGTTGGCGTGGCGGGCGAGGATGAAGAGCAGGTCGGAGAGGCGGTTGAGGTAGGTGATCGCGAGGTGGTTCATGGTCGCCTCGTGCTCGCGCCAGGCGGCCCACGCCGACCGCTCCGCCCGCCGTACGACGGTGCGCGCGACGTGGAGGTGGGCCGCGGCCAGCGTGCCGCCGCTGAGGATGAACGAGCGCAGGGCGGGCAGGTCCTCGTTGTAGTGGTCGCACCATCCCTCGAGCCGGTCGACGTAGGCCTGCTCGATCCGCAGCGGCGGGTACTCCGGGTCGGTCACCACCGGGGTGCAGAAGTCGGCGCCCACGTCGAAGAGGTCGTTCTGCACGTGCGTGAGCACCGCCACCACGTCGTCCTCGAGCCCGCCGACCGCCAGCGCCACGCCGAGGCAGGCGTTGGCCTCGTCGACGTCGGCGTAGGCGTGCAGCCGGAGGTCGTTCTTGGTGGTCACGCTCATGTCGCCCAGGCGCGTCTCACCGCCGTCGCCGGTGCGGGTGTAGATGCGCGTCAGGTTGACCATGCCGAGGAGCGTATCCGGGCCGGGGGCGCGCCGGTCACGGCGTCGAGGCAACCATTCCGGTGTGACGTGCGTCTATGGTGTGTACAACAGCCTTCCGGTCACACGTGGCCGGAGATCGGGGGATCAGGGCATGGACACGACCGGCGGCACCCGGCTCGACGTGGTCCACGACGGGACCACGCTCGTGCTCAGTGGCGACTTCGACGCGCAGAGCACCTTCGAGGTGCGCAACGCGCTGCACCTCCTCCTCGCCGGCCACGAGCAGGACGTCGTGGTCGACCTGACCGAGGTGTCCCGCGTCGACGTGATCGCGCTCAAGGTGCTCGCCTACGCGACGCACGAGGCCGGCCGGGCGGGTCACCACGTGACCCTGCGCGGCTGCGGACCCGCCGTGCGGCGGCTGCTGCACAAGTCCCGCCTGATCCGCCTCGTGGAGCTCGAGCGCGAGGCCGCCAGCGCCTGACCCTCCGCCCGCGAGGGCATCGTGGTCGCTGTGGACAACCCCACACGTCCACGCGGTTACCTACCGGTAGGTGCTGGCCTACGCTGCCGAGCATGACCGAGTCCTCGCCCGCACCCAGCTCTGCGAACGCCGCCGGACGGCCGCCGAAGGACCGTCCCTGGGTGATGCGCACGTACGCCGGGCACTCGAGCGCCGCGGCCTCCAACGCGCTCTACCGCACCAACCTCGCCAAGGGGCAGACCGGCCTCTCGGTCGCCTTCGACCTGCCGACCCAGACCGGCTTCGACCCCGACTCGCCGCTGGCCCGCGGGGAGGTCGGCAAGGTCGGCGTCCCGGTGCCGCACCTCGGCGAGATGCGGCGCCTCTTCGAGGACATCCCGCTCACCGCGATGAACACCTCGATGACGATCAACGCCACCGCGATGTGGCTGCTCGCGCTCTACCAGGTCGCCGCCGAGGAGCAGCAGGGGCTCGGCGTCGACTCCTCCGACGAGGAGCGCGCCGCGGTCGCCGCGCAGCTGGCCGGCACCACGCAGAACGACATCATCAAGGAGTACCTCTCGCGCGGGACCTACGTCTTCCCGCCGGAGCACTCCCTGCGCCTGATCGGCGACGTGATCGCCTACACGGTCCACCAGATCCCGAAGTGGAACCCGATCAACATCTGCAGCTACCACCTGCAGGAGGCCGGCGCCACGCCCGAGCAGGAGCTGGCCTACTCCCTGTGCACCGCGATCGCCGTCCTCGACACCGTCCGCGAGTCGGGCCAGGTCTCCGAGGAGGACTTCGGCAAGGTCGTCGGCCGGATCTCCTTCTTCGTCAACGCCGGCGTGCGCTTCGTCGAGGAGATGTGCAAGATGCGCGCCTTCGTGCAGCTCTGGGACGAGCTGACCCGCGACCGCTACGGCGTCGAGGACCCGAAGATGCGCCGCTTCCGCTACGGCGTCCAGGTCAACTCCCTCGGGCTCACCGAGGCGCAGCCCGAGAACAACGTCCAGCGGATCGTGCTGGAGATGCTCGGCGTGACGCTGTCCAAGGACGCCCGCGCCCGCGCCGTCCAGCTGCCGGCGTGGAACGAGGCCCTCGGCCTCCCGCGTCCGTGGGACCAGCAGTGGTCGCTGCGGCTGCAGCAGGTGCTCGCCTACGAGTCCGACCTGCTCGAGTACGACGACCTCTTCGCCGGCTCCCACGTGGTCGAGGCGAAGGTCGCCGAGCTCGTGGCCTCGGCCCGGACCGAGATGGACCGGGTGCAGGCGATGGGCGGTGCGATCGCGGCCGTCGAGTCCGGCTACATGAAGCAGGCGCTGGTCTCGGCCCACGCCGCCCGCCGCGCCCGGATCGAGAGCGGCGAGGAGGTGATCGTCGGGGTCAACAAGTTCGAGACCACCGAGCCGTCGCCGCTCACCGCCGACCTCGACGCCGCGATCATGGCGGCCGACCCGGAGGCCGAGGCGTCGGCGCTCCGCTCGGTGGAGGAGTGGAAGGCCCAGCGCGACGAGGCGGCCGTGACCGAGGCGCTCGCCCGGTTGGCGGCCGACGCCAAGACCGACGCCAACCTGTTCCCGGCGACCCTCGCGGCCGCCCGCGCCGGAGCGACGACGGGGGAGTGGGCCGGCACGCTGCGCGAGGTCTTCGGGGAGTTCCGCGCCCCCACCGGGGTCTCCGGAGCCGTCGGCGCCCTGTCGACGGTGGGCTCGGCCGGGGCCGAGCTGGCCGCGGTCCGCGAGCGGGTGCGCACGACCGGCGAGGAGCTCGGCGGCCCCGGCGGCCGGCTGCGGCTGCTGGTCGGCAAGCCCGGTCTCGACGGCCACTCCAACGGCGCTGAGCAGGTCGCCGTCCGCGCGCGCGATGCAGGGTTCGAGGTCGTCTACCAGGGCATCCGGCTCACCCCGGAGCAGATCGTCGCGGCGGCCGTGGCCGAGGACGTCCACTGCGTGGGGTTGTCGATCCTCTCCGGCTCGCACATGGAGCTGGTGCCGCTGGTCCTCGACGGGCTGCGCGAGGCAGGGCTCGAGGACGTGCCCGTGGTGGTCGGCGGCATCATCCCCGACTCCGACGGCCGCCGGCTGCGCGAGCTCGGCGTGGCCGCGGTCTACACGCCCAAGGACTTCGGGCTGACCGGCATCATGGGCGGGATCGTCGATGTGATCCGGGCCGCGCACGGCCTCGACTGACTGATCGCTCGGCACCCTGGCGCCGCTGGCGCTCGACCGCGAGCAGCTACCAGCCCCAGCTGCCCGGGACGCCCTTGAACGGACCGACCACCCGGCTGGTGATCCAGCCGCCGTAGAAGTCGCCCTCCTGGGCGACGACGACCTCGCCGTCGACGGTGCAGCGGTCGACCGCCCCGGGCATCACCGCCACGTGGTCGACGAGCGCCTCGAAGCCCGGCATCGGCGTGGCGTAGGTCCACGCCGCCCGCTCGGCCGTGCGGGCGGGCGTCACGAGGTCGAAGTAGCTCGCCCGGCCCTTCCACTCGCAGCTCGTCGTGCCCGCGACCGGCCGCAGCACCCCGTCCGGGAACGCCGACCGCGGGAGGTAGTAGGTCGGCGGGTGGCTGGTCTCCAGCACGCGGTACGACGCGGTGGTGCGGGCCACGAGCTCGCCGCCGAGGTGCACCTCCACGGTCTCGGTGCTGGGCTCGACCCGTGGCGGGCGCGGGTAGTCCCACACCGACTCCTGGCCCGGACCGGCCGGCTCCGGCCGTACGCGTGCTCTCACGGGCGCGACGCTACCCGCGGGTCGGTGACCATCCGCCGCACCTCTGCCAAGGTAAGGCTGTCCTAACTCTCATGCTAGGGTCGCGACCATGGGCAAGAAGAAGGGCAAGGGCGCGAAGGCTTCGGTGAAGTCGCCGAAGTCGAAGTGCTGCGTGTCCAGGCAGCGGTGCCAGCGCTGCCCCATCCGGATGCTCAAGGAGGGCACGCTGCCCGAGGGGTATACGGTCAGGAAGCGCAAGCTGGTCAAGGCCAAGAAGGCCAAGCAGGACAAGAAGCAGCCGCTCGCTGCCTGACCCAGGAGCCCTCGTGCCCGCACCCCGCTTCGTCGAGCAGCTCAACGCCCAGATCGGGAACGAGCTGGCCGCCCACAACCAGTACCTCGCCTGCGCGGTCTACTACGACGCGCTGACGATGCCGCAGATGGCGGCCTTCTTCTACGCCCAGGCGCTCGAGGAGCGCGACCACGCGCTGATGATGGTCCGCTACCTGCTCGACACGGACGCCGAGGTCGTGGTCCCCGGCGTCGACGCGCCGACCCCGGCCTTCGACGACCTCGTCGCACCGGTGGCGCTGGCCCTCGCGCAGGAGAAGCGGGTCACCGAGCAGATCAACGGCCTGCTGCGCACCGCCCGCGAAGAGTCCGACTTCGCCTCCGAGCAGTTCCTCCAGTGGTTCATCAAGGAGCAGGTCGAGGAGGTCGCCACGATGAGCGACCTGCTCGCCGTGGTCACCCGCAACCGCGACGACATCGAGGACATCGAGGAGTACGTCGCCCGCGAGCACAGCGCCGAGGGCGCCGACCCCACTGCGCCGAGGATCGCCGGCGCGTAGTCCCGGTCCAGGGCTGGGCGCCCGTAGGCCGTCCCGGCTGGATCGTGGGGCCGTGAAGCGTGACGGAACGTTGATCGAGCGTATGCTCGAATCTTGACGTTCCGTGGCCGGAATCGTCGGCGGTCGCGGGTTGTCTGGCCACATGACCACCACCACCGACTGGGCGCCTCCCGGTGTGACCGGCGCGCACCTGGTGGTGACCGCGGTCGCGCGGCTGCGCGACGAGCTGGAGCCGGTGGCGGGGGTCTCGGTGCTGTCCATGGGTCCCGAGGACGTCTCCCGGGCGTTGGGCGACCTCGCCGCCCTGGGTGCGCAGGTGGCGGCACTCGAGCTCACCGTGGTCGCGCAGGAGGACCGGGTGCAGGCCGGCGACGGCGTCGGGGCCACCACGACCGGGAGCTGGTGGGCGGTGGCGACCCGGCAGACCCGGGCGGCGGCGGCTCGCAAGGTACGGCTCGCGGCCGCGCTGGACGGTGCCCACGAACCGGTGCGGGACGCGATGGCGCAGGGCGGGTGCTGCCCGACCAGGCGCAGTGATCGTCGACGCCGTGGACGCCCTGCCCCCGGAGCTGGTGGACCCCGCGTCCGGGACGAGGCGCGTCGTCACCTGATCGCGGCGGCGGCCGAGCATGACGCGAAGGCCTTGAAGGTCCTGGGTCGTCGGATCCTGGAGGTGGTGGCCCCCGAGGTCGCCGAGGCCCACGAGGCCCGCCTGCTGGAGGCCGAGGAAGCCCGGGCGAACGCTGCGGCACGGTTCACGATGTCCGAGGACGGCCCAGGGCGGGTGCACGGACGGTTCACCCTGCCTGCCCTGCACGGGGCGATGCTGCGCACCCAGCTCGACGCCCTCTTCCACGCCCACGACGGCGACACCCGGCGGACGGCGCTGCCGCACCGCCGGGGGCTGGCGTTCGCCGCGTGGGTCGAGCGGTGCCCGGTGGACCGGTTGCCGGCCACCGGCGGCGGAGGTCGCGGCCACCGTGGTGGTGACGATGACCATCGAGTCGCTCCTGGGCGGCCTGGGCTCCGCGGCCCTGTCCACCGGTGGGGTGATCTCCGCGGCCGAGGCGCGGCGGCTGGCGTGCGCGGCCGGGATCATCCCCGCCGTGCTGGGCGGCACCTCGCAGGTCCTCGACCTGGGCCGCAGACGCCGCTTCCACACCGAGAGCCCCAACGCATCGCGCTGGCACTTGCGCGACCGCGGCTGCACCGCCAATGGGTGTGACCGGCCACCCAGTGCCTGCCAGGCCCGCCACGACATCCCCTAGTCCCGGGGTGGCCGCACCAGCGTGGCGAGCGGCCGCCTGCTGTGCCCGAGCCACCACCGCAAGATCCACGACCCCGCCTACCACCACACCCACCGACCCGACGGCAAGGTCACCTTCCACCGACGCACGTAGGCCGACTCCGGGGTGTCCTGCACGTCCTCTCGGAGGCCGCGGGCCCTCGAGGACCCCGAGAGGAGGCGCGTCACGCACCGGTAGGCCAGACTCTGCGCATGGTGACGCAGCCGTGAGGATCTCGGTCGTGGGCGCCGGCGTGGTCGGGCTGACCTGTGCTGTCCGGCTGCTCGAGGCCGGCCACCGGGTCGACGTGCTCGCCCGCGACCTCCCGCTCGAGACGACGTCGGCGGTGGCCGCGGCGCTGTGGTACCCCTACCGGGCGCTGCCGCAGGAGCAGGTCACCGCCTGGGCCGCGACGTCGTACGCCGTCTTCGACGCGCTGTCAGACACCGATCCCGAGTCAGGGGTCAGGATGATGACCGGCACCGAGGTGCACGAGCAGGCCCAGCCCGACCCCTGGTGGCGCTCCGCGGTGCCGGCCCTCGACCACGAGACCGCGCTCCCGGCCGGCTTCGCGAGCGGGTGGACGTTCGTGGCGCCGGTGGTCGACGTGCGCACCTACCTGCCGTGGCTGGTCGGGCGCATCCACGACCTCGGCGGCACGCTGACCCGGATGAACCTGCGCGCGCTGCCCACGGGTGCCGACCTCGTCGTGAACTGCTCCGGGCTCGGCTCGCGGCTGCTGGCCGGCGACAAGACGGTCGTGCCCGCGCGCGGGCAGGTCGTCCGGCTGGCCCAGGTGGGGCTCGACCGGTGGTGGCTCGACGGCGCCGGACCGACGTACGTCGTGCCGCGCAGCGACGACATCGTGGTCGGCGGCACCGACGAGGAGGGCGACTGGAGCCGCACACCGTCGCCGGAGACGGCGGCGGAGATCCTGCGCCGCGCTGAGCGGATGGTGCCGGCCCTGCGGGGAGCGAAGGTGCTCGGGCACAAGGTCGGGCTGCGCCCGGTGCGGCCGGCGGTCCGGGTGCGGCGTGAGGGCGACGTCATCCACTGCTACGGGCACGGCGGCTCGGGCGTGACCCTCAGCTGGGGCTGTGCCGACCACCTCGTGCAGCTGCTCTGACGCTGCTCCCCGCGCGTCAGAAGAGGCGGTGGCTCGGGTCGTCGAGGCCGCGCAGCGCGTCGTAGTCGACGACGGCGCACGCGATGCCGCGGTCGGTGGCCAGCACGCGGGCCTGGGGCTTGATCTCCTGGGCGGCGAAGATCCCGCGCACCTCACCGCGTCCGGTCAGCAGCGGGTCGCGGTTGAGCAGGTCGAGGTAGCGCGTCAGCTGCTCCACGCCGTCGATCTCGCCCCGCCGCTTGATCTCGACCGCGACGCTCAGGCCCTCGGCGTCCCGGCACATCAGGTCGACCGGCCCGATCGCGGTCGGGAACTCACGCCGCACCAGCGTCAGCCCGGGTGCCAGGGTCGCCGGGTGCTCGGCGAGCAGCTCCTGGAGGTGCTTCTCGACGCCGTCCTTCTGCAGCCCCGGGTCGATGCCGAGCTCGTGCGAGGTGTCGTGGTGGATCTCCTCGATCAGGATCCGCAGCGTGTCGTCTGTCTTGCTGGTCACGGTCCACTCGACCTGACCGTCGTCGGTGGTGCCCTCCCGCAGCGAGCAGGGGGGCGACATCCAGTTCAGCGGCTTGTACGAGCCGCCGTCGGAGTGCACGAGCACCGACCCGTCGGCCTTGATCATCAGCACCCGGGTGGCCATCGGCAGGTGGGCGGTCAGCCGCCCGGCATAGTCCACCTGGCAGCGCGCGACGACGAGTCTCACGGGCGGTGAATCTACCCCGGTGTCCCGGCGCGGGCGTGACCGGACACACAGCCGGTCGCCCCGGGCCTCGTGGGATGATCCGGCCATGACCAGCGTCACCACTCCTGCGTCCTCCACCGGCTCCCGCACCTTCCGCACGATCGGCGTGATCGGCCTCGGCACCATGGGTGCCGGGATCGGCGAGGTGTTCGCCCGCAACGGGTTCGACGTGATCGGGGTGGAGGTCGGCGAGGAGGCGCTCGAGCGCGGGCGCCAGCACCTCGAGCACTCCACGAGCCGGGCCGTGAAGCGCGGCAAGATGACCGAGGAGGAGCAGGCCGAGCTGATCGGCCGGATCACCTTCAGCACCTCGCTCAAGGACCTGCACGACGCCGACTTCGTGGTCGAGGCCGTGGTCGAGTCGCTCGAGGTCAAGAAGGAGATCTTCCGCCAGCTCGACGAGATCGTCGCCCCGGACGCGATCCTGGCGACCAACACCTCCTCGCTCTCCGTCACCGAGATCTCGACCGCGAACTCGCGGCCGGGTCGCGTGATCGGCGTCCACTTCTTCAACCCCGCGCCGGTGCAGAACCTCGTCGAGATCGTCCGCACGGTCGTCACCGAGCCCGACGTCCTCGCCGACGTCCAGGAGCTCGTCGGCACGCTCGGCAAGAACCCCGTCGTCTGCGGCGACAAGGCCGGCTTCATCGCCAACACCCTGCTCTTCGGCTACCTCAACCACGCGGTCGCGATGTACGAGGGCCACTACGCCTCGCGCGAGGACATCGACGCCGCGATGCGCTTCGGCTGCGGCTACCCGATGGGTCCGTTGGCGCTCCTCGACCTGATCGGCCTCGACACGGCGTACGAGATCCTCGACACGATGTACAAGCAGGGCCGCGACCGCCTGCACGCGCCGGCCCCGCTGCTCAAGCAGTACGTCACCGCCGGCCTGCTCGGCCGCAAGTCGGGCCGCGGCTTCTACACCTACGAGGCGCCCGACAGCCCGGTGGTCGTCGCCGACGCCCACACGCCGAGCGCCGACGATGCGCCCCGGCTGCGGCACGACGTCAAGCGGGTCGGTGTGGTCGGCACCGGCACCATGGCGAGCGGCATCGTCGAGGTCTTCGCCAAGGCGGGCTACGACGTGCTGTACGTCGGGCGGGCCAAGGACAAGGTCGACGGCGTGGTCGCGACGATCACCCGCAACTTCGACAAGCAGATCCAGCGGGGCAAGGCGACCGAGGACGACAAGGTCGGCGTGCTCGGTCGGGTGAACGGCACCACCAGTCTCGACGACCTCAAGGACGTGGACCTCGTGGTCGAGGCCATCGCCGAGGACCTCGACGTCAAGACCACGCTCTTCGAGAACCTCGACGAGATCTGCAAGCCGGGCGCGATCCTGGCCACCACGACCTCCTCGCTGCCGATCATCTCCCTGGCGCGCGCGACCTCGCGCCCGCAGGACGTCGTCGGCATGCACTTCTTCAACCCCGCCACGATCATGAAGCTGGTGGAGGTCGTCTCCACCGTGGCGACCGACGAGGCCGTGACCGAGACCGTGCTCGCGCTGTGCGCCGAGGTCGGCAAGGTGGCCGTGACGTGCGGTGACCGCGCCGGCTTCATCGTCAACGCGCTGCTGTTCCCCTACCTCAACGACGCGGTGAAGATGCTCGAGGCCCACTACGCGACGGCCGACGACATCGACACCGCCATGAAGCAGGGCTGCGCCCTGCCGATGGGGCCCTTCGAGCTGCTCGACGTGGTCGGCAACGACGTGTCGCTGGCCATCCAGCGCGAGCTCTACCTCGAGTTCCGCGAGCCGGGCTTCGCGCCGGCGCCCCTGCTCGAGCACCTCGTCACCGCGGGCTACCTCGGCCGCAAGACCCAGCGCGGCTTCCGCGACTACTCGACGCGCTGACCCCGGGGACTCACCACCGGAGTCGCAGCCGCAGCAGGCGCGAGGGGCGGTCGGGGTCGTCGTCGTCCACCGTGGCGGCGACGAGCAGCCCGTCGGGCAGCCGCTCGAGCGGCGCCAGGCCCTCGACCTTGGTCACCCCCGCGTCGAGGGCCGGCAGGTCGCAGACCTCCAGGACCTGCTCGCCGTCGAGCAGGGCGAGCGCCGAGCCCACGACCGGGCCGTCGGCGTAGGCGTCGGCACTGTCCTCCGCCGCCGCGCTGACCAGGATGCGACCTCCGCGGAGCGCGAGGGCGTCGGTGACGGCGAGCCCGACCCCACCGGCCTCGCCGAGGTCGTAGCGGCGCACCGCCCCGACCGCGACCTCGGCCGGGTCGCCGGCGCCGCGGGCAGCCGCCAGGAGGGCGGCCGCGTCGACGTCGACGCTCGCGGTGGGCACGCCGGCCGAGGGCAGGCCACGCTGGAACCACCGCAGGTCACCGTCGACGAGGCAGGCGCCCTCGAGGTTCAGCTGGTCGGGCCGGAGGCCGAGCGCGGTCGCGACGGCGGCGTGGAGCGGTGCCAGCTCCGCCACGACGTACGACGCGTCGGCCTCGGCGACCAGCGACGACCGCGTCCTCGCCGGTGTCGAGCCCGAGCCGAGCAGCAGCACGCCGCCGGGCACCGGCACCGCCGCCTCGAGGTCCGGCTTGAGCTCCTTGGTGCCCTCGTCCTCGCGGAAGGTGTCGTGCCCCTCGACCGCTGGCAGCACCCGGACCGCGCGGCCGGCTCCGTCGTGCCACCAGCACGCGCGCGTCGCGTCGTCGGAGACCACCAGCAGCCCGCCACGGAACGGCGCCACCGCCGAGGCCGCCGTGACCGGGGCGCCGTCGGGGTAGCGCAGGGCGGTCACGGACTCCAGGCTCACGTCCACACCACGACCCTAGGTCAGTCGGACACCGCACGGGCGTTGTCGGCCTTCCGTATCCTGTGAGCATGGATTTCGTCGGGGTGATGGTCTTCCTGGCCCTCCTGCTCGGTGTGGTCGTCGTGTTCAGCCGGCGCAACCAGCGCCGGCTGGCCGAGCTCAAGGAGGCGGAGGTCGCGCCAGTCAAGCGGCTGGCCTTCGAGGACGTCACGGCGCTGGGCGAGCAGCTGCAGCTGCTCGACCTCGACCTGGCCGGGCGCGAGCTCGACGAGGGCATGCGCGCCGACTACCAGCGTGCGCTCGACGCCTACGAGGCCGCGAAGACCGCCAGCGACGCGATCACCCAGCCCGACCAGGTCCGTCACGTCACGGAGATCCTCGAGGACGGGCGCTACGCCATCGCCTGCGTGCGCGCCCGGGTCGCCGGTGAGCCGCTGCCCACCCGTCGCCCTCCCTGCTTCTTCGACCCCCGCCACGGCCCCTCCGTCGTCGACATCGACTGGACCCCGGCCGGCGGCGCCACCCGGCAGGTCCCGGCCTGCGCGCTCGACGCCGAGCGGGTCCGCGCCGGCGCCGAGCCCGACGCCCGGATGGTGATGGTCGGCTCGCGCCGGGTGCCCTACTGGGCGGGTGGTCGCAACTACCAGCCCTACGCACGCGGCTACTTCGGTGCGTTCACGCCGATGGACTGGATGTTCGCGGGCCTGTTGTTCTCCGGCCTCGGGGGCTTCGACGCCCTCGGCGGGATCGGCGAGGGCGTCGGTGACGCGATCGGCGGCATCGGCGAGGGGTTCGGCGACGCCATCGGCGGCATCGGCGACGGCATCGGCGACGTGTTCGACGGGTTCGACTTCTAGGTCTGCCCGCCCGGGGCACCATGGGCGCATGCGCACACCGCTCCCGGGCCTCGTGGTCGCCGCCGTGCTCGTGCTCGCCGGCCTCGCCGTCCCGGCCGCGGCCGCACCCGACGGCCCGCCCGTCGGTGTCGACTTCGACTACCAGCTCGGCGGCAACCGGCCCGTCCCCGACCACGTCGGCGTCGTGGTCCGCGACCGGACCGCTGCTCCGCTCACCGGCGCGTACAACGTCTGCTACGTCAACGGCTTCCAGACCCAGGCCTCGCAGAAGCGCTTCTGGAAGCGGCACTGGTCGCTGGTGCTGAAGAGGGACGGCACGGCCGTCACCGACGAGGCATGGGGGGAGTGGCTGCTCGACATCCGCACCGACCGCAAGCGCACCCGCCTGGCCCGGATCATGGGGCGCTGGGTCGCCGGGTGCGCGGACGACGGCTACGCCGCCGTCGAGTACGACAACCTGGACTCCTTCACCCGCAGCCACGGCCTGCTCGACGCGGCGGACGCGAACACCTACGCCCGCAAGCTCGTGCGCCGCGGCCACGCCGCCGGGCTCGCGGTCGCGCAGAAGAACCGCGCCGGCTGGGACGGCACCGCGGTCGGCTTCGACTTCGCCATCGCCGAGGAGTGCGCCCGCTGGCACGAGTGCGGGTCCTACGTCGACCACTACGGCCGCCACGTGCTCGCGGTGGAGTACCGCAAGAAGGACTTCCGCCGCGCGTGCCGCCGCTGGTCCGACCAGATCTCCGTGGTGCGCCGCGACCTGGCGTTGTCCGGGCACGGGGTCCGTCGCTGGTGCTGACGGCGTTGTCCTAACCTCCTTGCCATGTCGTCGGCGCGGGTCCAGGGTCTGCACACCACGTCGTACGGCGCGTCCGGCTCGCGGATCGTCTTCTGCCACGGGCTCTTCGGCCAGGGCAGGAACTGGACCCGCATCGGCAAGGAGCTCGCGACCTCCCACCGGGTCACGCTCGTCGACATGCCCGACCACGGCAGGTCGGCCTGGAGCGAGCACTTCGACTACCTCGACGCCGCCGACCGCGTCGCGGGCCTGCTCGCGGACGACGACCCGGCGGCGCTGGTGGGCCACTCGATGGGGGGCAAGATCGCGATGCTGCTCGCGCTGCGCCACCCCGGTCTGGTCGAGCGCCTGGCCGTGGTCGACGTGTCACCCGTGCCCTATCCGCACGCCGAGGAGTTCGCGCGCTACATCGCCGCCATGCAGGCGATCGACCTCACGACGCTCGAGCGTCGTGGCGACGCCGACGCCGCGCTGGCCGACGCGGTGCCGAACCCCGTCGTGCGCAGCTTCCTGCTGCAGAACCTGCGGCACCACGCCGGCGCCTGGGAGTGGCAGCCCCACCTCGACCTGCTCGCCCGCGACCTCGGCGCGATCACCGACTGGCCCGCCGACCGGCTCGACGGCGCCGCGCCCTACGGCGGGCCGGTGCTGTGGGTGGCGGGCGCCGACTCGCCGTACGTGCGCGAGGACTACGCCCCTGCGATGGAGCGGTGGTTCCCCCAGGTGCGTCGGGTGACCGTCAAGCGAGCGGGGCACTGGGTGCACTCCGAGCAGCCCGAGGTCTTCACCGAGGTGCTGCGGCGCTTCCTGCGCTGAGCGCTCAGCCGTCGCCGGACTGGCGGGCCCGGTACGCCGCCACCGCGTTGCGGTTGCCGCAGGCGGTCGAGCAGAAGCGCTTGGAGCGGTTGCGCGACAGGTCGAGCACGATCGACTCGCAGTCGCCGTCGGCGCACGTGCCGAGGCGCGACATCTCGTCGGCGCGGATGACGTCGATCATCGCCATCGCGGTCTCGACGACCAGGCGGGTGGTCAGGGGCGCGTCGTCGTCGACGGCGTGCAGGTGCCAGTCGTAGGCGCCGTGCCGCACCAGCTGCGGGACGGCCTGGTGCTCGGCGAGCATCTCGTTGACCAGGTCGACCGCCTCGTTGCGCGGGCTGAGCATCAGCGTGCGCAGCCGCGGGCGGATCGCCCGCACCGCCTCGAGCTCGGCCCGGTCGCCGTCGTGCCGGCCGGTGTACTCGTACCCGCGGAAGAACGCGTCGAGCTCGGCCACGGTCGTCAGCGTGTCCGGGGGCTCGGCCGAGTTGACCAGGGCCGCGGCGGCCTGGAGCGCGAGCGCGGTGTCATGAGCGAATACCACGTTGACAGATTACCGGACCCCCCGTAATGTCATGAGTCATGACGACCTTGGCCCATGACATCGCCCCGGTGGCGACGACCGCGCGTCGTCGCGGCACGGTCGGGCTCGGGTTCGCCCTGGTCTCCGCCATCAGCTTCGGCCTCTCCGGCGCCTTCGCCAGCCCGCTGCTCGACGCGGGCTGGAGCGCCGGCGCCGTCACCCTGGTCCGCATCGGCATCGCTGCCCTCGTGGTGGCGCCGTTCGGGCTGCTGGCCCTGCGCGGGCGGCCCGGGGTGCTGCGCCGCAACGCCGGTCTCGTGCTGCTCTACGGGCTGCTGGCCGTGGCCGCCGCCCAGTTCTGCTACTTCTCCGCGGTCGCGCGGATGGAGGTCGGTCCGGCCCTGCTCATCGAGTACACCGCCCCGGCGGCGGTCGTCATGTGGCTCTGGATCCGCCACGGCCACCGGCCCGGCCCGGTCACGCTGCTCGGCGCCGGCCTCGCGGCGCTGGGGCTGGTGCTCGTGCTCGACCTGCTCTCCGGCGCGGAGCTCAGCCTGCCCGGCGTGCTGTGGGCGCTCGGCGCGATGGTGGGCTGCGCGACCTACTTCGTGATCTCGGCCGACGAGGACAACGGCCTGCCCCCGCTGACGCTGGCCGCCGGTGGCCTGGTGGTGGGCACCGTGGTCCTCGGCGCGCTCGCGCTGGTCGGCCTGCTGCCGATGCGCGCCGCCACGACCTCGGTGGCGTACGCCGGCCACGAGGTCGCCTGGTGGTGGCCGTTGCTCGGCCTCGGGCTGGTCACCGCGGCCCTGTCCTACACCACGGGCATCGCCGCCGGCCGTCGGCTGGGCTCGCGCCTCGCGTCGTTCGTGGCGCTCAGCGAGGTGCTCGCCGGCATCTTCTGGGCGTGGCTGCTGGTCGCGCAGCTGCCCAAGCCGGTGCAGCTCCTCGGCGGCGTGCTGATCCTCGCCGGCGTGGTGGCGGTGAAGATGGGGGAGCGGACCGTGGGTCGTACCGAGCCGGTGCTCGGCTAGGACCTGCCACCGGAACCGCCGGGCCCCGTGCCGCGTCCCACCGGCATGACCTCCCGCTCCCTCCTCGTCCGTGTCCTGCTCCTCGTCGGGCTCCTGGTCCCGCTCGGCGCCTGCGGGACCGACGACACGCCCGGCTCGGTGGGTGGACCGTCCGGGACCCCGGGAACCACGGTCCCCGAGGGGTGGCGCACCGAGGTCTGGCACGACGCCTCGGTCCGGGTGCCCGCCGACTGGGGATGGGGCGCTGCGCCGGTGCGCATCGGCAACGACGTCGTCACCTGCGGTGACGGTCCGGCGGGCGGCGCGGCGTACGTCGGTCGCCCGATCATGCTCAGCGACCTGTGCCTGGGCGACCCCCTCGACGGGCCGCAGCCGACGGCCCCGTCCGTCTGGCTGGGGGCAGCGCTGGACCCCGGCACCGAGGACCTCGGCGGCGGCTGGGTGCGCGAGACGGTCGCGCAGGGAAGCACGACCGTGACGGTGACCAGCGACGACCCCGCCCTGCGTGAGCAGGTCCTGGGGTCGGTCGGCGGCCCGCTCGACTGCAAGCCGGTGCTCCACCGGCCCAGCCACCCCGACTCGATCGTCACCGAGGGGTACGGCGACCCGGTGAGCCTCGACGTCTGCCTCTACCGCAGCCTGCGCGACGACGACCCGCTCGAGCTCGTCTACGGCACGACGCTGGGCCAGGGCGCCGCGCGCGCGTTCGCGGACGCGCTCGCCGCCGCCGCACCCGCCGAGCCCGACTGCGGGCGTGACCTGCCGTTCGAGTGGGCGACCCTGCACCTGACCGGGCAGCCCCGGGGCGACCAGGACCTCGGCGGCGGCACCCAGGAGATGGCGATCGGCTGCGGGGTCGTCGAGTCCTCGCCGGGCGAGTTCCACGCTCTCGACGAGCAGGTGCTCGACGCGCTCCGGGTGCAGGGCCTCCCGTCGACGATGTTCGCCCTGATCGGGATGCTGGGCTGAGAGCGGCTAGCGGTCGTCCTGCTTCTTGACCACGATCTCGCGGGTGAGCATCAGGATCGCCGCGGCCGTCGGGATCGCCAGCAGGGCGCCGACGACGCCGAGCAGGGCAGCACCGACCAGGGCGGCGATCACCGTCACCGCTCCCGGCACGTCGACCGAGCGCGACATCACCCGCGGGTAGATCACGTAGTTCTCCACCTGCTGGTAGATCACGTAGAAGATCACGCAGAACAGGCCCATCTTCGGGTCCTCGGCGAAGGCGATCGCCGACACCACGACCGCGCCGAGGGTGGCGCCGATCATCGGGATGATGTCGAGCAGCGCCACCACGAAGGCGAGCGCCACGGCGTACTGGCCGAGGCCGATCGCGAAGAGGAAGACCAGCGAGCTGAGTCCGGCGCAGGTCGCGACGACGAACGCGCCGGAGACGTAGCCGCCCACGCTCTCGATGACCCGGTCGCCGAGCTCGCGCACCCGCTCGCGGCGCGTGGCCGGGGCGAGGCGGTAGAACGCGGTCTTGGTCGCCTCGAGGGAGGAGAGGAAGTAGAGCGTGAGCACGGTGACGATGAAGGCGTTGGCCAGCGCCGAGACCACGGCCAGGCCGACGCCGACCACCCCACCGAAGACCGAGCTGGCGTAGTCACCGGAGGAGACGTAGTCCTTGGCCTTGTCGACGATGTGGTACTTGTTGTCGAGGTCCTGGACCTGCCGGTTGTTCTGGAGGCGGTCGAACCACCCCGGTGCCTGGTCGGTGAGTGCGGCGATCTGGTCGCTGATCACCGGCACGATCGCGATGCCGAAGAGCGTGAGCCCGATCAGCACGCCGACGATCACCGTCAGCAAGGCGTAGCCGCGCCGAATGCCGCGACGTTGCAGGAACTCCACGACCGGGTTGAGCCCGGCCGCCAGGAACATCGCGACGACGATCAGGACCAGCACCCCGCTGATGCGGAGCACCTGCGAGCCGAGCCACCACGCGAGCAGGGCGCCGAGACCCGCGAAGAAGCCGAAGGCGAACGGCGAGTGGCGCAGCAGCGCCGGCACGGGGGCCGCACCGCCGGGCACGGCCAGCCCGGCGGCGCCGCCTGGCGCGCCGGGGGCTTCTCCGTCGTTGCCCTCCCGGCGGCCCGCGGCAGGAGCCCTGGAGGACCGGCGGGTCAACTCTCGTCCCCGAACCCGGCGACCACGTCGCGCAGCGAGGCCAGCTGGGCGGTGATCGCGTCGCGGCGCTTGGCCATCCGCTCGACCTCCGCCTTGATCGCGCTCAGCTCCCGCTTGGCGTCGGCCTGGCCGGACGCCGTGATCGAGTCGGCCTGCGTGCGGGCCGAGGCGACGATCTGCTCCGCCTCGCGGCGCGCCCGGTTGAGCGTGGCCTCCGCCTCGGACTGCGACTGCTGCCGGTGTGCGGTGGCCTGGCTGAGCGCCTCGCGGGCGCGGGTCTCGGCGGCGGCGGCCCGCTCCTCGGCCTCCTCGACCAACCGCTTCGTCTCCGCCATGGAGGTGGTGTGGTGCTCGACGGCCTCCTTGGCCAGCCGCTCCTTCTCCACCGCGAGCGTGCGACGCGCCTCCTGGACCTCGCGGTCGGCGGCGGCGCGGGCCTGCTCGGCCTCGCGCGTGGCGGTCACGCGCAGGTCGTTGGCCTCCTGCTGGGCGGCCAGCCGGACCTGGTCGGCCTCGCGCTTGGCCGCGGCGAGGAGGTCGTCGGCCTCGGCCTTGGCCATGGCCCGCTCCTGCTCGGCGTCGGCGATCATGCGGGCGCGGGTGTCGTCGAGCTCCTGGAGCTGCACGAGGCGCATGTCCTCGGCCTCGCGGCTGGCGTCGGCGCGGATCCCCGCGGCGTCGCGGGTGGCCTGCTCGCGGATCTCGTCGGCGTCGCGGTGCGCCGCCTCGCGGACGTCGGCGGACTCCTCCTCGGCGAGTCGCAGCATCGCGCTGGCGCGGCCGCCCAGGCCGGCGTAGGACGGCGCCTGCGCCTCCTTCATCTCCTGCTGGGCCTGCTCGAGCTGCTGCTGGAGCGCGGCGACCTGTCGCTCCGACTCGGTGAGGCTGCGCGAGAGGCCGGCCTTCTCGGAGGACAGCTGCTGGAACCGGGCGTCGACCGCGGCCTTGTCGTAGCCGCCGCGGCGCACCTGCGGGAAGGCCACGCCCGGCGAGGCCGGCGGCAGCGGGGGCCGGCCGGAGGCGGGGGCCGGGGCGGGGGCCGGGGCGGGCGCCGGGTTGGCGGCGGCCGGAGCGGTCGGCGCCGGCCGGACGGGTGCCGGAGCGGGTGCCGGGGCAGGTGCCGGGGCAGGCGCCGGAGCCGGGGCGCGGGTGGGTGGGGGTGCCGGAGTGGGCGCCGGGGCGGGCGCCGGGGCGGCCACGACCGGCTGCGCCCGCGTCTCGTCGTCCGCGCCGCCCGCCGGGGGCGCCGGGGGCGCCGGGGTCGCCGGGGTCGCCGGGGCGGCCTGCTGCTTCACCGCGGGCATCACCTGGGTCTTCGCCGCGTCGGCCGCGGGCACCGGCGGCACCGGCTGCCGGGCCGGCTTCCTGGCCGGCCGCTTGGCGGTCGGCGGGGCCGGTGCCTCGGTCGTCTCCTCGTTCGGCTCGTCGTCGAAGATGGACAGACCCTCGTCGCTCATGTGGCGGCACACCTTTCCCGGGATGAGGCTGGTTGTCGGGTCCAGTGTTGCACCGTCCGGGGAGGGCCGCGCCCCCCGGCTCGTCAGACCCCGCGGAAGCGGTTGATCGCGTCCACGTGCTGGCTGCGCATCTCCTCGTCGCGCACGCCGAGGCCCTCCTCCGGCGCGAGGCAGAGCACGCCGACCTTGCCCTGGTGGGCGTTCTGGTGGACGTCGAGGGCGGCCTGGCCGACCTGGTCGAGCGGGTAGGTGCCGGAGAGCGTCGGGTGGATCTTGCCCTTGGCGATCAGGCGGTTGGCCTCCCACGACTCGCGGTAGTTGGCGAAGTGCGAGGAGATGATCCGCTTGAGGTTCATCCACAGGTACCGGTTGTCGTACTCGTGCATGTAGCCCGAGGTCGAGGCGCAGGTGGTGATGGTGCCGCCCTTGCGGGTCACGTACACGCTGGCGCCGAAAGTCTCACGGCCCGGGTGCTCGAAGACGATGTCGATGTCCTCGCCGCCGGTCAGCTCGCGGATCCGGGCGCCGAAGCGCTTCCACTCCTTCGGGTCCTGGGTGTGGGGGTCCTTCCAGAACCGGTAGCCCTCCTCGTTGCGGTTGATCACCAGCTCGGCGCCCATCGAGCGGCAGATCTCGGCCTTGTCCTCGCTGGAGACCACGCACACCGGGGTGGCGCCGCCGTTGAGGGCGTACTGCGTGGCGAAGCCGCCGAGGCCGCCGGACGCGCCCCAGATCAGCACGTTGTCGCCCTGCTTCATGTCGCCGCCGTTCTTGCTGACCAGCTGGCGGTACGCCGTGCAGTTGACGAGGCCGGGGGAGGCGGCCTCCTCCCACGTGAGGTGCGCGGGCTTGGGCATGAGCTGGTTGGCCTTGACCAGGGCGATGTGCGCGAGGCCGCCGAAGTTGGTCTCGAAGCCCCAGATCCGCTGCTGCGGGTCGAGCATCGTGTCGTCGTGGCCGTCGGGGTCCTCGAGCTCCACCGAGAGGCAGTGGGCGACGACCTCGGTGCCGGGCTTCCACTTCGTCACGCCGGGCCCGGTGCGCAGCACCACGCCGGAGAGGTCGGAGCCGACCACGTGGTAGGGCAGGTCGTGCCGCTTGGTCAGCGGGGAGAGGCGGCCGTAGCGCTCGAGGAAGCCGAAGGTGGAGACCGGCTCGAAGATCGAGGTCCACACGGTGTTGTAGTTGATGGCGCTCGCCATCACCGCGACCAGCGCCTCGCCCGGGCCGAGCTCGGGCAGCGCGACGTCCTCGACGTGGAGCGACTTGCGCGGGTCCTTCTCCCTGGCCGCCATCCCCTCGAACATGTCCACCTCGTCCTTGTGGACGGTGGCGGCCCGGTAGTGGTCGGGGATGTCGAGGTGGGCGAAGTCGTCGGCCGGGGTGTCGCCGGCCAGGATCGCGTCGAGGATGTGCTGCACGTCGGCTCCTGTGTCGCAGGGTCGGGGGCTGGGACGGAGATTACCGACCGGTAACTCGGTCGGGGCGAGTCTGTGACGCGTCCCTCAGTGGGTGTCCGCACCCCGGGCGGGCTCGACGAGCTCGACCAGGACGCCGCCGGCGTCCTTGGGGTGGATGAAGTTCACCCGCGAGTCGGAGGTGCCGCGACGGGGTGCGTCGTACAGCAGGCGCAGGCCGCGCTCGCGCAGGATCCGGGCGACCTCCTCGACGTCGGTGACCCGGTAGGCCATCTGCTGGATGCCGGGCCCGCTGCGGTCGAGGAACTTCGCGATCGTGGAGGACTCGTCGAGCGGGGCGAGCAGCTGGACGCACGAGCCGGAGTCGCCGACGGCCATCATCGCCTCGGCCACGCCCTGCTCCTCGTTGACCTCCCGGTGGGCCAGGCGCATGCCGTAGGTGCCCTCGTAGAAGGCGATGGCCGCGTCGAGGTCCGCGACGGCGATGCCGACGTGGTCGATGGCGGTGAAGAGGTGCGCAGCGGGGGCGAGTCCGGGGTCCGGGGTCATGGCCACATCGTCGTACGGCGGCGTCCGTGGCCGCGACCCCGTGTGACATGTTCCACCCTCCCCCGCGCCGGACCCGGTGGGTAGGGTCGTCCCCAGATCCACCCCGTCGCTCAACTGGAGGCAGTCCCATGTCCGGATCCGTGATCGTCGCCGGAGCCCGCACCCCGATCGGCCGTCTGCTCGGGGGCCTCAAGAGCCTCTCGGCCGCCGACCTCGGCGGCGTCGCCATCAAGGGCGCTCTCGACAAGGCCGGGGTCAGCCCCGACCAGGTCGACTACCTGATCATGGGCCAGGTCATCCTCGCCGGCGCGGGCCAGAACCCCGCCCGCAGCGCGGGCATCGCCGCGGGTCTCCCGATGAGCGTTCCCTCGATCACCATCAACAAGGTCTGCCTCTCCGGCCTCAACGCGATCGCGATGGCCGACCAGATGATCCGCGCGGGCGAGGTCGAGATCGTGGTCGCCGGCGGCATGGAGTCGATGACCAACGCCCCGCACCTGCTGCCCAAGTCGCGCGAGGGCTTCAAGTACGGCGACACCACCCTCGTCGACTCGATGGCCTACGACGCGCTCTACGACCAGCTCACCCAGCAGGCGATGGGCGGCCTCACGGAGGACTTCAACGCCAACGGGACCAAGCTGACCCGCGAGGAGCAGGACGAGTTCTCCGCCCGCTCCCACCAGCGCGCCGCCGAGGCCTGGAAGAACGGCGTCTTCGACGACGAGGTGGTCCCGGTCGAGATCCCGCAGCGCCGGGGCGACGCCGTCGTCGTCTCGGCCGACGAGGGCGTGCGTGGCGACACCACGGCCGAGTCGCTCGGCAAGCTGCGTCCGGCGTTCAGGAAGGACGGCACCATCACCGCCGGCTCGGCCTCCCAGATCTCCGACGGCGCCGCCGCGGTCGTGGTGATGAGCAAGGCCAAGGCCGAGGAGCTCGGCCTCGAGTGGCTCGCCGAGATCGGCGCCCACGGCCAGGTCGCCGGCCCCGACTCGTCGCTGCAGATGCAGCCGGCCAACGCGATCCGCAAGGCCGCGGCCAAGGAAGGCATCGACGTCGCCGACCTCGACCTGCTCGAGCTCAACGAGGCCTTCGCGGCTGTGGGCATCGAGTCGGCCCGCGAGCTCGGGGTCTCCGAGGACAAGGTCAACGTCAACGGCGGCGCGATCGCGCTCGGCCACCCGGTCGGCATGTCCGGCACCCGCGTGGTGCTGCACCTCGCCCTCGAGCTCAAGCGCCGCGGCGGCGGCGTCGGCGCGGCCGCCCTGTGCGGTGGCGGCGGCCAGGGTGACGCACTGATCGTGCGCGTCCCCGGGGCGTGAGCAGGCGCAGCACCGGCAACGTCCCCGAGCTGGTCGAGCGCGCCCGCACGGGTGACGCCCGGGCGGTCGCCCGGCTGATCTCGCTGGTCGAGGACGAGTCCCCGCTGCTGCGGGAGGTGATGGCGGCGCTGGCCCCGCACGCGGGGCACGCGCACGTCGTCGGGCTGACGGGCTCGCCCGGCGTCGGCAAGTCGACCTCGACGTCGGCGCTGGTGACCGAGCTGCGCCGGGCCGGCAAGCGCGTCGGTGTGCTCGCGGTCGACCCGTCCTCGCCGTTCTCGGGCGGCGCGCTGCTCGGCGACCGGGTGCGGATGCAGGACCACGCCCTCGACCGCGACGTCTTCATCCGCTCGATGGCCTCGCGCGGCCACCTCGGAGGCCTGTCGTGGACGACGCCGCAGGCGCTGCGCGTGCTCGACGCGGCGGGGTGCGACGTGGTGCTGATCGAGACCGTGGGCGTCGGCCAGAGCGAGGTCGAGATCGCCGGGCTCGCCGACACCACGGTGGTGCTGCTGGCGCCCGGCATGGGTGACGGCATCCAGGCCGCCAAGGCCGGCATCCTGGAGATCGGCGACCTCTACGTCGTGAACAAGGCCGACCGCGACGGCGCCGACCAGGTGCGCCGTGAGCTGCGCTCCATGCTGGCCCTGGCCGAGCGGGCCGAGGGGGCGTGGCGCCCGCCGATCGTGAAGACGGTCGCCGTCCGGGGCGAGGGCCTCGACGAGGTCGTCGCCGAGCTCGACCGGCACCGCGCCTGGCTCGAGGAGTCCGGGGAGCTCGCCGAGCGGCGCACCCGGCGGGCCCGCGACGAGGTCGAGGCGATCGCGGTCACCGCGCTGCGCGCGCGGTGGGGTGACGTGCACGGCCGCAGCGAGCTCGACGAGCTGGCCGGGGCCGTGGTGCGCGGCCAGAGCGACCCGTACGCCGCCGCGGACGCCCTCCTGGAGGCCTTCACCGAGTGATCCTCGTCGGGCCGGCGCGCCGGGGCGCGTCGGGGTGCGCGGCGTGGTCCAGACCTGCTAGACACGGGGGTCGGAAACGTTCCTGATCGGGCAGAGGACGGAAGCTGGTGGCTGCCATCAACGCCAAGAGGGTGACCTTGTGGGTCCTGGTCGTCTTTCTCGGGTTCTGGATGTTCACCGACCCCCACGGTCTCGCCGAGGCCGCCAAGGCGGGCGGTAGCCAGACCTGGGACCTGACCCAGCAGCTGTTCGAGGCGGTCATCCGCTTCTTCGGCGCGCTGGACTGAGGGTCCTCGTGGGGAGGGCACGGTGAGGCGGCCCCAGCCGGCCACCGACCGCGACATCCGCAAGCACCTGCTGCGCGACGAGGGCGAGGTGGTGGTCGACGTCGTGCACCACCACTGGGCGGCCTACACGGTGCCGGTGCTGGAGGGGCTCGGCGCCTTCCTCCTGCTGCTGGCGACGGCGGTGGTGCCGGTGCAGCTCTCGACCGCGGTCTTCGTGATCGCGCTGGTGGTGGCGGCCGTCGCGGCGTGGGGCTTCGCGCGCGAGCGCCGCGACCGTTTCGTGGTGACCAACATGCGGGTCTTCCGGATCCACGGCGTGCTCGCCCAGCACCTGGCCACGATGCCGCTGAGCCGGATCCTCGACATCACGGTCAACAAGCCGCTGCACGGGAGGGTGCTCGGCTTCGGGCACTTCGTCTTCGAGTCGGCGGCGCAGGAGCAGGGCCTCCGCGAGATCCGCTACGTCGGGCGACCCGACGACCGCGACCTCGCCATCCAGCGGGTGGTCCAGCGGTCGGGCCTGCGCGGGCCGCGCGTCATCAACTAGACGCTGCCGCGACCGGGGCGGGGTCGTCCCCGGCCCTCGGTAGGGTGCCCGCATGCCCGGATCTGGGAGGCCTGGAGCCCGCCTGCCGTTCGACCCCATCGACGAGGCGGCCCGGCAGTGGGGACTGCGCTGGCCCGGGGTGCCGGCCATGCACGCGGTCACCTCCCTGATGCGCGTCCAGCAGCTGGTGATCGGCCAGCTCGACGCGCTGCTGAGGCCGCACGGGCTGACCTTCGCCCGCTACGAGGCCCTGGTGCTGCTCGTCTTCTCCTCGCGGGGCTCGCTGCCCCTGGGCAAGATGGGGGAGCGGCTGCAGGTCCACCCCACCTCGGTCACCTCGATCGTCCAGCGGCTCGACGCCGCGGGGCTCGTCGTACGACGTCGGCACCCGGAGGACGGCCGCGCGGTGCTGGCCGAGATCACCGAGGAGGGTCGGCGGCTCGTCGAGACGGCCACCCGCGACCTGGTCTCGGCCGACTTCGGCCTCGGCTCCCTCTCCGACGACCAGCTCGCCGCGCTGTCGACGCTGCTCGCGCCCGTCCGGCACGCGGCCGGCGACTTCTAGACGGTCGTCGTGGTCTCGGCCGACGACGTGCGCGAGGTGGGGCTGGCGCTGCCGCGCACGTACGAGGCGCAGGTCCGCGGGCGCTGGAAGCTGCGCGTGGGCCAGATCGTGTACGTCGCCTTCAGCCGCGACGAGCGCGACATGGGGTTCGGCTTCCCGCGGGCCGAGCGCGACGGCCTGGTGGAGTCCGATCCCGCGACGTTCTTCCTGCCCCGCACCGGCGACCTGCGCTACCCGTGGGTGTGCGCGCACCTCGACCGGCTCGACCACGACGAGATGCGCGAGCTGGTGACCGATGCGTGGCGCTTGTGCACGCCGAAGATGCTGCACGACCTGCCCGAGCTGCCCGCGCCCACGGCCGTGGTCTGGCACCTCGTCGAGCGGCGGGAGTGGGCCGAGGTGCGCGACCTGCTGCATCCCTACGTCCAGCTCACCGACGGCGACGTCGCGATCCGCGGGCGCGCCCGGCTGCTGGCCCATCTCAAGGACCACCCGACCCCGCGCCCGCCGCGCGCGGCCGAGGTCCGGGACGGGCAGCTCTACCGCTGGGTCCGCTGAGCCCCGCCGCCGGCTTGGTCCAGATAGTTGGACGTCCTACTATCTCGGTATGGTCCCGACAAGCCCGACCGACGCCCAGGACTCCACCGACGGGCAGACCGCCCGCCAGCGCTGGCAGGCCCGCTACGAGCAGTCGCGGGTGCGCGAGGCCGACTTCACGACGCTCAGCGGCGTCGAGGTCGACCCGGCGTACGGCACCGACGACTCCGAGTGGCCGGGCGACTTCCCGTTCACCCGCGGTCTCTACCCCACGGGCTACCGCGGCCGGACCTGGACGATCCGGCAGTTCGCCGGCTTCGGCAACGCCCAGCAGACCAACGAGCGCTACCACATGATCCTCGGGCGCGGCGGCGGCGGGCTCTCGGTGGCCTTCGACATGCCGACCCTGATGGGTCGCGACTCCGACGACCCGAAGGCGCTCGGCGAGGTCGGTCACTGCGGCGTCGCGGTCGACAGCGTCGCCGACATGGAGACGCTCTTCGCGGGCATCGACCTCGGTGAGGTCACCACCTCGATGACGATCAGCGGCCCGGCGGTGCCGGTCTTCTGCATGATGCTGGTGGCGGCCGAGCGGGCCGGCGTCGACACCTCCACGATCAACGGCACGCTGCAGACCGACATCTTCAAGGAGTACATCGCGCAGAAGGAGTGGCTCTTCACCCCCGAGCCCCACCTGCGCCTGATCGGTGACCTGATCGAGCACTGCGCCGAGCACATCCCGGCGTACAAGCCGCTCTCGGTCTCCGGCTACCACATCCGCGAGGCCGGCTCCACGGCCGCGCAGGAGCTCGCCTTCACGCTCGCCGACGGCTTCGGGTACGTCGAGCTCGGCCTCTCCCGCGGCCTCGACGTCGACGTGTTCGCCCCCGGCCTGTCGTTCTTCTTCGACGCCCACATCGACTTCTTCGAGGAGATCGCGAAGTTCCGGGCCGCCCGCCGGATCTGGGCGCGCTGGATGCGCGACGTCTACGGCGCCACGAGCGAGAAGGCGCAGTGGCTGCGGTTCCACACCCAGACCGCCGGTGTCTCGCTCACCGCGCAGCAGCCCTACAACAACGTCGTCCGCACCGGCGTCGAGGCGCTGTCGGCCGTGCTCGGCGGCACCAACTCGCTGCACACCAACGCCCTCGACGAGACCCTGGCGCTGCCCTCGGAGCAGGCCGCGGAGATCGCGCTGCGCACGCAGCAGGTGATCATGGAGGAGACCGGCGTCGTCAACGTCGCCGACCCGCTCGGCGGCTCGTGGTACGTCGAGGCCCTCACCGACCGGATCGAGGCCGAGGCCAACGCGATCTTCGACCGGATCCTGGCCATGGGCGGCTCGACGCTGACCCACGCCGACACCGAGGAGCTGGCCGCGACCATGCGCCGCTCCACGGGCCGGCGTGACGGCGGCGACTGGCCGGTCACCCAGGGCCTCCTGCGCGGCATCGAGGAGGGCTGGTTCATGTCCGAGATCGCCGAGGCCGCGTTCCAGTACCAGACCGCGCTGGAGAAGGGCGCGAAGAAGATCGTCGGCGTCAACTGCCACGAGGACTCCGTGACCCACGACCTCGAGATCCTGCGGGTCAGCCACGAGGTCGAGGTCGAGCAGGTGCGGGCGCTGGCCGCCCGGCGCCAGGCGCGCGACGAGGACGCCGCCCGCGCCGCGGTCGCCCGGATGGTCGAGGTCTCGCGCACCGAGGAGAACATGATCGAGGCGATGCTCGACGCGTGCCGTGCCGAGGCCACCCTGGGCGAGATCTGCGACGCCCTGCGCGCCGAGTGGGGCGAGTACCGGGAGCCCGCGCGCTTCTGAGCTCCACCCGCCACGGGAGGCGGCAGGAGCCGCTCGCGCGGGGGTTCCTAGGATGGGCGCCATGACCCAGCAGCCGTTCAGCCGCCCCGGAGCCGTCGACCTGTCGGGGCTCAAGCGCACCGCTCCCGCCACCACCGGCGGCGCCCCCGCGCCCGCGTCCGCGGGAGGTGCGCCGGCCGGGTCCTCGGCGTACGCCGTCGACGTCGACCAGACCAACCTGCAGGCGACCGTGGAGGCCTCGGTCACGGCGCCGGTGCTGCTGGTCTTCTTCTCGCGGACGCGGATGCCGGAGAGCGGCCAGCTCGCCGACGACGTCGTCACGCTGTCGACGGAGTTCGAGGGCCGGTTCCTGGCCGGGCTGGTCGACATCGACGCGGCACCCGAGGTGGCGCAGGCGATGCAGATCCCCTCGATCCCGCTCGTGGTCGCGGTGCTCGACGGCCGTCCGATGCCCCTGCTGCAGGACGTCGTCCCGCTGGAGGAGCTGCGCACGGCGCTGACCCAGGTGATGCAGCAGCTCACCGTGCAGGGCGTGACCGGCCGGCACCAGCCGCGGCACGGGCAGGTGGTCGAGAGTGACGGCGTCGAGGAGGTCGTCGACCCGCGCTACGCACCCGCGGAGGACGCGCTCGCGGCCGGCGACCTGCCGCGCGCGATCGCGGAGTACCAGAAGCTGGTCGACGCCAACCCTGCCGACGTCGAGGCCGCGGCCGGCCTGGCCCGCGCGCGCCTGATCGAGCGCACCCAGGACGCCGACCTGAACGCCGCCCGCGCGGCGGCCGCCGCGGCGCCCGACGACGTGGACGCGCAGATCCTCGTCGCCGACCTCGACCTCCTCGGCGGCCACGTCGACGACGCCTTCGACCGGCTGGTCGAGCTCGTGCGCCGCTCTGCCGGCGACGACCGGGACCGCGCCCGCGAGCACCTGCTCGGCCTCTTCGGCGCCGTCGGCAACGACGACCCGCGCGTCCTCCGGGGCCGCCAGAAGCTCGCGTCCGCCCTCTTCTGACGCTGACCCGCCGTTGGTTGACGGCGGGGTCAGCGGCCGGACTCGGTGTACGCCGGGCCGGCGCCGCCGACGTTGGCGAGCGCGGAGACGATCCGGCGGGCGGTGAAGTCGGCGCAGCGCTCCTCGACCTCCGTCAGGGTGCAGAAGGCGGCGTGCCGGATCTCGCGCTCCTGGCGCACGAGCTCGTCGAGCACGGCCTCGGGGTGGACGCCGCCGTCGAAGACCAGGCACAGCGCGTCGTCCCAGCCGCTCCATGGCGGGAGCCAGTCGGTGAGGAGCAGCGGTCCGGCCTCGAGGGAGAGGCCGAGCTCCTCGCGCACCTCGCGGGTCACGGCCAGCTGCGGTGACTCGCCGACCTCCACCACGCCGCCGGGGAGGTCCCAGTCGTTCTTGTAGGTGAGCTGGCAGAGCAGCACCCGCTCGTCGTCGTCGCGCACCAGCATCTGGCTGATCGCGCGCTTGCGGGGGAGGAAGGAGTTGAGCAGCGCCCGGAAGCCCTGCGGCTCGTGCACGGGCTCGTCGGTGACCAGGCGCGCGTAGACGATCCGGTCGACCGCCTCGCCCGACACCGTCACCCCGCGCATCACGCCCTCGCGGCGCATGCCCGACCAGGTCGCGACCCGCTGGGCGGTCTCGTCGTCGGGCGCCACCAGCGTCTCCACGCGCACGTGGGCGTCGAGGGCCTCCTCGACCACGCGTCGTACGACGTCCACGGCGGCGGGCAGGCCCTGGTGCTGCACCTCGTCGGCCCAGCTGACCCGGGCCACGCCCTCCGCCACCGTGGTCACGGTGGTGGGCTGCTCGGTCACACCAGTCACCCTAGCGAGCACGCGGTCAGGCCGCGGTGGCCGAGGTCGCCAGCGATGCGACGTGGTGCTCGAGTGCCGACACGGCCTCCTCCGGCGTCAGCCTGCCCAGGCAGGCGTGGAGTGTGAGGCCGTCCAGCAGCGCCAGCGTCCGGCGTCGTTCCTGCACCTCCTCGACCCCAACCAGTGCCAGCGCCCGGTCGACCACGAGGGCACGGTGCGTGTGGTGGTCGGTCAGGCGGCCGGCGAGGGGATCGTCACCCGCACCGGGCGCCGGCGTCGTCGGGTCGAGGTCCTCGGGCACGAAGCCGCGGTCGGCGATCGCGTGCTCGGCGCGGAGGGCGGCGGCCGTGTCCTGCTCGCCCACGACCAGGCGGCGCGCATCGAGGGCGAGGCGGAGCCACACGAGCTCCTCGGGAACCCTGGCCTCCTCGTCCGGCAGGAGCTGGCGCAGCAGGTCCAGCGCCAGGTCGGCTCCGGCCAGGCCGCGGGGGCGGTGCCACAGGGACCTCGAGCGGCGGCGCTCCACCTCGTCGAGGGCCAGTCCGCGCAGGTCAGCATCCTCGGCCAAGAGCCGGCGGACGCTGTTGACCGAGATGCCGAGTGCCGCGGCGACCGCTCGCCGGCTGAGTGCCTGCGGGCCGACGTCGCGCACCAGGACGAAGGCGGCGCGCCGGAAGAAGTCGAAGCGGGACGCGTAGTCGATGAGTCGGGGCACCCCAGAGTCCTACCGCGTCAGCCGTCGCGAGGAACGTGTGTCTCCACAGGCCTGCGCTCTGCCAGCGAGGAGGAACGCGGTGTTCCGGTTCCCGGGGCGCGCCCGCAGAGGTTCTGGAACAGGCCGTCTCACCACGCCGTGGTGAGCGTCGGCGGAAGCGGTGCGGGGTGTTCCAGATCCCGGGTCAGGGCTGGTGGCGCAGCCAGAGCGTCCCGAGCGGCGGCAGCGCGATCCGGGCCGAGGCCGGCTGCCCCTGGGCCGGGTCGTCCGCGGCCTTCACGGCGCCGAGGTTGCCGACGCCGCTCCCGGTGTAGGCCTCGGCGTCGGTGTTGAGCACCTCGGTCCAGGTGCCCGCGCGCGGCAGGCCGAGCCGGACGTCGTGCGGGGTCGCCGAGAAGTTGGCGACGCACACCAGCTCGGGGTCGTCGGCACCACCGCGGCGCACGAACGAGAAGACGTTGCGGCCGGCGTCGTTGGCATCGATCCACGAGAAGCCCGCCGGCTCGTGGTCATGCGTCCAGAGCGCGGGGGAGTCGCGGTAGACGCGGTTGAGGTCGCGCACGAGCGACTGCACGCCCCGGTGCTCGGGGTGGTCGAGCAGCCACCAGTCGAGCTCCCGCGACTCCGCCCACTCCGACTCCTGGCCGATCTCGGCGCCCATGAAGAGCAGCTGCTTGCCCGGGTGCGCCCACATGAAGGCGAGGAACGCGCGCAGGTTCGCCAGCTGCTGCCACCGGTCACCTGGCATCTTGCGCAGCAGCGAGCCCTTGCCGTGCACGACCTCGTCGTGGCTGATCGGCAGCACGTAGTTCTCCGACCAGGCGTAGGTGAGCGCGAAGGTCAGCTCGTGGTGGTGGTAGGCCCGGTGCACGGGATCGCGCTTGAGGTAGCCGAGCGTGTCGTGCATCCAGCCCATGTTCCACTTGAAGCCGAAGCCGAGCCCGCCACCGCTCGTCGGCCCGGTGACGCCGGGCCACGAGGTGGACTCCTCGGCGATCGTGGTGATACCGGGCACCCGCTTGTAGACGGTCGCGTTCATCTCCTGGAGGAACTGCACCGCCTCGAGGTTCTCGCGTCCGCCGAACTTGTTGGGCGTCCACTCGCCCTCGGGACGTGCGTAGTCGAGGTAGAGCATCGAGGCGACGCCGTCGACGCGCAGCCCGTCCGCGTGGAACTCCTCGAGCCAGAACAGCGCATTGGCGTAGAGGAAGTTGCGCACCTCGTGCCGGCCGAAGTTGAAGATGTGGGAGCCCCACTCCTTGTGCCAGCCGCGCTGGGGGTTGGGGTCCTCGTACAACGGGGTGCCGTCGAAGCGCGCCAGCGCCCACTCGTCGGTCGCGAAGTGACCGGGCACCCAGTCGAGGATCACGCCGATCCCGGCCTGGTGGAGCCGGTCGACGAGGAGCCGGAAGCCGTCGGGGTCGCCGAAGCGGGCGTCGGGCGCGAAGTACGACGTCACGTGGTAGCCCCACGAGCCGCCGAACGGGTGCTGCATCACCGGCATCAGCTCGACGTGGGTGAAGCCGAGGTCGGCGACGTAGCGGGGCAGCTCGTCCGCGAGCTGCTCCCAGGTCCACAGGTCGCCGCCGGGGTGGCGCTTCCACGACGCGAGGTGCAGCTCGTAGACCGACATCGCCTCGGAGACCGGCCGCCGCTGCGGCCGCTCGGTCATCCAGGCCTCGTCGCCCCAGGTGTAGGAGGACTCGAAGACCTTCGAGGCGGTCTGCGGTGGCACCTCCGCGAAGTACGCCATCGGGTCGGCCTTCTCGCGCCACTGGCCGTCGGCGCCGAGGATCGCGAACTTGTACGCCGTGCCGCTCCCGGCGCCGGGCACGAACAGCTCCCAGACGCCCGAGCGCCCGAGCTGGCGCATCGGGTGCTCCCGGCCGTCCCAGCTGTTGAAGTCGCCCTTCACGCGCACGCCCCGCGCGGAGGGAGCCCACACGGCGAACGAGGTGCCGTCGACCGTGTCGCCCAGCGGCCCGCGGTAGTGGTGCACCCGGGCGCCGAGCACGTCCCAGAGCCGCTCGTGACGGCCCTCGTTGATGAGGTGCAGGTCCATGTCGCCGAGCGTCGGCAGGAAGCGGTAGGGGTCCTCGACCTCGTGGGCCGCGCCGTCGTAGGTCACGCGGAGCCGGTAGCCCGGCACGTCGGTGAGGTCCTCGGCGCCGACCCAGATCCCCTCGTGCTCGTGGGCCAGCTCGACCTCGTGGTCGTCCCAGACCACGGCCACCGAGTCGGCGAGCGGCTTGAGGACGCGGAAGGTGACGCCGCCGTCGTGGGGGTGCGGGCCGAGCACGGCGTGGGGGTGCCCGTGCTCGCCGCGCACGACGAGGTCGAGCTCGCCCCTGTCGACGGGGGCGATGGCGGAGCTCATGCGGTGCCGATCCTCTCGATCGCGGTCAGGGGGATGTGCAGCCACGAGGGACGGTTGCGGGCCTCGTAGACGGCCTCGTAGACGGCCTTGTCGGCGAGGTACGCCGCGAGCAGCGCGCCCTCCTCGTGGTCGAGGCCGTCGGGTGCGTAGGCGTCGAGGAACGCCGACCGGTTGCGCGACGACCACTCGGTGGCGCGGAACTCACGCTGCGCGGCGACGTCCTCGCCGTCACCGTCGTCGTCGAGCGTCGTCGCGACCACGCGCGGGGCGTAGTCGAAGGACCGGAGCATGCCGGCGACGTCGCGCCACCGGGAGTCGGGCTCGGTGCGGTCGGCGAGCCGCCGGGCCGGCTCGCCCTCGAAGTCGACGATCTTCCAGCCCTTGACCGTGCGCAGGGTCTGGCCGAGGTGGAGGTCGCCGTGCACCTGCTGCACGCTGGCGTAGCTGACCGTCCGCACGGCGTCGAAGGTGCTGCGCAGCGGACCCTCGAACGGCGCGAGGTCGGGCACCGCGGTCAGCGCGTCGTCGAGCCGGCGGTGCATGGCGTCGGCCAGCGCACTCACCCGCTCACCGCGCCAGTCCTCGGTCGGGAAGCTCTCCCGGAGCGTGGCGTGCACCTCGGCCAGCGCCGTGCCCAGGCGCGAGGACTCGGAGGCGAAGTCGCCCCCGACCTCGTCGGCGTGGAGGTCGGCCTCCGCGAAGAGGTTGCGGACGCTGTTGAGCGCGAGGTCCCAGCCGTCGGTGGCCGTGCGCAGGAACTGCTGGAGCATCGCGAGGTGCAGCACGTCGTCGCGGTCGGCGCCCTCACCGGTCACGGCGTCGCACTCGAGCCAGCCGTAGAGGGCGGCGACGTGCTCGGAGCCGGCGCGGGTCAGCACCTCGTGCACGGTGATGTCGGGGTTGCGGCCCGGGGTCACCCGGCGGAAGACCTTCATCAGCGAGTCCTCGCCGAAGGCCACCGAGCTGTTGGACTGCTCGCCCGAGAAGAGCGTCGAGTGGACCTCGGTGTCGAGGTCGTGCCCCGGGAGACGGTGGAACCGCAGCGGCTCGTCGTCGGTGGCGTCCGCGTCGGGGGCCGTGGTGGCGAACCGGTCGAGCCAGCACGCCATCGCGGCGCGGTCGTGCACGGCGTCGTACACGAGTGCCTTGCCGAAGCTCTCGTCGTCCCAGGCGCCGAGCAGCGCGTGGCTGAGGTGCTCCTGCGGCTCGCCGTAGAAGGCCAGCGGGAGCTGGTAGTAGTCGACGTCGTCACCGTCGTCGTAGGCCACCTCGACCAGGTCGATGGCGACGCCGGGGCCGTCCTCCGGCAGCGTGCCGGTGGGGGTGTACGTGAGCACGCCGAGCCGGCGGACCGACGCGATCCGGCAGGGTCGCCCCTTGCCGCCGAACCACCGCGCGTTCTGGACGTACGGGAGCAGCGTGGTCTGCGGGTCGTCGGTCAGGTCGGTCACGGTGTCGTCCCCTCCCCGGTTGCCTGGTGCGTGAGTCGGAACCAGTAGAAGCCGTACCCACCGAGAGTGAGGAGATACGGCAGCTCGCCGATCGCCGGGAACGGGACGCCGCCGAGCAGCTCCACAGGCACCATCCCCTCCCAGGGGCGCAGGTCGAGCTCGACGGGCTGCGGGAACCGCGACAGGTTGTTGATGCACAGGATGATGTCGTGGCTGCCGTCCTCGCGGGTGTGCTCGCGGGCGTAGGACAGGATGCTCGGGTTGGAGCCGCCGAGGTCGGTGAAGCTGCCGAGGCCGAACGCAGGGTGGCCCTTGCGGGCGTGGATCATGCGGCGCGTCCAGTGCAGCAGCGAGGAGGAGTTCTCCAGCTGCGCCTCGACGTTCACGCTCTGGTAGCCGGTGACGGGGTCCTGGATCAGCGGCAGGTGCAGCCGTCCCGGGGTCGCGGAGGAGAAGCCGGCATTGCGGTCGGAGGTCCACTGCATCGGGGTGCGGACGCCGTCGCGGTCGCCGAGCCAGATGTTGTCGCCCATCCCGATCTCGTCGCCGTAGTAGAGCACCGGTGATCCGGGCAGCGAGAGCAGCAGCGCGGTGAACAGCTCCATCCGGTTGGTGTCGTGGTCGAGCAGCGGCGCCAAGCGGCGGCGGATCCCGATGTTGGCCTTCATGCGGGGGTCCTTGGCGTACTCGTCCCACATGTAGTCGCGGTCCTCGTCGGTGACCATCTCGAGGGTCAGCTCGTCGTGGTTGCGCAGGAAGATGCCCCACTGGCAGTTGTCCGGGATCGCCGGTGTCTGCTCGAGGATCTCCGAGATCGGGAAGCGCGACTCGCGGCGCACGGCCATGAAGATGCGCGGCATGACCGGGAAGTGGAAGCACATGTGGCACTCGTCGCCACCGCTCTCGAAGTCGCCGAAGTAGTCGACGACGTCGGCGGGCCACTGGTTGGCCTCGGCGAGCAGGACCCGGCCCGGGTAGCGCTCGTCGACGTGGCGGCGCACCTTCTTGAGGAACTCGTGGGTCTCCGGGAGGTTCTCGCCGTTGGTCCCCGGCCGCTCGTAGAGGTACGGGACGGCGTCGAGGCGGAAGCCGTCGAGGCCCATGTCGAGCCAGAAGTCGAGGGCCTCGAGGATCGCGTCGTGGACCCGGGGGTTGTCGAAGTTGAGGTCCGGCTGGTGGCTGAAGAAGCGGTGCCAGAAGTACTGCTGGCGGACCGGGTCCCACGTCCAGTTCGACGGCTCGGTGTCGACGAAGATGATCCGCGCCTCCTCGTAGAGCTCGTCGCTGTCGGACCAGACGTAGAAGTCGCCGTACGGTCCGTCCGGGTCGCTTCGGCTCGCCTGGAACCACGGGTGCTGGTCGCTGGTGTGGTTCATGACGAAGTCGATGATCACGCGGATGCCGCGCTTGTGAGCCTCGTCGAGGAAGAGGTGGAAGTCCTCGACCGTACCGCACTCCGGGAGGATGTCGGTGAAGTCGGCGACGTCGTACCCGCCGTCGCGCAGGGGCGAGGTGAAGAACGGCGGGACCCACAGGCAGTCGACGCCCAGCCAGGCGAGGTAGTCGAGCTTCTCGACCAGCCCGCGGAAGTCTCCGGTGCCGTCGGCGTTGGAGTCGCGGAAGGACCGGACCAGGACCTCGTAGAAGACCGCCGTCTTGAACCAGTCGGGGGTGTCGCCGATGACGTCGACGCTGGCGTGGCTCGGCGAGTCGCTCAACGGGTCCTCCTGACGCTCAGCACGTGAGCCGGTTCGCGGGCGGGGTCGAGCCGCACGTAGTTGTGCTGGCTCCAGGTCCAGTCCTGGCCGGTGATCTCGTCGTGGACGACGAACGAGTCGCCCCAGTCGAGGCCCAGCGCCGGCAGGTCGAGGTGCACCGTCGTCTCGCGCGCCGCGTGCGGGTCGAGGTTGATCACGCTGATCACCACGTCGTCGCCGGCGTGCTTGGAGAAGACGAGGACGTTCTCGTCGTCGCTGCTGTGGATCGCCAGGTCGCGCAGCTGCTGCAGCGCGGGGTGCTCGCGGCGGATCTCGTTGAGCCGGGTGAGGTACGGCGCGAGGGTGCGGCCCTCGGCCTCCGCGGCGTCCCAGTCGCGCACCCGCACCTGGTACTTCTCCGAGTCGAGGTACTCCTCGCTGCCGGGCCGCACCGCGACGTGCTCGAAGAGCTCGTACCCGGCGTACACGCCCCAGCTCGGCGACCCGGTCGAGGCCAGCGCCGCGCGGACCTTGAACGCCGCCGGCCCGCCGTACTGGAGGTAGGCGTGGAGGATGTCGGGGGTGTTCACGAAGAAGTTGGGGCGCATCATCGGCGACGTCTCGTGGGCCAGCTCGCGCA
This sequence comes from Nocardioides taihuensis, assembly GCF_042657275.1. Lineage (NCBI taxonomy): Bacteria > Bacillati > Actinomycetota > Actinomycetes > Propionibacteriales > Nocardioidaceae > Nocardioides > Nocardioides taihuensis. Next base: position 76,058 of record NZ_JBHSKD010000024.1, read on the forward strand.
GGTAGTCCTCGATCTCCCACTTGGCCGTGCGCCAGGTGAAGTAGGTGTAGGACTGGTGGAAGCCGACCGCCCCGAGCCCGCGCATCATCGCCGGACGCGTGAACGCCTCGGCGAGGAACAGCACGTCGGGGTCGGTGCGCCGCACCTCGCGCAGCAGCCACTCCCAGAAGGCCACCGGCTTGGTGTGGGGGTTGTCGACGCGGAAGATCCGCACGCCGTGCGACATCCACAGCTTGACGACGCGCAGCATCTCGCGGCAGATGCCGACCGGGTCGTTGTCGAAGTTGAGCGGGTAGATGTCCTGGTACTTCTTCGGCGGGTTCTCCGCGTAGGCGATGGTGCCGTCGGCGCGGGTGGTGAACCACTCGGGGTGCGAGGTCACCCACGGGTGGTCGGGCGCGCACTGCAGCGCCAGGTCGAGCGCGACCTCGAGACCGAGGTCTCGGGCGCGGGCCACGAACGCGTCGAAGTCCTCGAACGTGCCGAGGTCGGGGTGGATCGCGTCGTGGCCGCCGTCCTTGCTGCCGATCGCCCAGGGGGAGCCGGGGTCGTCGGGGCCCGGGGTCAGCGTGTTGTTGGGGCCCTTGCGGTTGACCTCGCCGATGGGGTGGACCGGCGGGAGGTAGATCACGTCGAAGCCCATGGCGGCCACGGCGTCGAGCCGCTTGGCGGCGGTGCGCAGGTCGCCGGAGGTGACCTTCCCGGTCTCCTCGTCGCGGGTGGCGCCCTCCGAGCGGGGGAAGAACTCGTACCAGCTGCCGAAGAGCGCGCGCGGGCGATCGGCGTACGCCGGGAACGGGCCCTCGACGGTCAGGTGCTCGCGGAGCGGGTGGCGCAGGAGGACGTCGTCGAGCTCGGGGTCCTGCAGCGCGGCGAGGCGCGCCTCGACCGGTCGCTCGACGTCGCGGCAGACCTCGACGGCGCCCTCGAGCACCTCTCTGTCGGTGGCGGGCGCGTCGGCGGGCAGGTCCGCCAGCACGCGCTCGAAGAGGAGCCGGCCCTCGGTGAACATCAGCTCCACGTCGACGCCGGCGGGGATCTTGAGCCCGGCGGCGTGCTGCCAGGTGCCGAGCGGGTCGGACCAGGCGTGCACCTCGAACCTCCACGGGCCCTCGGCGTCGGGGGTCACCGGGGCGACCCAGCGGTCGGGCACGTCGCCGTCGCGCGTCATCCGCACGGGCGGGCGGGCCACGCCGTCCGGCCCGGTCATCACCACCTCGGCGCCGAGGGAGTCGTGCCCCTCGCGGAACACGGTCGCGCCGACGGGGAAGGTCTCCCCGCGGGTGGCCTTGGCCGGCTGGCGACCGAGGTCGACCAGGGGGGTCACGTCCATGACAGGAATGCGTCCGACCATGCGGCAACCCTTGCGAACTACCGGGGGCCACGCAAGCCGGGGCCAGGCGGCCGAGGCGTCCGGAGCGGCGTTCGGTCACGATTTCGCACCGCCGGTTGGAACGATCCAGAGAAGGGCGCTACCGTCGACCGGTGCGTGCCATCCGTCGGTTCACCGTCCGCCCCGTCCTCCCCGAGCCGCTCTCCGCGCTCGGCGACCTCGTCGGGAACCTGAGGTGGTCCTGGCACCACCCGACCCAGGACGTGCTGCGCGCCGTCGATCCCGAGGTCTGGGACGCCGTCGGGCACGACCCGGTGCGGATGCTCGGCGCCGTGCACCCCGAGCGGCTCGAGGAGCTCAGCCAGGACGGCGCCTTCCTCGACATGCTGTCGGCGGCCCGCGAGGACCTCGAGCGCTACCTCACAGCCGACCGCTGGTACCACCGGCGGGCCGGGGACGACGCGCCCCGCGCGATCGCGTACTTCTCGCCCGAGTACGGCATCACCGCGGTGCTGCCGCAGTACTCCGGCGGCCTCGGCATCCTCGCCGGTGACCACCTCAAGGCGGCCAGCGACCTCGGCGTCCCGCTGGTCGGCGTCGGCCTGCTCTACCGCCACGGCTACTTCCGCCAGGCCCTCTCGCGCGAGGGGTGGCAGCAGGAGACCTACCCGGTCAGCGACCCCGACGAGCTGCCCCTGACGCTGCTGCGCGAACCCGACGGCAGCCGGGCCACGGTGCGGATCACGCTGCCCGACGACCAGGAGCTCACCGCCCGGATCTGGGTGGCGCACGTCGGCCGCGTGCCGCTGCTGCTGCTCGACTCGGACGTCGAGGACAACCCCGATCACTTCAAGGCCGTCACCGACCGGCTCTACGGCGGCAACAGCGAGCACCGGCTGCGCCAGGAGCTGCTGCTCGGCGTCGGCGGCGTCCGCGCGCTGCGCGCCTGGTCGCGGATCACCGGCGCGCCGGAGCCGGAGGTCTACCACACCAACGAGGGCCACGCCGGCTTCCTCGGCCTCGAGCGGATCCGGGAGTTCACGGTCGACGCGGCCGGCCCGGCCCTCGACTTCGACACCGCGCTCGAGGTCAGCCGCGCGTCGACGGTCTTCACCACCCACACGCCGGTGCCCGCCGGCATCGACCGCTTCCCGCGCGACCTCGTCGAGCAGTACTTCGGCGGCACCAGCGCGACGCCCGGCGTGCCCGTCGAGCGGATCCTCGCGCTCGGCTCCGAGGACTACTCCGGCGGCGACCCGCAGGTCTTCAACATGGCGGTGATGGGCTTCCGGCTCTCGCAGCGCGCCAACGGCGTCTCCCAGCTGCACGGCCACGTCAGCCGCGGCATGTTCAACGGCCTGTGGCCGGCCTTCGACGAGGCCGAGGTGCCGATCACCTCGATCACCAACGGCGTGCACGCCCCCACGTGGGTCGGCCGCGAGGTCTTCGACCTGGCCGCCGCGCAGGGGATCACCGGTGCTGCCGACGACGCGATCGCCTCGTGGGACGGCGTCGACAAGGTTCCCGGGCGCGACATCTGGGCGACCAAGCGCGCCCTGCGGCTCAAGCTGGTGCAGGACGCCCGCCGCCGGCTCGAGGCCTCCTGGACCGAGCGTGGCGCCGCGCGTGCCGAGCTCGGGTGGATCGACCAGGCGCTCGACCCCGACGTGCTGACGATCGGCTTCGCGCGCCGGGTGCCGTCGTACAAGCGGCTGACGCTGATGCTGTCGGACCAGGAGCGGCTCAAGCGCCTGCTGCTGCACCCCGAGCGTCCGGTGCAGCTGGTCATCGCCGGCAAGTCGCACCCCGCCGACGACGGCGGCAAGAAGCTGATCCAGGAGCTCGTGCGCTTCGCCGACGACCCGGAGGTCCGGCACCGGATCGTCTTCCTGCCCAACTACGACATCGCCATGGCGCAGCCGCTCTACCCCGGCTGCGACGTGTGGCTCAACAACCCCCTGCGGCCCTACGAGGCGTGCGGGACATCGGGCATGAAGGCCGCGCTCAACGGCGGTCTCAACCTCTCGATCCTCGACGGCTGGTGGGACGAGTGGTTCGACGGCAACAACGGCTGGGCGATCCCGTCCGCCGACGGCGTCGACGACCCCGACCGTCGTGACGACCTCGAGGCCGCGTCGCTCTACGACCTGATCGAGCACGAGGTCGCGCCGCGCTTCTACGACGTCGACGGCGACGGCGTGCCCACGCGCTGGATCGAGATGGTGCGGCACACGCTCAAGTCGCTCGGCCCGAAGGTGATGGCCACGCGCATGGTCTCCGACTACGTGCGCCAGCTCTACACCCCGGCCGCAGTCACCGGCCGCCGCCTCAACTCCGACTTCCACGGTGCCGCCGAGCTGTCGGCCTGGAAGAAGAAGGTCAAGGGCGCCTGGCCGCACGTGCGGGTCGAGCACGTCGAGAGCAGCGGTGTCGGCGACTCGCCCGAGGTCGGCGCGACCCTCACCGTGCGGGCCTTCGTCTCGCTGGGCGACCTCACGCCCGACGACGTCGAGGTGCAGCTGCTGCACGGCGTGATCGACGACAACGACGAGCTCGTCGCCTCCGAGATCGTCACGCTCGAGCGCGCGGAGTCCTACGAAGCCGGCCGCCACCGCTACGACGGCACCGTCCGCCTCGTCCGCTCCGGCGCGTTCGGCTACACCGTGCGGGCCGTCCCGAAGAACGACCTGCTGGCCTCGCCCGCGGAGCTCGGGGTCGTCGCGCTGCCGGTGTGAGCGGCGGGGGGTGCAATTCGCGGGTTGACCCGCGAATTGGTCACCCTCGCCCGGAAACAACCATCCGACAGCGGACAATTCGGTACGTCGGTGGGACCAGTGGGACGGGTGTGACTCGGCCTAGTCCTGCCGCAGCACCAGCACGCTCCGCCCGTCGAGCGTGAGCACGTCGCCGGCCCGCACGGGAGTGCCGACGACCAGGGCCGGGTCGGTGCTGAGCACGATGCTCCCGGCGGTCACCCAGTCGTTGTCGGGCATCACGACGTCGACCGGGTCGGGGTCGGCGTTGAACCACAGCAGGAACGACGAGTCGTGCTCCTGCTGGCCGTGGGGGCCGGGGGAGCGGAGCGGGTCGCCGGAGACGAACATCCCGAGCACCTGCAGGTCGTCGTCGTACCAGTCGGCCTGCCGCAGCTCGCGCCCGCTCGGGTGCAGCCACGTGAGGTCCTTGGGCCCGCCCGGGATCGACGGCGTCCCGTCGAAGTGGTGCCGCTGCCGCAGGGTCTCGTGCTCACGCCGCAGCCGCAGCGCGGTCTTGGTGACGTCGTAGAGGTCGAGCCACGCGTCGTCCGGGCGCCAGTCGACCCACGAGATCTCGTTGTCCTGCACGTAGGCGTTGTTGTTGCCCCGCTGCGTCCGGCCCCGCTCGTCGCCGGCGGTGATCATCGGGACACCCGCGGAGAGGCACAGCGTCACCATCAGGTTCGCCGCCTGCCGGCGCCGCAGCGCCCGGATCTCCGGGTCGTCGGTCTCGCCCTCGACCCCGCAGTTCCACGACCGGTGGTCGTTGGTGCCGTCGCGGCCCTGCTCGCCGTTCGCCTCGTTGTGCTTGCGGTCGTAGGAGACCAGGTCGCGCAGCGTGAAGCCGTCGTGCGCGGTCAGGAAGTTCACCGAGGCGTACGGCGAGCGGCCGTCGTCGGCGTAGAGGTCCGAGGAGCCGGCCAGCCGCGAGGCCACCTCGCGCAGGTCGCCGGCGTGCGGGCGCCACAGGTCGCGGATGGTGTCGCGGTAGCGGTCGTTCCACTCCACCCAGGGCGGCGGGAACGAGCCGACCCGGTAGCCGTCCATCGAGACGTCCCACGGCTCGGCGATCAGCTTCACGTAGCGCAGCACCGGGTCCTGGTCGATCGTGGTGAGGAACGCGCTGCGCATGTCGATCTCGTGCCCGGTGCGCGCCAGCGCCGAGGCGAGGTCGAAGCGGAACCCGTCGACGTGCATCTCGGTGACCCAGTAGCGCAGCGAGTCGAGGATCAGCCGCAGCGCCGCGGGGTTGCTCGAGTCGACGGTGTTGCCGCAGCCGGTGACGTCCCAGTAGGCGTCGCCGAGCGTGCCGGAGCGCTTGTAGAAACCGACGTCGTCCAGCCCGCGGAAGGAGTACGACGGGCCGTCGGGCGGCCCCTCGGCCGTGTGGTTGTAGACGACGTCGAGCATCACCTCGATGCCGGCCTCGTGGAAGTTCTTCACCATCTGCTTGAACTCGGTGACCTGCTGCCCGTGCGTCCCCGAGGAGCTGTAGGCCGCGTGCGGTGCGAAGAAGCCGATCGGGTTGTAGCCCCAGTAGTTGACCATCCCGCGCGCCGCGACGGCCGGCTCGGTGAAGAACTGCTGCACCGGGAGCAGCTCGACGGCGCTGACGCCGAGGTCGCGCAGGTAGCTGGTGACCGTGTGGCTGCCCAGCCCGGCGAACGTCCCGCGCTGGTGCTCGGGGATCTCCTGGTGCAGCGCGGTGAAGCCCTTGACGTGCAGCTCGTAGAAGACCGTGTCGCGCCACCGGGTCCGCAGCGGCTGGTCGTCGCCCCAGTCGAACTCGTCGTGCACCACGACGCAGCGGGGCATGGCCGACGCCGAGTCGAGCCGGTTGCGCCCGCCGCTGCCGTCGTGGGGGAGCAGCTCGGGCCCCGGGCGCGGCTCGCCGTCGATGGCGCGGGCGTAGGGGTCGAGGAGCAGCTGGTGGGGGTTGAACCGGAGCCCGTGCCCCGGGTCCCACGGACCGTCGGCGCGGAAGCCGTACCGCTGGCCGACCGGCACGTCCGGGATCCGTCCGTTCCACACGCCGAGGGTGTGCTCGGTCAGCTGGTGGCGCGTCTCGTTCCCGTGGTCGTCGAAGAGGCAGACCCACAGGGCGGTCGCCTCGGGCGCCCAGACCGCGAAGTTGGTCGCGGTCGGCGTCCACGTCGCGCCGAGATGCTGGTGGGCGCCGGGCCACACGGGTGCCGTCTCGCCGCGGGCCTGCCAGCGCCAGGTGGAGGGACTCATCGGGGCCATCGTGGCAGACACCACGCCGTCCCGGGGCAAGGTCCCCACTACAGTCGGGGCGTTCCCGCCCCCGTCCGTGAGGAGTGTCCGCATGCCCGAGTTCTGCCGCCTGGAGGTCAGCGAGGGCGTGGGCACGATCCGGCTCGACCGGCCCAAGATGAACGCCCTCAACGTGCAGGTGCAGGAGGAGATCCGCGCGGCCGCCACCGAGGCCGCCGAGCGCGACGACGTCAGGGCCGTGGTCGTCTACGGCGGCGAGCGGGTCTTCGCCGCCGGCGCGGACGTCAAGGAGATGAACGACATGTCCTACACCGACATGGTCAAGCGCTCCGGCGCGCTCCAGTCGTCCTTCTCCACCGTGGCCCGGATCCCCAAGCCCGTCGTCGCCGCGATCACCGGCTACGCGCTCGGTGGCGGCTGCGAGCTCGCCCTGTGCGCCGACGTGCGGTTCGCGGCCGACGACGCCGTCCTCGGCCAGCCCGAGATCCTGCTCGGGATCATGCCGGGCGCCGGCGGCACCCAGCGCCTGACCCGCCTGGTCGGGCCGAGCAAGGCCAAGGACCTGATCTTCACCGGCCGCTTCGTCAAGGCCGACGAGGCGCTCGCGATCGGCCTCGTCGACCGCGTCGTCCCGGCCGACCAGGTCTACGACGAGGCGGTGGCCTGGGCGCGCACCTTCGTCGGCGGTGCGTCGTACGCGCTCCGGGCGGCGAAGGAGAGCATCGACCGCGGGATCGAGGTCGACCTCGAGACCGGCCTCGAGATCGAGCGGCAGCAGTTCGCCGCGCTGTTCGCCACCGAGGACCGTGCCACCGGTATGCAATCCTTCGTCGAGCACGGGCCGGGCAAGGCCCGGTTCCAGGGTCGTTGAGTCGTCCCTCGTCCGGCGCACGATTCTGAGAGGGTCGCTGTCATGGGGTCGCAGAAGGTCGCCGCGGTGCGCACGCGGGTGGCGCAGGTGGTCTGGCTGGTCTGCGTGGTCGCGGCGGTGTTCCTCGCCGCCGGCGCGCTCTGCGTGGCGCTGGACTTCAACAGCGACAACGCGCTCGTGCGCTTCGTCCTCGACGGCGCGGACTTCTTCGACCTCGGGATCTTCGGTCGCAGGGGCGGCATCAAGGAGTTCACCGGCTCCGACGCCGAGACCAAGAACGCCCTCTTCAACTGGGGGATCGCGGCCGTGGCCTGGCTCGTGGTGGGCCGGATCGCCGAGCGCCTGATCCGCCCCTGACCCGCGCCCGCCGCCGGTACGGCAGGCAAGCCACCTGAGGCGTGTGACCGACGACTCCCTGTGAGCGACCCCACCGGGCGACGTGTTCCACCGGTGGTTTCCCACTAGTAACCTCGCCAGCACCGACCGACTTCACAGGAGGGGCCGCGCGGCCACACCACCATGAACATTGTTGTCTGTGTCAAGCACGTGCCGGACGCCACCGCGGACCGGCACTTCGAGTCCGACCACACGGTCGATCGTGACGGCGTCGACGGCCTGCTCTCCGAGCTCGACGAGTACGCCGTGGAGCAGGCGCTCCAGCTCAAGGAGAAGTCCGAGACCCCCGACGACGTCACCGTGACCGCGCTGTGCGTGGGCCCGGAGAAGGGTGTCGACGCGGTCCGCAAGGCCCTCCAGATGGGCGCCGACCAGGGCGTGCACGTGGTGGACGACGCGATCGCCGGCTCCGACGCCGTGGGCACCTCGCTGGTGCTCGCCAGGGCCGTGGAGAAGATCGGGGCTGCTGGTTCTCCGGTGGACCTGGTGATGTGCGGGATGGCCTCGACCGACGCGGCGATGAGCGTGGTGCCGGCGATGCTGGCCGAGCGGCTCGACCTGCCGCAGGTGACGCTGGCCTCGGTGATCGAGACCCAGGGTGACCAGGTGCGGATCAAGCGCGACGGTGACTCGGCGACCGAGGTGATCGGCGCGACCATGCCGCTGGTGCTGTCGGTGACCGACCAGTCCGGCGAGGCCCGCTACCCGTCGTTCAAGGGGATCATGGCGGCGAAGAAGAAGCCGCTGGAGACCTACTCGCTCGCGGACCTCGGCGTGGACGCCGGCGACGTGGGCCTGGCTGCCGCGTGGACGCAGGTCGAGGAGACCACCGCTCGTCCGCCGCGCACGGCCGGCGAGATCGTGACCGACGAGGACGGCTCGGGCGCCAAGGCGCTGGCCGAGTTCCTCGCCTCCAAGAAGTTCATCTGAGGAGCGCAGAAGATGTCTGAAGTCCTGGTGCTGGTCGACCACGTCGACGGCGAGGTCAAGAAGCCGACCTACGAGCTCCTCACCATCGCCCGCCGCCTCGGCGAGCCCTCGGCCGTCTTCATCGGCCCCGCGGGCTCGGCAGCCGGTGTGGCAGAGAAGGTGAAGGCCTACGGCGCGGAGAAGGTGTACGCCGTCGACGACGCCGAGATCAAGAACTACCTGGTGGCCCCCAAGGCCGAGGCCCTTCAGCAGCTGGTCGAGAAGGCGAGCCCGGCCGCGGTGCTGATCCCCTCGACCGCCGAGGGCAAGGAGATCGCCGGTCGACTGGCGATCAAGATCGGCTCCGGCCTGATCACCGACGCGGTCGACGTCGCCGAGGGCGGCATCACCACCCAGTCGGTGTTCGCCGGCAACTACACGGTGGCCGCCAGGGTCACCACCGGCACGCCGATCATCACCGTGAAGCCCAACTCCGCCACCCCGGAGGAGGCGGCCGGTGCCGGCGCGGTCGAGGAGTTCGCCGCCACGGTGTCCGACTCGGCGAAGAAGGCGCAGATCGTGGCCTCCCAGCCGCGTCAGGCCACCGGGCGCCCCGAGCTGACCGAGGCCGCGATCGTGGTCTCCGGCGGCCGTGGCACCGGCGGTGACTTCAGCGAGGTCGAGGCCTTCGCGGACTCGCTCGGCGCTGCCGTGGGCGCCTCGCGCGCCGCGGTCGACTCCGGCTGGGTGCCCCACAGCTACCAGATCGGCCAGACCGGCAAGACCGTCAGCCCGCAGCTCTACGTCGCAAGCGGCATCTCCGGTGCCATCCAGCACCGGGCCGGCATGCAGACCTCCAAGACCATCGTGGCGATCAACAAGGACGAGGAGGCGCCGATCTTCGAGCTGGTCGACTTCGGCGTCGTGGGCGACCTCCACACCGTCCTCCCGGCCGCCACCGAGCAGGTCACCCAGCGCAAGGGCTGATCTCCACAGCCACCCCACGCTGACCCGCCGTTAACTAACGGCGGGTCAGCGTCATTTTGCCGGTCACCAGCGGCTGATCGTGAAGGCGAGGATGAAGCCGGCGGTGCAGAGCAGGCCGGTGAACAGGTGGGCCTCGTCGAAGGCCTCGGGGATCATCGTGTCGGCCACCATCGCCAGGATCGCGCCGGCGGCGAGGGCGGTGATCACGGCGAGGGTGCCGGCCGCGGCGCCCGCGAGCAGGAGGCAGCCGAGGGCGCCGGAGAGACCGCTGGCCACCGCGATCGCACCCCAGACGCCGAAGACGTACGACGCGGAGCGACCGCTGCGCTTCCACCCCGCGGCGCTGGAGAGCCCCTCGGGCACGTTGGAGATCACGATCGCGGCGAGCACGGCAGCGCTGACCGCCCCGCCCTCGAGCAGCGTCAGCCCGAGCACCACCGATTCCGGCACGCCGTCGAGGAGGGCGCCGATCGCGATCGCCGCGCCGCTGCCGGGAGCCTGGGCCTCGGTCGGCTGCCGGGTGCGCTTGCGGTGACGGGCGCCGCGCCGGGCGAGGACGAGGTTAGCCCCGACGTAGAGGACGGCGCCCACCGACAGGCCCAGCGCGGTGGGACCGAGCCCGCCGCTCACCTCGGCCTCGTCGACGAGGTCGAAGGCCAGCGCGGAGATCAGCACGCCCGCGCCGAAGGCCATCACCCCGGCGACCACCTGGCGCGGCACGGGGAGCAGCCACGCCACGGCGGCACCCACGAGCAGGGCGCTGCCCGACAGCAGCCCCCACAAACCCGCCTCGACCCAGACCGGCACGGAGATCACTGTCCCACCCCACGCAAGTGACGCCGGCCCGCCGTCGTGACGACGGCGGGCCGGCGGAGCAGTGCGGTGCGGGTCAGAACCCGCCCATGTCGTCCTGGACCAGGCCGACCTGGAAGGTGCGGACCCAGCGGGTCTCGCCCTTGCCGCCGATGCGGATCTTGCGGAGCGAGTCGTTGTTGGTCTCGTCGAGCTCGTAGAGGTTGCCGAGCGGGTTGGCCTCCACCGAGATGTAGTAGATGCCGTTGGGCACGTTCTTGATCCGGAACGCCTGGCCTGCCCGGTACTGGTAGTACGTGTCACCCGACCCCGACGAGAGAACCTCGCGGATCGAGAGCGCGTCGTACCCGCCGCAGGCGGTGGACAGATCGGTGTTCTCGGGACGCCAGTCGGCACCGTCGACGGTGAAGTCCACCGCGTCGGTGTTGGCCAGGCACCACGACTGCTTGGTCGACTTCACGACCTGCGACATGTCTGCGGCGAGCAGGTTGTACTGCGCGAAGTCCTCGAAGTGCCAGTGGTTGTGGTTGGCGGCGTGCCAGTGCATCTCCCCGACGGGCTGGTAGCCGACCTGGTTGCCGTCCTGGTCGAAGAAGTACTGGTAGGCGTCCATCGCGTCGGGGTCGGTCTCCGACCGGAAGCCGTCGACGACCAGCGGGCTGTCGCCGCCGTTCCAGGTGGTGGCGCCGAAGCGCAGCGTGGTGCCCTTGCCGCCGATCCCGATGCCGAACGCGGGGAGCGAGCGGAGGTCCGGGGCGGGACCGTCGGGCGCCGGCAGCGCGGACGGGCCGCTCGGGCGGTGGGCGGCGGGCCGGGGGGCCACGCCCTCGCCGGTCGTCGGCTGCGCCGCGACGCGGCCGTTGCCGTCGACCACCTTGACGCGGACGGTCTTGACACCGTCCACGTCCGAGATGCCGAGGGCGGTGCGCCAGGTGGGGCTGATGGCGGCGGTCACGTCGTAGCGGCCCGGCTTGAGGCGGTAGGACGACTCCCACTCCTCGGTGAGCGGCGCCGCCCAGCCCTGCTGGATGCCCATCACCGAACCGAGGGTGTAGGGGTTCCAGGGGCAGCTCTGGGGGTACGGCGAGTAGGCGCTGGCGTCGGGGCGGATCCGCTGGGCCGACCAGGTGTTGAGGCAGCTGTCCATGGTGCGGCTCAGCACGCTGCTGCCGTCGGAGACCCTGGTGATGTCGACGGACACGAAGCCGTCGAGCCCGCGGAATGTGCTGACGGTGCCCTCGGGGAGGGTGCCGCCGTAGGCGCCGGACTTCCAGCTCGTGGAGATCGGCGTATCGTAGTCGGCGGCCCGGGTGGACCAGACCTCGAACGGCGCCTGGTCGGCCACGAAGGCGAGACCGAAATTGCTGTAGACCCGGTCGCCGCGGCCGTAGCTCTCGACGGTGATCTTGTCGGGCGCGTGGACGACGATCGGAGAGTAGGGCGCCGGCTCCGCGGCCTCGGCGCCGCCGACGGCGACGAGGCTCAGGGTGGCGGTGGTGGCCAGCGCCGTGGTGACGCCGGCAAGAGCCGCCGTGGTGCGACGGCGAGACGTGTGGGACACGTGGATGTTCCTTCCCCCGGGGCGGACGGTCCGCCCCCCTTCGAGTGACAGACGCGCGGCGGGCCGGTTTGGTTGCCCGCCGGGCGGGACGGACCGGAACCGGCTCGCGTCCGGCGCTTACTCTCGCACCATGAGCAGCAGTTCGGCAGTGACCGCGGCGGCGACACGCGCGCGCGACGCGTCGTACGCACTCGCCACCGCAACGCGCGAGCGCAAGGACGCCGCGCTGCGCGCGATGGCCGAGGCCCTCGAGGAGGCCTCCGACGACGTGCTGCGCGCCAACGACGAGGACGTCACCCGTGCCGAGCAGGCGGGCACCCCGGCCAACATCGTCGACCGCCTGCGGCTGACTCCGGAGCGGGTTGCCGGCATGGCCCAGGGGCTGCGCGACGTGGCCGCGCTCCCGGACCCCGTGGGCGAGGTCGTGCGGGGCGGCACGCTGGCCAACGGTCTCGAGCTGCGCCAGGTGCGCGTGCCCTTCGGCGTGGTGGGGATGATCTACGAGGCGCGCCCCAACGTCACCGCGGACGCCGCCGGCATCTGCCTCAAGTCGGGCAACGCCGTGCTGCTGCGGGGCAGCTCCAGCGCCCGCCGCAGCAACGCCGCGATCGTGGCCGCCCTGCGCGACGCGGTGGAGGGCTCCGGGCTGCCGGCCGACGCCGTGCAGCTGGTGCCGGGGGAGGGCCACGACAGCGTCAAGGAGCTGATGCGGGCCCGCGGCCTGGTCGACGTGCTGATCCCGCGCGGAGGGGCCGGCCTGATCCGCAGCGTGGTCGAGGAGTCCACCGTGCCGGTCATCGAGACCGGCGTCGGCAACTGCCACGTCTACGTCGACGCCGCGGCCGACCTCGACCAGGCGCTCGCGATCGTGCTCAACGCCAAGACCCAGCGCACCAGCGTGTGCAACGCGGCCGAGTCGCTGCTGGTGCACGCCGACGTGGCCGGCGCCTTCCTGCGGCGCGTGATCGAGGCGCTCCAGGAGGCGGGCGTCACGGTCCACGGCGACGCGGCGTTCGCGTCGTACGACGGGGTGGTGGCGGCGACCGACGAGGACTGGGACACCGAGTACCTCTCCCTCGACATCTCCGCGGCCGTCGTGCCCGACCTCGACGCCGCGATCGCGCACGTGCGCGCGCACTCGAGCGCGCACAGCGACGCGATCGTGACCACCGACCAGCGGGCCGCCCGACGGTTCGTGGCCGAGGTCGACTCCGCGGCCGTGCTGGTCAACGCCTCGACGCGCTTCACCGACGGCGCCGAGTTCGGGTTCGGCGCCGAGATCGGCATCTCCACCCAGAAGCTGCACGCGCGTGGTCCGATGGGCCTGCAGGAGATGACCTCGACCAAGTACGTCGTCACCGGTGACGGGCACGTGCGCTGACCGGGGGCCGTGCCGGGTAGGCTGTCGGCCATGTCGCAGCTGATCGTCCTGGCCTCCACGTCCGTCGAGGATGCCGAGCAGGTCAACACCGCCCTGAGCTTCTTCATCGGTGGTTGCGTGCTGGCCGCGCTGCTCCTCCTGATGGGCGCGCTCCTGGCCTTCGGCGCCGGGCGCGATCACAGCTGAGCGCCCACGAGCCGCAGCGACCCGGGCCCCGACGGATCGGGGTCATGGGCGGCACCTTCGACCCGATCCACCACGGCCACCTCGTCGCGGCCTCGGAGGTGCAGGCGTGGTTCGACCTCGACGAGGTCGTCTTCGTGCCGACCGGTGCTCCCTGGCAGAAGGCGCACCGTGAGGTCTCGCCGGCCGAGCACCGCTACCTGATGACGGTGATCGCCACCGCTGCCAACCCGCGGTTCCGGGTCTCGCGGGTCGACATCGACCGCGACGGCCCGACGTACACGATCGACACTCTGCGCGACCTGCGCGCCCAGCGGCCCGACGCCGAGCTCTACTTCATCACCGGCGCCGACGCCCTGGCCGAGATCTTCACCTGGCGCGACGCCGCCGAGCTGTTCGAGCTGGCCAACTTCGTGGGCTGCACCCGCCCCGGCTACGACATGGACGCCGACGCGCTGGGCGGCATCCCGCCCGAGCGGGTCACCCTGGTCGAGATCCCCGCGCTCGCGATCTCGTCGACCGACTGCCGCGAGCGCAAGCGTCGCGGGGAACCGATCTGGTACCTGGTGCCCGACGGCGTCGTCCAGTACATCGCCAAGCACGACCTCTACCCGGAGGACCCGGAGGGAACCCCGTGACCGCCACCGACCACGCTCTCGAGCTCGTCCGCACGGCCGCCCGCGCGGCGTCCGACAAGCTCGCCCAGCAGATCATCGCCTTCGATGTCAGCGACCAGCTCGCGATCACCGACGCCTTCCTGCTCGCCTCGGCGACCAACGACCGGCAGGTCAAGTCGATCGTCGACGAGGTCGAGGACAAGCTCCGCGAGATCGGCGCGAAGCCCATCCGGCGCGAGGGTGAGCGCGACGGCCGGTGGGTGCTCATCGACTACGGCGAGATCGTGGTGCACGTCCAGCACGAGGAGGAGCGGCAGTTCTACGCCCTCGAGCGGCTCTGGCGCGACTGCCCGACGATCGAGCTGCCGGCCGACGTCACCTCCGGCGAGCGGTGACCAGGCGCGTCGTCCTCGTCCGCCACGGCCGGACGGACTGGAACCACCGCCTCCGGGTCCAGGGGCAGTCCGACTCCGCGCTCGACGAGGTCGGGCGTGCGCAGGCCGACGCGGTCGCTCCGGTGCTGGCCGCCCTGCGCCCGGTGCTGCTCTGGTCCTCCGACCTGGCCCGCGCGCGCGACACAGCGCTGACGATCGGCAAGGCCGCCGGCCTCGACCCGGTGTACGACGCCCGGCTGCGGGAGTTCTCGCTCGGCGAGCGCGAGGGGCTCACCCACGACGAGTACCGCGCCGCCGACCCCGAGGAGTTCGAGCAGTTCCGCCGGGGCCACTACGACACGGCCCCGGGGGCGGAGCCGGCGTCCGCGGTGCGTGAGCGGATGCGCGAGGTCGTCGGCGAGCTGCTCGCCGCCCTCGAGCCCGGGCAGACCGGCATCGCGGTCTCCCACGGCGGCGCCATCCGGGTGGCCACGGGCGCCCTGCTCGGGTGGCCCGACGACCAGTTCCACACCCTGCGCGGGCTCTCCAACTGCGGCTGGGTGGTGCTCGAGGAGCACCCGGAGGTGGGCGCCCTCCGGCTGGCGGCGTACAACCGGACCGCCCCGCCGACACCCGATTTCGTCCCCCGCCCGGGGGTTGGCTAGTATCTCCCGCGTTGCTCCGGCCGTGGCCGTGAACGACGACCTTGGGGCTGTGGCGCAGCTGGTAGCGCATCTGCATGGCATGCAGAGGGTCAGGGGTTCGAGTCCCCTCAGCTCCACCGAGTAGCAGCAGGTCAGAGGTGGCTTTCCCTTCGGGGGAGCCACCTCGACCTTTCTCTGGGTGGGCAGAGAGGGGGCAAGGCTCCTTCGGCAAGGCGGAACCTCTTGACCGCGTCAGGAGACTCCGACAGTGCACAACACGCAACTCAGAGGGGACCTCACTCGGGCGTCTGCTCGTCGGCCGTTCCGAGCGGGAGAGCTCTGATGGCCTGGGCCGAGCGGCACGGGGCCGGCTTCCGAGGCAGTTACCGCGACACCACGGGACGGAAGCGTCGTACCAAGACGTTTTCCACCAAGCGAGCGGCCCTGCAGGCTGCCAACGACGAGGAGTCGAAGGTTCGTCAGGGGCAGTGGTTCGACCCGCTGGCCGGGCGGACCACCTTCTCCGAGTACTTCGAGCGCGGTTGGCTCCCCAACCGCGGTGGTGAGATCCGGACGAAGACCGAGTACGAGTCGGCGTATCGCTCGAACCTGAAGGAGCACTTCGGGCACCTGCAGCTGCGTCAGATCCTTCCGTCGACAGTCCAAGGCTGGGTCAACAGGCAGGTCCTGGCCGGAGACGGCCCGCATGTCGTGCGTAGCCGCCACAAGGTGCTCCAGACGTGTCTGGCGGCTCGCAAGGGCGTCTCGGCACGGCGAGACCGACTGATCGACATCAACCCGTGTGAGGGTGTCCAGCTGCCGGTGCTTCCCGAGCGACGGGTGACCATCCTCGAGCGGGGGGAGTCCGACGCGATCATCGCGCCCCTGGATCCCTGGTGGCGGGTCATGCCGCTGTTGGCAGCCGAGTCGGGCCTGCGATGGGGCGAGCTCCTGGGCCTGACCGTGGAGGACTTCAAGCCCCTTCACTGCGTGCTCGTCGTGAGACGCACGATCGTGGAGGCCACGATCGCCCAGACCGGGACGGGTACCCGGTTTGCGTGGAAGCCGTACCCCAAGACTCGCCGCGTTCGAGAAGTTGTCGTCGCGAGCCACGTGGTCGCCGCGCTGAACACTCTGATCGCGGAGCGCGACCTCGGCCCCACCGATCGACTGTTCTCGATGCCGGATCGTGAACCGCCACCCCAATGGCACCCTCCGCTGAAGCTCGTGTGGACCCCGCTGCGCACCGAGCAGTGGCCCGAAGGTCTGCCGATCTCTGCGAGATTCCACCGGGAGGCGGTCTGGGCGCCTGCCGTCCGGGCCACGAACAGTCCCGAACGAACGTTCAGAGACCTGCGTGCGCTCTGGCCAGACGAGCGCTTGACTGCCGGCCGACCACAACTAGGAAGCTCAGGCCAAGGCACCGGTCCAGGGGTGTGCTTTGGCCACAGGTCAGGTGAGGTCGGCCTGCAACCTGGGACGAGCCGCGAGGGTCCGGATCGGCCTCTTGGCGAAGCCAACCCAACCGAGGACGTGTCCGACGACGGCGCTGTCAGCGGCGGCTTGTGTGCTCGGTGATGGCGCCGACAACCGGAAGCAGCTGGCGGCCGCGTGGAGCCCCTACCTCGAGGTGGCCCTCCGTGAACGCCTGGACGACGGCACGCCGGTCCTCGAGGTCGTCTTCGCTGTGCGCCCCGACCTCCGCGAACGCCTGTTGGCAGCTCTCCGGTGAGCTGCCCCGAGTGCGGGAAGCCGGTTCGCGTCGCCCCGCGCTGGCACGAGTGGGCCTGCTCCGACCCGGACTGCGTCAAGGCGCACGGGCCCGGCCCCGGCGGCGGTCACGCTCTGTTCGCCGGCATCGAGATCATCACCGACGCCGACCTCCCCCTGGGGGTCGCCGAGCTCCGCGACCAGGACGGGAACGTCGTCCAGCGCATCACGGGCACCGGCTGACCCGGGCTCAGCGGTGAGCCGCGGCGTACGCATCGAGCAGGTCGGCGCCGAGCCGGCCGCGCACCACCTCCGGGGCCAGGCCCTCCTTGACGGCCGAGACCTTGACGTCGTGAGCGGAGACGCGGAGCAGGACCAGCTGCCGGGTGACCCGGTCGTTCGCCCGCATCCCGGTGACGATGGTCCCTACCGCGGCCTCCGGATGTTGCCTAGCGTGCGGAACGGGGAGGAGGGAGGGGAAGGTCATGTGGCGTCCTCAGGTGATGGCGTTCCTGCTCGTGTCGGCGGTGGCGATCCTGACTCCGGGAGGTGCAGGCGCAGCGGTCCCGACCGGTGGCGTCGGCCTCGACCCCTCGCCGTGCCCCGCGGGCACGGCGGTGGTCGCGGTCGTGTGCGACGAGACGGCGTTCCTGACCGGCAGCGAGATCGAGGCGCGGGTGACGTTCGACCAGCCCCGGGCCTTCGACCCCGCCCGGAAGGTGGTGCCGTTCGACGGCATGAAGTTCGTCTCCTGGGGGTCGTCGAACCCCTACTGGACCGTCGACGGGACGCTCTACCGCAAGTTCAGCGAGGACACGGACAACCCCAACGCGTCGGTCTACTTCGCCGGACGCGGCTCCGTGACCGACTTCGGCTTCCGGCTGCACCCGTTCGGCTACCCCAACCAGTTCGTGGTCCGGGTCGTCGGCGTGGACGGCAGCCGCACCGACCTGACGCTGCCCCGGGACACCGGTGACGTCTACCTCGGGCTGTCCAGCGCCGTCGGGCTGCTCAAGGTGAAGGTGATCCAGATGCCGTACCGGGCCGACGGCGTCGCGGTCAACTTCGGCTTCGACGACGTCGCGCGCGGGGCGATCACGCCCGCGACCGGCTGAGCTGCTGCGGACACGTGGGTCGGTGCCGGCCGCTCAGGAGAAGAGGCTGAGCTGGACCAGCGCGGCGGCCTCGGCCGACGCGGTGACCGTGTCGTCGCCCCGGAGCGCGTACACCGTCAGCCGGTCGAGCGTCGGGTCGGCCGCGGATACCCGGACGGTCGCGGGCAGGCCGTCGGCCACTACCGCCCCTCCCTCCGCGCTCACGGAGACCACGTCGTCCGACGTCGTGCCGAAGAGGACCACGTCGTCGCCCGTGCCGTCCGCCGTGCCGAGAGCGTCGGCCAGGTCCGCGTCCACCCGGGTGAGTCCGGTGCCGGGTCAGGTCGTCCACGAGGACGTGGTCGTTGCCGCCGAGCAGCCGGAGCCCGGCCGGGATCAGTAGCGCACCCGCACCGACCCGTCCGCCGGGTCAGGGGTTCGAGTCCCCTCAGCTCCACGACGACGATGAACCCCGGTGAAGGCGCAGAGCGCTCTCACCGGGGTTCTCGTCGTCGTGGAGGGAGCTGGGGCACGGGGCAGAGGTGCCCACGGTCGCAGGCAGCCTCACTGCTGTCGCTGCCGCGCCCCGGGTGCAGGAGCGGGGGGTACCTGGCAGGGCGCGGTGTCGGTGGGGTCACCAAAGCTGCGCCGGCAGTCGCCACCGGAGCAGCTACCCAGCTGGCTCAACCGCTCCGCCATCTGTTGCAGGAGGGCCTGGCACGCGGGGAGTCCCGCGAGGTTGTCGAGCTGCTGCGGGTCGGTCTGGTTGTCGTAGAGCTCCTCCTGCCCGTCCCACCAGTGGGCGTAGGTCCAGTCCCGGGTGGTGACGCCACGCCAGTACCAGCCGTACTCCCGGAGCGGTTCACCGTTGGCCCCGCCCTGGATCAGCTGGGTGTCCGGCGCGGTTGCAGTGCCCCGGAACACCGGGAGCATGTTCATCCCGTCCAGGCCCTCCGCGCTGTCGACCTCCCTGAGGATCCCGGCTGCCGCGAGGAAGGTGGCCGTGATGTCCACCATGTTCAGCGCCTGGTCGATGACCTTGCCGGCAGGGACCCCTGGTCCACGCATCAGGAACGGGACACGCAGCGCCTCCTCGTACGGGAGATTCTTGCCGAGGAGCCGGTGCTCCCCGAGCAGGAAGCCGTTGTCGGACACGTAGGCGATGATGGTGTTGTCCAGCTCGCCCAACCGGCGGAGCTGGTTGACGGCCTCGGCGTTCGCCTCGTCAACGGCCTGGAGCGCGCGTATCCGGTGCTGGAACAGCCAGGTCACGCGCGCAGGGTCGGTCCTACCGGGCTGCAGGGGCTTGTCGCTGACGTCGGCCTCGTTGAAGGACGCCTTCCCCAGGCTCGGCGGGACCTCGTCGTTGAACAGCCCGTGGTACCTCTTGGCGGCCAGCGGGGGCATGCCCGTGACCGTGTTGTTGATGGGCCTCCTGTTGTGCGGAGCGACGTGGGAGACCCACAGGAACCAGGGCTGGTCGTGTGACGCGAATTCCTTGAGGTAGGAGCGGGTGTAGTCCGCGTTGATGTCGATCACGTACCGCTGCGGATACTGACGTTGGTGACCGTCGTTGACGTAGTGGGTCCCGAAGTACGAGTACGTGCCCAGCGTCGTCGGGTTCCAGTGGTCGTATCCCGGCAGCTCCGGCTTTCCGCTGTCGGGGTACTTGTTGAGCATCTTCCCGACGAAACCGGTCTGGTAGCCGGCACGGTGGAGCCACAGTCCGATCTGGTGACGGGCGTTGCCTGCCTGGATGAATGCCTTCCAGCCGCCCAGTGGACCCTCGTTGTACCGGACGCCGTTGTTCTGGGCGTACTCCCCGGTGAGCACCTCGGCGCGTGCCGGGCAGCACAGCGGGTGAGGGCTGAGGAAGTCGGTCACCTGGACGCCGGCGCGACCGATGAGCCGCAGCGTGCGTGGCATGAAGCGCAGGTCGTAGGTGGTCTGGTCGTCGCTCATGATGAGCAGGATGTTCGGCCGCTGTGCCTGCGCCGCCGTCACGGTCTGCGCCGTCGCTCCGGGCTGCGCCGCCGTCACGGAGTCGGCCTGCGCCAGGGTCGATGGCGCGACGGGTCCCGCAAGGGCGAGAAGAGATGCGGCCGCTGCCGCAACCAGTCCGGCTCTGAACACGTCGCCTCCCCGTGGTGCGAGACCGCAGGAACTTCCTTTCGAAGGTAGGGACAGCGTCCGCCTGCGGGCTACCGCCCAAGGTCCTCACGGTCCGGGACCCGGGTCACCTCGCTGGACCAACCCTGCCATGGGGCGAGCGGTGACGCACGCCCCACGCAGCTGCGAAGAAAACGTGAAGATCCGGGCGCGGGGGCGCTGGAGGCCGGAGGATCAGCCTCCGGCTGAACGCGCGTGCGAGAGGGAACCGACGTGACCGCACCCCGGTGCACCCGGCCCCGCACGCACACCGGTGCCGGGGCCCTGGCGGCGTTGGCGGTGACAGGCGGCCTCCTCCTCGCCGGCTGCGGCGGTGTCGCCCCGGAGGGCGCGGCCGACGAGCGGCCGGAGACCCGGGCTGCGCCCGCGCCGACGGGTACGTCGGGCGGGCTCGCCGTCGACCCGGCCACGACCGACGACCCCTCCGACGCCTCCGTGACGACTCCCGAGGCGGCCCCGCGCGAGGTGACGGTCGCCGTCGCCGGCGACCTGCTCTGGCACGACACCGTGTGGGAGAGCGCGGAGGAGGACCACCGACGTACCGGTGCGGGCGTCGGCGGCATGGACTTCGGACCGATGTTCCGTGCCCTGGCGCCGGTGGTGCAGGACGCGGACCTGGCGGTGTGCCACGAGGAGGTTCCCTTCGCCCCCCGGGGCGGGCCCTACCTGGGCTACCCGGTGTTCGCGGCGCCGCCGCAGATCGCGAGCTTCATCGGCGACTTCGGCTGGGACGCCTGCACCACGGCGTCCAACCACAGCGTCGACCAGGGCTTCACCGGCCTGGCCCGGACCGCCACCCTGCTGGACCGCCAGGGAGTGGCCCACGTGGGCACCTTCCGCACCGCTGCCGAGCGCCGTCAGCCGGTGCTGCTGCAGGCTGACGGCGTGACCGTCGGCCTGGTGCAGGGCACCTTCGGCCTCAACGGGCTGCCGCTGCCGGCCGAGCAGCCGTGGTCGGTGTCGATGTGGGACGCCGACAACCTGCTGGCGCAGGCGCGGGCCGCCCGCCGTGCCGGTGCCGACGTGGTGCTCGTCGGCGTGCACTGGGGCTCGGAGTACGTCCACGAGCCCACCCCCGAGCAGGTCGCGCTGGCCGACCGGCTGACCCGGTCGCCGGACGTCGACCTGGTGTACGGCGAGCACGCGCACGTCGTGCAGCCGATCACCAAGGTCAACGGGAAGTGGGTCGCCTACGGCCTGGGCAACATGGTCGCCCAGAACGAGGTGAGCCGACCGGAGACCTACCAGGGCATCAGCGCGACGTTCACGTTCGCCGAGCAGCCGGACGGCTCGTTCGAGGTCTCCCGCGCGGCGTACGTGCCGACGGCGTGGAACCACTACACGCCCGGCAACCCGATCCGCATCACCACCGACCCCACGCCCGGCCAGCTCGCGCAGATCCGCGACGCGGTGCACCTGCTGGGCGGCACGGGCGGCCTGCAGGAGGACTGACCGCTACCGTGTGCCCGTGGGCGGGGGCGCGACGCGACGGGACACGACGCTGGCGGCGCTCGCGCTGGCCGCACTGCTGGTCACCGGCTGCAGCAGCAGCGACCGGGGCGCCGGCGGCGACGCCGGAGGCTCCACAGCCACCACCTCCGGCCCGGCCCCGGAGCTGGCCTCGCTCGCCGAGCGGTGCCTCTCGCAGATCCCCGAGCCCGACCTCGTCGAGCGGCAGCAGATCGACGACCCGCGGGGCCTGCACCTGGTCGCGGGCGTCTTCCTACCCGACGGCGAGGACGCCGAGGCCGCGGTGGTCCTCCTGCACCAGATCGGCGGCGCCGGCCTGTGCGGCTGGGGTCCGTGGGCCACCCACGCCGCCCACGCGGGTGTCGCGGCGGTCGCCATCGACCTCTGCGGGTACGCCCAGTCGCGCTGCGCCGCGCGGTGGAACACCGACCCCGCGACCCAGGTGGAGGTCGCGGCCGACTGGGCGCGGGAACAGCTGGGTGTCTCCCGCGTCGTGGTCGCCGGTGCGTCCATGGGCGGGTCGCAGACCGTGCGCGCGGTCGCGGACGGCGCGCCGGTGGACGCGTGGGCCGACGTCTCGGGGCCGTCGGCGTGGGACGGCGTACCGCTGTCGAGCGTCGCCGCACGCGTCGACCGGCCCGGCCTGGTGGTCTACGCGCGTTCCGACGGCGCGGCGGAGTTCCGCGCGGCGCGGCAGCTGGCCCGGCGCACCGGTGCGACCTTCGTCGAGGGCCGCGCGGGTCACGGGTGGGAGCTGCTCACCCGGATCCAGGACGGCGAGCTGACCCCGGTCGGCCGGACGCTGCTGGAGCTCGTCGAGGGGCGGTGAACCCGCCGCTCAGGAGACGGGGCGGTAGGCGCAGGAGGCCTTGGTGTCCTTCGCCCTGCCCTCGGCGCCGACCTTGCGTTGGTGCGCGCCGGGCTCGTCCGAGAGGTTGCGCTGCACGACGTCCCGCATCCACGTGAAGTCGGGCGACGCCGAGTTGAAGCGGTCGGAGGCCTCGAACACCACCGACTTCACCTTGGCGTCCTTGACCTTCCAGGCCAGCTGGCTGAAGGCGGGCAGCACCTCTTGCGGCAGGTCGGTCACCACGATCTGCTTGCCGACCTCGGCGAGGTCCTGGTAGTTGCGGATCAGCGTCACCGGGTCGGAGGCGTCGATGAGGGCGTCGATCATGCAGCGCTGGCGGTTCATCCGCTCGTAGTCGTCGGAGCCGTAGCGGCCGCGGGCGAACCACAGCGCGTGGTAGCCGTCGAGGTGCTGGTCGGGGCCGGGTTGCAGCCACGCGACCGGCGGCACGCCGCGGTCGGTGCTGCCCTTGATCGCCACCGGCTCGTTGATGTTGACGGTGACGCCGCCGATCGCGTTGACCACGTCGCGGAAGCCCTCGAGGTTGACCAGCACGTAGTAGTCGACGGGGATGCCGAGCGTGCCCTCGACCGCCTGCTTGACGGCGTCGGCGCCCTCGTTGTCGCTCTTGCCCAGGATGTGGGGGTGGAGGGCCGGCACCTGCCCGTAGACCGCGTTGAGCATGTACGACGCAGGGTCGCCGGCGCCCGTGAAGCCGGTCGGGTAGACGTCGTGCAGCGGGCTGTCCTCGGGGAACTGCGCCAGCATCATGTTGCGCGGCAGGCTGAACATCACCGTGTCGCCGGTGTGGGTGTCGGTGCTCATCAGGATCACCGAGTCGGTGCGCACGCCCTCGCGGCCGTCACCGCCGTCGCCGCCGAGGAGCAGCACGTTGACGCGGTCCTGGCCGGCCCACGGGTCGTCGCGGCTGATGCCCCGCGGGGTGGTCGGGCTCTGGTTGTCGGAGAAGACCGAGTCGACGAGGTCGGCCTGCACCATCGCGTAGCGGGCGCCGACGAAGAGCGGGGCACCGAGGGCCAGCACCAGCACGGCCACGAACACGTTGCCGACGGCCGTGTGCCACCGCGGGCGGCTCGTGGGACGCGCCTGCCGGTAGGTCAGGTAGACCGTGGCCGCCCACAGCAGCACGCCCACCACCAGCAGCAGTGCCACCCACCGCAGCCGCGTCGGGTCGACCGCGAGGTCGAGCACGGTGGAGAGGTTCGCGTAGTGGTACGACGCCCACAGGGCGCCGAGCGCGACCGGGCAGAGGATCGCGAGGCCGAGCGCCCGCCGGCCGGTCCACACGAAGCCGGACCCGGGGAACAGCGCCCCGGCGAGCGTGACCGCGAGGGTGCCGGGCAGCCCCCGGGTGCGGCGGAAGGCCGGTTGCGTGGTGGCGCGGCGGGCGCCGCCCACGGCGTGCGCGCCGGTGGTGGGGGAGCGGTGGCTGCGCGGGCGCGGGGTCGGGCGCAGCCGCGCCAGCAGACCCTTGCGGGGGGCGCGCCGACGGCCCGGCTCCCTCCCCTGGCCGGGCGCGATCGCTGCCGACGACTCGGCCATGTCTTCCCTCGCTGCGGTCGCGCGGCCCATCCACCACGAGGGCCGCGTACGGCGCCGAAAATACCAGTGGTACCCCGCGACCGGAGCATTACCGCGACGTCTGGACCAGTCGTGCCGCGTGCCGTGCCGTCCGGTCAGGTGATGGTCATGCCGCCGTCGACGGCGAGGGTCTGGCCGGTGACGTACCCGCCGGCGTCGGAGGCCAGGAAGACCACCGCCGCGGCCAGCTCGGCCGGGTCGCCCTTGCGGCCCACTGGGATCCTCGGCGCCTGCGACTCGAGGTAGCCGGGCGGGTACTGCTCGGTCATCTCCGAGGTGAAGAACCCGGGGGCGATCGCGTTCACGCGGATCCCCTTGCGCCCGGTCCACTGCTGGGCCAGGTCGCGGGTCAGGCCGATCAGCCCGGCCTTCGACGCGGCGTACGCCGCCTGCGGCAGGCCGGCGGTGGTGAGCCCGAGGACCGAGGAGATGTTGATGATCGACGACCCCGGCTGCATCACCCGGCCGCAGGCCTGCGCCATCCAGTAGCAGCCGTTGAGGTTGACGTCGATGACCTGCCGGAACTGCTCGGGCGTCTCGCGGGTCGCGGGGACCGCCGTCCCGATGCCGGCGTTGTTGACGAGCACGTCCACCCGGCCGAGCTCGGCGACGGCCGCCTCGACCAGCGCCGTGCAGGAGTCGGGGTCGGAGACGTCGGTGGCGACGGCGAGGGCGCGGCGGCCGGTGGCCTCGACGAGGCGCGCGGTCTCGGCGAGCCGGTCGGCACGCCGGGCGCCGAGCACCACGTCGGCGCCGGCCTCGGCCAGCCCCTGGGCGAAGGCGACGCCGAGCCCGGAGGAGGCGCCGGTGACGATCGCGACGCGGCCGTCGAGTCGGAAGAGGTCGGGGACGGTCATGTTGCGAGACTAGGGGCATGGAACCCCTCCCCGGCCAGGTGATCACCGTCTCCGCTCGCGGCTGCGACCGGACGCCGACGCGTACGCCGACCACGCGGCGCGGATCTCCGCGCTCGCCCGCACCATGCCGGGCTATGTGGAGCACAAGGGCTTCACCGCCGAGGACGGCGAGCGCGTGACGGTGGTGACCTTCGCCGACCGCGCCTCCCACGAGGCGTGGGCCCGTCACCCCGAGCACCGCGAGGCGCAGCGCGCCGGGCTGCGCGACTACTACGAGGAGTACTCGATCGCCGTCGGCGAGGTCGACCGCGCGAGCGCGTGGACCCGGTCCGCGCTACCATGAGCGGCATGCGGAGGACCCTGCTCCTTACCTAGCCGCGTCGGTGCGCACACCTCGACGCGGCTGCCCCTCGTGCCTGAGGGGCTTTTTTGTGCCCCGAGCAGATTCCGCCCTTCGACAGAGCTGAGAGAGACGAGATGAGCGAGCAGAACGCCGCCGAGGCCCGCGAGACCTACGACGTGGCGGCCGTCGAGGCCCGGTGGCTGCCGGTGTGGGAGGAGCTGCAGCCCTTCCGCGCCGACGACGACAGCCCCCGCGAGAAGCGCTACGCGCTGACGATGTTCCCCTACCCGAGCGGCGACCTGCACATGGGTCACGCCGAGGTGTTCTCGCTGCACGACGTCGTGGCGCGCTACTGGTGGCAGCGCGGCTACGAGGTGCTGAACCCGATGGGCTTCGACTCCTTCGGCCTGCCCGCGGAGAATGCCGCGATCCGCAACGACGAGCACCCCGCGACCTACACCTACGGCAACATCCAGACCTCGATCGAGTCGTGCAAGCACCTGGCGACGTCGTTCGACTGGAGCCGCACCTTCAACACCTCCGACCCGGAGTACTACCGCTGGACCCAGTGGCTGTTCCTGAAGCTGCGCGAGCAGGGCCTGGCCTACCGCAAGAAGTCGCCGGTCAACTGGTGCCCCAACGACCAGACCGTGCTGGCCAACGAGCAGGTCGTGCAGGGCATGTGCGAGCGCTGCGGCGCGGAGGTCACCAAGCGCGACCTGACCCAGTGGTACTTCCGGATCACGAACTACGCCCAGGAGCTGCTGGACGACCTGGACGTGCTGGCGCCGACCTGGCCCGACCGCGTGGTCACCGCGCAGCGCAACTGGATCGGGCGCTCGGAGGGCGCGCACGTCGACTTCGCCGTGCCCGGCCGCGACGAGCCGCTGACGGTGTACACGACGCGGCCCGACACGCTGTTCGGCGCGACGTTCATGGTGGTCGCCGCCGATGCTGCCCTGGCCCAGGAGCTGGTGACCGAGGAGCAGGCGCCGGCGCTGGCGTCGTACCTGGAGGAGGTGCGCAAGGCCTCCGAGATCGACCGCCTGGCCACCGACCGGCCCAAGACCGGCGTCTACCTGGGCGTCGACGCGGTCAACCCGGTCAACGGTGAGGCCATCCCGATCTGGGCCGCCGACTACGTGCTGGCCGACTACGGCACGGGCGCGATCATGGCCGTGCCCGCGCAGGACCAGCGCGACTGGGACTTCGCCACCAGGTTCGACCTGCCGATCGTGCGCACCGTGCAGCCGCCCGAGGGCTGGGAGGGTGAGGCGTACGTCGGCGACGGGCCGGCGGTGAACTCCGCCAACGACTCGGTGTCGCTGGACGGCATGGGCGTCGACGAGGCCAAGCGCACGATCATCGCGTGGCTGGAGGAGCGCGGCGTCGGGCGCGGCACGGTGAACTTCCGGCTGCGCGACTGGCTGCTGTCGCGGCAGCGCTTCTGGGGCCCGCCGATCCCGATCGTGCACTGCGACACGTGCGGCGAGGTGGCGGTGCCCGAGGACCAGCTGCCGGTCCGGCTGCCTGAGGACCTGAAGGGCGCGGACCTGAAGCCCAAGGGCGTCTCGCCGCTGGCGGCCGCCGAGAACTGGGTCAACGTCGAGTGCCCGCAGTGCGGCGGCCCGGCCAAGCGTGACTCGGACACGATGGACACCTTCGTGGACTCGTCGTGGTACTTCCTGCGCTACTGCTCGCCGCACGACGACCACCAGGCCTTCGACACCGACCTGGTCAACGCCTGGGGTCCGTGCGACATCTACATCGGCGGCGTGGAGCACGCCGTGCTGCACCTGATGTACGCCCGCTTCGTGACCAAGGCGCTGGCGGACATGGGCCTGGTCGGCTTCCGCGAGCCCTTCGCGGCCCAGCTGAACCAGGGCTTCGTGATCAACCGTGGCAAGAAGATGAGCAAGTCGCTGGGCAACGGCGTCAGTCTGGGGGAGCAACTACGCGAGTACGGCGTGGACGCGATCCGGCTGACCTTGGTCTTCGCGGGGCCGCCGGAGGACGACATCGACTGGGCGGAGATGTCGCCGAGCGGGTCGCTGAAGTTCCTGCAGCGGGCGTGGCGGCTGAGCGGCGACGTGACGTCGGCGCCCGGCACCGACCCGACGACCGGGGACGTCGGCCTGCGGCGGGTCACCCACAAGACCGTGCACGAGTGCGGGGGCCTGATCGAGTCGCACCGCTTCAACGTCGCCGTCGCGCGGACCATGGAGCTGGTGAACGCCACCCGCAAGGCGATCGACAGCGGCTGCGGCCCCGCCGACCCCGCGGTGCGCGAGGCGGTCGAGGCCGTGGCGGTCCTGCTGTCGCTGGTCACGCCGTACGTCGCGGAGGAGATGTGGCAGCGGCTGGGGCACGAGCCCACCGTCGCCCGCGCCGGATGGCCGGTCGTCGACGAGGCGCTGCTGGTCGAGGAGTCGGTGACCGCGGTCGTGCAGGTGCAGGGCAAGGTGCGCGGTCGGCTGGAGGTGTCGCCCGACATCTCCGAGTCCGACCTGGAGGCACTGGCACTGGCCGATGCGGCTGTCGTGCGTGCCATCGACGGCCGGCCGGTGCGCAAGGTGATCACCCGCGCGCCGAAGCTGGTCAACGTGGTGGTCTGAGCGCCAGCACCTCGTAGGTGTGCCAGTGCTTGGCGACGCCGAGGGCGGTCGGGCGGTCTTCCTCTGCCTCGTCGAGCTCGAGCACCTCGAGCCCGTCGAGCATCTCCTCGAGCTGGGCACGGGTGACGGTGGTGACGCCGGGCTCACCGGTCCAGTCGTCGCGGTCGCCGAAGATCGTCACGGCGAGCACGCCGCCCGGCACGAGCGCGCCCCGGGCGCCGGCCCAGGCCGCGGCGAGGTCGTCGGCGAAGGGGAGCGCGAAGCAGCTGAGGACGAGGCGGGAGGCGGGCAGGTCGACGGCAGAGAGCTCCGCACGGCGGGCCTCGACCCGGTGCGGCTCCACCCGGCCCTCGGCGACCAGGGCCTCGAGCAGCGCGCGGGTGCGTCGTACGCCGTCGGCGGAGCCGTCGACTGCGAGGACCCGCCACCCGGCGGCCGCCAGCGCGGCCGCCTCGGTGCCGTCGCCGCAGCCGAGGTCGACGGCGTGGTCGTCGGCCGAGGGCGGCCCGGTGACGGTCATGGCCCGCGCCAGCAGGGGCCGCGGCTCGCGGCCGGCGAGGGCGTCGTAGTAGGCGGGCCAGGCGTCGTCCACCTGCCGCACGCTAGGGCATGACGTGCCCTCGGCGCCGGACAGTGGCGGTGACCGGGGCGTCCTGTCGCTAACCTGCGCTCGTGCCCCGGATCGCCCTCGTCACCGACTCGACGGCCTCGCTGCCCGAGGACGTCGTCGCCGAGCGCGGGATCACGGTCGTGCCGGTGCAGGTGGTGATCGGCGCTGCGGTGCACGACGAGGGCTCGGAGGGGGCGACGCCGGAGACGGTGGCCGCCGCGCTGCGTGACTTCCGCCCGGTGAGCACCTCCCGACCCGCGCCGGCGCGGATGCTCGCGGCCTACGAACAGGCCGCGGCCGACGGGGCCGACGTGGTGCTGTCGGTGCACCTGTCCGGCGAGATGAGCGGGACCTTCGAGTCCGCGCAGCTCGCGGCCCAGCAGGCGTCGGTGCCGGTCGTGACCGTCGACAGCCGCCAGGTCGGGGTCGCGACGGGGTACGCCGTGCTGGCCGCCGCCGACGTGGTGGACGCGGGCGGCACGGTCGAGGAGGCCGCCACCGCCGCGCGCGAGCGGGCTGCCGCGAGCGCCTCGCTGTTCTACGTCGACACGCTGGAGTACCTGCGCCGCGGGGGCCGGATCGGTGCGGCTGCCGCACTCTTCGGCGGTGCGCTCGCCGTGAAGCCGCTGCTCCAGATCGCCGACGGCAGGGTCGCGACGGTCGAGAAGGTGCGCACGGCGGCGCGCGCGCTGGCTCGCCTCGAGGAGCTGGCCGTGGCCGCGGCCGGGGAGGCCGAGGTCGACGTCTGCGTCTCCCACCTGGCCAGCCCCGAACGGGCCGCGCAGCTGGCGAGCAACCTCGGCGAGCGGCTCGAGGGGCAGCTCGCGGGCGAGGTGTGGTGCAGCGAGCTGGGCGCGGTGCTCGGCGCGCACGTGGGGCCGGGAATGCTGGCCGTCTGCGTGGCCCCGCGGGTCTGAGTCCGCCCGACGGCCCGCGAGACGTCCACAGGGGCGTCCCGTGACCGCACTGTCCACAGGTCGCCCGGCACGGGCCGCCGGGCGAGGGCGCGGCTGCCTAGCGTCGCGGTCATGAGCAGTCGACGACCACGCCCGGCGCACCAGGAGGCGGTGCAGCGCCGTCTCGCCCTGCTCAGCGCAGAGCTGGCCGGCCTGCGCGACGAGACGGCCGACGACGACGTGGTGGGCGGTCGGTCGGGCGGCCGCGGCGGCCCGGGCGGCGCGGGGGGTCGCCCGGACCGGCCCGCCGACCCGGTGCTCGAGCACACGCGGGTGGCGTCCTCACGGCGGGCAGCAGTGGTGCTCGCTCCTCCGCCCCACCCGGCCGCACCGGACGGGTCGGACGGGTCGGACGGTGCGGATGAGGGCCCACGGGCCCTGCCGGTGCCCGGCCGGCACGCGGCCCGGCGGCCGGGCACCTGCGCGACGCTGGTGCCGGCGACGCTGCGGGGGCGTTTCGCACTGAGCCCGGCGACCCTCGCGCTGGTCGCGGTGCTGGCGGCTGTCGGTCTGGCCGTGACCTGCTGGGTCGTGGTGCGGGCCGACGCCCGCCCCCTCGCGGCACCCCGCCTGTCCAGCGGCGGGCTCGCCACCCCCGTCGTGCCGGCCACGCCGGCCGAGGCGGTCGTGGCCGGGAGCGGCACCGCCTCCGCGGGCGCGGGTGGGGCGATGTCGGGCCCGGCCGCGGGGCAGGTCACGGTCGACGTCGCCGGGAGGGTGCGGCGACCGGGGATCGTCGTGCTGCCAGCCGGCTCCCGGGTGGTCGACGCCCTCGAGGCCGCGGGCGGGGCGCGGCCCCATGTCGACCTCTCCTCGCTCAACCTCGCCCGGCTGCTCACCGACGGCGAGCAGATCGTGGTCGCCGTGGGTGCACCCGTCGGGGCGGCCGGCCCCGTGCCCACCTCGACGGCCGCGCCGCCGACCGGCGCCGCGCTGGTCAACCTCAACACCGCCGACGAGTCCCAGCTCGACACCCTGCCCGAGGTGGGCCCGGTCACTGCGGGCGCCATCGTCGCCTGGCGGACCGAGCACGGCGGGTTCACGGCGGTCGAGGAGCTGCTCGAGGTCGACGGCATCGGCGACGCGACGCTCGCGCAGATCGCGCCCTACGTGACGGTGTGACGTGGGCCCGCCGGAGGAGTCGACGAGGTCGCCGCCGTCGGGGTTGCTGCCCGACCTGCGGGTGCCGCTCCTGGCGCTCGCGGCCTGGGCAGGTGGGCTCGCGGGCTACCTGCTGCCGGCGCCGGGGGTGCTGGCAGGTGCCGTGGCCGCCGGGCTGGTGCTGCTCGGTCGTGGTCGGCGGTGGCGCGCCGGGCGGCGCTGGACGGCGACCGGGCTGCTGCTGGCCTTCCTCGCGGTGTGGGTGGGGGCCGTGGCGCGGCAGTCCCAGGCGGAGCAGAGCCCGCTGGGGGTGCTGGCCGACGAGGGGGCCGCCGTGACGGTGGTGCTCACGGTGACCACCGACCCCCGGGCGTTCGACGGCGGTCACGGCACGCCGGGCGTGCTGGCGCGCGGGACGGTCACCGAGGTCACGGGGCGCGGGGAGACCCACCGGCTACGGGCGGCGGTGCTGGTGCTCGGTGGGCCGGAGTGGGCCGGCGTCCGGTTGGGCAGCACGGTGCGGGCGACCGGCCTCGTGCAGCCGGCGGACGGCGAGGGGCTGGCCGCGGTCCTGTCGACGCGCACCGCGCCGGAGGTGCTCGCCGGTCCGGGGCTGTGGTGGCGGGCGGCCGACGCCGTGCGCGACTCGCTGCGCGACTCGGTGGCGCACCGGCCCGACGACCAACGAGCCCTGGTGCCGGCGCTGGTCGCTGGTGACGACGGCGGCCTCGACCCGGAGGTGGCCGAGGACTTCCGGCGCACCGGCCTGACCCACCTGCTCGCGGTCTCCGGCACCAACCTGACCCTGGTCGTGGGCTTCGTGCTGCTGCTCGCGCGCTGGCTCGGCGTGCGCGGCCGGTGGCTCGTGGTGGTGGGGGCGGCCGGGATCGCGGGTTTCGTCCTGGTCGCGCGCACCGAGCCGAGCGTGCTGCGGGCGGCCGCGATGGGGACCGTCGGGCTGCTGGCGCTCGGGCGCGACGGGCGCCGGCGGGGCACACGGGGGTTGGGTGTGGCCGTGGTCGGCCTGCTGCTGGTCGACCCGGGGCTGGCGCTGACGGCGGGGTTCGCGCTCTCGGTGGTGGCGACGGCGGGGATCCTGCTGCTGGCGCCCGGGTGGCGCGACGCCCTGCGCCGGTGGCTCCCGGGCTGGGCGGCCGATGCGGTCGCGGTGCCGACCGCGGCGCAGCTGGCCTGCACGCCGCTGGTGGCCGCGCTGTCGGGTCAGGTGAGTCTCGTCGCCGTGGTCGCCAACCTGCTCGCCGCGCCGGCGGTGGCACCGGCCACGGTGCTCGGCCTGGCAGGGGCTCTGCTCGGGCTGCTCTGGGGGCCCGCCGGCACCGTCGCCGGGACGCTGGCGTCGTGGTGCGTGGCCTGGATCGTGCTGGTGGCCCGGGTCGGCGCCGACCTGCCGGGTGCGGCCGTCGGGTGGGGGACCGGCGCGCTCGCGCTCGCCCTGCTCACCGGTCTGTGCCTGGTGGTCGCGCTGGCGGGGCCGTTCCTCGTGCGGCGTCGTTCGACCGGGACCGCGTGCGCGGCCCTGCTGGTGGTGGTCGTGCTGGTGCGGCCCCCGAGCCCAGGGTGGCCGCCGGCGGGGTGGGTGGTGGCGGCGTGCGACGTGGGGCAGGGTGACGCCCTGGTGCTGCGCGCAGGGCCGGGCTCGGCCGTGGTCGTGGACGCCGGCCCCGACCCCGCGGCCGTCGACGACTGCCTGCACCGCCTCGACGTCACCGAGGTGCCGCTGGTCGTGCTGACCCACTTCCACGCCGACCACGTCGACGGCCTGCCGGCGGTGCTGTCCGGGCGGGGGCCGACCGAGGTCGACGTGACCTCGCTGGCCGACCCCGTCGCCGGTGCGCAGACGGTGGCGGAGGAGGCCGACGAGGCGGGCGCGGCGGTGCGGGTCGCGTCGTACGGCGAGACCCGCACCGTCGGCGACGTCACGCTCCAGGTGCTCGCGCCGGGGCCGGGCCCGCCGCGACTGTGGGCGGGAGACGACAGCGCTCCCAACGACGCCAGCGTGGTGCTGCTCGCCGAGGTCGACGGCGTCCGGGTGCTGCTGCCGGGCGACCTCGAGGCCGGCGGGCAGGCCGCCCTGGCCCAGGCCTGGCCCGGTCTGGCCGTCGACGTGCTCAAGGTGCCCCACCACGGCAGCCGCTACCAGGACCTGCCGTTCCTGACCGGGCTGGGCGCCCCGGTCGCCCTGGTGAGCGTGGGGGCCGACAACGACTACGGGCACCCGGCGAGCTCGACGGTGAACGCCCTCGAGGGTGCGGGCGCGCAGGTGCTGCGCACCGACCTCGACGGCGACCTCGCGGTCGTGGTCGACGACGGTGGGCTCGGCACGGTGACCGAGCGCTGAGGCGTCCGCGGCCCTCGCCGCCGCTGTCCGCGGCGTGTGCGAGGCTGGCCCCACCATGGCCGCCACCGCCCCGTCCACCCGCTCCTCCGCGCCCGCTCCCGACGAGGTCCTGGGGCGGGTCACGCTGATCACCGGCAAGGAGGAGTTCCTCGGCGAGCGGGTCGTGGCCGGGGTCCGCGAGGCCTGTCGGGCCCACGACCCCGAGGCCGAGCTGTCCGAGACGCAGGCCTCCGAGCTCACCATGGCCACCCTCGGCGAGATGGCCGCGCCGTCGCTCTTCTCGAGCACCCGCTGCGTGGTGATCCGCCAGCTGGAGGACCTGCCCGACGAGTCGGTCGACGGCCTGCTGTCCTACGCCGCCGACCCCGCCGAGGACGTCGCCCTGGTGCTCGTGCACGGCGGCGGGCAGAAGGGCTCCGGCGTGCTCACCAAGCTGCGCAAGGTCAAGTCGGTCGTCGAGCACCGGTCGGCCGAGCTCAAGCCGTCGGAGGTCGCCGGGTTCGTCGCGGCCGAGGTGCGCCGCCACGGGGGGCGGATCGACCGCGAGGCGGCCGACGTGCTGGTGGAGTCGATCGGGCGCGACCTGCGGGCCCTGTCGGGCGCCGCGCAGCAGCTGGTCGAGGACTTCCCGGGCGAGACGCTCACCGAGGACCGCGTGAAGCAGTACTTCGGCGGGCGGGCCGAGGTGAAGTCGTTCGCCGTCGCCGACCTCGCCTTCGCGGGGCAGCGGGCGCCCGCGCTCGAGGCCTTGCGCTGGGGGCTCGACACCGGCCTCGAGCCCGTGCTGGTCACCAGTGCCTTCGCCGGCAGCGCCCGGGCGCTGGCCCGCTACCTCGGCGCGAGCTCGAGCATGCGCGACAACGAGCTGGCGGCCCTGCTCGGCGTGCCGCCCTGGAAGATCCGCACGATCCGTGACCAGGCCCGCTCGTGGACGGCGCCCGGCGTGGCCCGGGCGATCCGGGTGATCGCGCAGGCCGATGCCGACATCAAGGGCGCCGCGCACGACGCGTCGTACACCCTGGAGCGGATGGTGCTGACCATCACCGGCCTGCGCCACGGCCACTGAGCGCGACCCGACCCCGAAATGACGCTGACCCGCCGTTAACTAACGGCGGGTCAGCGTGAAGTGCGTGGCCTCAGAGGGAGGCGGCCTTCTTGGCGATCGCGGACTTGCGGTTCGCGGCCTGGTTCTTGTGGATGACACCCTTCGAGGCGGCCTTGTCGAGCTTGCGCGAGGCGTCGCGGGCAGCGGCCACGGCGGCGTCCTTGTCGCCGGCCTCGGCGGCCTCACGGAACTTGCGCACGGCCGTCTTCAGGGCGGACTTGACCGACTTGTTGCGCTCGTGCCGGACGATGTTCTGCCGGTTGCGCTTGATCTGGGACTTGATGTTCGCCACTTACTGCGCCTTCGTCGTAGGTGTGTGGAGTGCTGGTCGAGAAGCCTGTGATGTGGTCGGCGCAGGCGGCGCCAGACCGACGAGCAAGACTAGCAGCGCCCCGCGGAGCCGCCCAAATCCGCCGGTCACCGCCACCCCCGGCGTTCGCAGAGCCAGTCCCAGCACACCTGTCCCTGCCAGCGCTGGTGCTCGCGGATGAAGGGCGACGACCGCGGCACCGGCTCGTCGGCCTGGCGGAGGAAGTAGCCGGTGACGAGCGCCAGCACCGCGTCGACGTGCTCGCGCGGCACGTCGCGCAGCAGCGGGCGCCCGGCGATCACGGTCTCGACGTCGACCCCGTCGCCACGCGGGCCGATGAGCAGGAAGACGGAGTCGAGCCAGGCGGCGCCCGCGGTCGGCCAGTTCCAGTCGCAGAACCACA
Source organism: Nocardioides taihuensis (assembly GCF_042657275.1). Taxonomy (NCBI): domain Bacteria; kingdom Bacillati; phylum Actinomycetota; class Actinomycetes; order Propionibacteriales; family Nocardioidaceae; genus Nocardioides; species Nocardioides taihuensis. The sequence continues at coordinate 110,672 of NZ_JBHSKD010000024.1, forward strand.
CCTTGCCGGCGCCGTCGATGAGCACGTTGTCGTCCCGGACGTCGGTGTGCACGACCGTGTCGCCCGCGCAGCCCTCGGCGAACCCCGCGGCCAGGGCCGCCGCCTCCTCGAGGTGCGGCAGGTCGGGCTGCGTGGTTCGCAGGTGGTCCCAGAACGACGGCCAGTCGGCCAGCTCGTCGACGAAGGCGTCGAGCCCGAGCCCCTCCGGCGCCGGCGTCAGCTGCTCGGCCACCATGGCCAGGGCGTCCAGGCAGGCGCCCAGGTCGTCCGCGTCCCACGGCCGGGCGGGGTGACGCGCCTCGACGTGCTCCACGCCGAGCACGACCCAGTCGTCGTCGAGGAACCAGAGCAGGCGCGGGGCGGCGACCTCCGGAGGTAGGGCTGCCAGCTTGCGGGCCTCCTCGCGGTAGGAGTCGGCGAACATCCGCTGCGCCTTCACCGACGCGGCCTTCACGAAGTGCCGGCTGCCGTCCTCGCAGGTGAGGACCGACGCGAAGCCCGGGGTGAAGCCGGCACCCTGCGACACCGCCTCGACCACCGGGGAGCCGCAGTGCCGCTCGACGTAGGCACGCAGGTTCGGCGGGAGGTGGGGCCACTCCAGGCGCCGGGCGGTGCGGCCGGACGGGACCGGGTAGGCACGGGAGGTGGGGGCGGGCGACGTCACGGCTCCATCCTCGCGGCACCGCGACGCAACGGGCGAACGGTTTGCCGCGCGTCGTGCGGGTACCGGGCCTCGTGCGGGGATTCCCGCACGAGGAGAGGGGGAGTCGTGGACGACACGCACGAGGTGCTGGGGGCCGAGCAGGAGGGGTGGGTCGCGCTCGCGGACAACCCGGTGCGGGCGACCGCGTTCTGGGAGCACCACCTCGACGACGAGGTGCTGTTCCTGCTGCCCGGCGGGGTGCGGATCGACGAGCGCGACGCAGCGCTCGAGGCCATGGCCGGCCCGCCCTGGTCGTCGTACCGGCTCGACGACCTGCGCGCGCTCCGGCTCGCGGACGGCGTCGTCGTGGTGGGGTACGCCGTGAGCGCGCGGCGCGAGGCCGGGTCGCCGTACGACGCGCTGGTGTCGAGCACCTGGGTCTGGCGCCCGGGCGGCTGGCGGCTGAGCGTGCACCAGCAGACGCCGGCCTGAGCCGACGCGCTCCGCGGCGGACCGCCGCCGGGCGCCCGTGGCGCCACGGGGATGCGGGAGCCCGGTGCCCTGCATGGGAGGATGGGCGCCCGCACCGAGACCGTCCGACACCCGTCCGAGAGAGCACGTGCCCACGACGACTGCGCCGCAGCCCGGCCACACCGATCCCGCGATCATCCGCAACTTCTGCATCATCGCGCACATCGACCACGGCAAGTCGACCCTCGCCGACCGGATGCTGCAGCTGACCGGGGTGGTCGACGAGCGGAGCGCGCGTGCGCAGTACCTCGACCGCATGGACATCGAGCGCGAGCGCGGCATCACGATCAAGAGCCAGGCGGTCCGGATGCCGTGGACGGTGCCGGCCGACAACGACGCGGGCGCCGAGCCCGGCACCTACGTGCTCAACATGATCGACACGCCCGGCCACGTCGACTTCACCTACGAGGTGTCCCGCTCGCTCGAGGCCTGCGAGGCCGCCGTGCTGCTGGTCGACGCCGCCCAGGGCATCGAGGCGCAGACGCTGGCCAACCTCTACCTCGCGATGGGCGCCGACCTCCAGATCATCCCGGTGCTCAACAAGATCGACCTGCCCAGCGCCAACCCCGAGAAGTACGCCGCGGAGCTGGCCGGCCTGGTCGGCTGCGACCCGTCGGAGGTGCTGCAGGTCAGTGCCAAGACCGGCGCCGGCGTCGGGGCCCTGCTCAACGAGATCGTCCGGCAGACGCCGGCGCCCGTGGGCGACCCGGACGCCCCGGCCCGGGCGCTGATCTTCGACTCCGTCTACGACACCTACCGCGGCGTGGTCACCTACGTGCGCGTGATCGACGGCTCGCTGACCCACCGCGACCGGATCAAGATGATGTCGACCGGCGCCACCCACGAGATGCTCGAGATCGGCGTGATCAGCCCCGAGCAGGTCAAGGCCGGCGAGATCGGCGTCGGCGAGGTCGGCTACCTGATCACCGGCGTGAAGGACGTGCGCCAGTCGCGCGTCGGCGACACGGTCACCACCCAGACCCACGGGGCGACCGAGGCGCTCGGCGGCTACAAGCACCCCAACCCGATGGTGTACGCCGGTCTCTACCCGATCGACGGCGACCAGTTCGGCGACCTGCGCGAGGCGCTGGAGAAGCTCCAGCTCAACGACGCGGCACTCGCCTACGAGCCGGAGACCTCCGGGGCGCTCGGGTTCGGCTTCCGCTGCGGCTTCCTCGGCCTGCTGCACATGGAGATCACCCGCGACCGGCTCGAGCGCGAGTTCGACCTCGACCTGATCTCCACCGCGCCCAACGTCGTCTACCACGTGACGATGGAGGACGGCACCGAGCACGAGGTGACCAACCCCAGCGAGTACCCCGAGGGCAAGATCGCCGAGGTCCGCGAGCCGGTCGTCCGCGCGACGATCCTGAGCCCGTCGGAGTTCATCGGCACGATCATGGAGCTCTGCCAGGGCAAGCGCGGCAACCTCCTCGGCATGGACTACCTCTCCGAGGACCGCGTCGAGATGCGCTACACGCTGCCGATGGGCGAGATCGTCTTCGACTTCTTCGACCAGCTGAAGTCGCGCACCAAGGGCTACGCCTCGCTCGACTACGAGCGCTCCGGCGAGCAGGCCGCCGACCTGGTGAAGGTCGACATCCTGCTCCAGGGCGAGCCGGTCGACGCGTTCTCCGCGATCGTGCACAAGGACGCGGCGTACGCGTACGGCGTGATGATGGCCGGCAAGCTCAAGGAGCTGATCCCGCGCCAGCAGTTCGAGGTGCCGATCCAGGCCGCCATCGGCGCCCGCGTGATCGCCCGCGAGAACATCCGCGCGATCCGCAAGGACGTGCTCGCCAAGTGCTACGGCGGCGACATCACGCGCAAGCGCAAGCTGCTGGAGAAGCAGAAGGAGGGCAAGAAGCGGATGAAGATGGTCGGCCGCGTCGAGGTCCCCCAGGAGGCGTTCGTCGCCGCCCTCTCCAACGACGGCGCCGGCAGCTCGATCGACAAGAGCAAGAAGTAGCCGCTCGGTCCGGTTGTCACCCGGGCCGTTCCCACCCGCCTGTCACAGTCGGCGACGTGCGACTCGACCTCCCTCCCTCCGTGCTGGCCTTCGGCGCACGAGGACCGCGCTGGCAGGCCTTCGTCGACGGGCTGCCCCGGCTGCTCGACGACCTGGTCGCCGAGTGGGAGCTGACCCCGACCGGCGAGGTGTGGTCGGGGTACGCCTCCGTCGTCCTGCCCGTACGGCGCGCTGCCGGCGGCGAGGCGCAGGACGCTGTGCTCAAGGTGACCTTCCCCGAGGACGAGGAGACCGAGCACGAGCCGCTCGCGCTGCAGCACTGGCACGGGCGCGGCGCGGTGCTCCTTCTCCGGGCCGACCCGCACCGCCGGGCGATGCTGCTCGAGCGGCTGCACCGCCGCGACCTCAACGCGCTCGACCCGCTCGACGCGTGCGAGGTCGTCGCCGGCCTCTACCCGAGCCTGCACGTGCCGGCCCCGCCGCAGCTGCGCTCGTTCACCGGCTACCTCAACCGGTGGCGGGAGCCGCTCGCCGACCTGCCCCGTGACGCGCCGGTGCCGCGGCGCATGGTCGAGCAGGCGCTGTCGCTGCTGCGCGACCTGACCGGCGACCCCGCGAGCACCGGCACCGTGCTCCACCACGACCTCCACTACCAGAACGTGCTGGCCGGCGAACGCGAGCCGTGGCTCGCGATCGACCCGCAGGCGATGTCGGGCGACCCGCACGCGGAGCCGGCCCCGATGCTGTGGAACCGCTGGGACGAGCTGGTCGGCCCGGGCGCCGGCGACGTCCGCACGGGCCTGCGCGCCCGGTTCCACACGATCGTCGACGCCGCCGGCCTCGACGAGGACCGCGCCCGGGCGTGGGTCGTCGTCCGCATGGTCGTCAACGCCTACTGGTCGATCGAGGACGCCGAGCGCCTCGGCCGCCTGCTCGACGCCGACGAGCGCGACTGGATCACCCGCTGCGTGGCCGTCGTCAAAGCAGTGCAGGACTGAGCCCGCCGGGTGCGATGATCCACCGGTGACCCCCGTGCTGCGCTCCGTCCACGTCGGCCGCCCCCGCGACCGCGACTTCGCGGCGCTGGGCCGCACCAGCATCCAGAAGAGATGCGTCGACGGGCCGGTCGTGGTCCGCCGGCTGGGGCTCGACGGCGACCAGGTCACCGACGTCCGGCACCACGGCGGCGTCGACAAGGCGGTCTACGCCTTCGCCCGGGAGGACCTCGACCACTGGGGCGAGGTGCTGGGCCAGCACGTCCCGGACGGCCACTTCGGCGAGAACCTCACCACCGTCGGCATCGACGTCAACGAGGCCGAGGTCGGCGAGCGGTGGGAGGTCGGCGGCGCGCTGCTCGAGGTGGCGTCGGTGCGGACTCCCTGCAACGACTTCAAGGGCTGGCTGCGCCACACCGGCTACGACGCCACCGCCTGGGTGAAGCGGTTCGCCGCCACCGGGCGGCCCGGGCCCTACCTGCGCGTCCTCGCGGAGGGGCCGGTGCAGGCCGGCGACGAGATCGAGGTGGTCCACCGGCCGGGCCACGGCGTCACGGTGACCACCATGTTCCGCGCGCTCACGACCGACCGGCACCTGCTGCCCGAGCTGCTCCTGGTCGACGGGCTGGTCGACGAGGCCCGCCGCACCGCGGAGAGGTACGTCGCGGCAGCGGGCTGACCGGAGCACCTGCGCGCCACCGGTCTTGACCGGTGAACGGTCGTGGGACGCGCGGCATCCGGAATCGTGGGACCGGCTACCGGTCCGTAACCCTGTGTTCTAGGTTACTGGTCAGGACCCCCGGCGACCCGGCACCGGGCGTCACCCGACCATGCGCGCAGGAGTGTCATGCCCGTCATCCGAGACACCGCCTTCCTCGACCAGCTCGCGGACAACGTCGCCGTGCAGTTCCACGACCGGGTCGCCGCGTCGCCCGACGCCGAGGCCTACCGCTACCCGCGGGGCGAGTCGTGGGAGTCGGTGACCTGGCGCGAGACCGGCATCGAGGTCGGCCGCCTCGCCGCGGGCCTGCTCTCGCTCGGCCTGGAGATGGAGCAGCGGGTCGGCATCGCGGCGAACACCAGGTACGAGTGGATCCTCGCTGACCTCGCGATCATGTGCGCCGGCTGCGCCACGACGACCGTCTACCCGAGCACCAACGCCGAGGACACGGCGTACATCCTCAGCGACTCCGAGTGCCGGGTGGTCTTCGCCGAGGACGACGAGCAGATCGCCAAGCTCCGCGACCACAAGGCCGAGCTGCCCCACCTGGCGAAGGTCGTCACCTTCGACGGCACCACCGACGGTGACTGGGTGATCGGCATGGACGACCTGGCCGCACTGGGCGAGGCCTACCTCGCCGAGCACCCGGGTGCTGTCGAGGACACCGCCGCGGCGATCAAGCCCGACCAGCTCGCCACCCTGATCTACACCTCCGGCACCACCGGCCGCCCCAAGGGCGTGCGGCTGCGCCACCAGTCCTGGGTCTACGAGGGCGCGGCGATCAAGGTCCAGGACATCCTGCACGAGGACGACCTGCAGTTCCTGTGGCTGCCGATGGCGCACTCCTTCGGCAAGGTGCTGCTCTCGACCCAGCTCGCGTGCGGGTTCGCGACCGCGATCGACGGGCGCGTCGACAAGATCGTCGACAACCTCGCCGTGGTGCAGCCGACCTTCATGGGCGCGGCCCCCCGCATCTTCGAGAAGGCGCACGGCCGGATCGTGACCATGCAGGCCTCCGAGGGCGGCGTGAAGGAGAAGCTGTTCAACCAGGCCTTCAAGGTCGGCCTCAAGGTCGACCAGCTCAGCCGTGAGGGCAAGTCGGTCCCGCTGCCGCTCAAGCTCCAGCACGGTCTGTTCGACAAGCTGGTCTTCAGCAAGGTGCGCGAGCGCTTCGGCGGCCGCGTCCGCTTCTTCATCTCCGGTGCCGCGGCGCTGAACCGCGACATCGCCGAGTGGTTCCATGCCGCCGGCATCGTGATCCTCGAGGGCTACGGCCTCACCGAGACCTCGGCCGGCTCGTTCGTCAACCACCCCGAGGACTACCGCTTCGGCACCGTCGGCCCGGTCTTCCCCGGCAGTGAGGTCAAGCTCGGTGACGGCGACGAGATCCTGATCAAGGGCCCCGGCGTCATGGACGGCTACCACAACCTCCCCGAGGAGACCGCGAAGACGCTGACCGAGGACGGCTGGCTGCGCACCGGCGACAAGGGCAGCCTCGACAGCGACGGCTACCTGCAGATCACCGGCCGGATCAAGGAGCTCTTCAAGACCTCCGGCGGCAAGTACATCGCCCCGCCGATGATCGAGTCGAAGTTCAAGGCGATCTGCCCCTACGCCAGCCAGTTCATGGTCTTCGGCAACGAGCGCAACTACTGCGTCGCGCTGATCACCCTCGACCCCGACGCGATGGCGGGCTGGGCGGCCGAGAACGGCATGGAGGGCGCGTCGTACTCCGACATCGTGACCTCCTCGGCGGTCAAGGAGATGGTGAGCGGCTACGTCGACGAGCTCAACTCGCGGCTCAACCGCTGGGAGACCATCAAGAAGTGGGAGCTGCTCGACCACGACCTGACGGTCGAGTCGGGCGAGCTCACGCCGTCGATGAAGGTCAAGCGCAACGTCGTGGAGACCAACTACGCGGACAAGATCGAGGCCTTCTACGCGTCCTGACGGCCGGGGCGGATACTGGGGCCCGTGCCCTCCGCCCTGCCCGTCGGTGAGCCCGCACCTGCCGACGGGGCCCTCCCGGACGCGGCGCTGGCCGGACTCGGGCGGCGACCGCTGGGCTTCTACGTGCACGTGCCCTTCTGCACGGTGCGCTGCGGCTACTGCGACTTCAACACCTACACGGCCGCCGAGCTGGGGGACCAGCCCGGGGCGTCGCGCACGACGTACGCCGAGGCGGCCATCGCCGAGGTGCGGCTCGCACGCCGGGTGCTGGGCGACGTCGACGTGCCGGTCTCGACGATCTTCGTCGGCGGCGGCACGCCCACGCTGCTCGCCCCGGGGGACCTCGGCGCGGTCGTGGCGGCGGTGGCCGCCGAGTTCGGGCTGACCGACGACGCCGAGGTCACCACCGAGGCGAACCCCGACAGCGTCGCGGTGTGGGACCTCGCCGCGCTGCGCGAGATGGGCTTCACCCGGGTCTCCTTCGGGATGCAGTCGGCGGTGCCCCGCGTGCTGGCGACCCTCGACCGCACCCACGACCCGCTGCGGGTGCCGGCGGTGGTGGGCTGGGCGCGGGAGGCGGGCTTCGACCAGGTCAGCCTCGACCTGATCTACGGCACGCCCGGGGAGTCGCTCGACGACTGGCGGCTGTCGGTCGAGGCGGCGCTGGCGTGCCACCCCGACCACGTCTCGGCGTACGCCCTGATCGTCGAGGAGGGCACGGCGCTGGCCCGCCGGGTGGCCCGCGGCGAGGTGCCGGCCCCCGACGACGACGACCTGGCGGACAAGTACCAGCTCGTCGACGAGGTGCTCGGCGGGGTCGGGCTGGAGTGGTACGAGGTGTCGAACTGGTCGCGCCCGGGCGGGGAGTGTCGGCACAACGTCGGCTACTGGCACGGGGACGACTGGTGGGGCGTCGGCCCCGGCGCGCACTCGCACGTCGGCGGCGTGCGCTGGTGGAACGTCAAGCACCCCGCGGCGTACGCCGACCGGATCGCCGCCGGGGTGAGCCCGGCCCACGGCCGCGAGGTGCTGGACGCGTCGACGCGGCGCGTGGAGCGGGTGCTGCTGGAGCTGCGGCTGCGCGAGGGCCTGCCCCGCGAGGTGCTCGACGAGGCCGGGAACGCCGCAGTCCCCGGCCTGGTCGACCGGGGACTGCTGGAGGTGGTGCGGGGCCCCGAGGGCGAGGAGCGTCTCGTGCTCACGCCCGCCGGGCGGTTGCTCGCGGACCTCGCGGTCCGCGAGCTGCTCGCCTGAGCCGTGGGCTCAGGAGACCATCCGGATCGTGGCCGGGTAGCGGTACATCTCGCCGCCGGAGGACTTCACCGAGCCGATGATCGTGAACACGAGCCACCAGATGCCGACGAGCGGCAGCAGGACGAACCCGATCAGCACGAAGAGCAGCACGAACGAGACCAGGCCGGCGATCGCCATGGTGATCTGGAAGTTCAGCGACTCGACCGCCTGCGCCCTGACGTAGGGCGACTCGTTGCCCTTGACCAGCAGCACGATCAGCGGTCCGAGGAAGGCCAGGCCGACCAGCGAGGCGACCAGGGCGCTCCAGTGGGCGGCGCCGCCCCAGGTCTTCTCGTCGGGGGTCATCATGCCGGGCTGTCCGGCCCACTGCTGGGGAGCGGCGGGCTGGGCGTAGGCCGGGGGCTGCTCGCCGTACACGGGCGGCTGCTCGCCGTACGCCGGCGGCGGCGGTGCGAAGCCCGGGGCAGGAGCCTCGGCGACGGGCTCGCCGGGGGCCGCAGGGGGTTCGCTGGGAGGGGGAGGGGGCGGTGGTGCCGCACCCTCGGCCGGCGGGGTCACCGGCGTGGTCGGCTCGTCGCCGGAGGACGACGACGGCGGCGGAGGGGGAGGAGGTGTCTCGCTCATGGCTCAACCCTAGGCCTCGGCCACCCCGCGCGGCACCGGCAAAGGGCCCGAGTCGTCCCCGAGTCTTCCCCGAGCGCTCCCGGAGGCGGGCCGGTCACTCCGACGGGGCGGTCACGAAGTCGATCAGCTCCTCGACGCGGCCCAGCAGGGCCGGCTCGAGGTCGTGGTAGCTCGAGACCCGGCCCAGGATCTGCCGCCACGCGCGGGCGATGTCGGCCTGCTCGGCGTGCGGCCAGCCGAGGTGGTCGCACACGCCCTTCTTCCACTCGACGTCGCGGGGCACCTCGGGCCAGGCGGTGAGGCCGAGGCGCTCGGGCTTGACCGCCGCCCAGACGTCGACGTACGGGTGCCCCACCACGAGCACGTGCGCCCCGAGGGGCGAGCGGGCGATGCCGTCGGCGATCCGGCTCTCCTTCGAGCCGGCGACGAGGTGGTCGACCAGGACGCCGACCCGCCGCTCGGGGCCGGGGCCGAAGGCGCGCAGGTGGTCGGCCAGGTCGTCGACGCCGCCGAGGTGCTCGACCACCACGCCCTCGAGGCGCAGGTCGTCGCCCCACACCTTCTCGACCAGCTCGGCGTCGTGCCGGCCCTCGACGTAGATCCGGCTCTCGCGGGCCACCCGGGCGCGCGCCCCGTGGACGGCCACCGAGCCGGACGCCGTGCGGGTCGGCCGGGCCGGGGCCGCGCCCAGCCGGGGCGCGGTCAGGATCACCGGCCGGCCCTCGAGCAGGAAGCCCGGGCCGAGCGGGAAGGTGCGGCGCTTGTGGCGGCGGTCCTCGAGCGTGAGCGTGTGCAGGTCGCGGTCGACGGCGACGATCTCGCCGCAGAAGTCGGTGGTGACCTCCTCGACGACGGCCCCGAGCTCCGCGGGGGCCTCGACCGCGCGGCCGCGCTTCGGCGCGCGCCAGTCGGTGGCGAGGACGTCGTGGGCGTAGCGGTCCCGTGAGGTCACCGGCCAACGCTAGGGAGCCGGTGGCCCCGGTGCACGGCGACCCGCCGTAGGTCAGCCGGCGGTGTGGTCAGCGCCGTCAGGCTCGTGACGGTCCTCCCGGTCGCCCTGCTGGTCGCCCTGCTCGGCCGGCCGGCCGCCGAGGACGTCGAGCTCCTCGGGGTCGAGGGCGTCGTCCGGCAGCGGTTGCGCGAGCGGGTTGTCGTCGGTGGGCTGGAGGTCCTCGGGCAGCTGGTCGTCGCTGATCCCCTGCTCGGACTGCTCGTCGGCGGATGAGGTGCTCATGCGGCAGTCGTACCCCGCGCCGCACCGGGGCACGCCGCCTCAGATCAGCGGCAGGCGCTTCTGGCTGCGGGGGAGGTGCTCGTACCCGCGCCGGACGGCGTGCATCAGGTACCTCGGCTCCCACGGCCACTCGCCGGCCTCGAGGGCCTCGTCGACCGGGACGCCGCGGTTGGCGAGGTCGCGGATGGTCTCGGCGATGATCCCGAGCTCGTTGCGCTGGTCCTCGACGAACTCGCGGTCGACGGGTGCCCCGTGACCGGGGACCACGACCGAGGCCGGCGTGAGCAGGCCGAGGACGATGTCGAGCGTGAGCGGCCAGTCCATCGGCCAGGCGTCGCTGTTGATCGAGGGGTGGGCCGACTCCTCGACCAGGTCGCCGCCCAGCAGGACGTCGACGTCGGGGACGCGCAGGACGAGGTCGCCGCTGGTGTGGCCGCGGCCGGGGTGGACCAGCTCCACGGCCCGGTCGCCGAGGTCCAGGGCGATCGCGGAGGAGAAGGTGTGGTCGGGCGGGACGATCTGCGTGGCGAGGACGTCGTCGCGGTGCGGGTCGTCGGGGTCGTCGGCATACCGCTGCTTGACCTCGCCGCCCCAGTCGGACAGCTCGGTGAGGGCGTTCTCATGGGCGTGGATCGGGATGCCGGGCCAGGCCTCGCGGACCGTGTGGTTGCCGAAGGTGTGGTCGAAGTGCCAGTGGGTGTTCACCACCCCGACCACCTCGCCGGCGCCGAGGCGGCGTACGTCGTCGACGACCTCGCGGGCCGCACCCGCCGAGCCGTGCGTGTCGACCATGAGCAGGCCGCGCTCGCCGCCGACCAGTGTGATGTTGACGTCGAACCACGGGTAGCGCGCCACCCAGACGCGCTCGGCCACCTCGGTGAAGTCGGGCATGGGCCCGACCCTAGTACGATTGGCACTCAGTCCGACCGAGTGCCAGCCTGTCCGTGCCCCCGCAGCCGGCAGCCGTCGATCGAGGAGGTGCGCGTGGGTCACGAGGACCGTCGCCTCGCGGTGCTCCGCGCGATCGTGGAGGACTACGTGGCCACCGAGGAGCCGGTCGGCTCCAAGGCACTGGTCGAGCGGCACGGACTGGGCGTCTCGCCGGCCACGGTGCGCAACGACATGGCCGCCCTCGAGGAGGAGGGCTACATCACCCAGCCGCACACCAGTGCCGGCCGGGTGCCCACAGACAAGGGCTACCGGCTCTTCGTCGACCGGCTGACCACGGTCAAGCCGATGAGCTCGGCCGAGCGCCGCGCGATCGCCACGATCCTCGACGGCGCCGTCGACCTCGACGACGTGGTGCAGCGCTCGGTGCGCCTGCTCTCGCAGCTGACCCGGCAGGTCGCCGTGGTGCAGTACCCGACGCTCTCGCGCTCCACCGTGCGCCACGTCGAGCTGGTGGCGCTGGCCCCCAACCGGCTGCTCGTCGTGCTGATCCTCAGCACCGGTCGGGTCGAGCAGCGGCTCGTGGAGCTCGCTGCCGACCTCTCCGACGACGACCTGGCCGACCTGCGCTCGAAGGTGATGCACGCCTCGGTCGGCTCGACCATCGCCGCGGCCGCGGCCGCGCTGCGGGGCCTGGTGCCCGAGCGCGAGGGGGACGACGTGGCCCTGGTCGTCGACGCGCTGGTCGACGCGCTGTCCGACCACCGCTCCGACGAGCGGGTGGCGGTGGGCGGCGCGGCCAACCTGGCGCGCTACGGCGAGCACTTCGACACCGCGGTCCGCCCGCTGCTCGAGGCGCTCGAGGAGCACGTGGTGCTGCTCAAGCTGCTCGGGGAGGCGCACACCGGTGGCACGGTGACCGTGCGGATCGGGCACGAGGGCCCCTACCAGCAGCTGTCGGCGACCAGCGTGATCGCGACGGGGTACGGACCCGGCGAGGAGGCGGTCGCCACCCTGGGCGTGGTGGGACCGACGAGGATGGACTACCCCGGCTCGATGGCCGCGGTCCGGGCGGTGGCGCGCTACGTGTCCCGGATCCTCGACGAGAGCTGACCGGCCACCGGCTGGACCCCACGACAGACGACACGGACGACGACGAAGGACGCAAGCGTGAGCCAGGACCTGTACGACCTCTTGGGCGTGTCCCGCGACGCGGACGCCGACGCGATCAAGAAGGCCTACCGGAGGCTGGCGCGCCAGTACCACCCCGACGTCAATCCCGAGCCCTCGGCGCAGGAGAAGTTCAAGGAGGTCTCGCGCGCCTACGAGGTGCTCTCCGACCCGCAGAAGCGCGCGGCGTACGACCGCGGCGGGGACCCGTTCTCGGGCGGCATGGGGGCGGGTGGCTTCGGCCAGGGCGCCGGCTTCTCCTTCACCGACATCATGGACGCGTTCTTCGGCGGCGCCGGGGGACCGACGGCCGGCGGACGCGGTCCGCGGCCCCGCGTGCGGCGCGGCCAGGACGCGCTGATCCAGGTCGAGATCACCCTCGCGGACGCGGCGTTCGGCGCGACCCGCGAGCTCAAGGTCGACACCGCGGTGCTGTGCACGACCTGCCACGGCGCCGGGACCGCGCCGGGCAGCCAGCCGATCACCTGCGAGACCTGCCGCGGCGCCGGCGAGGTGGCGCACGTGCAGCGGTCGTTCCTCGGCGAGGTGCGGACCCTCCGGCCGTGCGCGGCCTGCCGCGGCTTCGGCACGATCATCCCCGACCCCTGCCGCGAGTGCTCCGGCGACGGGCGGGTGCGCTCGCGCCGCACGCTGACCGTGAAGATCCCCGCGGGCGTCGACACCGGCACGCGGGTGCAGCTCAGCGAGCAGGGCGAGGTCGGGCCGGGCGGCGGCCCGGCAGGTGACCTCTACGTCGAGATCCGCGTCGCCCCGCACCCGACCTTCACCCGGCACGGCAACGACCTGCACTGCACGGTGACGGTGCCGATGACCGCGGCGGCGCTCGGCACCACGCTGACCCTGCCCACCCTCGAGGCAGACGTCGAGCAGGGCGCGGACTCCGGGGTCGAGACGTCGGTCGAGCTCGAGGTGCGCCCGGGTACGCAGTCGGGCACCGAGCAGGTGATGCGCGGGCGCGGGGTCCCCGGTCTGCGCGGCGGCCGGGGTGACCTCGTGGTCAACGTCGTCGTCGAGACGCCGACCCGGCTCGACCCGCGGCAGGAGGAGCTGCTCCAGGAGCTCGCGGCGCTCCGCGGCGAGGAGCAGCCGACCGGTCAGGTGCGACCGGGCTCCAAGTCGGTCTTCGGCCGGCTCCGCGACGCCTTCAACACGCACTGACGCCGTGTCGCTCCCGGTGCACCTCGTGCCGACGCTCGACGGCGTCGGGGTCGGTGACGAGGTCGTGGTCGAGGGCGACGAGGCACACCACGCCGTGGCCGTACGGCGGCTGCGCACCGGCGAGCGGGTCGTGCTCACCGACGGCCGTGGCGGGTCGGTCACCGCCGAGGTCGCCACGACCGGGAAGCGGGTCTTCACGGCCCTCGTGGCAGACGTCGCCACTGCCGCGCGGCCGGCGCCCGAGCTGGTCGTGGTGCAGGCGCTGCCCAAGGGTGACCGGGGCGAGCTCGCCGTCGAGGTGCTCACCGAGGTCGGCACGGCCGTGGTGGTGCCGTGGGCGGCCGCCCGCTGCGTCGCGGTGTGGAAGGGGGAGCGCGCCACGAAGTCGCTCGCCCGCTGGCGGGCGACCGCCCGCGAGGCCGCCAAGCAGGCCCGGCGGGCGTGGTTCCCCGAAGTGGCCGGGCTGGCCTCGACCGCCGAGGTCGCGGCACTCGTCGCCGGCGCCGACCTCGCGGTCGTGCTGCACGAGGAGGCATCGGAGCCGCTGGCGGCGGTACCGGTGCCCGCGGAGGGCCGCATCGTGGTCGTCGTCGGACCCGAGGGCGGCCTCACCGACGACGAGGTCGCGACCCTGACCGCGGCCGGCGGGCGCGCCGTACACCTGGGGCCGGAGGTGCTCCGCACCTCCACCGCCGGCGTGGTCGCCGCCGCGGCCCTGCTCGCCCGCACCCCCCGCTGGTCCTGACCCGCCGAACCGTCACTCAGATCGGTCGAGCCGTCACTCAGATCGGTCGAACCGTCACTCAGATCGGTCGAACCGTCAGTTCGTGCGCCGCACGACATCATTGCGACATCAGAATGGTGTCATTATGGTGTCATTCATGACATCACCTGTCGCGGCACCCGGGCCCCGCACCCACACCGTCCGCGGGCTCCTGCGCACCCACCGCGACCTGCGCCTGCTGCTGGCCGCCGGGCTGGTCTCGATGACGGGTGACTGGGTGCTCTCGGTCGGCCTCGTCTACACGGTCTACGCCGTGACCGGCTCGACGCTCGCCTCCGCAGGCGCGCTGATCGCGGCGTTCGTGCCGCAGGTCGTGACGGGCCTGGTCGCCGGCGTGTACGTCGACCGCTGGTCGCGGGCGCAGACCATGGTGGTCGGCAACCTGCTGCTCGCCGTCGCGCTGCTGCCGCTCCTGCTCGTGACCGACGCGGCCGACGTGTGGATCGTCTACGCGGTCCTGGCCGCCACCGCCGTCGTCGAGGTGTTCGTCGCGACCGCGGACTCCGCGATGCTGCCCCTCCTCGTCGAGGAGCCCGGTCGCCTCGCCGCCAACGCCCTCAACGGCCAGGTCGGCCAGGTGGCACGCCTGGTCGGCGCAGCCCTGGGCGGCGTCGTGGCCGCAGTGTGGGGCCTCGGGGGCGTGGTCGCGGTCGACGGAGCGACGTTCCTCGTCGCCGCCGTCCTCGTACGCCTGATCCGCACCCCGACCCGCGTGGCCGCCGAACCGGGCGCGACCGAGGTCTCGGGGCGGCTCGGTGCCGTCGTGCAGGAGTGGCTCGACGGCGCACGTACGGTCTCGCGGTCGCGGGCCCTGGTGGTGGTGCTCGTGTTCACGCTCATCACCTCGGTCGGCGAGGGGATCATGGGCACCCTGTTCGCGCCGTTCGTCAGGGACGTCCTCGACGGCAGCGCCGCCACCTACGGCACCGTCAGTTCCGCCCAGGCCGTCGGGGGCATCCTCGGCGGGCTGGCGGTCGCCACGGTGGGTGCCAGGTGGAGCCCGCGGCTGTTGTTCGGTGGAGGTGCGGTGCTCTTCGGGGCCGTCGACCTCGCGATCTTCCTCTACCCGACGCTGTACGTCGTGGCGTGGCCCGCGGTCGTCGGCATGGTGCTGGTCGGTCTCCCCGGAGCCGCGGTCGTGGCCTCCCGCGCCACGGTCATGCAGCACCACAGCACCGACGCCCAGCGCGGCCGCATCTTCGCCCTGCTCTTCGGCGTCGGCGCTCTCGCGCTGGCGGTCGGCGCGGTGTCGGCCGGCTTCCTGGGCGAGTCGATCGGCATCATCCCGGTGCTCGCCTGCCAAGGCGTCGGCTACGTGCTGGCGGGCCTGGTGGTGCTCGCGCTGCTGCGTGACGACCCTGAGTGACGGCTCGACGGATCTGAGTGACGGTTCGACCCGCCACAAGTGACGGTTCGGCCCCCGGGGACACCGAGGTCCGCGCCGAGAGCCGGGTCACCCGATCGTGACGTCCTTGGAGTCCTCGGTCGGGCCGCCGCCCTCGCCGCCGGACGGGTCGTCGGTCATCGCGACGAACGTGTAGTCACCCGCCGGCAGCTTCGAGACGTTGATCTTCGTGCGCCACGGGTAGAGCTTGTTGCCCCAGCCCTCGGCCGTCGTGAAGCCGCGCTTGACCACGGCGCCGCTGCCGTCGCGGATCTCCCACGGCACGTTGGCCTCGAAGGAGTTGGCCACGCCGCTCGCCACGAGCGGCGACCCGACGGTCGCGCCCTGCTCGGGCGTGGTCACGTTGACGAAGGCGAGCACGCCGTCCGGCCCGGCGTTGCGCAGACCGCCGGCGGTGTCGATGCCGAACAGCGGCACCGGCTCGCCGCCCGCCTCGACGCGCACCGGCAGCCGCGACTGCGCGACCCCCTGCACGGTGTAGACGAGCTGCTGCGCGGCCAGCCTCGCCTCGCGCCGCGACATCCCCGCGGCCCGGGTGCTCCAGCCGTCGTCGGCGACCTCGACCACGATCGCGCCCGGCTCCTCGGTGACGGAGGCGAACGACCCTCCCGGGAACAGCGTGCCGTAGTCGGGGTCGAGGGCGTCGCCGGCCGTCATCGCGTCGGCGGCGGCGAGCAGCGGGTCGTCACCGGAGACCCGCTGGAACTCGCGGAACAGCCGCTTGCCCTGCGGCGTCGAGCCGACGAAGTAGACGGGCACGGTGACCTGGCCCGGGCCGCTGGACGCCAGACCGGGCGCCGAGGTCACCGTCGAGGGCGCCGGGGCGACGCCCTCCTGGGTCTCCTCGGTGGGAACGTTGTTCGAGGACCGGCTCGCCTGCTGGCGTCCGGTCTCGGTGCCGCTGGAGGTCGGCTCGGCGTCGTCGCCGCACCCGGCCAGGGTCGCCAGGGCCAGGGCGAGCACGACGGCGGTCGGTCGGATCCTCATCGTGGTCCTCGTCTGTCGGGGCCGGAGGATCACTCGATCGTGATCACCCGGTCGTCGGTGTAGGAATTGCCCTCACCAGAAGGGTCGTCGGTCCACACCATGAACGTGTAGCGACCCGCCGGTACACCCGTGAGATCTACCTCCCCGGAGAACGGGTAGAACCCGTCGCCACCCTCGGCGGTGACGTTGCCCTGATCGATGATCTCCATGCCCTCGTAGCGCTGCAGGCGCCAGGTCACGTTGCCCTCGAACGACGCCGCCTCGCCAGCGAATTCCAAGGTGTCCCCGGTGGGGTACGTCTGGCCCTCGGACGGTTCGTCGAGGAGCACCTGCGAGAGCACGTCGAGGTCCGGTGACCGGTCGAACGAGCGGACGCCGCTGTGCTCGGGATCGAGGTCGGCCGCGACGCCGAGCACGGTGTCCATCGGTGAGCTGGAGCCGGGCGCGTAGAACTCGACCCGGCCGCGGCCGTAGGCGTCCTGCAGCGACCGGACGACTGCCTCGACCGCGAGGGACGACTCGGTCGCGCTCATCCCGGCGGGGCGTGCCGCGAGCGCCGCATCGCTCAGCGTCACGGAGAAGAACCCGTCGGCGCCGGCACCGTCGAACGACGCGTCCTCGAACGCCGCCGCCGGCCACAGGGTGCGGTAGTCGGGGTCGGCCGGTGCCTCCGACAGGCGCTCGACCAGTCCGGCCATGTCGCCCTGCCGCACCGGCAGCGTCTCCCGGTAGAGCCGCGGCCCGGCCGGGGTGTCTCCCACGTAGTAGACGGCCGCCGGCTCCAGCACCACGGCGCCGCTGTCGATGTCGGTGGGCGACTCCGCCGAGGATGCGGGCTTGGACGCCGGCGCGCTCGGCGACACCAGGGGAGTCGGCCCGGCGGTCGGTGCGGTGTCGTGGCCGAGCACGGCGACCGCGACGACCGTGGCCGCGGCCACTACTCCCGCGGTCAGGGTCGGGACCACCCAGCGCCGGCGCGCCGGCGTCCGCGTCCGGGCGCGCAGGCCCGCGAGTACGTCGCCGGGCTCCACGTCGGCGACGGCGTCGACGACGAGCGTGGCGAGGGCGTCGTCGGTGTCCCAGCGGTCGTCCGGGGTGGTCATGAGCGGTCCTCCAGGTAGGCGGCCAGCGCGATCCGCAGGGCGGCGGACCCGCGCGAGGCGTGGCTCTTCACGGCGCCCCGGCTGATGCCGAGCGCCTCGGCGATCTCGGCCTCGGAGAGCTCGAGGTAGTAGCGCAGCGACAGCACCTCGCGCTGCCGCTCGGGGAGGGTGCGCAGGGCGTCGAGCACGGCGCCGCGCCGGTCGGCGGCCAGGCTGGCCTCGTCGGCGCCCGGTGCGTCGGACGACCGGGCCTGGCGGGCGGCGTGGCGCTCGACCACCCCGCGGTGGCGCAGCGCCGAGCGGGAGCGGTTGACCACGGCCTGGCGCAGGTAGGCCAGCGCCTTGTCCGGGTCGCGCAGCCGGCCCCAGCGGCCGTGGACGGCGACGAACGCGTCCTGCACGACCTCCTCGGCGGTCGACTGGTCGCGCACGAGCAGCACCGAGAGCCGGACGAGCGAGCGCCAGTGCGCGGCGTACAGCTGCTCCAGCGCCGTGTCCGCGTCCCACCCGGACGGTGGCGTCGGACTCACCGACGGTCCCTCCGGGGTCGCGGTCGCATGGGTGATCACGCTAGTGCGACGCGCAGGTCACCCGACCGGTTGACACGACGGCCGACGCCGCAGGCCGTTGGGCCGCCCGTGTGCGAGGCTGGCCGCATGAGCGAGCCGGACTGCCTGTTCTGCAAGATCGTCGCCGGGGAGATCCCCGCCGAGGTCGTGGTCGAGACCGACCGCGCGGTCGCCTTCCGCGACATCGAGCCCCAGGCGCCGACGCACGTGCTCGTCGTCCCGCGCGACCACCACCGGGACGCCGCCACGCTGGCGACCGCCGATCCCGCCGTCGCTGCGCACCTCGTCGAGGTCGCGGCGCAGGTGGTGCGGCAGGACGGGCACGAGGACTACCGGCTCGTCTTCAACACCGGGCCGGACGCCGGTCAGACCGTCTTCCACGCGCACCTGCACGTGCTGGCGGGGCGCTCGTTCACCTGGCCCCCGGGCTGAGGACCGGCTCAGCGGCTGGCGTGCACGACGTTCTCGATCGTGAAGAACGCCGGCATCCCCACCAGGACGATCAGGATCAGCCACGCCACCACGACGTGCCCGGGCCGCGACGGGTCGAGCGTCGAGACCAGCTCGATCCAGGCGCCTTCCTCGGTGTTGCGGGTCAGGCCCATCCGGCGGAGGTCCTCCGGCATCTCCGGCGGAGTCCAGAGTGACGAGGGCAGCTCGTGGTGGCCCGGGTCTCCCGACGGGTCCAGACGACGCTCGCTCATCGTGCTCCTCCTGGGGTCAGGGTAACCGCCTGCGTGAGACCATCGACCCATGTCGAAGCGAGGGTCGCGGACCCGGGCCGCCGCCCTGTCGCTGGTGGCCGTCGCCGCCCTCGTGCTCAGCGCCTGCGGGCCCGACGAGGACGAGACGCCCGACGCCGCGGCACCTTCCAGCGCCGGATCGACGACAGCCGACCCGCATGCCGGCCAGACCTCGCACAGCGACGACCACGCCGGCGTCGAGCCGGTGAAGCCCAAGCCGCTGCGCCCCGGCGAGACGCGGATGAAGCTCACGATGCCGACGGAGTACACGCCGTCCGCCCCGACCGGCGTCGGCACCGACGACTACCGCTGCTTCCTGCTCGACCCCCAGCTGGACAAGGACACCTACCTGACCGGCACGCACGTGCTGCCGGGCAACCCCGACGTCGTGCACCACGTGATCCTCTTCCGCGTGCCGCCCGACCAGGTCGCCGAGGCGAAGAAGGTCGACGCCGAGGAGGAGGGCGAGGGCTGGACGTGCTTCGGCGGGACCGGCCTCGACGACTTCCAGCAGATCGACGACGCGCCGTGGCTGGGCGCCTGGGCGCCGGGTGGCAAGGAGTCGGTCATGCAGCCCGGCTTCGGCGTGGAGCTGGCCAAGGGCACCCAGATCGTGATGCAGGTCCACTACAACCTGCTCGCGGGCGACGAGCCCGACCGCTCCTCGGCGCTGCTGCGGCTCGGACCTCCGGGACAGCAGCTGACCCCGGTGGACACGATGCTGCTCCCGGCTCCGGTGGAGCTGCCGTGCCGGCCCGGCCACGACCAGTCCGAGCTGTGCGACCGCGACGCGGCGGTGGCCGACGTCAAGGAGCGCTTCGGGATCGGGCCGGGCTCCACCGCCGACATGCTGCACCTGCTCTGCGGCACCGAGGTCGAGCCCGGCAACGTGCAGTCGTGCACGCGCACCGTCTACCAGCCCACGACGATCCGGGGCGTGGCCGGTCACATGCACCTGCTCGGCCGCTCCATCAGGATCGAGGTCAACCCCGGCACCGACCGGGCGCAGACGGTGCTGGACATCCCCGTCTGGGACTTCGACAACCAGGGCGCCCAGCCGATCAAGCCGGTGCACCTCGACCCCATGGACACCGTGAAGGTCACCTGCAAGCACGTGCAGTGGCTGCGCGACGAGCTGCCGTCGTTCCAGGGCCAGGAGGAGCGGTACGTCGTGTGGGGCGAGGGCACGACCGACGAGATGTGCCTGGGCATCCTGCAGGTCACCCACCCCTGAGAAGGCGCCCCTGGCCTCGACAGGCTCGACCGACGTGGGTGCCTTACCCGGTGGGCTGCCGCGTCGCGCCCCAGTAGCATGGAGGGGCTCCAGATCCCGACCGGAAGGGCCGCCCACCCGGGCCTCATGACCGACACGCAGCAGAACCACCCCAGCAGCCCCGACGCGAACCGCACCCGCCACACCGTGGTGGTCCCCAACAGCATCAACATGGTGAGCCTGCTCGGCCCGGGCGACGAGCACCTGGCGCTGATCGAGGACTCCTTCGACGCCGACGTCCACGTGCGCGGCAACCGGATCACCCTGCACGGGGAGCCGCACGAGGTGGCCCTCGCCGAGAGG
Organism: Nocardioides taihuensis; assembly: GCF_042657275.1. Classification (NCBI taxonomy): domain Bacteria; kingdom Bacillati; phylum Actinomycetota; class Actinomycetes; order Propionibacteriales; family Nocardioidaceae; genus Nocardioides; species Nocardioides taihuensis. The sequence goes on from NZ_JBHSKD010000024.1 coordinate 130,997, forward strand.
CTGCTCGACGAGCTGGTCACGATCATCCGCACCGGCCAGGGCGTCACGCCCGAGACCGTCGAGCGGGTGCTCTCGATGCTCCGCGCGGAGACCACCGAACGCCCGGCCGACGTGCTCTCGCTCAACATCCTGTCCAACCGCGGGCGCTCGATCCGGCCCAAGACCCTCAACCAGAAGCGCTACGTCGACTCGATCGACAAGCACACGATCACCTTCGGCATCGGTCCCGCCGGCACCGGCAAGACCTACCTCGCGATGGCCAAGGCCGTGCAGGCGCTGCAGTCGAAGAACGTCAACCGGATCATCCTCACCCGCCCGGCCGTCGAGGCCGGCGAGCACCTCGGCTTCCTGCCGGGCACGCTCAGCGAGAAGATCGACCCCTACCTGCGGCCGCTCTACGACGCGCTGCACGACATGATCGACCCCGAGACGATCCCCAAGCTGCTGGCGGCCGGCACCATCGAGGTCGCGCCGCTCGCCTACATGCGCGGGCGCACGCTCAACGACAGCTTCATCATCCTCGACGAGGCGCAGAACACCTCGCCCGAGCAGATGAAGATGTTCCTCACCCGCCTCGGCTTCGGCTCCAAGATCGTGGTCACCGGCGACGTGACGCAGGTCGACCTGCCCGGCGGCACCCGGTCGGGTCTGCGGATCATCCAGGGCATCCTCGACGGGGTCGAGGACATCTCGTTCAACCTGCTGACCAGCCACGACGTCGTGCGGCACCGGCTCGTCGGCCGCATCGTCGCGGCGTACGACGAGTTCGACGCGCGCGGGGCCAAGGGGTCGGGCGAGGTCGTCGAGCACGCCCCGCGCGGCGGCGGCAAGAACCGGTGACCGCCGGTGACGACGACGCAGCGGGCGGTGACCCGACCGTGAGCATCGAGGTGCTCGACGAGTCGGGCGAGGCCGTCGACGTGCAGCGGCTGGCGAGCCTGAGCCGGTTCGTGCTCGACCGGATGCGTGTGCACCCGATGGCCGAGCTGTGCCTCAAGGCGGTCGACGAGGCCACCATGGCCGCGCTCAACGGCCAGTGGATGGGCAAGGACGGCCCGACCGACGTGCTGGCCTTCCCGATGGACGAGCTGCGCCCCGGGCTCGTCGACGAGGAGCCCGAGGAGGGCGTGCTGGGCGACCTGGTGCTCTGCCCGGCCGTCGCTGCGCGGCAGGGCGAGGCGGCCGGCCACGGCACCGGGGCCGAGCTCGAGCTGCTGACCGTGCACGGCATCCTGCACCTGCTCGGCTACGACCACGCCGAGCCGGAGGAGCACCGGGAGATGTTCGGCCTCCAGGACGAGCTGCTCGCCGCCTGGCGGGCATGATCCCGACCGGGTGTGACCGCCGTGGTGGCCGATGAGCTCCAGTGACGTGTGGCTGGTGGTGCTGGCCGCCGCCCTCGTGGTGCTCGCCGGCCTGTTCTCGGCCGCCGACGCCGCGCTCGCGTCGTTCTCGCGCGCCCGCGCCGAGGAGCTCGCCGCGGAGGGAAGAGCGGGCGCGAGCCGGCTGCTGGTGCTGCTCGACGACCTGCCCCGCTACCTCAACACGGCCCTCCTGCTGCGGCTGCTCTGCGAGATCGCCGCGACGGTGCTGGTCACCCAGCTGGTCCGCAACGCCTGGGGCGGCGCCTTCTGGCAGACGGCGCTGACCTCGATCGCGATCATGCTGGTCGTCTCGTTCGTGGTGATCGGCGTGGCGCCGCGCACGCTCGGACGCCAGCACAGCGAGCGGATCGCCCTGCTCTCCGCCGTACCGCTGGACCTCGTGACCCGCGTGCTCGGCCCGATCCCGAAGCTGCTGATCCTGGTCGGCAACGCGATCACCCCGGGCCGCGGCTTCCGCGAGGGGCCGTTCAACACCGAGACCGAGCTGCGCGAGCTCGTCGACCTCGCCGAGGCGTCGTCGGTCATCGAGGCGGGTGAGCGACGGATGATCCACTCGGTCTTCGAGCTCGGCGACACGATCGCGCGCGAGGTGATGGTGCCGCGCAACGACGTCGTCTACATCGAGCGCTACAAGAACCTGCGGCAGACCATGTCGCTCTTCCTGCGCAGCGGCTACTCGCGGGTGCCGGTGATCGGCGAGAACCTCGACGACGTCCTCGGCTTCGCGTACCTCAAGGACCTCGTGCGGCGCGACTTCGAGGCGCCCGACGTGGAGTTCACCCAGCGGGTCGAGGAGGTCATGCGCCCGGCCCACTTCGTGCCGGAGTCGAAGCCGGTCGACGCGCTCCTCGCCGAGATGCAGGCGATGCGCCAGCACATCGCCGTCGTCGTGGACGAGTACGGCGGCACCGCCGGCCTGGTCACGATCGAGGACGTGCTGGAGGAGATCGTCGGCGAGATCACCGACGAGTACGACGAGGAGGAGGTCGACGTCGAGGTGCTGCCCTCCGGAGCGGCCCGCGTGTCGTCGCGCTACCCGATCGACGACCTCGACGAGATCTTCGGCTTCGACGTGGTCGAGGACGACGTCGACAGCGTCGGCGGCCTGATGGCCAAGCACCTCGGTCGCGTGCCGATCCCCGGCTCGCACGTCGAGGCCCACGGACTGCGATTCGAGGCCGAGGAGGCCTCGGGCCGCCGCAACAAGGTCGGGACCGTGCTGATCAGCCGGGTGCCCGAGCCCACGGAGACAGGAGCCGACGATGAGTGAGTCCCTCCCGGCCGAGGACGCCAAGCTGGTCACCCTGGCCCGCGCCACCCGCGCCCGGGCCGGTGCGGCCGAGGGTGCGGCGATCCGCGACGCCGACGGCCGGACCTACGCCGCCGCCACCGTGGCGCTCCCGTCGTTCGGCCTGTCCGCCCTCAAGGCGTGCGTGGCGATGGCGGTGGCCTCCGGCTCGCGCGGCCTCGAGGCGGCCGTCGTCCTGACCGCGGCGGAGACCCTGGCCGACGACGACCTCGCCGCGCTGCGCGACCTCGCCGGCGACGCCGCTGCCTCCGTCGTGGTGCACCGCAGCGACCCCCGCGGCACGCTCGCGGAGTCGCGCGAGCTGTGAGGGGTGGGGGCAATTCACGGGTCCGCCCGGGGCGGATTCGGGCGGTCAGCGCAACAGGAGGTCTTCGATGACCTCTGAGGGCTTAGCGTAG
>NZ_JBHSKD010000025.1:0-2634 GCF_042657275.1 Nocardioides taihuensis
GACAGGCACTTCCGTGCTTTACACGCCGTACTCCACACCGGCAACGTGAAAGCGCGAGGCTAGGTCCGAGCCGCCGATGCCGATGTTGACGATCGTCCGGATGCGGCGGCCAGTGAAGCCTCTCCGAGCGCCGGACCTGACTTGCTCGGCAAAGCGGGCCGTGCGGTCCAACTCGTGATGCACCAGCGGCACGACGTCGACTCCATCGACCTCGAGTCGCTCAACCGGTTTGGCCCGCAGAGCGACGTGGAGCACCGAGCGCTTCTCGGTCGCGTTGATCGGCCTGCCACCGAACATCGCTCTGATTGCCTGCCGTACACCACGAGCCTCAGCAAGCTGTACGAGGCTGGCCACAATCGAGCTGTCCACCAGGTTCTTCGAATAGTCCAGAACAAGCCCATCGGAATCCACGGTGAGCTCGGCTGCTCGTTTCGGGTCGCCCTCGAAGAACTGCCGCAGCGTGGACGCTGGTGCCGCTGCCTTTGGCGCAAACGCCTCAGAGATGGTTCGATTCGAGCATGATCTCTGAGCCGCCGAACTCGCCGCTGCCCGTCGTTCGCTTCGCGCGAATAGGTGTCATATGCGACGGCCAGGACGCACTCGCCTCTGCCCTGGTCGAGTGCTTGAAGAGCGTAGGTCTGCGCGTCTCACCGTTACGCTCGGCGGACTTGCAAAGTGAACCACTAACGAAGAAGTTCGACGTCGTTTTCCTTGGCCTGAGTTGGGCGCGCCTCCAGGAGTCAGGTCCTGAGTTGGCGGATCGTTTGGCGGGCGTCGTCGTTGTCGCGTGCACCACTACGATCAGTTGGGATGAGGACGGCTATCTGATGGTGCCTATACCCGACGGGAGCGTCACGGCCATGGCTGCACGCCTGCTGCCCGAGTCACGCGTCGTGGGGGCATTCCACCAATTCTCCGCAGGGCACCTTGAGCTCGCATGCCTTGGTGCGTTCGAAAGTGACGTTCCGGTCCTCGGCGACGATCGCGAAGCTACAGACCTCATTGAGGGGATCGTCGATAGCATTCGGGGACTGGAGTCGGTCTACGTGGGTGGGCTGGAGGTGGCCCGAGCCTTCGAAGGCCTGGCTGCAATCGTCAACGAAGTGGCTCGGGGGCGCGAGAGACCTGTGGGATTCAGGCTGAGTGAAACAGGCGGGATTCGGTTCCTCTAGCTACTTCGACCTGAAAAAGTCTGGGCGGGCGACCGCTGGAAGGAGCCCCACCCGCTTCCGGATGGAGCCACGGGGTGGGGAATTTCCGTGAGCAGAACTGGGGAGATTCAGCTGAGCGCATCACCAGAGCGGGAGGGGGAGTTGAACCGTAGAAACACCGCGCTCAATCAGGCGAGAATCACCGTCCTGAGCGTGAACCCGGCCTCCCGTTGCCTCCGGTTCGCTCCCGTTACCTCGGGGGTGTGCCCCCCGGGGTGCACCACCAGTGTGGAGTTGATCCAGCACCGAGAGCTGGAAGAGCAACGTTAGTCGACCACAGTCGCCGACCGTGTGCGCGTCCCTCTTGCAAGAAGTTGGCTAGCGAGTGCGGGGCCCCGGGCTGTGGTGGCGGAACTCGATGACGTCTGCAGACTCGTTCCCGAGCTCAACTGATATGGACCGATGTCCTGTCAAGAGGCAGGGTGAGGCGCCCGTCCCGAGCGATCGGGGCGGGCGCCTCGTGCTTCGTCGTCGCGGGGTCCTGGTGAGCGTGTCGTTGGCGACGCGCGGTCAGACTGATATGCGGGTTGGTTACCGCAGGACGGTGCTTTCGGCAGGAGCGGGACCGCGTGTCTAGGGTCGAGCGTCACGGGCGTGATGCCCGTTGCTCATAGTTGTTGCGCGGGTCGCTCCGCGCGCTGCCACCAGCCCCATTGGGACGACGGAGCAGATCGTTGGCCCCTACTCTTCGATCACGGCCAGGGACCAGCACCAGCCGGACAGCTCGCGGGCGACCGCGACGTTGGCGATGGTGGGCTTCTTCTTCCGGTCGATGAACTTCACCCACCGCTGGTGCAGTCGTCGGTTTCCCTCGTCGCCACGGGCTCTCGCTGCGGCGGGTGCCAGGTCCCAGCGGTCGCGCATGGTCTTGCCCGCGACATAGCGGGCGCGGTGGTGCCAGGCCGCCTCGACCAGCAGCCGGCGCACGTGGGTGTTGCCGGTCTTGGTGATCGATCCCTGCACCCGCGAGGTGCCGGAGGAGTACTCACTGGGCACCAGGCCGACGAACGAGCCGATGCTGTTTCCGGTGAACCGGTGCCAGTCGCCGATCTCGACCGCGAGTGCGAACCCGGTCAGAGTGCTTACCCCTCGCAGGCATCCCAGTCGCCGAACGAGCGCGGTGAACTCTGAGTCGGCGGCCATCTCCTCGATCGCGGCGTCGAGCCGGTCCCGGCGCGCTTTGGTCACCAGCACCGTGTCGTAGTCGGAGTCGAACGCCAGCCGGGTAGCTCGATCGCTCAGCTGCGGCAGAGCCTCGTGACGCAGCCAAGCATCGTGCTTGCCGGTCCACGCCTGGCCGTCGTAGTAGACGATCCCGTGGCGCAGCAGCAGCTTGGACAATCGGTGCCGGGCCCGCATTAGCCTCGCGCTTTCACGTTGCCGGTGTGGAGTACGGCGTGTAAAGCACGGAAGTGCCTGTCCT
>NZ_JBHSKD010000026.1:0-68781 GCF_042657275.1 Nocardioides taihuensis
GCCACACCAGCCTCAACGGCAAGTCACCCATCGACCGCGTGCCCAACCTCCCCGGGCAGAACAGCTAGGCGTCGAACCGTCACTCAGATCGGTCGAGCCGTCACCCAGATCGGTCGAGCCGTCACTCGGATCAGTCGAAGATCTCCGGCAGCTCCGACGCGCGGCCGGCGAACCGCGGGGCCCGCTTCTCACGGAAGGCGGCGACGCCCTCCTTGCCGTCGCCGACCGAGGTCCACCACATCGCGAGCGAGTCGGACAGGTGGGCCTCGAGGGGGTCGGCGGCCGCGGAGTTGCGGTAGACCAGCCGCTTGGCCAGCGCCAGCGCGACCGGCGAGCGGTCGACGACGAACGACCGCGCCAGCTCCCGGGCCACCGGCAGCAGGTCGTCGGGCTCGTGCACCGAGCGCAGCAGGCGGCCCTCGAGCGCCTGCTCGGCGGTGAGCACGTCCGCCGCGTAGATCCACTCCAGGGCCTGGGCGGTGCCCACGATCCGGGGCAGGAACCACGTCGACGCGGCCTCGGGGACGATGCCGAGCCGGCCGAAGACGAAGCCGATCCGCGCGCGGGTCGAGGCCAGCCGGAGGTCCATGGCCAGCGTCATCGTGGCGCCGATGCCGACGGCCGCGCCGTTGATCGCGGCGAGCACCGGCTTGGGGCAGGCGTGGATCGCCAGCGTCACCTTGCCGCCGGTGTCGCGCACCCCCTCGGCGTACGGCGACTCCGTGAGGTGGGCGCGCAGCCCGGCGGGCGTCGGACGGACCGACTCGTCGAGGCCGAACACGTTGCCCTCGGCCGCGAGGTCCATGCCGGCGCAGAAGGCTCGCCCGGCCCCGGTCACCACGACCGCCCGCACGTCGTCGTCGCGAGCGGCGTCGAGGAAGACCTGCTCGAGCTCGCGGGCCATGGTGAGGTCGAAGGCGTTGAGCGCGTCGGGCCGGTGCAGGGTCAGGGTGGCGACACCGTCGTCGTCCACCTCCCAGCGCAGGGTCTCCCAGTCGGCGCCGACCCGGGTCATCGCGTCCTCACCGGGGCAGCCCGGTGGTGGTGCAGAGGTCCTTGCCGATGGAGGAGGTGTCGTCGTCCTTGATCGCGTCGAACATCTGCTGGGCGCGCTCCTCGTCCCAGTTGACCGCGAAGTCGCGTACCGGGACGCTGCAGGTCAGGCCGGTGTCGCCGTTGACGCGCGTCATCGCCATCGCCCACATCGCCATCTGCAGCGGTCCGGTGCCCTCGCTGACCGCGACCGCGTCCGGCGCGGCCATGTTGAGCCGCCAGTAGCGCACCGGGTTGAGCACCGACCACGGCGAGACCGCCTCGTGCCCGATCGCGGAGACCACCTCGCGCTGGTGCGCGATGCGGTCGAGGTCGCCGTTCTCGGTGGCGTGGCGGGCCCGGGCGTACCCCAGTGCGGTGACGCCGTCGGCCTCCTGGCAGCCCTTCTCGATGTCGAGGTGCGCGAGGGGGTCCTTCATGTCCTCCTTCGGGCAGATCTCGACGCCGCCGACCGCGTCGACGAGGCCGACGAACCCGCCGAACCCGATCTCCACGAAGTGGTCGATCCGGATGCCGGTCTCGTTCTCGACGGTCTTCACCAGCAGCTTCGGCCCGCCGTAGGCGTACGCGGCGTTGATCTTCTCGGCGTCGCCATGGCCCGGGATCGACACGATCGAGTCGCGCGGGATCGACATCAGCAGGTTGGGGCCCGAGCCGGTGTGCAGGATCATGATGGTGTCGGTGCGCTGGCCCTCGGCGTTGCCGGTGCCGAGCTCCTTGCGCTGCTCCGCGGTCAGGTCGCCGCGCGAGTCGCTGCCGACCATGAGGTACGTCGTGCCGGGCTGCTCGTCGGGACGGTCGCCGTCGGGGAAGGCGTCGATCTTCTCCACCTTCGACCACGCGAACAGCGGCACCGCGACGAGGTAGACCACCCACAGCAGCAGCAGCGCGACCACCCAGCGCCAGGGGTGGAGGTTGCGCTTCCTGCCACCCGAGGACGTCGGGGCGCCGGGAGGTGGCGTGGGGCGCGGGGGCACCGGCCGGCTGGACGGTCCCGGAGGCGGGGTCCCGCGGCCGGCGCCCGGGGGCGGGGGCGGCGGGGTGGCGGACCCGGCCGGCTGCTGGGGCAGCGCCCGGGTGGCGTCCGGCGGCGGGGGAGCGCCCTGGCCGGGGCGGGAGCCGTAGAGCCAGTCGTACTCGGGCGTGCCCGGTTCGGGGGCTCCGTCGCGGGGGCGATCAGGCATGGAGAGGACGGTACCGCGCGCCTCGGGGAGGTCGACGCGGGCCGAGGGCGGCTCAGCGCGTGGTCTGCGGCACGGTGGCGACGAGCTCGCGCACGCCCTCGACGATGCCGTCCGCGAGCACGTCGAGGTCGAGCGTGGTCGCCCGGTCGCCGGTGAGGCCGAAGGCCAGCCGGCCGTGGTAGCTGAAGATCGCGGTCGAGATCCGCACGCGGTTGGCGATCGGCACGTAGGGGATGACCTCGAGCATCTCCCGCCCGAGCGCGTAGAGCGGCACCGGCGGACCCGGCACGTTGGTCGCGACGGTCGAGACCATGTGCTGGGGCAGTCGCCAGCCGATCTGCAGTCCCCAGTGCACCGAGGGGAACGGGCTGACGCCGGCCACGCCGGTGATCCCCTCGCCGGCCTCGGGCTCGTGCCAGGCGCGCAGCCCGGCGACCCGCTCGTGCACGACGCCCAGCCGCTCGACGGGGTCGGCGACGTCGACCGGCAGGAACGGCATCAGCAGGGTGACCCGGTTGTCGGGGATCGACTCCTCGCCGGGCCTTCGCGTCGAGACCGGCACCAGGGCCCGCAGGGCCCGGCGGTCGGGCGCCTCGCCGCGGGTGTCGAGCAGCGTGCGGAAGCCGGCGGAGAGCGCGGCGAGCGCCACGTCGTTGACCGACACCCCGTGGGCGTGCCGGACCGCCTGCACGTCGTCCATGGCCACGTCGGTCCACGTCCACCGCCGTCCCGGGCCGACCGGGCCGTGCAGCGAGGTGGTGTGCACCGGTCGCAGGGCGGCGGTCATCGGCAGCAGGCCGGTCAGCGCGCCGTACGTCGTGCGGGCAAGGCGCACCGGTCGGCGTGCGGCCCGGGTCACCGCGGCGGCGGCGTGCAGGGGCGAGGCCACCATCTCGCGGGCCGCCGTCGTGGTGAACCGCCAGGTGGGCTCGGGCGGGGCCGGCTCCCACGTGTCCGGGACGGCCGGGCCCGGCTCGGGCGTCAGGTCGAGCAGCAGCTGGTAGAGCTCGGTGCCGGAGACGCCGTCCACGACGCAGTGGTGGACCTTCGACAGCAGCCCCCAGCGCCCACCGGCGATGCCCTGCACGAGCGTGTACTCCCACAGCGGGCGGTCGCGGTCCATCCGCGTCGCCATCAGGTCGTTGACCAGCGTCGCGACCTCCGCCTTGCCGCCCGGCGGCGCCACCGTGGCCTCGACCAGGTGGTGGGTCAGGTCGAAGTCGGGGTCGTCGACCCAGGTCGGCGCGGCCAGGCCGAGGGGCACCCGGCGCAGCTTCTGGCGGTAGCGGGGGATGAGCGGGAGCCGGCCGGCGATCGCCGTCCGCAGCTCCTCGAGCGTCGGCGGAGGGCCGGCGAAGACCGCCAGCGAGCCGATCGCGAGCGTGACGTCCGGGTCGACGTCCTCGACCTCGAGGAACGCGTCGGCGAGCGGGGTCAGCCGGTCGGTCACGGCCCCAGTCTGACCGCGCCGGCCCGCACCGTCCCGGGCCCGACGTACCTCGCGGGTGGGCCAAAAGACCCTGTGCCCCGGCAGGACCCCGGGCGAGATTGGGGGTGGACACCCGCGTGGTCCACCGCGGGTGCGAGCAGCGGGGAGAGTGGAGGGACACGCCGTGCGCAGGCCGATCGACCCCGTCGACACCATCTGGCTGAACATGGACCGGCCGAACAACCTCATGGTCATCGAGAGCCTGATGACCTGCGCGGACCCTGTGGACTGGGACCGGCTCCGCGACACCTTCGCCGAGCGCGTGGTCGACCGCTACCCGGTCTTCCGGCAGCGCCCGGTCTTCTCGCGTGTGCCGTTGGCGATGCCGCACTGGGAGGACGATGACGGCTTCGACATCGAACGGCACCTCCACCGGCACACGCTGGAGGGGGACGACCCCGAACGCGCCCTGCAGGACTACGTCAACGGCCGGATCGACCGGCCGCTGCCGCGTGACCGACCGCTGTGGGAGCTGCACCTCCTCGATGGGTACGGCGAGGGGGCCGCGATCTACTCGCGGCTCCACCACGCGCTGGCCGACGGCATTGCGCTGCTGCAGGTGCTGCTGTCGGTGACCGACGGCCAGGCCGCGCCGGCGGAGCCGGCCGCGGCGACTGCCGGGCACGAGTCGTCCCACGGCCCGCTCGGGGCCGCGGTGCACGCTGCCGAGGCCGCGGGCGCCGCGCTCTTCGACCTCAGCCACATGATCACGCCGCACCTCCCCGAGGACGCCTTCACGCTGGCGCGCAAGACCGCCTCCGTGGCCGCCAAGCTGACCCTCAGCCACCGCCCGGCGACCGCGCTGATCGGGTCGGCCGGCCAGGGGAAGCACGCCGTGTGGGCACCGCCGTTCCCGCTCGCCGACGTCGTGGAGGTCGGGCACCGCACCGGCACCACGGTCAACGACGTGCTGGTCGCTGCGCTGGCCGGCGCTGTCTCGACCTACCTGCAGGAGCACGACGGCGACGCCGTGGACCTGCCGACGATGGTGCCGGTCAACCTCCGCTCGGCCGACGAGCCGCCGCCGCGCGAGCTGGGCAACAAGTTCGCACTGGTGCTGCTGAGCCTGCCCTCGGGGCTCGAGACACCGTTCGCGCGGCTGGCCGAGACCAAGCGCCGGATGGACGAGATCAAGCACTCGCCCGAGGCCGTGCTGACCTTCGGCATCATCCGCGGCATCGGCCGCACCGGGCGCGAGATGGAGCGTCACCTCGTCGACTTCTTCGCCGACAAGGCCAGCGGCGTGACCACCAACGTGCCGGGCCCGCGGGAGCCGCGCTACCTGGCCGGGAGCCGGATCACCTCGATGCTCGGCTGGGTGCCGCAGTCGGGGAACCAGACCCTGGGCACCTGCATCTTCACCTACGACGGCAACGTGCACGTGGGCTTCAAGACCGACGCCGACACGATCACCCACCCCGACCGGCTGGTCGAGGCCTTCCACGAGGAGCTGCTGCGGCTGGTGGCGATGGCGCGCGAGCCGGAGGAGACCACGGCGCGCTAGGTTGCGGGGCCATGGACGCCCGCCCGCCGTCGTACGCCCGTGTCTCGCTGGCGCTGATGACCCACAGCGCCGAGGCCAACCTCCTCGGCAACGTGCACGGCGGCGAGATCATGAAGCTCGCCGACTCCACCGCCGGGGCCGTCGCGTCGCGGCACAGCGGCGGGCCGGCCGTCACCGCGCAGATGGACGAGATGGCCTTCCTGCATCCGGTGCACGTGGGCGACATCGTGCGCACCTCGGCGCAGGTCAACTGGGCCGGCCGCTCGTCGATGGAGATCGGCGTCCGGGTCGAGGCTCAGCCGTGGAACGACGCCTCCGACGCGCCGCGGCACGTCGCCTCGGCGTACTTCGTCTTCGTGGCGGTCGACGAGGCGGGCCGGCCGCGGCCGGTGCCGGGGCTGGCTCCCGAGACGCCCGACGAGGAGCGCCGGATGCGCGAGGCGGAGATCCGGCGCCGGCACCGCCTCGCCCGGAAGAACGCGATCGAGAGCGATCGCCTGTCCTAAGGTCGTCGGCATGGCCGTCGACTCGATGAACAAGGTGATCCACGCTGCGGTCCGCCGCGACCTGGCCCGCCTCGACGCCGCACTCGGGAGCGCGCGCGAGGGTGACCGGGAACGCGCCGCCGACCTGCACCGGGGCTGGGCGTTCGTGCACGACAAGCTCGACAAGCACCACCGGCAGGAGGAGGAGCTGATCTTCCCCGCGGTGGTCGGGTTCGGCGTCGACCCCGCCCTGGTTGCGACGATGGAGTCCGAGCACGACGCGATGATGACCGCGCTCGGCGACCTCGACGCCGCGATGACGGCGTACGCCGGGTCCGCGAGCCGCGCCGACGCCGACGCGGCGGGGGAGGCGGTGCGCCGCGGCTCCGACGTGGTCGAGCGCCACCTCGCCCACGAGGAGGCCGAGCTCGAGCCGGCGATCGCGCCCTACCTCGGCTCCGACGGCTGGAAGGCCGTGGAGAAGCAGCTGCGCACGATGCCGCCGGTCGAGGCGGGCTGGTACTTCGCGTGGCTGCGCGACGGCGGCTCGCCCGAGGCCCAGCAGTTCCTCGCCGACACCATCCCCCGGCCGGTCCTGACCGTGCTCAGCGGCGTGCTCGGCCGCGGCTACCGCCGCTCCATCGCCTCCGTCTGGCGCTGACCCCCCGCCCGCCGAGGTGGCGGCGCCGGCCCGCCGAGGTGGGAGGAATGGCGACGCGAGGTGGGAGAGATGGCGACGCGAGGAGGGAGAAATGGTCGCCGGGTGCGGGCGCGTCGCTCCCGCGTGTGACGGGTGTGACTGGTGATACTTGCGGGGCACTGCTCTTCCCCCGCAGCCGCCCCGAGCGGCTGTGCCCAGCAGAGAGGCCCCGCCCATGGCGACTGGGCTGCCCGCCCCTACCCCCGGCCCGCGGCACGGCCGCAGCGCCGGTGACCGCGCCGCGCGCGTGCGCTTCCGCCGGGCGGTGGCGCTGATGCTGATGACGCTCGTCCTGCCCGGCTCGGCCCAGGTGGTGGCCGGCAACCGGCGGGTCGGCCTGATCGCGCTCTACGTCTGGTTCACCGTGCTCGTCGTCGCCGTCGGGTCGGCGGTCGCCGGCCTGCTGTGGCACGGGTTCGTCTTCTGGTTCGCCTTCGACCCGCTGGCCCTGGCCGCGCTGCGTCTGCTGCTGATGGCCCTCGCCGTGGGCTGGGCCATGCTCTTCATGGACGCCTGGCGGCTGGGCCAGCCGCTGAGCCTGAGCATCAACCACCGCCGTGCGGTGGTCGGCGTGAACGGCGTGCTCAGCCTCACCGTGGCCGGCGTGCTGCTCTTCGGCGCCCACCTGGTCGCCGTCCAGCGCGACTTCACGCTGGCGATGTTCGGCGACGGCGCCACGAGCAGCCCCACCGACGGCCGCTACAACGTGCTGCTGGTCGGCGGCGACTCCGGTGCCGGGCGCGTGGGGCTCCGCACCGACTCCATGACGGTCGCCAGCATCGACGAGGAGACGGGCAGGACCGTGCTGATCGGGCTGCCGCGCAACATGGCCGACGTCCCGTTCCGCAAGGGGTCGGTCATGCACCAGCAGTTCCCCCACGGCTTCGACTGCGACGGCTGCTACCTCAACGCCGTGAGCACCTGGGCCGGGGACAACCCGCAGCTCTTCCCCCACTCTGACAATCCCGGCATCGACGCCACGATCATGGCGGTCGAGGGCATCACGGGCCTGAAGATCAACTACTGGGCGATGGTGAACCTCGAGGGGTTCAAGGACCTCGTGGACGCCGTCGGCGGCGTGACGCTCAACGTGCGCCAGCCGATCGCGGTCGGTGGCATCGGCGAGAACGTCAAGGGCTACATCCAGCCCGGCGTGCGGCACCTCGACGGCTACGACACCCTCTGGTACGCCCGCACCCGCGAGGACTCCGACGACTACTCCCGCATGGCCCGCCAGAAGTGCGTGATGAACGCGATGCTGCACCAGATCAGCCCGCAGGTCGCCCTGAAGAACTTCGAGGCCATCGCGAGCGCCAGTTCCGACATGGTCTCCACGAACATCCCGGCGGCCGACGTCGGCAACTTCATCGACCTCGCGCTCAAGGCGCGCAGCCAGAAGGTCTCCACCGTCTCGCTGGTGCCGCCGCTCATCGACACCGCGCACCCCGACATCCCGCTGATCCAGTCCACGATCGTCGACGCCCTGGAGCGCTCGCGCAGCGGCGAGCCCGCTGCCGGCTCCGGCGACGGCAAGAAGAAGCACCGCGCCCCCCAGACGACCACCGGCGGCTCCATCGGCTCCCTGTCCACCGGCTACGCGGCCAACTCCTCCGACGACCTCGGCTCCGCCTGCTGACTGCCACCTCGGCGGGTGATCGTAGGGTGTCAGCCGTGGTGGGCGACGGCGACGGACGACGGATCGTCGCGGTGGTCGTCACCTTCAACCGGCTGGCCCTGCTCGAGAGGCTGGTGGCGCGGCTGCACGAGGAGCCGCTGCTGGCCGAGGTGGTCGTCGTCGACAACGCCTCGACCGACGGGACCGGGGCGTGGCTGGCTGCCCGGGCGGCGCAGGAACCGGACGGGCCGGTGCTCGTGCCCGTGCAGCTCGACCGCAACCGGGGTGGCGCGGGCGGGTTCCACGAGGGGCTGCGCGTGGCCGTCGAGCGCGGTGCCGACCTGGTGTGGCTGATGGACGACGACGGGTTGCCCGACGCCGGCTGCCTCGGCGCGCTCCTGCTGCACGACTTCGACTTCTGGGGCCCGGTCGTGGTCGACGAGGCCGACGCCGCCCGGCTGGTGTTCCCGATCCGCCTGCCCGGCGGCACCCGCGTCGTCCACGACATGCGCGACGTCCGCGCCGCGGCCACCGGCGGCGTGATCCGCGACGTCGTCATCCCGTTCAACGGCGTGCTGGTCACCCGCGCGCTGGTGGAGCGGATCGGGCTGCCGCGTGAGGAGTTCTTCATCTGGGGCGACGACCACGAGTACCGCCTGCGCGCCGAGCGCGCCGGCGGCCGGGTCGCGACCGTCGTCGACACCGCCGTCCGCCACCCCAGCGTCGGCGACCTCGGGACGCCGATGATGTTCGGCCGCACGACCTACAACCACAGCCCGAGCGACCTCAAGCACTACTGCATGGCCCGCAACAACCTGCTCAACCTGCGTGACTACCGCGGGTGGCCGCACGCCCTCGCGTTCGTCGCCAAGACCGTGTGGTTCTACACCTTCACCCGCCGCGACCCCGCCCGCCTGCGGCTCAGCCTCGAGGCGATGCGGGCCGGGCTGCGCGGTGACTTCACGGGTCACGAGAGGTTCCTCCGGTGAGCACCGCGCCCGAGACCGTCGCGGTCGTCGTCGTCACCCACAACCGCGCCGACCTGCTCCTGCACATGCTCGACGGCCTGCGCGCGCAGACCCACGCCCCCGACGCGGTCATCGTCGTCGACAACGCCAGTGGCGACCACACCTCCGACGTGCTCGCCTTCCACGACCTCCCCGGCCTCCAGGTGCTGCGCAGCGAGGACAACCTCGGCGGGGCCGGCGGCTTCCACCTCGGCATGAAGACCGCCCACGCCCAGGGGTTCGACCGGGTGTGGCTGATGGACGACGACGTGGTGCCAGCGCCCGACTGCCTCGCGGTCCTGATGTCGTACGACGGGGACTGCCTGATGGCGGTCCGCGAGGACCGGAACGGTCACCTCGTGGAGAAGGCGGCGCTGCGCTTCGACCTCTCCAGCCCGTTCGCGATCAAGCCGAAGACCGCGATGGTCGAGACCACGTACGGCGAGCGGTCGGCCATGCCGCCGACGGTCGAGCTCGAGAACGTCGCCTTCGAGGGCTTCATGGTGCGGCGCCGGGTAGTCGACACGATCGGCATGCCCGACCCGTCGTACTTCATCTTCTACGACGACGTCGACTTCGCCCTGCGCGCACGGCGGGCCGGCTTCCGGATCCTCGGCGTACGCGACGCGGTGCTGGTGCGCCAGCTCGACTTCAGCCAGCAGCACGCCCTCGACACGTGGAAGGGGTTCTACATGTACCGGAACCTCTTCGTCGTCCACCTCCGGTACGGCGAGAACGTGCTGGTCCGCCTCAAGCCGTGGCTGATCACCGCGGTCGTCGTGCTGCTCAGCCCGGTGCGCGGCGGACGTGCCGAGGCGTCCAATGTGATCCGGGCCATGCGCGCCGCGCGGGGAATGCGGAGTCTCCCGCCCACGACCGTAGACTGACCAACTGCCGCAACCGCCGAGGAGTAGATGTCTTGACCGCCCCCGCCCCCGTGACCGACCGCGCGCAGTCCGGCCTCCCTGACCTCGTCGTCGTCGGATCCGGCTTCTTCGGGCTGACCATCGCCGAGCGCTGTGCGACCGATCTCGGCCTCAAGGTCCTGGTGCTCGAGCGTCGCCACCACCTCGGCGGCAACGCGTACAGCGAGGCGGAGCCGGAGACCGGCATCGAGGTGCACGTCTACGGGGCGCACCTCTTCCACACCTCCAACGAGCGGGTGTGGGAGTACGTCAACCGGTTCACGACGTTCACCAACTACCAGCACCGCGTCTTCGCCCGCTACCAGGGGCAGGTCTACTCCTTCCCGATGAACCTCGGGCTGATCAACCAGTTCTTCGGCAAGAGCCACACGCCCGACGAGGCGCGCGCGCTGATCGCGGAGCAGGCCAGCGAGATCGCCACCGAGGACGCCACCAACCTCGAGGAGAAGGCGATCAGCCTGATCGGGCGCCCGCTCTACGAGGCGTTCGTCAAGGGCTACACCGCCAAGCAGTGGCAGACCGACCCGACCGAGCTGAGCGCCGACATCATCACCCGGCTGCCGGTCCGCTACACGTTCAACAACCGCTACTTCAACGACAAGTACGAGGGCCTGCCGACCGACGGCTACACCGCGTGGCTGGAGCGGATGGCCGACCACCCCAACATCGAGGTCCGCCTCGAGACCGACTTCTTCGACGTCGCCGACGAGTTCAAGGGCAAGGTCCCGATCGTCTACACGGGTCCGGTCGACGAGTACTTCGGCAACTCCGAGGGCCGCCTGTCGTGGCGCACCGTCGACCTCGAGCCCGAGGTCATGGCCGTCGACGACTTCCAGGGCACCTCGGTGATGAACTACAACGACCGCGAGGTCCCCTACACCCGGATCCACGAGTTCAAGCACTTCCACCCCGAGCGCGAGTACGCCGACGCGAAGGGCAAGACCGTGATCGTGCGGGAGTACTCCCGGGCCGCCGAGATCGGCGACGAGCCGTACTACCCGATCAACACCGCCGAGGACCGCGAGAAGCTCCTGCGCTACCGCGAGCTGGCCAAGAAGGAGCCGATGGTGCTCTTCGGCGGTCGCCTCGGCACCTACAAGTACCTCGACATGCACATGGCGATCGGTTCCGCGCTGTCGATGTACGACAACGTGCTCCGCCCGCACTTCGCCGAGGGCGCCGAGCTGACCAGCGGAGGAGTCGACGAGTGAGCGTCACCCACACCCAGACCCACGCGGACCCCGAGAGCACGAGCACGCCCGGCACCGTCCGTCGCCTGCTGCAGCGGCAGATCATGCCGCGCGGCCGCGACACCGACGTGATCCGCCTCTACGTCGACCCGGACCCGGCCGTCCTCGACGCCGACAAGTACGAGATCGGCCACAACCGCCAGGCGCAGGAGCTCAACGCCGTCGCGATGCGGCAGGCCGTCGGCACCGGCACCCAGGTGCACCCCGACCAGATCGAGTCGCGCACGGCGTACCGCCTCAAGATGGGCGACAAGCTGTCGTTCGGCACCTACTTCAACGCGTTCCCGGCGTCGTACTGGCGCCGCTGGACGATCGTCGACGAGGTCCGGCTGACGGTACGCCTGCGCGGCGCCGGCGCCACCGTGACCGTCTACCGCTCGCTGGCCAACGGCCGCTCGCAGCGGGTCGACAGCGCCACCAACGAGGGGGCCTCCGGTGAGTACTCCTTCGACCTGACGCTCAAGCCCTTCGTGGACGGCGGCTGGTACTGGTACGACGTCGTCGCCGCCGACGACGACTGCGTGGTCGAGACGGCCGAGTGGTCCGCCGAGGTGCCCGCCGACCGCGCCGACCACGGCACGGTGACCATCGGCATCACCACCATGAACCGCCCCGACTTCTGCGCCAAGCTGCTCTCCCAGCTCGGCGACTCGCTGATGCTGGACGGCTACCTCGACGAGGTCGTCGTGATGGAGCAGGGCAAGGACAAGGTCGTCGACTCGGAGTTCTTCCCCGCGGCCGAGAAGGCGCTCGGTGAGAAGCTGCGCATCATCGAGCAGGGCAACATCGGCGGCTCGGGCGGCTTCGCCCGGGCGCAGTACGAGGGCCTCAAGTCCAGCTCGCGCTACGTGATGATGCTCGACGACGACGTGGAGATCGAGACCGAGGGCATCATCCGGGCGGTCACCTTCGGCGACCTGTGCCGCAAGACGACGATCGTCGGCGGCCACATGTTCAGCCTCTTCCACAAGACCCAGCTCCACAGCTGGGGCGAGCGGGTCGCGCCGTACACCTTCTGGTGGGGCTCGGCCCCCGGCGTCTTCCCCGGCTGGGACCTCGGCGCGCGCAACATCCGCTCCACCCGCTGGCTGCACGCCCGCATCGACGTGGACTACAACGGCTGGTTCATGTGCCTGATCCCGCGCGAGGTGATCGCCGACATCGGGCTCTCGCTCCCGCTCTTCATCAAGTGGGACGACTCCGAGTACGGCCTGCGGGCCAAGGAGGCCGGCTACCCGACCGTCACCTTCCCGGGTGCCGCGGTCTGGCACGTGCCGTGGACCGACAAGAACGACGCGCTCGACTGGCAGTCCTACTTCCACCAGCGCAACCGGTTCATCGCGGCGCTGCTGCACTCGCAGTACCCCCGCGGCGGGCGCCTGATCCGCGAGAGCTTCAACCACCAGGTCAAGCACCTGGTCTCGATGCAGTACTCCACCGTCGAGCTGAGGCACAAGGCGCTCGAGGACGTCCTCGCCGGTCCGCACGGGCTGCACGCCCTGCTGCCGACCACGCTGCCCGAGATCCGCGAGATGGTGAAGGGCTTCGACGACGCCACGCTCGCCTCCGACCCGGCGGCGGCCTTCCCCGAGGTCAAGCGGCACAAGCTGCCCCGCAAGGGCAAAGAGGCCTCGCCCGTGATCTCGGGCCGTCAGGCCACCGTGCAGGCGCTGCTCCAGCCGCTGCGCCAGCTGCGCAAGCCGCGCGACCTCGCCCAGGTGCACCCGGAGGCCGAGATCATGGCCCAGGACGCCAAGTGGCACAAGATCGCACGCTACGACTCCGCGATCGTCACCATGCCCGACGGCACGGCCGCCGCGATGTACCGCCGCGACCGCGAGAAGTTCGCGGACCTGCTCAAGCGGACCGTCGCGATCCACCGTCGGCTCGCGGCCGAGTGGGACGACCTCGCCCGGCAGTACCGCGCGGCCCTCGACGAGATCACCTCGCCGGAGGAGTGGGAGAAGACCTTCGGCCCGTGGCTGGACCGCGATGAGTGAGCAGCGGGCGGCGTACGACGTCGCGCACCTCCCGCTCACCTCACCGTCCGCCACCAGCGGCCTGCTCGAGGTCTTCCGCCGGCGCTACCTCCTCACCCTGCTCGTGCGCCGCGAGATCATGGCGCGCTACCAGGGCACGGTGCTGGGCCTGATCTGGTCCTACGTCAACCCGCTCTCGCAGTTCCTCATCTACTGGTTCGTGATCGGCAAGATCCTCAACCTGCACAAGGAGGTCGAGCAGTTCGCGGTCCACATCTTCTGCGGGCTGATCGTCGTCCACTTCTTCAACGAGACGATGAACGCCGGCACGCGCTCGATCGTGAAGAACAAGTCGCTGGTGCAGAAGATGGCCGTGCCGCGGGAGATGTTCCCCGTTGCCTCGATGCTGGTGTCGGCGTTCCACGTCGGGCCGCAGCTGGTCATCCTGACGGTCGCCTGCGCCTGGTTGGGGTGGATACCCGATCCAGCCGGAATGGTCGGGTTCGTGATCGCCCTGCTGATCGCGATGACGCTCGGCATCGCGATCGCGCTCACGCTCAGCTGCGCGAACGTGTTCCTGCGTGACATCAGCAACGCCCTGAGCATCATGACCAACCTCGTGCGCTTCGGCGTCCCGATGATCTGGTCCTACTCGATGGCCGACGATCGGCTGGGCACCGTCGGTGCGCAGCTCATCCTCTACAACCCGCTCACGATCGCCGTCCTGCTGATCCAGCGTGCCTTCTGGATCGGCACGACCGAGCACCCCGACCTCTCCAACGCCACCGAGATGCCCGACCACCTCCTCGAGCGCGGCCTGGCCGCGCTGGCGACCGGCCTGGTGCTCCTCGTGATCGGGCAGAAGGTCTTCACCCGCCTCGAGGGCAGAGTTCCGGAGCGTCTCTAGGCATGACCGAGTCAATCGTCTGTCGCAACGTGTCCAAGCGGTTCACGTTGCGGTACCACCGAACCCTGAAGCAGATGGCGCTCGCGAGCGTGCGTCGTCAGGACCTCAGCGACACGTTCCTGGCCGTGAACGACGTGTCGTTCACCATCCAGCAGGGCGAGTCCATCGGCCTGATGGGCCTGAACGGCTCGGGCAAGAGCACGCTGCTGAAGCTGATCAACGGCATCATGCGGCCCGACGCGGGGGAGGTGCTCACCCGGGGCCGGATCGCCGGGCTGATCGCCACCGGCGCGGGCTTCCACCCGCAGCTGAGCGGCCGCGACAACGTCTTCCTCAACGCTGCCGTGCTCGGGCTGACCGAGGCCGAGACGCGGGCCAAGTTCGAC
The DNA here is from genome assembly GCF_042657275.1 of Nocardioides taihuensis. Lineage (NCBI taxonomy): Bacteria > Bacillati > Actinomycetota > Actinomycetes > Propionibacteriales > Nocardioidaceae > Nocardioides > Nocardioides taihuensis. Next base: position 14,486 of record NZ_JBHSKD010000026.1, read on the forward strand.
GAGATCGTCGACTTCGCCGACATCGGCAAGCACCTCGACAGCCCGGTCGGCCACTACAGCTCAGGCATGTTCGCCCGGCTCGGCTTCGCGGTGGCGATCCACGTCGACAGCGACATCTTCCTGGCTGACGAGGTGCTCGCCGTCGGTGACAAGCCGTTCAAGCGCAAGTGCATGGCCAAGATGCAGGAGGTCCGCGACAGCGGCCGGACTCTGCTCTACGTGAGTCACTCCCCGGGCTCCGTGAGGAAGATGTGCGACCGCGTCCTCGTGCTCGAGGACGGGCGCCTGGGGTACGACGGTCCCGTCCCCGAGGGCATCCGGTACCTCAAGTACGACGGTGACGAGGGCGACGAGGAGCTGCAGGCCGACGACGAGCTCGGCGCCGACATCTGAGCCTCCCGGGGACGGGCGCCGCACGGTCTGGACCACCCGGGCCCGTGGACCGACGAACCGGGTCCTTCGCGGCGTGTCGACTGGAAATTACAGTCGTGTAGTTACTCAGTTCCCTTGCGGTCACCCGTGTGACTGGTGTGAAACTTGCTACTCGTGTGAACTTCCCGCCGCACACTGGAGTAGCCCCCCATGCGTCCGAGCCAGGCCCGTTTCGTCACCACCTGCCAGCAGCTCCTGGCTCTCGCGGTGGTGTGTGCCGTCCTCACACCGGCGGCCGCGGTGGTCTCCCTCGACGTGGTCCGGGACGCGCCTGCCGGCGCTGACCCGGGCCGCCAGGCGCCGGTCGTCGCACTCTCGGCGTACGCCCGCGAGGAGCACCGCTCGTCGGTGCTGCCCGCGGGTCCCGTCGAAGCCCAGGTCGACGAGTACCCGTTGACTGCGGCGACCGGCCGCCGGACCTCGACGGCGGGGGAGTCCTCGCCGTCCCGTGCCCCGCTCGGGGTGGTGACGCGCAGGGTCGCCAACGCCGGCACCGTGCTCGTCAGCCGCCCCGAGCGGGTGCAGGGCTACGGCTCGGTGGGCATCACCTGGGACCGGGGCGCCACCCCGCCCGGCGCCGACCTCGCCTTCTCCGCGCGCCTGCTGACCGACGGCACCTGGTCGTCGTGGATCGACATCCCCTACGACCCCGAGCACGCGCCCGACCCGGGCACCGCCGAGGCCCGCCACGCCCGCCCCGGGACCGACATCCTGCTCGTCGGCAAGGTCGACCGGGTGCAGGTCCGCTCGACCAGCACCGCGACCCAGCCGGCCGGCATGTCCCTGGCCGTGGTGGACCCCGGCCACCCCGAGGCGACCGAGAAGGCGCCGGCGGCCTTCCAGGCCACCTCCGACGGTGTCGTGGCGAACACCGGCTCCTCGACCACGGCGGCGACCACCGCGCAGCGCGCCACCACGAGCGCGAAGACGCGGGTCACCCCCGAGCCGACCATCTACTCCCGCGCGCAGTGGGGCGCCAACGAGCGGCTGCGCGATCGCAGCTCGCTGCACTACTACGAGGTGCACGCCGGCTTCGTCCACCACACGGTGAACGCCAACGACTACACCCGCCGCGAGGTGCCGGGGATCATCCGCAGCATCTACGCCTACCACGTGCAGTCGCGGGGCTGGAGCGACATCGGCTACAACTTCCTCGTCGACAAGTTCGGCCGTGTCTGGGAGGGCCGCTACGGCGGCGTCGACCGCCCCGTCGTCGGCGCGCACACGCTGTACTACAACGAGTACTCCTTCGCGATGTCGGCCATCGGCAACTTCGAGACCACCCGGCCGCGCGACGTGATGCTGCAGGCCTACGGCAGCCTCTTCGCCTGGAAGCTCTCGCTGCACGGTGTCGACGCCGGGTCCACCGACCAGCTCGTGGGCAGCACCCACTTCCAGGCGATCAACGGCCACCGCGACGCTGCGTCGACGGCGTGTCCCGGGCGGCACCTCTACGCCGAGCTCCCGACGATCCGTGAGTACGCCGAGGCCGCCCAGCGCAGCTGGGCGGGCCGTGACCTGCAGTCCGACATCGCCGCGGCTCCCTACCCCGACCTGGTCGTACGGCGGGCCGGCGACGGCAAGGCCTTCATCATCCCGACCGGCGGTCTGCTCGGCTTCGACAAGACGAGGGTCACCCCGGACGTCTGGCTGGGCCGCGACCTCGTGATCGGCTCCCCCGACCTCACCGGTGACGGCATCGGCGACCTCGTCTCGCGCAACGCCGAGACCGGCCGCGCGGTGGTCCGCCCCGGCAGCGACACCGGGTTCGGGACCGGCATCCGGGCCACCGACGCCCTGGCCGGACGCGACCTGGTCACGGCCGCCGGCGACCTCGACGGCGACGGCGACAACGACCTCGTGGCCCGCAACAAGGAGTCGGGCCTCGCCAACGTCTACCTCGGCGGCGGCAACGGCAGCCTGACCCGGCGCGCCACGGACGTGGACCTCAGCTCCTACGACCTGCTCGCGGGTGCCGGCGACCTCGACGGCGACGGCAACGCCGACCTCGTCGCGCGCGACCGGTCCGGTCACCTGTGGCTGCTGCCCGGCACGGGCACCCGGAACCTCGGGGACCCCGTGGCGGTGGCCGGTGACGGGTGGGGGCGCTACGACAGCATCACCGGCCTGGCCGACTACACCCGCGACGGCAACGCCGACCTCCTGGTCCGCGTGCGCGGCGGCGCGGCGTACGTGCTCGGCGGGCGCGGGGACGGCACCTTCACCCGTCGGCACGGCCCCTACGACCGGCTCGCGACCGGCGGCCGCCTCTTCGGCGTCGGCAACGTGATGGGCACCGGCGCGGCCGACGTGGTCGCCCGCCGCGGCGACGACCTGCTCACCTTCCAGAACAACGGTCACCGCGACCTGGGCACCCCGATCGCCACGGGCCTCGACGTCTCGGGTGCGGACCGCCTCCTCAACGTCGGCGACTGGGACCGCGACGGCCACAACGACATCGTCACCCGGCGGGCCAGCGACGGCACCCTGTTCGTCCGGCTCGGCGACGGCCGCGGCGGCTTCTCCGACGGCGTCAAGATCGGCGAGGGCTTCGGGAAGGTGCGCCTGCTCGCGGCGGTCGGTGACATGACCGGCGACGGCTTCCCCGACCTGATGGGCCAGCCGAGCGGTGGCTCCATGAGGATCTACCCCGGCCGCGGCCTGCGCGAGATGGGCGCGGGGTACGTCGCCCACAGCCCGATCGAGGCGGGGCGCCAGGTCGGCCTCGGCCGCTGGGACAAGGACGGCGCGCCCGACTCGCTGTTCCGGCGGGGCGACCAGCTCGTGTACTTCCGCGGCAACGGCCCGGGCGGCCTGATGACCTCGCACGCCGTCTCCGGCGACGTCCGGCGCTACGACTGGATGGTCGGCGTCAGCGACCTCACCGGGGCCGGACGCTCCGACCTGCTGGTGCGCACCCGTGCCGGTGACCTCTACGCGCTGCGCTCGACGCCGAAGGGCTTCGGGGCGCCGCGCTTCCTGGGAGGGGGCATGGACCGCTACGACCTGGTGGGGTGACCCGCCAAGTCACGGCACGCGCACGGTGGCGCGCTCGGCGGCGTACGTCGCGTCGAGCTGCTCGGGCCCCGCGTGTGCGACGAGGACCACCGACCCGCTTCGGACGAGCGGCTCGGTGAAGGAGGACAGCCCGGACGGGGAAGCCGGGTTCTCCTCGGTGAGGACGCGGTCGCCGTCGGTGAGCAAGCTCCCGGCGGCGGCCGCGGCCCACAGCTCGGCCTGGGTGGTGCCCGGCACGGCGTCGTCCTCGGGCGTGGGCGGGTCCCACGCCACGAAGGAGTCGGGCTGCGACCAGACCTCGACGCCGAAGTCGTGCACGCCCCCGGGCAGCGGCTCGGGGAAGCGGACGCCGAGCGGCAGCAGGGCGCTGGCCACCACCGGCACCCCGGCGCCGGTCCACCGCGCCAGCCCGTCGGGGCCGCAGGCCACGGCGTCACCGGGGTCGTCGCCCTCGAGCACGACCACGAGTCCGGCCGACCAGGCCGCGCCCAGGAAGACCGGGCCCAGCCAGTGGGTCGGCAGGTCCACGCGCAGCCGGTCGCCCCGCTCGAGGTCGAGCTCCTCGACGAGCAGCGACCCGGTCTTGGCCACCCAGTTGGCCCAGGTCGTCACGGACAGCTCCGTGCGCTCGCCGGTGGCGAAGTCGTAGAAGGTGATCAGCGGTCGGGCGGCGTCGGCGCGCAGGAGGCGGGCCAGCAGCGTGGGGAAGGTGGTCATCGGACCCCACACTAGGGTGACGCGCCCGGGACGGGCTGGCCCTACCCTTCTCCCCATGCCTTCCCTCGAGCGGTTCTGGGCCGTCGTGCCTGCCGGCGGTGCAGGCACCCGGCTGTGGCCGCTGTCGCGGTCGTCGTCGCCGAAGTTCCTCCACGACCTCACCGGCTCCGGCCGCTCGCTGCTCCAGGGCACCGTCGACCGGCTCGCGCCGCTCGTCGACGACCGGATCGTCGTCGTCACCGGGGCGCTGCACCTCGACGCCGTACGACGCCAGCTCGCGGGGCTGCCCGACGAGGCGGTGGTCGCGGAGCCGTCGCCGCGCGACTCGATGGCCGCCATCGGCCTCGCCGCCGCGCTGCTCGAGCGCCGCGACCCCGACGCCGTGATGGGCTCGTTCGCGGCCGACCACGTGATCGGCGACGCCGAGGCCTTCCGCGCGACCGTGCGGGTCGCGGAGCAGGTCGCCCGCGACGACTGGCTGGTCACGCTCGGGATCGCGCCGACCCACCCCGCGACCGGCTTCGGCTACATCGAGCTCGGGGCGGAGCTCGCCGGCCACCCCGGCGCCCTGGCCGTCGACGCCTTCGTCGAGAAGCCCTCGGTCGACGTGGCCGAGCAGTACGTCTCGTCGGGCCGCTACCGCTGGAACGCGGGCATGTTCGTGGTCCGGCCGCGGGTGCTGCTCGACCTCCTCGGCACCTGGCACGCCGACTTCGCGGCCCGGCTGCGCGAGATCGCCGCCGACCCGGGCCGCCTCGAGGAGCTGTGGCCCTCGCTGCCGCGCATCGCCCTCGACCACGCGGTCGCCGAGCCCGCCGCGGACGCCGGCCGGGTGGCCGTCGTACCTGCGTCGTTCGGCTGGGACGACATCGGCGACTTCGACTCGCTCGCCTCGTCGCTGGCGGCGGACGACGGCCGGCTGGTGGTGCTCGGCGACGAGGGGCTGGTGCGGGGCAGCGACAGCTCGGGGCTGGTCGTGGCCGCGTCGGGCCGCCGCGTGCACGTGATCGGGCTCGACGACGTCGTGGTCGTCGACACCGGTGACGTGCTCCTCGTGACCACGCGCTCACGCGCGCAGGACGTCAAGCACGCCGTGGCGCGCCTGCGCGACGAGGGTCGCGACGACCTGGCCTGACCCCCCGCTCCGGGCCGCCCCTGGGGGACGCCGTCAGATCGCGTTGGGCTCCGGCGAGTCCGTGTAGGGGTACTCCTGCACGAAGTCGTACACGGCCGCGCCGCTGACGGCCGAGCAGTACTGCCACACGCCGACCTGCTTGGAGGTGTCGGAGGCGTCGCCGCCGACCGACCAGTGGGTCAGGGCGATGTGCTGGCCGTCGGGGAACGAGGCGCCGTTCTCGTCCTCGGACGTCCACGGCACGATCTTGAACTTGTTGCGGTAGTTGTCGTCGTCGGTGTCGAACTTCGCCGCGATGCCCTCGAGCTCGTTCATCGCCTTGTCGTCCTTGGCGATCGTCTCGTCGTACCAGAGGATCGTGAAGCCGTGCTCGAGGTTGTGCACGAGCTCGCCCAGGTCGGGACGGTCCTCGGCGGTGTACATCTTCCGCTCGATGGTGTCCCACATGTTGTAGTGCGTGCCGAACGCCGGCGGGGCGTCCTCGTAGGGGATCGGCGTGCCGGGCTCGACGTGCTGCTGGTTGCCGGTGGCGGGCTTGGTGGTGACGTCCTGGCAGACCGAGGCCGGGGCACCGATGGAGTCGAGGTTCATCGACTCGAACTCCGACTGCTGCTTCTTGTCCTTGATGATGCCGTACAGCGGGTAGGCGAGGATCAGGACGGCGACGACGACGCAGACGCCGACGATGGCCAGGCCACGATTGCGCTCGGCACCCTTCTGCTTGCTGCGGATGTCGTCGATGACCTTCTGGCGGTCGTTCTTGGCGGGCTTGGCCACGGGTCGCGGTTCCTCGGTGTGCGGCAGGGAATCGGAAGGGGCGCCGGGGGCACCCGCGGGCAGAGTCTACGGACTGCCCGGTCGCAGCGAGGCATCTGTGCCGGTTTGCCGGTCCGGACCGCCCGTCCCCGTCTCGACCAGCCAGCCGTGGGCGCGGGCCAGCGCGGCCACGGCGTCCGTGCGGTCGCGGGGACAGGTGACGTGGTCGTCCGCGACGACCGCCACGCCGCTCGGGCCGAGCACCTCGGTCAGGGCGGCGGCGAGGTCGGCGGCCGGCGCCGGGCGTCCGAAGCCGCGCGCCGCGTCGCTCCCGCCGGTCAGGGCGCGCACGACGGCTTCGCGCGCACCGAGCCCGAACATGTCCTCCGCCTCGGGGCGCACCAGCGCCCGCGCCCCGGGGCCGTCGTCGTCGGGGCCGAGCACCAGGTCGGCGCGGCCGCGGACGATGACGAAGGGACGTCCGCCCAGCTTGCCGGCGACCAGCTCGGCCACGCAGGCGAGCTCGTCGGCGACCGCCGGCGCGGTGACCAGCAGCTCGTTGCCGTGTGCGTCGTGGCGGCCGGCGTGGTCGTCGAGGACCCGGAGGCCGGAGGAGCCGACCGCGATGTCGGTCTGGCCCTGCCGCCACGCGCGCCCCGCCGTGTCGGTGACGAGCACGGCGACGCTGCGCCCGGTGCGCTCGTGGATCGCCTGCCGCAGGCGCGCGGCGGAGGCGTCGGGGTCGCGGGGGAGCAGGACGACGTGGCCCTGCTCCACGTTGGAGGCGTCGATGCCCGCGGCGGCCAGGGTGAGGCCGTGGTGCGTGCGCACGATCCTGGTGGGGCCGCGGCGCGCGACCAGGCGGTCGGTCTCGCCGTCGAGCGCGTCCTCGCGCGTGCCGGGGACGACGCGGCCCTCGGCCTTGGCGACGACCTTGCTGGTCACGAGCACGACGTCGCCGTCCTCGAGGTCGACCCGGTCGAGCAGCAGCGCGGCGAGGTCGTCGCCGGCACGCACCTCGGGGACGCCCTCGGGCGCGACGGCCGTGAGGGCGGGGCCGGTCACGTGGCCACCAGGCGGATCGCCGCAGCGGCCATCGCAGCCGTCGCGCCGGGGTCGGTCATCATCAGCGGGACCGCGGCGCAGGCGAGGCCCCCGGCCCGCACCCGCTCGACCTGGTCGGCGTCGCGCTCGTCGACGAGCCAGCCGTCGAGGATGCCGTCGTCCGCCCGGCTGCCGTGGTGCAGCCCGACCGCCGCGGCGCTGACCTCGACGCCGATCGTGGTCAGCAGCTGCTCGGCCATCCCCCGCACGTGGCTGCCGCCGACGATGGGGGAGAGGCCGACGACGGGCGCGCGGGTCGCCCGGAGGGCCTCGCGCACCCGGGGGACGCCGACGATCGTGCCGATCGAGACGACCGGGTTGGACGGCGGGAGCACGACGAGGTCCGCGTCGGTGATCGCGTCGATCACGCCCGGGCCGGGCGTGGCCTCGTCGAGCCCCACGAAGAGGAGGGCCTCGGCGGGCACCTCGGCGCGCAGGCGCACCCAGTACTCCTGGAAGTGCACGACGCGACGGCCGCTGGGGCTGTCGGGGTCGGCGATGGCGACGTGCGTCTCGACGCGGTCGTCGGTCATCGGCAGCAGCCGGACGGCGTCGCCGAGCACGGGCACGAGCCAGCGCCGGCAGAGAGCCTCGGTCACCGCGGAGAGCGGGTAGCCGGCGTCGAGCATCTGGGTGCGGACCAGGTGCGTGGCGATGTCGCGGTCGCCGAGGCCGAACCACGTCGGCTCCACGCCGTACGCCGCGAGCTCCTCCTTCGCGCTCCACGTCTCGTCGCGACGTCCCCACCCGCGCCCGGGGTCGATGCCGTCCCCGAGGGTGTACATGACCGTGTCGAGGTCGGGGCAGATCTTGAGGCCGTGGGCCCAGAGGTCGTCGGCGGTGTTGGCCACGACGGTGACCACGGCGTCCTCCGCGACACCGGGCAGCAGCCCGTGGCGGATGCCGTGGAGGACGCCCTGGAGAAACTTCGCGCCGCCCATCCCGCCGGACAGCACCGTGATCGCACGCATGCCACGAGGGTGCCGCATGGGGCGGCCGGAGTGCCCGACGGGGGCCCTTCGCCGGGCCCCCTCGGCCGGCCACCACGGACCGTCCCTGGGTATATAGCCCGAATGGGTGGTTGCGCTTATAGCAGACCCGGGCTTGACTTCACGTGCATGACAAGCGTGTAATTCCCACAGTGTTCTTCGTGGATTCCCTCTAGCATCGGGATCCGCGGGGAGTGGGAGCAAGCCGAGTGGGAGCAAGGGCGACGGGTTTCGGGTCTGTCAGCTCCGCCGGGGCCCTCGGGTCACGGCATCGCAAGGACACAACATTGGGGGGCATGGGGCCCCGACGGAACACGGGGCCCACGCCCCGTGACGGGTCGAAAGGCGACAGCCGTGCGAGAACTTCTTCTCATCGACGGAGACGCCGAGGAGGCGGGCTGGCAGGAGCGTGCGCTCTGCGCCCAGACCGACCCCGAGGCGTTCTTCCCCGAGAAGGGCGGGTCGACCAGGGAGGCGAAGAAGGTCTGTCTCACCTGCGACGTCCGCGACGACTGCCTGGAGTACGCGCTGATGAACGACGAGCGCTTCGGCATCTGGGGGGGCCTCTCGGAGCGCGAGCGGCGCAAGCTGAAGAAGCGCGCGGTCTGACCGCGCCGGGCACCCCGGTGCACGCCCGTCCGGTCTCCTGGGCTGACTGAGACGGGCGTCACCCGGGTCCCCCTCCGGGGTCGGGCCGCTGTGGGCGACCCCGTTAGTGTCGTCGTCCGTGAGTCCCTCGGTCGCCGCCCTCGTCGTCAGTCATGACGGTGCCCGCTGGTTGCCGACCGTGATCGACGGGATCAAGGCCCAGACCCGCCCGCCCGACCGCGTCGTGTCGGTCGACACCACCAGCCGGGACGAGAGCCCAGCGCTGCTCGCCGAGGCCTTCGGCGACGTGGTGACGGCGACCGGATCGACGTCGTTCCCGGCCGCGGTCCGCCTCGGCCTCGAGCACGTCGGCGACAGCGACTGGATCTGGATCCTCCACGACGACTCCACGCCCGCTCCCGACGCGCTCGCCGAGCTCCTCGCTGCCGCGGCGGCGGACCCCGACGCCGACGTGCTCGGCCCGAAGCTGCGCGAGTGGCCGTCGCTGCGCCGCCTGCTCGAGCTCGGTGTCACCATCAGCGGCACCGGCCGCCGCGAGACCGGCCTCGAGCGCGGCGAGTACGACCAGGGCCAGCACGACGAGGTCCGCACGGTGCTCGCGGTCAACACCGCGGGCATGCTCGTGCGGCGCGAGGCGCTGGAGGCGTTGCACGGCTTCGACTCCCAGCTGCCGATCTTCGGCAACGACATCGACTTCGGCTGGCGGGCGGCCTCCGCCGGCTACAAGACGATCGTCGTGCCGCAGGCCGTCGTCTTCCACGCCGAGGCCGCCCACCGCGGGGCGCGTCGTACGCCGCTCACGGGGCGGCACACGCACTACCAGGAGCGGCGGGCCGCGCTCTACACGCTCCTGGTGAACTCGCGGGCGCGCACGCTGCCCTTCCAGCTGGTCCGGCTCGGCTTCGGGACCCTGCTGCGGATGATCGGCTTCCTGCTGCTGCGCTCGGTCGGCGAGGCGCTCGACGAGCTCGCCGCCCTGGTCTCGCTCTACTCCAGCCCGCGCGAGATCCTCTCGGCGCGCAAGACCCGGCAGGGCCAGCTGCAGGTGCCGCCGGCCGAGGTGCGACGCCTGCTGGCGCCACGCTGGCTGCCCTACCGCCACGGGCTCGACTTCCTCAGCGACCTCGCCGCGGCGGCCACCAACCAGGCCGCCGACGTCGCCGAACGCCGGCGGGCCGCCGCGCTCGCCGAGTCGGGTCAGGCACCCCGGCGGCCCCGCGAGGAGGACGACGACGAGGCGCTGCTGACCGAGGAGTCCGGCTGGCTGGTGCGCTACCTGACCAACCCGGTCGCGGTGATGGTCACCGTCGTCGTCGTGCTGGCGGTCATCGGCGCGCGCGACGCCTTCGGCGCGGTGTCGGGCGGTGCGCTGTCCCCCGTGCCGGCCGACGCCGCGGACTGGTGGCGGCTGCACGTCGAGGGCTGGCACCCGCTCGCGCAGGGGACGGCGATCCCCGCCCCGCCGTACGTCGTGGTGATGGCGGTGCTCTCGAGCGTGCTGCTCGGCAGCACCAGCGCCGCCCTGTCGTTCGTCCTCGTGCTGGCCGTGCCGCTGTCGCTGTGGGGCGCGTGGCGGCTGCTGCGCGTCGTGGGCCGCCTCGTGCACCCCTCCGGCTTCCCGACCTGGCTGCTGGCGTGGGGCGCGATCGCCTACGCACTGGTGCCCGTGGTGAGCGGGGCGTGGGGCGAGGGACGCTTCGGCGTCGTCGCCTCCGCGGTGCTGCTGCCCTGGCTGGCGCACGCCGGCCTGGGGTTCGCCGACCCCGATCCCGACCGCCGCTGGCGCGCGACCTGGCGCTCGGCGCTGGTGTTCGCCCTGGGCGCGGCGTTCGCGCCGGTGATCTGGTGGTGGGGCCTGTCGCTCGCCGCCCTCCTGGTCGCCGCCGGCTTCGTGATCGCCCCGCGGGCGATGCGCGACCGCTCGGTGTGGGGTCCGCCGGCCGCCGCCGTGGCCACCGTGCCGGTGCTGCTGGCGCCCTGGTGGATCTCGCTCGTCGTGCGCGGCGGGTGGCCGGGCCTGTTCTTCGACGCCGGTGCGGTGCCGATGTCGACCGTCGGCGCCCGCGAGCTGCTGCTCGGCCGGATGGGCGACTCCGGGGCTCCGGAGTGGCTGGGCCTGCTGCTGGTCGTGCTCGCGCTGCTGGCCCTGCTGCCCTCGCGCACGCGGATCTGGGTGCTGGTGTGCTGGGTGGTGGCCCTGGTCACCGCGCTGCTCGCCGTCCTCCTGGGGATGCTGGAGGTGACCGTCTCCGCGGCGATCACCGGCGCCGGGCTGGGCTTCCTGGTGGTCGCCCTGCAGGCCACGTTCGTGGTCGCGACCGTGCTCGGCACGCACGGGTTCGTGCTCGGCGGGCTCGGCTCGTGGCGCCGGGTGGTGGCCGCGCTGGTGGCGATCCCGGCGGTGGCGGTGCCCGCGGTCGGCCTGGCCTGGTTCGTGATCGGCGGCCACGGCCACCTGCGCGACGTGACCGACGACGGCATCCCGGAGTACATGGTCCAGGAGGCCATGACCGGCGAGGCGCACGGCATCCTCGTGCTGCGCGGCGACGTGGCCGACGGCCTGACCTACACCGTGATCCGCGACGACGGCACCACGCTCGGCGAGGACGAGATCCTCGCCCTCGCGGGCGAGGACGAGCAGCTCACCGAGGACGTCGCGGCCATGGTCGCCGCGCCGTCGCCCGAGGTGGTCGCCGACCTCCCCGGGCACGGCATCGAGTACGTCGTGCTGCCCGCGCCGGCCGCCGGCAGCGTGGCCGCGTCGCTCGACGCGACCCAGGGCCTGACCCAGGCCAGCGCCGAGGACCGCTCGACCCGCGCCTGGCAGGTCGACCAGCCGGTCGACGAGGACGCCCTCGCCGGGCCGCCGGTGTGGCTGCACACCGTGCTGGTCGTGGTGCAGGGGCTCGCGGTGCTCGTGGTGGTCGTGCTGGCCTTCCCGACCTCGCAGCGACGACGGCGGGAGGTGGAGGCATGAGCGAGCCCGGACGCCGGCGCGCACGCGCCGTGGCCCCCGAGAGCGGTCGCCGGACGGCCGTCGCCCGCCGGATCCACCCGACGGCGGTGCTGTGCGTCGTGCTGCCGCTGCTCACGCTCGGCGCGCTGCTGCTGGTGCCGACGCACGACCAGCCCGACGCCACCCACGACCCGACCGAGACCGCGCTCACCCAGGCGGCGCTCGGCTGCCCGGCCGCGCCCGGGGCGAAGGACGCCGCGCTGCAGGTCGCCACGTCGCTCGACGACGCCACCGGCGAGGTCAGCGTCAGGTCCGGTGGTCCGGGTGCGGAGCCCGAGACGCTCGAGGTCACCTCGGGTGAGGTCACCACGGCGGAGACCGACGACCGTTCGGCCGTCGTGTCGGCCGAGGGCGACCTCGCGCCGGGGCTGCTCGCCGTACGGTCGACCGCGAAGCCGCTGGCGGCTGCGTCGTGCGCCCTGCCGCGTCCGGAGACCTGGTTCACCGGGGTCGGGGCGGGTGCCGAGCACTCCTCGACGCTCGAGCTGGCCAACCCCGACGGCGGGGCCGCCGTCGCCGACGTGTTCGTCTACTCCTCCTCCGGCCTCTCCGACGTGCCCGACCTGCGCGGCGTGACCGTGCGGGGTCACGACGTGCTGCAGATCGACCTGGCCACGGCGGTCCCGCGCCGGCAGGACCTGACCCTGCAGGTCGTGGTCTCGCGCGGTCGCCTCGCCGCCTCGGTGCGTGACGAGGTCTCCGACCTCGGCTCCCGCTCGGCCTCGGCGGACTGGCTGCCGTCGCTGCCCGCGCCGGCCGAGGACCTGGTGCTGCTCGGCCTGCCCGAGGGCGACGGGGACGACGAGCTCACCCTGGCCAACCCCGGCGACGACGAGGTGCGGGCGCAGGTACGCATCCAGACCGACGAGGCGGCGTTCGTGCCCGAGGGGATCGACGAGGTCCGGATCCCGCCGCAGAGCACCCGCCAGGTCACGCTGAGCTCGGTGCTGCGCGCGCAGGTGAAGAAGGGGGCGCTGGGCCTGCGGATCACGGCCACCGCGCCCGTCACCGCCGCGCTGCGCTCGGTCGTCGAGGACGACCTGTCTGCCGCCGTGCCCGCGCCCGCGCTCGGCGTCGCCGGCACGCTGCCCGTCCCCGCGTCCGACGGCGAGGGCGAGCCGAGCGTCGTCCTCGCGAACGCCGCCGGCGCCGGAGTCGCGACCGTCACGTCGTGGGACGCCCGCGGCCGCCGGCTCGACGAGAAGGAGGTCGAGCTCACGGCCGGCTCCGGCGACACCCTCGAGCTCTCAGCGAAGACGGCGCTGGTGCGCGTCACCCCGCGCCGTACCACCGTCAGCGCCGCGCTCGTCGTCACCGGTCCCGGCTCCGCGGTGCTGCCGTTCACCGAGCCGGTCACCACCGCGCTGGTGCCCGACGTACGACCCGGTCTGCTCTGACCCGTCGTCGGCGTCCCGCCCTAGGGTCGGGGCATGGGGAAGGTGCTCTACTACACGGCCTGCACGCTCGACGGCTTCATCGCTGACGAGGCCGGCTCGCTCGACTGGCTCTTCGAGGTGCCCTCCTCCGGCGACGACTCGTCGTGGGAGGCGTTCATCGGCCGGGTCGGCGCCCTCGCGATGGGCGCGACCACCTACACGTGGGTGGTCGAGCACGAGGCGCTCCTCGACCACCCCGAGCGGTGGACGGAGTGGTACGGCGACCGGCCGTGCTGGGTCTTCACCCACCGCGACCTGCCCCGGATCCGCGGCGTGGACGTGCGCTTCGTCGAGGGCGACGTGCGCCCCGTGCACGCGGAGATGGACGCCACCGGCCGCGACAGCTGGGTCGTCGGTGGTGGTGACCTCGTCGGGCAGTTCGACGACGCCGGGCTGCTCGACGAGATCCACCTCGGCATGTGCCCGGTCACCCTCGGCGCCGGCGCCCCGCTGCTCCCGCGGCGCATCACCTCCGAGCGGCTGACTCTGCGCTCGGTCGAGCAGGACGGCCAGCGCGCCCGGCTCGTCCTCGACGTCGCCCGCTGACCACCCGGGCTACGGCGAGGTGCCGCGCCGGGCGAGGTGGACGACGACGTCCGCGGCGACCTCGACCGCGGTGGGCAGCGCCGTCAGGATCCGGTCGAGGACGGTCTGCCGGTCCGCGCCGGGGAGCTGCACGTAGGCCGACACGGTCGACAGGTAGCCGACGTAGTCGGAGGCGCTCATGGTGAGTGGCCGTTCCAGGACGAGCTGGCGGACGTCGTCGAACCAGGGGGAGCGCTCCAGCTCGGTGCCGGGCCACTGCATCGCCTGCTCCGGCGGGGTCCCGTCGGGCGACGGCACGTCGTCGCTCTCGAGGTAGGGAGCCCGCGCCGCGCGGACGGCGTCCTCCACCGCCGGGTCCACCAGGCCGACCGGGCCACCGAAGCTGGCGAACACGCCGCCGGGCGCGAGCCACCCGGCGACGCGCTCCCACCGGCCGGCGGGCTCGGTCCAGTGCAGCGACGCGGCCGCCCAGGCCAGGTCGAAGGTCGGCCCGCCCGGCCACTCCTCGAAGGTCGACCGCACCGCGCGGACGCTCGGCGGCACGTGCCGGCGCAGCTCCTCGAGCATGGCCGGGTCGGGCTCCGTCGCGGTCACCGCCACCCCGTGCGCGGCGAAGAGACGGGTCGCCTTGCCCGTGCCTGCCCCGATCTCGAGCGCTGTCCGGATCCTCCGGCCGCTGTAGTCCTGCACCACGTCGACGAGCGCATCGGGGTAGCCGGGACGGAACCGCTCGTACGCTGACGCCACGGCGCCGAAGGAGAGTCCGCGCTCGGGCATGTCGACGACCCTGCCACCCGGGGACCCCTCGACGCTCGCGACTTTCTGCCGGAGGACTCCGCTGCTCAGCGACCGGGGCGGTACGGCGATCGCCAGGGCCAGTCGGTGGCGAGCCAGCCCGCGACGGCCTCGGCCAGCGGGACGTCGAGCTCGGCGCGGTCGGCGCGCACCCACGTGTGGACGATGACGTCGCCGTCCCCGTCGTACGGGTAGAGGTAGACGCAGCCGATGACGTCACGGTCGGCGGGGTCGAGGACGGTGAAGGTGAACCCGGTGCCGGCGGCGAAGTCGGCCGCGTGCCGGCGCAGGTCGCGGAGGTTGTCCTCGAGCGACATCCCCCCGACCGGCGGCCACCGGGAGTCTGCGTAGCCCGGCGTGGCCCGGATGTGCTCGATGCTCGACGTCCAAGCCGCGTGGTCAGCCTCGTTGTGCTCGGGCCCCAGCGGCTCGAGCACGAACGCGTCGGTGACCAGCGAGCGGGGCGCGACGAAGCCCTCGGGGACGAACGACTCAGCACTCATCCAGCGAGCCTACGACGGCGCGGACTTGGGACCGGGCCGATCGTTGCCTACCGTGGTCGGGTCCCGCATCCGCGGGGCGGCCCTCCGTACGCGCCGAGTCCTGTCCGGTCGGAAGGCTCGCGAGCAACGACACGAACGGGCAGGAGCGGGGGACCCACAGGTTCCATCGGACCGCACTCGCGGTCCTCGGGGTGAAGCCACCAGCCGGTGGCCGGGCAGCTCCAGCCCGAACCCGACAGCTCACCTCGCAGGCGCCGGGAGGAAACCTCATGCGCATGCGCACCTTCGTGGCGGCTGCTGCCCTCACGACGTCCGTCCTGGTCCCGGCCGTGGCGCTCGACGCCCCGGCACAGGCCGCCAGCGGCAAGACCTGGAACCGGCTCGCCCAGTGCGAGTCCAGCGGCCGCTGGCACCTCAACACGCACAACGGCTACTACGGCGGTCTCCAGATCAGCCGGCCCACGTGGCGCAGCTACGGCGGGAGACACTTCGCCAAGCTGCCGCACCGCGCCAGCCGGGCCCAGCAGATCAAGGTGGCCGAGCGGATCAAGAACCACCAGGGCTGGGGCGCCTGGCCGACCTGCTCGGCCCGCATCGGCAAGGGCTGAGGCCCGCACCGGCTGGTTCAATCCCCACATGACGACCGCACGCACGGTCCCGGTGACCATCGAGATGGACGGGGACGAGCTCGACGCCGAGGACGCCTGGCACCTCGCCCGGCGCCACGGCCTCGTGCGGATCGCGGTGGCGTCGTTCGTGCGGTTCCGCTATGGCGACGGCTTCACCCACAGTCGGGCGCTCGCGCTGCAGGCGTGCCTGGCGGTGATCCCGTTCATGCTGGCGCTGACCGGCCTGGCTGCGGACCTCGACCAGCAACGCCCCGGCCGGGTCGTCGCCTCGACGATCGAGCAGGTCTCACCCGGTCAGGGGGGCAGTGACGCCCTGGCCAACGCGGTGGTCGGTTCCGACTCCAGCGAGGAGGCAGGCGAGCTCGCGCTCGTCCTGGGCCTGCTGCTGTCGCTGGTCTCGATGATCGCCGCGATGGGGCAGGTCGAGCGCGGGGCGAACCGGATCTACGGCATCCGCCGGGACCGGCCGGCGGCGGCCAAGTACGGCCGTGCGGCGATGCTGGCCGGGGTGCTGGCCCTCCCCGTGGGCCTGGGCTTCCTGCTGCTCGTGGCGGGTGGGGCCTTCGCCGGTGCCATGGCCGACGAGTACGCCTGGTCCGCCGGCGAGGTCACCGCGTGGCAGGTGGCGCGGTGGCCCGTGGGCACCGTGCTGCTGGTCGTCGCGATCGCCGTCCTGCTCGACCACGCGCCACGCCGTCGGCAGCCGGCGCTCTCGTGGCTGGCCCTCGGCTCGGCCACCGCGGTGGTGCTGACCATGATGGCGACCGCTGCCCTGGCGGCGTACATGCAGGTCAGCTCGTCGTTCGGCAGCACCTACGGCCCGCTCGCCGGGATCGTCGCCCTGCTCGTGTGGTCGTTGGCCTCCGCCGTGGCGTTCTTCTACGGCGTCGCGGTGTGCGCGCAGCTGGAGGCGCTCCGCTCCGGCGACGCCGAGCCGGCGTACGACGATCCGGGCCGCCCGCACGGCCACGCGGTCGCCATGTCCTGAGGCGGTGCGCCGTGGCACGGTCCGTCTGCCGGACTGCCTTCAGAGGATCCCGAGATCGGTGTCGAACCCCAGGATGGTCGCGACCTTGCGCAGTGTCGGCCCGGAGCCGTACGTCCGCACGCCGTGACCGGTCCGTGCGGCTCCTCGCGCGAACGTGGCGAGGCTGCGGATCGTGGCGACGTCGGCGAACGTCAGCTCGGTGACGTCGAGGTGGACGGGCCCGGGGACGTCGAGCTCGACGCGCGCGAGAGCGGCCTCGAGCTCTGCGAGCGTGGCGATGTCGGCCTCGCCCCGGAGGATCACCCACACGCCGTCGTCGCGGTCGAGCACCCGCACCCCGAGCGTGGAGGTGTGCACGCGGTCGGTCGCACCGGGCCGCCGCCTCACGGCTTTGCGATCCCATCGAACCTTGCGATCCCATCGAGTCAGCAACATGGGGGCCTCGGGTGACTGGTTGCCGGGAGCGCAGTGTCGTGACTGACAATGCTCGGACACTTCCGGTGCCTTCACCGTAGGTGTCCTCGCAGGACGACGGTTCACCCCTTCGGGTGCTTCTGCGGCGCCGGCGCACGTAGGTTGAGCAGATGGAGTCACGCGTTCCGGTTCGCATCTCGATCGTGAACGACTATGACGTGGTCGTACAGGGGCTCGCGCGCATGTTCGAGCCCATGAAGGACCGGATCCAGGTGGTCGAGGTGTCGACCAACCGGCCCGGTGTGGCGCCGGTGGACATCGCCCTCATCGACTCCTTCGCGCAGACCCGCGACATCAACCAGGTGCTGGCCGAGGCGAACGCCGAGCACTACGTGTTCTACAGCTGGAGCCTGGCGCCCGACCTCATCGAGACCTGGGCGGGCTTCGGAGTGGTGGGCTTCCTGGACAAGAGGTTGACGGCCGAGGAGCTCGCCGACGCCCTGGAGCGCATCAAGCGGGGCGAGGCCGGCGTCGTCAGCGCCGACTATCCGCCCTCGGCCGACATCGATCTGGGGGACTGGCCCGGCCGTGACCATGGTCTGACTGCACGTGAGGCGGAGGTCATCGCCCTGATCACCCAGGGCTTGGGCAACGACGAGATCGCCCGCCGCATGTTCACCAGCATCAACACGGTCAAGACGTACATCCGCTCGGCGTACCGGAAGATCGACGTGGACACGCGGACCCGCGCGGTCCTCTGGGGTGTCGACCACGGGTTCCGCCCTGATGCCATCAAGGCGGCCGCTCCCGACGCCTGACCGGCAGCAGATCGGCCCGGACATGCCTCTGGCCCCACCCGTGGGCGGGGTGTGGGGCGGGGTGGTCAGGTGTGGCCGGGTCGGCCGGGTGGGTGGGACAGGAGTCGGTCGCCAGCGTGGGCGCGGTTCCGTGGTGGAGGGTGGTGTCCCGAGAGAGGTCCTGCATGGGTCCACTCAAGCAGCCACCACC
Organism: Nocardioides taihuensis; assembly: GCF_042657275.1. Classification (NCBI taxonomy): domain Bacteria; kingdom Bacillati; phylum Actinomycetota; class Actinomycetes; order Propionibacteriales; family Nocardioidaceae; genus Nocardioides; species Nocardioides taihuensis. The sequence goes on from NZ_JBHSKD010000026.1 coordinate 32,581, forward strand.
GACAGGAACCCCAGCAAATCAGGGGGTTTCCACAGCCTTCACCCTCAAGATTCGATCAGACTTCCGGGCCGTGTGTCGGGCCGCAACCACGAGGGTCGAGTGGCACACGCGGAGAGCCGACGACGGCGCCCACATGGTGCCTGGACCCCAGCGGCGAGCGACCACGTGGGATCGACATCGTCGGTGCCCACCGACGAGCCGGGGGCCGGCGACGGCGCCGTGGTCGCGACAAGCTCAACCGAGCCGATGACCGACGACCTGTACCTCACTCGTCCCTGAAGTAGCGCGGGTCGACGAGCTCGGCGTCGATGCCGAGCAGCTCGGCGACCTGCTCGACCACGATGGTCAGGACCAGGGCCTCGAGGTCGGCGCGGGTCTCGGCGCGGTGCTCGATGGGGCGCCGGAAGAGCACGAGCCGCGTGGGGGTCGTGCCCGAGCCGCGGACCAGCGACGAGAGCGGCACGGTGCCCGAAGTCCAGTCGTCGGGGACCTGCGGCGCGTCCTCGACGGCGTACTCGACGAGGCCGAGGCGGTCGGACCAGCGGGCGTCGACCTCGGTGACGATCCCGAGGGCCAGGTCGTCGAAGCGCTCGCGCTGCGTCGGGGTCTCGGGCGTACCGGGAACCCGCGGCACGATCGCCGGTCCGCGCATCCCGCGACCGCGTCGGTCGCGCCGACGGTGCCTCACCTGCTCCACGCCGCGAGCCTAAACGGCGCCGTGCAGATCGCCGGGTACCGTCCTGTGCGTGAGTCCCGCCCGCCGCTGTTCGCGCACCGCGTGCGGCCGCAGCGCGGTCGCGACGCTCACCTACGTGTACGCCGACCAGACCGCTGTGCTGGGCCCCCTGGCGACCTACGCCGAGCCGCACGCGTACGACCTCTGCGAGGCCCACAGCGAGCGGCTCTCGGCCCCGCGGGGCTGGGAGGTGCTGCGGCTGGCGCGCGACACGAAGGAGCGAGGACCGTCCGGCGACGACCTGCTGGCGCTGGCCGACGCGGTGCGCGAGGCGGCCCGACCGCTGCCACCGCCGGCTCCGATCACGCTGGCCACCGAGGGCGGGCGCGAGGTCGCGCGCCGAGGCCACCTGCGCGTCCTCACGACCGACAACTCCTGAGTGGCGCCGAGCCGCCGCGGCGACCCTGCGGGCCTCCCCACTAGGCTCCCGCTCATGGGAGCAGGCATCGACCCCGGCGTGCTCGACGCGACCTTCAAGGCCTACGACGTCCGGGGCACCGTTCCCGACCAGGTCGACGAGGACCTCGCCCGGCTGACCGGCGGTGCGTTCGTCGCACTGACGGGGGCCGGTCGGGTCGTGGTCGGGCACGACATGCGTCCGAGCTCGCCGTCGCTGGCCGGGGCCTTCGCCGAGGGCGCGGCAGCCGCCGGCGCCGACGTCGTCATGATCGGACTGTCGTCCACCGACCAGCTCTACTTCGCCTCCGGGCACCTCGGGCTGCCGGGCGCGATGTTCACCGCGAGCCACAACCCCGCGCAGTACAACGGGATCAAGCTCTGCCGGGCCCACGCCCAGCCGATCGGCACCGACACCGGGCTGGCCACGATCCGCGACCACGTCGAGAGCGGCGACGTCCCCGTCACCCGGATCCCGGGCGAGATCAGCCAGCAGGACGTCCTCGAGGCGTACGCCGCGCACCTCCTGCGCCTCGCGCCGGTCGAGGGCCGGCGGCTCAAGGTCGTCATCGACGCCGGCAACGGAATGGCAGGGCTCACCGCCCCGGCGGTCTTCGGCCGGCTCGGCGCCGACCGGGTCGAGGTCGTGCCGATGTACTTCGAGCTCGACGGCACCTTCCCCCACCACGAGGCCAACCCGATCGAGCCCGCCAACCTCGTCGACCTGCAGGCCCGCGTGGTCGCGGAGAAGGCGGACCTCGGGCTGGCCTTCGACGGTGACGCCGACCGCTGCTTCCTGGTCGACGAGCGCGGCGTCGCGGTCTCGCCCTCGACGCTCACAGCGCTGATCGCCGCCCGCGAGCTCGCCAAGCACCCCGGCTCGACGGTGATCCACAACCTGATCACCAGCCGCGCCGTCCCCGAGATCGTCACCGAGTGCGGTGGCACGCCGGTTCGCAGCCGGGTCGGCCACTCCTACATCAAGGCCGTGATGGCCGAGACCGACGCGGTGTTCGGCGGCGAGCACAGCGGCCACTTCTACTTCCGCGACTTCTGGCGCGCCGACTCCGGCATGCTCGCGGCCCTGCACGCCCTCGCGGCCCTCGCCGAGAGCGACGTCCCGGCGTCCACGCTCTTCGCCGGCTACGAGCGCTACGTCGTCAGCGGCGAGATCAACTCCACCGTCACCGACCAGCGGGCCGTGGTCGCCGATCTCGATGAGCAGTACGGCGAGCTCGAGCTCGACCACCTCGACGGCCTCACGGTGACTGCCGAGGACTGGTGGTTCAACGTGCGCCCGTCCAACACCGAGCCGCTGCTCCGCCTCAACGTCGAGGGCAGCGACGCCGAGACCATGACGAGGGTCCGCGACGAGGTCCTCGCCGAGATCAGGAGACAACGATGAACCTCGACCCCGACCTGCTCGCGATCATCGTCTGCCCCGACTGCCACGGGAAGCTCGAGGCGCAGGGCGAGGAGCTGGTGTGCACCGGCTGCGGGCTGGCCTACCCCGTCCGCGACGACATCCCGGTGCTGCTGGTCGACGAGGCCCGTCGGCCGTCCTGAGGAGGGCCGAGACGTGGTGAGCTGGTTCGACGAGTCGCGGCTCGACGACGGGGAGGTCCTGGCCGGCATCGACGAGTCGCTGCGTGCACTCGCCGAGACCGGGGCCCGCGTACGCCGTGAGGCGAGCGAGGCGCAGTCCGCGATCACCGAGGCGGTCGCCCGCACCCAGGACTCCCCGCGCCCGCGGGCCGTCCTCGCCGCCGGACCCGACTCCCGGCTGCTGCGGGCGGTGCTCGAGCCGTGGTGCCCGGTGCCCTTCGTGGCCTGGCCCTCGCCCAACCTGCCGGGCTGGGCGGGGTCGCTCGACCTCGTCGTGGTCCTCGCGCCCGACGGCCACGGCGCCGGCGTCGCCTCCGCGGTCGCCGAGGCCGTACGCCGCGGCTGCCAGGTCGTCGTCGCCTGCCCTGCTGGCTCACAGGTGGCCGAGCACGCGGCCGGCCGCTGGAGCAGCGTGCTGCCGACGGTCAGCCGCGACCAGCTGGCCACCGCGGTCGTGGTGCTCGAGTACCTCGAGCGCGTCGCCCTCGGCCCCCGCACCGACGCCGAGGCGGTGGCGACCGCGCTCGACGAGGTGGCGACCGAGTGCTCGCCCTTCCGCGACCTCGCGGTCAATCCCGCGAAGATGCTGGCCATCGCCATGGCCGACACCAACCCCGTCGTCTGGGGCGGGTCGGTGCTGGCGGCCCGCGCCGCCCGCCGGATCGCGGAGTCGATCCGCCGCGCCAGCGGCCGCGGCGCCCTCGCGGGAGACGCCGAGCACCTGCTGCCGGTGCTCGAGGCCGCCCGTCCCGTCGACACCTTCGCGGACCCGTTCACCGATGGGCCCGCGACCGGTGAGCGACGCCCGATGCTGCTCGTGCTCGACGACGGCAGCGAGGAGGCCGTCGTGCGTGAGGAGCGCGGGCGGCTGCAGGCCGCGGCCGCGGCGCGCGGCGTACGCGTCGAGCGGCTCACCACCGACGCGCCCACCGAGGTCGCCCGCTACGCCTCGCTCTACCTCTCCGGCTCGTACGCCGCGCAGTACCTCCACCTGGGGCTGGTCGACGAGTGAGCGTGGCGTGAGCCACGGTTAGCCGCGGCTCGGGGGTGGGTAGGGGCACCCCCATGACGTCGCGCGACGCCTGGCTCGACAACGCCAAGATGGCCCTGGTCACCCTGGTGGTGGTCGGGCACGCATGGACGCTCCTGCCCGACCTGGCCGTCAACGAGTGGCTCTACGACTTCCTCTACGCCTGGCACGTGCCGGCGTTCGTGCTGGTCACCGGCTACCTCTCCCGCAACTTCACCTGGACCCGGTCGCGGCTGCTGTCGCTGGTGACGACGGTGGCCGTGCCCTACGTCGTCTTCGAGTCGCTGATGTCGCTCTACCGGATGCGCGTCGGCGGAGAGCACCTCGAGGACGTCTTCGCCGACCCCCACTGGCCGCTGTGGTACCTCGCAGCCCTGTTCCTCTGGCGGCTCGCCACCCCCGCGCTCCGGTCGACGCCCTGGATGATCCCGGTGTCGGTGGCGGTCAGCCTGGCCGGCGGTGTGTTCGCCGGGGAGCTGCTCGACCTCTCGCGGGTGCTCGGTTTCCTGCCCTTCTTCGCGCTCGGCGTGCACGCCACCCCCGAGCGGCTGGCCGTCCTCGCCCGGCCGCGCCTGCGTCCGGTCGCCGTGGGCGTCCTCGTCGGCGTGGCCGGGCTGGCCGCCTTCACCGACCGCCTCGCCTCGACCGAGTGGCTCTACTACCGCAGCCGCTACGCCGACCTCGGCGCCGGCGCGCTCGAGGGGGCTGCGACGCGCGGCGTGCTGCTCGTGATCGGCCTGGCCGCCGCGCTCTCGTTCCTGGCGCTCGTCCCGCGCCGGGCGGGCTGGTTCTCGCAGATGGGCACCTGGACGCTCGTCGTCTACCTCTTCCACGGGTTCGCGGTGAAGACCGCGGCGTACGCCGGCTTCGACGACTGGTCCGACGCCCACCCGCTGGTCTCGCTGCCGCTCACCACCGCGCTCGCCACGGGACTCGCGCTGCTGCTGGCTGCCGGCCCGGTCGCGCGGCGGCTCACCACCGTGGTCGACCCCTACGGCGCCATCCTGCGGGCGACCGAGCCGCGGCGCCGCCCGGTGCCGACGCCCGGGCAAGCGGCCGCGCCGACGCCGGAGAGCGCACGCGAGCGCGAGCCGGTGGGGGCCAGCCGCTAGCCTTCGCGCATGAGCGCCGGGCTCTTCGGACTTCTCGACGACGTCGCCACCCTGGCCCGCCTCGCGGCGGCCTCGGTCGACGACGTCGGTGCTGCCGCGGGCCGGGCCAGCGCCAAGGCCGCCGGCGTCGTGGTCGACGACACCGCGGTCACGCCGCAGTACGTCCACGGCGTCGCCGCCGAGCGCGAGCTGCCGATCATCCGCAAGATCGCGGTCGGCTCGCTGCGCAACAAGCTGCTCATCATCACCCCGGCGGCGCTGCTGCTCAGCCAGTTCCTGCCGTGGCTGCTCACGCCGATCCTCATGGTCGGCGGCACCTACCTCTGCTACGAGGGCGCCGAGAAGGTCTGGGGCCGGATCCGCGGCCACGAGCACGAGGCCCTGGCCACGGCGTCGGGCGCCGAGGCCGAGAAGGCCCTGGTCTCCGGCGCCGTGCGCACCGACTTCATCCTGTCCGCCGAGATCATGGTGATCGCGCTGAACGAGGTGGCCGACGAGGCCTTCGTGCCCCGGGCGATCATCCTGGTCGTCGTCGCGATCGCGATCACGATCCTCGTGTACGGCGTGGTCGGGCTGATCGTGAAGATGGACGACGTCGGCCTGCTCCTCGCGGGCCGCAGCTCCACCTCGGCCCAGAAGGTCGGACGCGGTCTGGTCCACGCCATGCCGCGGCTGCTGTCGGTCATCTCGGTGGTCGGTGTGGCCGCGATGCTCTGGGTCGGCGGGCACATCCTGCTCAACGGGATCGACGAGCTCGGCTGGCACGCGCCGTACGACGCGGTGCACCACCTCGAGGACGAGGTCCACCACGCCGTCGAGGGCGTCGGCGCGGCGCTCGCCTGGCTGGTCAACACGGCCGCCTCGGCGGTCCTCGGTCTCGTGGTCGGTTTCGCGGTCCTCGCGGTCATGCACGTCGTGCCGCGCAGGTCCGCCCACTGACCCTCGCCGACGATTCCCGCAACCGGCCCTCGTCGTCCTACGCTTGGCCGGGTCCGCGCGGGAGATCCCGACGACGCGCAGATGCGCGGCGCAGACGTGAGCTCCATCCACCGAGGAGACAACTGATGGACTTCAAGGTCGCCGACCTGTCCCTGGCCGACTACGGCCGCACGGAGATCATGCTGGCCGAGCACGAGATGCCCGGCCTGATGGCCATGCGGGAGCGCTACGCCGCGTCCCAGCCGCTCGCCGGCGCCCGGATCGCCGGGTCCCTGCACATGACGATCCAGACCGCGGTGCTGATCGAGACCCTCGTGGCTCTCGGCGCCGAGGTGCGCTGGGCCTCCTGCAACATCTTCTCCACCCAGGACCACGCGGCCGCCGCGGTCGTCGTCGGGCCCGGGGGCACCGCAGAGCAGCCGGCCGGCGTGCCGGTCTTCGCCTGGAAGGGCGAGACGCTGGAGGAGTACTGGCAGTGCACCCAGCAGATCCTCCGCTGGCCCGACGGCCAGTTCGCGAACATGATCCTCGACGACGGTGGCGACGCGACGATGCTCGTCCACCTCGGCGTCGAGGCGGAGAAGAAGGGCGAGGCGCCCGACCCGGCGACCGCCGCGAGCCACGAGCAGAAGGTCGTCTTCGAGGTCCTCCGGGCCTCGCTCGCCGAGAGCTCCGACCGCTGGACCAAGATCGCCAACGAGATCAAGGGCGTCACCGAGGAGACCACCACCGGTGTGCACCGCCTCTACGACATGATGAAGGAGGGCTCCCTCCTCTTCCCGGCGATCAACGTCAACGACTCGGTCACCAAGTCGAAGTTCGACAACAAGTACGGGTGCCGCCACAGCCTCGTCGACGGCATCAACCGCGCCACCGACGTGCTCATCGGCGGCAAGGTCGCGGTCATCTGCGGGTACGGCGACGTCGGCAAGGGCTGCGCGGAGTCGCTGCGCGGCCAGGGCGCCCGCGTGATCGTCACCGAGATCGACCCGATCTGCGCGCTGCAGGCGGCGATGGACGGCTACCAGGTCGCCACCCTCGAGGACGTGCTCGGGATCGCGGACATCATCATCACCGCGACCGGCAACAAGGACGTCGTCACCGTCGACCAGATGGCGCGGATGAAGCACCAGGCGATCGTGGGCAACATCGGCCACTTCGACAACGAGATCGACATGGCCGGCCTCGAGACCTACCCCGGCGTCGAGCGCAAGAACGTCAAGCCGCAGGTCGACGTGTGGACCTTCCCGGCCGTCGAGGGCCGCGAGTCGCACTCGATCATCGTGCTGTCCGAGGGTCGCCTGATGAACCTCGGCAACGCCACGGGCCACCCGAGCTTCGTGATGTCGAACTCCTTCACCAACCAGGTGCTGGCCCAGGTCGAGCTCTACACCAAGGCCGAGCAGTACCCGGTCGGCGTCTACGTGCTGCCCAAGCACCTCGACGAGGAGGTCGCGCGCCTGCACCTCGCCTCGCTCGGCGTGCGGCTCACGACCCTCTCGGACGCGCAGGCCGACTACCTCGGCGTGCCGGTCGAGGGCCCCTACAAGTCGGAGCAGTACCGCTACTGACGAGCCGCCCGCCCCGCGCTGACCTGTCAGCGCGGGGCGGACTGGCACTATTGACCGCATGAGCCAGCCTGCCGACGTGGCCCCGCGGGGCCGCATCCTGGTCGTCGACGACGACGCGTCCCTCGCGGAGATGCTGACCATCGTCCTGCGGCAGGAGGGCTTCGAGAGCCGGATGTGCGGTCGCGGCGACCTCGCGATGGAGGCCTTCCGGGAGTTCAAGCCCGACATCGTCCTGCTCGACCTGATGCTCCCGGGCAAGGACGGCATCGACGTCTGCAAGGAGATCCGCGCCGAGTCGGGCGTCCCCATCGTGATGCTCACCGCCAAGGGCGACACCATCGACGTCGTCCTCGGTCTCGAGTCCGGCGCCGACGACTACGTCGTCAAGCCGTTCAAGCCCAAGGAGCTCGTCGCCCGGATCCGGGCGCGCGTACGCCGCTTCGACGCCCCCGCGAACGAGACGCTCACCATCGGCGACCTCTCCATCGACGTCGCCGGCCACTCCGTCACCCGCGGCGACGAGCAGGTGAACCTGACCCCGCTCGAGTTCGACCTGCTGGTCTGCCTGGCGCGCAAGCCGTGGCAGGTCTTCACCCGCGAGGTGCTCCTCGAGCAGGTGTGGGGCTACCGCCACGCCGCGGACACCCGCCTGGTGAACGTGCACGTCCAGCGGCTGCGCAGCAAGGTGGAGCACGACCCCGAGAACCCGGAGGTCGTGGTCACCGTCCGCGGCGTCGGCTACAAGGCGGGCAAGTAGGGGACACCCGCCGTGTCCACCCCTGCCCCGCCACCCGGCAAGCCACGCACCGGCTTGGCGCGCTGGACCCCCGCCTTCTGGCGCCGCTCGATCCAGGCCCGCGTGGTGGTCAGCACCATCCTGCTGTCGGCCGCGGTGGTGAGCGTGGTCGGGTGGTTCCTGCTCCAGCAGACCCGTGACGGCCTCCTCCAGCACCGGGTCGACGCCGTGGTCGCGGAGGCGGACAACGAGACCAGCCAGGCCGAGGAGCGGCTCGGCGCGGCCACGGGTCGCGACAGCAACGCCGGCGCCCAGCAGCGCGAGCTGATCGACCCGATCATCCAGAGCGGTGACACCCGCGGCTTCAGCGTCGTGCTGTCGGGCCCGAGCGGCGCCACCCGGATCGCCGACGGCGGCGCCAAGTACACCGACGGCCTCGACACCTCGAGCGTCCCGGCGTCCCTGGAGGACCACTTCGCGGAGCCTGCCGACACCGCGTGGACCTACACCGAGATCCGGCGCGAGGGTGCCGACGGCGGGATGGTGAGCGGCCCCGGCATCGTCGTCGGCTCGCAGATCACGCTGCCGGCCGACGGCCAGCGCTACACGCTCTACTACCTCTTCCCGCTCGACGAGGAGGAGGAGACGCTCGCCCTCGTCACCCGCGCGCTGCTCACCGCCGCGGTGCTCCTGCTCCTGCTCGTCGGCGGCATCACCTGGCTGGTCACGCGCCAGGTGGTGACCCCCATCGCGATGGCGCGCCGCGTGGCCGAGCGGCTGGCCGCCGGGCAGCTCCAGGAGCGGCTGCGGGTCCGGGGCGAGGACGACCTGGCGCGCCTCGCCACGTCGTTCAACCAGATGGCGACCAGCCTGCAGCGCCAGATCCGCCAGCTCGAGGAGCTCAGCCGGGTGCAGCGCCGCTTCGTCTCGGACGTCTCCCACGAGCTGCGCACCCCGCTCACCACGGTGCGGATGGCCGGCGACGTGCTGCACGACGCCCGCGACCAGTTCGACCCGACCACCGCCCGGGCGGCCGAGCTGCTGCAGACCGAGCTCGACCGCTTCGAGACGCTGCTCGTCGACCTGCTCGAGATCAGCCGCTTCGACGCCGGGGCCGCGATCCTCGAGGCCGACGACGTCAACCTGGTCGACGTGGCCCACCGGGTGGCCGACATGACGCGCGCCCTGGCCGAGCGGCGCGGCACCGAGGTCGAGGTGCGGGCCCCCGCCCACCCCTGTCTGGCCGAGGCCGACGTGCGCCGGGTGGAGCGGATCGTGCGCAACCTGGTGACCAACGCGATCGACCACGCCGAGACCGGCCGCGTCGTGGTGGTCGTCGCCGGCGACGAGCACGCGGCCGCGGTGGCCGTGCGTGACTACGGGGTGGGGCTCAACCCGGGGGAGTCCGCGCTCGTGTTCAACCGGTTCTGGCGCGGCGACCCGTCGCGTGCCCGCACCAGCGGCGGCACCGGGCTGGGGCTGTCGATCTCGCTCGAGGACACGCACCTGCACGGCGGCTGGCTCCAGGCCTGGGGCCGTCCGGGCGAGGGCGCGCAGTTCCGGCTGACGCTGCCACGACGGATCGGCGGCGTGATCCGCCAGAGCCCGCTGCCGCTCGTGCCGGCCGACGCCGGGGAGCCGGTCGCATGAGCCCCCGGCGTACCGTCCCGGCGCTGGTCGTGGCGCTGCTGTCCGCGCTGCTCGCCGCCGGCTGCGGAATGCCCACGGAGGGCCCGGTCGTCACCACCGAGTCCGACGGCGGCGAGAGCGGCGCTGCCGGGGTCAGGAGCGACGCCCGACCACCCCCGCCGGGAGCGTCGGCAGCCGACATCGCCACCGGGTTCCTCGACGCGATGACGGCCTTCCCGGTCAACGTCACCGTCGCGGAGGAGTACCTCAGCAGCGACGCCCGGGGCGAGTGGAGCCCCGACAACGCGACCATCACCTACGCCGAGACCTCCCAGCCGCAGGCGGTCCTGCGGGAGGGCGAGACGGAGGTCGCGCTGCGTCTGTCCGACGCCCAGACCCTGGATGCCCGCGGTTCGTACGTCGGGCGGCTGGGCCGGCTGGGCGAGCGGCTGCGGCTGCCGATGGTCCGCGAGGGCGGGGAGTGGCGGATCGCCCAGGCACCGGACGCGCTGATCGTGCCGGCGACGTGGTTCGAGCAGTACTTCCGACAGGTCGCCCTCTACTTCTTCGACCCGACCTCGCAGATCCTGGTGCCGCAGCCGGTGTTCGTGCCGGAGGGCGAGCAGCTCGCCAGCACCCTGGTCAATGCGCTGCTGGCCGGGCCGGGGCCCAGCCTGCGGCAGGTGGTCACGACGGCGCTCCCCGAGGGCCTGCAGCTCGCCCTGTCGGTGCCGATCTCGGACGACGGGGTCGCCGACGTCCAGCTCGACGGCTTCAGCGGGCAGCTCACCCCCGAGGCGAGCGAGCTGATCGTGGCGCAGCTGGCCTGGACGCTGCGCCAGGAGCCGACCATCACCGCGCTGCGCGTCTCCATCGGCGGCGAGCCGCTGGTGCTCTCCGACGGCGTCAGCCTGTTCCCGGTCAACGACCAGGGCGCGGAGTACGACCCGACCGTGCTGGGGGCCAGCTCGCTCCTCTACGGGCTGCGCGACGGGATGCTGGTCTCGGGCCCGCCCGACACCCTCGCCCCGGTGTCCGGACCGCTCGGGAAGAGCGACCACGACGTGCGCAGCGTCGCGGTCAACCTGCCCGCCACCCGGGCGGCCTCGGTCAGCAGCGACGGCACGACGATCTCCCTGAGCTCGGTGCGCGGCCAGGACGGATCGGTGCAGCCGGTGGCCAGCGAGGCGGAGGACTTCCTGCGGCCGGCCTGGGACTTCTCCGACCGGCTCTGGATGGTCGACGCCCGCGCCTCCGGGGCCCGGGTCTCCTACCTCTCGGACGACGGACCGGTGCCGGTCCGCGTCCCCGGTGTGACCGGCGAGGACGTGACCCGTTTCCTGGTCTCGCGCGACAGCACCCGTCTCGTCGCGGTCATCCAGGGGCGCAACGACCGCCTCGTCGCCAGCCGGATCAGGCACGACCGGACCGGCCACGTGCTCGGTGCCACCGTGGCCCGGCCGCTGTCGGTGGTCGGTGACCCACAGCTGCGGGTGCGCGACCTCGGCTGGGCCACCCCGACCGCTGTCGTCGTGCTGTCGCGCGTCGGCACGGCGCTGTGGCAGGTGCGCCCGGCGTCTGTCGACGGTGCACCGTCGGCGTTCGACAGCACCCTGACCACCCTCACGGGCAACGTGCTCGGCCTGGCCGCCTCTCCGGCGCCGAGCCAGAACCTCTTCGCCGTCACGCCTCACACCCTCATCGACTTCACCGCCGGCGGGGCCGTCGGCATCGACGTCGACGCCGGCGTCGACTCCCTCGACTACGCGGGCTGACCGCGGTCCGACCCGCGACACGTCCCCAGCGGGCGGTCGGGACGGGGTGGTCCACAGGCGGGCGGGCGCCGGTCCCGCCGGCACGCCCGAGGTGCTGCCATGGGTGGCGTGCGTGACGCCGTCCTCGACCTGCTGCTCGGCGGCCGCTGCGTGGGGTGCGCGCGGCCGGGCCGGGCGCTGTGCCCCGCCTGCGTCGCGCGCCTCCCCGACACCGCGCTGCCGGTGTGCCCGGACCCGACCCCGCCCGGGCTGGCCGACTGCTTCGCGCCCACGGCGTACGACGGGGTGGTGCGGGCGATGGTGCTGGCCCACAAGGAGCGCGGACTGCTCGCGCTGGCCCGGCCCCTCGGGGCGCTGCTCTCGCTGTCGGTGGCAGCCGCGTGCCGCGGCGACCCCGTGGTCGTGGTGCCGGTGCCCTCGCGTCCCGGTGCGTCCCGCGCCCGCGGCCACGACCCGCTCGGTGCGGTCGCCGTGCAGGCGGTCCGCGAGCTGCGGCGTGACGGCACCCGGGCCGAGGTCGCGCGGTTGCTGGTCTCGCGAGGCGGCGTGCGCGACCAGGCAGGGCTCGACGCCGCCGCCCGCGCGGCCAACCTCGCCGGCTCCATGGCCTGCCCCGCCGTCCGGTTGCGCCGGCTCGCCGGGCGACGGCTGCGGGTGGTCGTCGCCGACGACGTGCTGACCACCGGCGCGACGGCGCGCGAGGCCCAGCGCGCGCTCGAGGCGACCGGCCTGCAGGTGTCCGGCATCGCCACCGTCGCCGCGACCGTGCGGCGCCACCCGACGTCCGGACGCGGCGTCGCGATCGCCCACGTGACGGACTCATCCGCACCAGAGGTTCCGTCGTACCCACCCAGGGACTAGCGTCTGTGCATGGAGTCCGTTCGGGTCCGTGGTTGCGTCGTCGGGGCGCTCCGGACATCCGGGGCGGCCCCACGGCAAGCCGATGCCAGTCGCAGGCGAAACGGTCCACGTAAGCGGTCCGGGGAGCAGTCCCCGGTCGTGATCACGGTGCGGCTTAGACGTAAGTCCTGCCTCGCCCCCGTCGTCAGACACGACGTCGGGCGGGAGAAGGTGAGTAGTGGCAGAGAAGCTGCGAGAGCCTCAGCAGGCGACTGTGGGGACGAAGACCAGGTCGGCCGAACGGACTCCAGCCCTGTCCGGGCCCCCTGAACGGGGTTCGCGGCCAGGCACGGTGAAACCAAACGGATATCGGGAGGTTCAGATGGAAGTTGTGGTCACGGGACGGCACTGCGAGCTCTCCGACCGCTTCCGGAGTCATGTCGCCGAGAAGCTCTCGCGGCTCGAGAAGCACGACCACCGCATCATGCGGGTCCAGGTCGAGGTCGAGAACGAGCGCAACCCGCGGCAGGCCGACCGGGCGGTCAAGGTGGAGCTCACGGCGTTCTCGAAGGGGCCCGTGATCCGCGCCGAGGCGGCGGCCGAGGAGAAGATGGGGGCGCTCGACCTCGCCATCGACAAGATGGCCGCCCAGATGCGGCGCGCGGCCGACCGGCGGCGCGTCCACCACGGCCGGCACACCCCCGTCTCCGTGTCCGAGGCCCTCGCCGACGCACCTGCGGGTGCGGAGGACGACGGCGACGAGGGAATCATCGAACGGCAGGTCGGTCCGATCACCGTCACCGGTGACGGCCCTCTCGTCGTCCGCGAGAAGGCGTTCAAGGGGAGCCCGATGACCCTCGACCAGGCGCTCTACGAGATGGAGCTGGTCGGCCACGACTTCTACCTGTTCGTCGACAAGGAGAGCGAGCTGCCCTCGGTCGTCTACCGCCGTCGCGGTTACGACTACGGCGTGATCTCGCTGGACACCGACAGCGACTGACGAACGCCGGTCCTCTGCCGGGGCGGGGTGGCCCGATCGGGTCATCCCGCCCCGTCGTCACGGTGGCCCGACCTGCACGACTTCGCCACCCGCCCGTGCCATGATGCGCGTGTGGCCCAACAGGAGAACGCCGTGGAACCCGTGCGAGTCCTCGTCGTCGACGACCAGGAGCTCTTCCGGCGTGGCCTGACCATGCTGCTCGCGACCGAGCCCGACATCGAGGTCGTCGGCGAGGCCGGCGACGGCGTCGAGGGCACGACGCTCGCGGAGAGCGTGGCGCCCGACGTGGTGCTCCTCGACGTGCGGATGCCGAAGCGCTCCGGCATCGAGGCCTGCCTCGCGATCAAGGAGACCGTGCCGTCGGCCAAGATCATCATGCTGACGGTCTCCGACGAGGAGGCCGACCTCTACGAGGCGGTCAAGAGCGGCGCCTCGGGCTACCTGCTCAAGGACTCCTCGATCGAGGAGGTCGCGCAGGCGGTCCGCGTGGTCGCCGACGGCCAGTCGCTGATCAGCCCGTCGATGGCGGTCAAGCTGATCGACGAGTTCAAGCAGATGTCGCGCCCCGAGCGCGAGCACGTCCCCGGTCTCCGGCTCACCGAGCGCGAGCTCGAGGTGCTCCGGCTCGTCGCGAAGAGCATGAACAACCGCGAGATCGCCAAGGAGCTCTTCATCAGCGAGAACACGGTGAAGAACCACGTGCGCAACATCCTCGAGAAGCTGCAGCTCCACTCCCGCATGGAGGCGGTCATGTACGCGGTCAAGGAGAAGCTGCTCGACCTGCCGTAGGCGACCACGGTCGGTCCCCGCCACTAGCCTCCCGCGCATGCAGTCCTTGTCCACCGCCCAGGCGCGCCGCGTCGTGCTCGCCGCCCAGGGCTTCCTCGACAAGCCGCACGACCCGCCCACGATGCGCACGCTCCAGCGCACCGTCGAGCGCACCGGCGTCCTCCAGGTCGACTCGGTCAACGTGCTCCAGCGCGCCCACTACATGCCGCTCTACGCCCGGATGGGCCCCTACGACCCCGACCTGCTGCGCCGTGCGGCAGAGAGGCGCCCGCGCCGGCTGGTCGAGTACTGGGCACACGTCCAGGCGCTGATGCCCGTCGACCTGTGGCCGGTGATGCAGCACCGGATGGAGCGCTACCGCGCGGAGCGCGGCAAGTGGGGGTTCGTGGCGAGCGACCCGGTGCTCGAGCAGCGGGTGCTCGACGAGGTGCGCGAGCGCGGCGCCTCCACGGCGCGCGACCTCGACGACGGGCTCCCGCGCAGCAAGGACCACTGGGGCTGGAACTGGTCGGAGACCCGCAAGGTCCTCGACTACCTCTACATGTCGGGCCAGGTCGCGATCGCCGCGCGCAACAGCCAGTTCGAGATCCTCTACGACCTCCCCGAGCGGGTGCTGCCCCCGGCGGTGCTGGCGGCGCCGACGCCGACGCGGGAGGAGGCCCACCTCGAGCTGGTGCGCCGCGCCGCGCGGTCGTGCGGCATCGGCAGCCTGCGCTGCCTCGCGGACTACTACCGGATGCTGCAGGCCGACGTCCGCGCCGCCGTCGACGTCCTCGTCGAGACCGGCGAGCTGGTGCCGGTGACCGTCGAGGGCTGGAACCGCCAAGCCTGGTGGCACCGCGACGTCCGGCTGCCGCGTCGGGTGCCGGCCCGCACGTTGCTCAGCCCGTTCGACCCCGTGGTCTGGGAGCGCGACCGCACCGAGAACCTCTTCGACTTCCACTACCGGATCGAGATCTACGTGCCCGCGCCCGAGCGCAAGCACGGCTACTACGTGTTGCCCTTCCTGCTCGGCGACCGGATCGTGGCCCGGGTCGACCTCAAGGCCGACCGGCCGGGCGGCCGGCTCCTGGTCAAGGCGGCGTACGCCGAGCAGCACGCGCCGCCCGAGACCGCCGAGGAGCTCTCGGCCGAGCTGCGGCGGCTCGCCGGATGGCTGGGGCTCGAGGAGATCGTCGTCGAGCCCCGCGGCGACCTGGCGCCCGCGCTGCGCGTCGACTGACGGCGGGAACCCGGTCGCGCGCAGGCACGGTAGGTGCGACGCTGGGGTGACCGCAGACCGGGAGGGGAGTCGCCGTGGTCACCTTCGCAGGCATCTCGCACGTGGCCTTCACCGTCACGGACCTCGACGTGAGCGAGCGCTTCTACACCGAGGTCCTCGACTTCGTCACCGTCATGGACGTCGGGTACGGGCGGATCTTGCTGCACCCCTCGACCGGCTTCAGCATCGCCGTCCTGCGGCACGAGGGTGCGCAGGGCGGGGCGTTCACCGAGCTCACCACCGGCCTCGACCACCTCGGGCTCGCGGCGTCGTCGCGCGAGGAGCTCGAGGAGTGGCAGCGCCGCTTCGACCAGCACGGGGTCGTCTACACGCCGATCCGGGACATGGAGATGGGTTCGCACCTCAACTTCCGCGACCCCGACAACATCGCGCTCGAGCTCTCCTGCCCCAACGACCTCATGCGGGCCGCGCAGGAGGCGCTGCGCTCCGCCGACCTGTCGAGTGAGCAGATCCGGGCCTGGGTGTCGGAGAACCTCAGCGCGGAGGTCGCCCCCCGGGTGTGACCGAACCGTCCAGCGCGACCTCGAGCGCGTCCGCCCCGAGGATGGCGCCAGGCTGGGCCCGGACCGCGGCACCGAGCCGCGCCGCGGCGGCGCGGTGGGGTCCGTCGGCGAGCATCGCGGCGAGCACCGGGGCGAGGTCGGCGGGGGAGGCCTTCTTGGCCACCCGGCGACCGGCGCCGGCACGCTCCACGCTGTCGGCGACCCCCGGCTGGTCGGCGAGGCCGTCCATCGGCATCAGCACGAGCGGGAGGTCGTGCCCCAGCGCCGTCATCGTGCTCCCGTGGCCGCCGTGCCCGACGAAGAGCGAGAGCCCGGGCATCAGTTCGGCGTGGGGCACGAAACGGTGCACCTCGGTGCCGCGCGGGGCGCGGATGTCGGCGGGGTCGACGGCCGGGCCCGTGGTCACCACGACCCGGGCGTCGAGGTCGCGGGTGGCGTCGACGAGCCGCTGGAGGGCCGCGGTCATGCCCGGGTAGCCGAACGTGCTCAGGCTGACCAGGACGGTCGGGTCGCCGCCCTGCGTGGCCGGCGCGGACAGCGGCACGACGGGGCCGACCTGGCGCAGGTTGGCCGGCGGGTCGGGCACCGGGTCGAGCTCCGGCAGCGAGGTGACCAGCCGCACCGCTGCGTCCTCGAGCGACCGCTGCGGCGCGAGCCGGCGAAGGCGGAGGTTGAGCCCCATCGGGCCGCCGAGGATGGTGCGCCGGAAGTACGCGTCGTACAGGTGCTCGAGGACGGCGTAGCGCAGCCCGGCCTCGCGGGCCGCGGCCAGCGCGCCGACCATCAGGCAGTCGATCACGACGAGGTCGTAGCGGCGCACCGAGGTCTCCTCCAGCAGGTCGCGGCCCATGCCGCGGTCGCCGAAGACCGCCATCATCGTGAGCGGGGAGTAGCGGTCGAAGCGCGAGTACGCCCGCGCGTGCCGGCCGCGGACGACCTCGACGCCCTCCTCCTCGAGGGCCGCCACCTGGGCGGCGTGGCCGAGGAAGCGCACGGTGTGGCCGCGCGCGACGAGCTCGCGGGCGATCGCGGTCGCCGGCGGCACGTTGCCGCCGCCGTCCCAGGTGACGAACAGGATGTCGGACATGGTGGCTCCCTCCCAGGGCCGTTCGGCGTCGAGCCGGTCAGAGCAGCGCCTCGACGAGGCGGAGCATGCGCGCCTCGGTGTCGGCGCGGGTCAGGCCGCGGTCGCGGCGCAGCAGCTTCCAGGTGTAGACGTCGGTGGCGACCACGAGCAGGTCGAGCAGCGCCCCGCCGTCGGGGTCGGCGGCGCTGTCGCCGGCGCCGGGCAGGTACGGCGCGAAGACCGCGGCCACCCACTCCCGGTGCAGCTGCCGGCCGCGGTCGGTGATCTCGCGGACGAAGCCCTCGGTGCCCTCCTGCGCGAGCAGCACCAGCACGCCCTCGCCGCGGCGTTCGTAGTGGTCGACGATCACCCGCACCGCCGCGCGTACGTCGCCGACCGGGGCCTGCCGCTCCTCGACGACCCGGGTGCGGGCGTGCTCGACCGTGGCGCGCACCAGCCCGTCGCGGTTGCCGAAGTGCCGCAGCACGGTCTGCACCGAGACCCCGGCCCGCTCGGCGACGTCGTCGAGGGCGATGTCGCCGGCCAGCCGCTCGGAGTGCAGCGCGAACGTGGCGTCGAGGATCCGGGTCCGGGTCTGCTCCACGGAGCGGGCCCGGGCCGTCATCGTGTAGGTGCGCGTCGAGTTCATGTGAGTGCCAGTTGACACCAAAATGCAGTTCGTGTCAACGACCATTGACGCGGAATCTGCGCGACCGCGGTGATTCCCCGACGAATCGGTGGCACTCTCGCCCGCTGGGTAGAGTGGCGGGCGCTACTGCGTCCGCCTTCCGACTGCTCTGCCAGGAGACACATCCGTGCCTGCCATCCTCGACAAGCTCCTCCGTATCGGCGAGGGCAAGATCCTCCGCCAGCTCGAGGCGGTGGCCCAGGCCGTGAACGCGATCGAGGACGACTTCGTCGCGATGAGCGACGACGAGCTCCAGGGGATGACCGGGGAGTTCAAGAAGCGCCTCGAGAACGGCGAGACCCTCGACGACCTGATGCCGGAGGCGTTCGCCACCGTGCGCGAGGCCGCCCGCCGGGTGATCGGCCAGCGGCACTACGACGTGCAGGTGCAGGGCGGCGCCGCCCTCCACCTCGGCAACATCGCCGAGATGAAGACCGGTGAGGGCAAGACGCTGGTCGCGACCCTCCCGGCGTACCTCAACGCGCTCTCCGGCAAGGGCGTGCACGTCGTCACGGTCAACGACTACCTGGCCAAGTACCACGCGGAGTGGATGGGGCGCATCCACCACTTCCTCGGCCTGACCACCGGCGTGATCCTGCCCGAGATGCGCCCGGCCGAGCGTCGCGTGGCCTACGCCTGCGACATCACCTACGGCACCAACAACGAGCTCGGCTTCGACTACCTGCGCGACAACATGGCCAGCTCGATCGAGGACTGCGTCCAGCGCGGTCACAGCTTCGCCATCGTGGACGAGGTCGACTCGATCCTCATCGACGAGGCGCGGACCCCGCTCATCATCAGCGGCCCGACCCAGGACGAGGTGCGCTGGTACGGCGAGTTCGCCAAGATCGCGCTCAAGCTCGAGAAGGACGTCGACTACGAGGTCGACGAGAAGAAGCGCACGATCTCGGTGCTCGAGCCCGGCATCACCAAGGTCGAGGACCACCTCGGCATCGAGAACCTCTACGAGTCGGTGAACACCCCGCTCATCTCGTTCCTGAACAACTCGATCAAGGCCAAGGAGCTGTTCCGCAACGACAAGGAGTACGTCGTCATGAACGGCGAGGTGCTCATCGTCGACGAGCACACCGGCCGGATGCTGTCCGGGCGCCGCTACAACGACGGCCTGCACCAGGCGATCGAGGCCAAGGAGGGCGTGGAGGTCCGCGAGGAGTACCAGACCCTCGCCACCGTCACCCTGCAGAACTACTTCCGCCTCTACGAGAAGCTCTCCGGCATGACCGGTACGGCGATGACCGAGGCGAGCGAGTTCGACAAGATCTACAAGCTCGGCGTCGTCCCGATCCCGACCAACAAGCCGATGAGGCGCGTCGACCAGCCCGACCTGGTCTACCGCACCGAGATCGCGAAGTACCACGCCGTCGTCGAGGACATCGCCGAGCGGCACGGGAAGGGCCAGCCGATCCTGGTCGGCACCGTCTCGGTCGAGAAGTCCGAGCTGCTCTCCGGCCTGCTGAAGAAGCGCAGCATCCCGCACACCGTCCTCAACGCGAAGGTCCACGCCAACGAGGCGAAGATCGTCGCGCTCGCCGGTCACAAGGGCGCCGTCACCGTGGCCACCAACATGGCCGGTCGCGGCACCGACATCATGCTCGGCGGCTCGGTCGAGTTCCTCGCCGACCAGAAGCTGCGCGCCGAGGGCCTCGAACCCGCCGGCGAGACGGCGGAGCAGTACGAGGCGGCCTGGCCCGCCGCGCTCGAGACGATCAAGGCGCAGGTCGCGACCGAACACGACGTGGTCCGCGAGCTCGGCGGCCTCTACGTGATCGGCACCGAGCGGCACGAGTCGCGGCGCATCGACAACCAGCTGCGCGGTCGTTCCGGCCGCCAGGGCGACCCGGGCGAGTCGCGGTTCTACCTCTCGCTCGAGGACGAGCTGATGCGGCTGTTCAAGTCCGACTGGGTCGACCGCGTGCTGCAGGTCCTCAAGATCCCGGACGACGTCCCGATCGAGAACAAGCGGGTCACCAGCGCGATCGCGAACGCGCAGGGCCAGGTCGAGGGCCAGAACTTCGAGTCCCGCAAGAACGTCCTCAAGTACGACGACGTGATGAACCGCCAGCGCGAGGTCATCTACGGCGAGCGGCGGCGGGTGCTCGAGGGCGCCGACCTGCAGGAGCAGATCCGCACGTTCATCGACGAGGTGATCGCGGGCTACGTCTCCGGCGCGACCGAGGACTTCGCGGAGGAGTGGGACCTCGAGGCCCTCTGGGTCGCGCTCGGCCAGCTCTACCCGATCTCGGTCGACCGCGTCCGGCTCGAGGAGGAGGCCGGCGGCCGGGAGAACCTCGACCGCGACGAGCTCATCACCACGCTCCAGGCCGACGCCCAGGCGGCGTACGACCGGCGCGAGGAGGAGGTCGGGGCCGACGTCCTGCGCGAGCTCGAGCGCCAGGTGGTGCTCTCCGTGCTCGACCGCAAGTGGCGCGAGCACCTCTACGAGATGGACTACCTGCGCGAGGGCATCTACCTGCGTGCCTACAGCCAGCGCGACCCGCTCGTGGAGTACCAGCGCGAGGGCTTCGACATGTTCGCGGCCATGATGAACGTGATCAAGGCCGAGTCGGTCGGGTTCCTGTTCAACCTCGAGGTCCAGGTCGACGAGGAGGAGCCCGAGGTCGAGGAGGTCGTCGAACCGATGCGCCAGCCGGTGCCGGCGGCGGACGCCCCCGAGACCGCTGCTGCCCGCGAGGCGTCGCCGCTGATCAAGGCGAAGGGCCTGTCGCGTCCCCAGACGCCGCAGCAGCTCTCCTACTCCGCGCCCACCGAGGACGGGGCGGTCGAGGTGCGCGGGGCCACTGCCAGCAACGCCGACGACGAGTTCGCCGGCGTCGGCCGCAACGCGGAGTGCCCCTGCGGCTCGGGCAAGAAGTTCAAGAAGTGCCACGGCGCTCCGGGTGGTCCGACGGGCCTCACCGCGCGCCCGGCCGGCTGAGGCGTCAGGCGAACTCCAGCGCCACGCAGATCCACCGGCTCCCGCGCACCTCGAACCGCATCGCGAGGGCGCGGGAGCGGGCACCGTAGCGCAGGTGGGCGCTGACCTCGGCGGCGTCGTCGGCGACGAAGCAGGTGCGGACGCCGAGCACCTGCGGTCGCACCGACTGCACGCGACCCTGCCCGGCGGCTTGGCCGACCGCGTGGGCCACGAGCTGCGCCCGGCGCGCGAGGTCGAGGTAGACGTCGGGGTCGGTCCAGCGCAGCAGCTGGGCGACCGGGCGGTCGCCGCCGGCGATCTCGGCCGCGGCCTGGGCGTAGCGCAGGGACCACTGCTCGAGGCGTCCGCGCGCACCGGCGTCCACGCTGACCACGTCGCCGGCGCCCAGGGCGCGCAGCGGCGGCGGGGCGGGCGGCTCGACGACCGGCTCGAGATCGAGGGCCAGCGTGCCCTGGATGCTGCCGACCGGTGCGGTCCGCAGCGGGACGACGGTGCCGGTGTGGGTGCGGACGAGCGTCGAGCCGGTCATGTGGTTCCTCCTCGCAGGTGGTCCGGCACGCGCAGTCGCTGGCCGGGACGGATCAGGTCGGGGTCGGGGCCGACGGCGGCCCGGTTGGCGCGGTAGAGCGCGCGCCAGGCGTGCGCCACGGCCGCGTCGTCCGCACTCGGGCCGAGGTGCTCGGCAGCGAGCGTCCAGAGGGTGTCCCCGTCGCTGACCACGCACACCCGCGCCTCCCGTCGGGGGGACGGCTCGGGCCGCGGGTGTGCGTGGTGCTCGGGGTGGCGGGTGCGGTGGGGGTGGTCGACGAGCCAGGCGATCCGCGACACGGCGCTGGTCCGGTCGGGCAGGGGGAGGCCCGCGACGCCGCTGCGCGGGTGGTGGGTCTCCGGCTGGCCCGCGTGGGCCGGCGTCGACGCGACGCTCCCGGCCAGCGCGAGGCCGCAGGCGCCGAGCAGCAGTCGGCGCACGCCCTCGGGGACGCCGCGGCGGGGGCCGGTCCGCCCCCGCAGGGTGTCGACCACGACCACCGTGGCGACGACCCAGAGCCAGCCGAGGCTGGCGAGCCCCGACACGGCGCAGACCCGGACGAGGATCGCCTCGAACCCGCCGACCGGCCCGGTGCGCGGCGTGGCCGAACCGGTGAGCCCCGGCGCCAGCGCGACCGTCGCGAGCGCGACGACCGCGGTCAGCAGCACCCAGCACAGCGCCGCACGAGGCTGGTGTCCCGAGAGAATGTGCATGTCGAACCTTGAGTTTGCTTGTGTTTGACCCAGTTCAATCATGGAAACGTGCACTTGGCAAGAGCGTCGTCCCCAGCCCAGGGGCGCCCGGCGTGGCCTAGGGTCGGCTCAGCCGCGCGCTCGGGGCGCGCCGCGGAAGGGGGACCCCGTGGACTGGGAGGAGCGGCTCTTCGCGACCTTCGACGACCTCGAGCAGCAGGCGGCCGCCCTCTACGACGCCGAGCGGGCGGCCGAGCTGGGGGACCGCGCCCGGGCGGAGTACGCCGCGGTGACGCTCGCCGGGCGCCTGATGTCCTCCGTGGACGACGAGCTGGCCCTCGACGTGACGGGCGTCGGGACCGTGGCGGGCCGGCTGGTCCGGGTGGCGGGGGAGTGGTGCCTGCTCGAGCGGCCCGGGCACGACTGGATCGTGCCGCTGGCGGCGGTCGCGGCGGTCACCGGCGCCTCCGGGCGTGCCGTGCCGGAGGTCGCGTGGCCGGCCGTGGCCCGGCTCGGCCTCGGCTCAGCGCTGCGCCGCCTCGCCGATGCCGGCGAGCCGGTGGTCGTGCACCGCCGCGACGGTGGACGCCACGAGCTGGTGCCGACCCGTGTGGGCGCCGACTTCGTCGAGGGCCGCGGCCCCGAGGGGCGAGAGGTGCTGGTGGCCTTCCCGGCCGTTGCGGCGGTGCAGAGCGCCTCGACGTGAGGCGGACGTGGCTGCTTCAGCGAGTCACCTTGGCGTACACCCAGGCGGACGAGGCGGCGCCGTGGTCGTCATCGCCGGGGAACCGCACCCTCATGCGCAGCGGGACGCCGAGGACCCTGTCGTCCCTGTACCAGGTCCAGGCGAGGATCCGCTTCCTGTCGCCGAGCTCTCCTGTTGAGCTCGTGCCCCGCCATCGCCCGCGGAAGTGGTACTCGAAGCGAAACTCCACGCGGGCCCCGGGGTGCTTCGGGTGGAGCGTGAACAGGTACTGCGGACAGCCCTGCGGCGGGTTCGACATGCAGGTCCGCGAGTAGTGGTAGAGCCGGTAGCGGCCGGCGGTCGCGTAGCCGCCGCGTGCTCGTGCCGTCCACGCGGCGTCGACGTGCACGCGGACCGTCCGTGACCGGTCCCCCGTCCATCCCCTGGTCGGAGCGAACTGCGCCCAGTACGTCGTGTGGGCCTTCGGGCGGACCGTGGTCGAGCGGGTGCCGTGGCGGTCGACCCGCCCTCGGTCCACCAGGAAGCGCGCCCGGCCCTCGGGCTGACCGTAGATGGAGACGACCGCCCGCGCTGGGCCGTCCTCCATCCGCGCGGTCACCCTGGCGGACTGCCCGTAGTGGAGCTTCTGGTCCGAGAGCGCCACGGCAACGACCGCGACACGCTTGCGCGCCTCGATGGTCGCCTGGAAGGTCGCGGGAGTCGCACCCTCCTCGCTCCACGTGACCCGGTAGGTCCAGGTGCCGGTCTCGTGGGGAACCGAGGTGAAGCGGAACTGCCCGTCGAGCTCACTCGTCGTGGTGCCGATGCTCGCGAAGGCGCCGCCCGGCGGTCGCGCCTCGACCGTGACCACACGGCCCGCACTCGATGCCCCCGGGATCGACAGCCAGCCTGCCAGCGAGACCTTGCGCCCGACGTCGACGTGCGCATCGCTGAGGAACCAGATGCTGGCGTCTCCCTGCCCGCCGAGCGACTCCCATGCCGGCCAGCTGCCGTCCCCCAGCGAGGTCACGCCGGTGCCGTCTGCGTTCATCACCGCGACCTGCCCGTTCTGGACGAACGCGAGCCTGGTGCCGTCGGGTGACCACTCAGGCATGGTGCTCGCCGAGTCTGACGTCAGGCGCCTGACTTCCCCTCCCGGCACGGACATCCAGTGGATGTCAGCCCCCCGGTCGAAGGCGATCCGCCGGCCGTCGGGCGCCCAGCTCGCGAAGAAGTCGTTCGCCGGGGTCGAGGTCAGGCGCGTGACGTCCGAGCCGTCCGACTGCACGGAGAAGATGTCGAAGGAGCCTGACCGATCGCTGTCGAAGGCGATCTGCTGGCCGTCCGGCGACCACGACGGGGAGTCGTCGACCGCCGGGCTGGACGTCAGCCGCACCGGGTCCGTGCCGTCGGCGTTCGCGACGTAGATGTCAGCACTCCCTGCGTCCGAGCTCCGGTAGGCGATCCGGTCGCCGTCCGGCGAGTACGCCGGCTGGGCCTCGTCGGTGCCCGTCGCCACCAGGGTGACCATGTTGGAGCCGTCGGGCTCGACGGCTGCGAGGTCGAACGTTCCGGACGGGCCGCACCGGTGGATGAAGGCGATCATGGTCGCGTCGGGTGACCACGCGGGTTCGAACGCCTCGCACGTGGGCGTGATGTCGACGGCACCACTGCCGTCGCTGCCCATGACGAACAACCTGCCGCCCCGGGTGAAGGCGATACGGCCGCCCTGTCCCGGCGCGACCGAGACGCCTGTCGGCGTGGGGCCGAGATGAGTGTCGTGCGCCGCCGCGCCGCCGGTGGTGCCGACGGCCGCTTGCCGGTGTGCACCTGCCGGACTCGAGTTCCCGAGGACGAGCGTCGTGGCCAGCACGCCGGCCGATGCTGCGATGAGCAGTCGGGAACGAGTCATGGGTCCTCCCACCGGCTTCGCACCCGAGGACGGACGCGCGACGGCGGAGCGCCCCACGCCGCGCTCCGCAGCGGGCGACCATGCGTGGTTGACCTTTCATGCTCATCACGTCGGTGCGGACGGACAAGAGGCGTCCCCGGCCTGTCCAGTCCGGTCGCCGACGGCGTGACCAGACCGGTGGTGGAATGCCAGTGACCCGGCGGACGGGCGCGTCAGGTGGCGTCGACGTCGTACGGCGGGAGCTCGCCCGGGCGGAGCGGGCGCAGGCCGCGGGGCGTGGGCTTGTCCTCGACCGGGTCCTCCATCGCCTCCATGATGTGGCGACGGACGATGGCCCGGGGGTCGAGGTCGCTCAGCTCGAGGTCGGCGAACTCGGGGCCGAGCTCCTCGCGCAGCTCGTCGCGGGTGCTGGTGGCCAGCTCGCGCAGGCGCCGGAGCATCTGCCCGGCCTGGCGGGCGAGGTCGGGCAGCTTGTCCGGACCGAGCACGACGACCGCGACGAACGCGATCACCGCGAGCTCCGTCAGGCCGACTCCGAACACGTCAGCAACCTACTCGGCGCTGCCCAGCCCGGCTCAGGATCCGCTCAGAACCGGCTCGACGGCGTGAGCCCGAGCTGCATGCCGGCCAGGCCGCGCCCGCGACCGGTCAGCGTGCCGGCGACCCGGTTCAGCTCCTCGGCGGCCACGCTGGTGGGGTCGGCCTCGACGATGGGGCGCCCGATGTCACCGCCCTCGCGCAGCGCGGTGTCGAGCGGGATCCGGCCGAGCACGGGGACGTCGTACCCGAAGCGCTGCGAGAGCGTGGTCGCGACGCGGTCGCCGCCGCCGCTGCCGAAGACCTCGAGCCGGTGCTCGGGGCCACAGTGCGGGCAGGGCAGGTAGCTCATGTTCTCGACGACGCCGACGACGCGCTGGTGCATCATCGAGGCCATGGTGCCGGCCCGCTCGGCGACCTCGGCGGCCGCCTCCTGCGGCGTGGTCACCACGACCACCTCCGCGCCGGGCAGGTGCTGGCCGAGCGAGATCGCGATGTCGCCGGTGCCCGGAGGCAGGTCGAGGAGCAGGGCGTCGAGGTCGCCCCAGTAGACGTCGGCGAGCATCTGCACGAGCGCCCGGTCGAGCATCGGGCCGCGCCACGCGACCACCTGGTCGCGGCGGGGCTTGAGCATGCCGATCGAGATCACCGAGACACCGCTCGGGGTCGGCACGGGCATGATCAGGTCCTCGACCTGGGTGGGCCGCTCGTCGGCGACCCCGAGCATGGCCGGGACGGAGTGGCCGTAGATGTCGGCGTCCACGACCCCGACCTTGAGGCCCTGCGCGGCCATGGCGAGGGCGAGGTTCACGGTCACCGAGGACTTGCCGACGCCGCCCTTGCCGCTGGCCACGGCGTACACCTTGGTCAGGGAGCCGGGCTGGGCGAAGGGGATCTCGCGCTGGGCCTGCCCGCCGCGCAGCTGCTCCTGCAGGCCGGCGCGCTGCTCGGCGCTCATCACGCCGAGGTCGAGCCGCACCTCGCGGATGCCCTCGACCCGGCTGACGGCCGCCGTGACGTCGCGGTTGATGGTGTCCTTGAGCGGGCAGCCGGCCACGGTGAGGAGCACGCGGATCGCGGCCACCCCGGTCTCGTCGACGCTGACGGACTCGACCATGCCGAGCTCGGTGATGGGGCGCTTGATCTCGGGGTCGTTGACTTCGGCGAGGGCTGCGCGGACGGCGGCCTCGAGCGGCTGCTGGGGGGACGTGCTCATGATGGGCAAGCCTACTGGCGCGGCCGCGGCCGCCCGACGCCGAGGCGGTCCAGAGGGGCGGTCGGCGCGCGGGGAGCCCGTGTGTACGGCGTGACCAGGTGTGACAGGGTGGGGAGTCGGCGCCGACGGGGCGTCCGTGAGAGGAGCTCGACCACCATGCGTGTAGCACCTGTGATTGGCGCACTGGTCCTCGGCGCAGGCCTCCTGACCGGTTGCGGCGGGGGCGACAGCGGCGAGAGCAGTTCGTACTGTGACGACCTGAAGTCGGCGCAGGAGGAGTTCGCCGCGTTCGACAGCGACAACCCCGACATGGCCGACCTCGACAAGGCGATGGACCGGATGCACCAGCTGGCGGGCGAGGCCCCTGACGCCGTCCAGGAGGACTGGGCGACCCTCGACGGCGCGCTGCAGGACTTCCAGACCGCGCTCGAGGACGCCGGCCTGACGATGGACGACCTCGCGAAGATGCAGAACGGCGAGATGCCGGAGAACTTCGACCCGGCCAAGCTGCAGGAGCTCGCTCCGAAGCTGCAGAGCCTCGGTGACCAGGACTTCCAGGACGCCGCGGACAACATCGAGAAGCACGCCAAGGACGAGTGCAACGTCGACCTCGGCTCCAGCAGCAGCTGAGCGACATGCGCCCCTGACGACCGGGGCGCCGCTCGAGGGCCGGGACCCGCACGGGTCCCGGCCCTCGGCGCGTCTCAGGCGCCGGAGGTGGACGGGCTCGCGTCCTCCGACGCGCCGCCGTCCGCCTCGGCCCGCGCCCGCTCGTCGAGGTCGGCCAGCAGGCTGCGCAGCTCCGAGCGCACGAAGTCGCGGGTGGCGACCTCCCCGACGGCCATCCGGAGCGAGGCCACCTCACGGGCGAGGAACTCCATGTCCGCGTGGGCGCGGGCGTTGGCCTGCCGGTCCTGCTCGGCGATCACCTTGTCGCGGTTCTCCTGCCGGTTCTGCGCGAGCAGGATCAGGGGCGCGGCGTACGACGCCTGCAGGCTGAGCATCAGGGTGAGGAAGATGAACGGGTAGGGGTCGAACGACGAGCCCTCCGGCGCCAGCCAGTTCCACAGCACCCAGATCGCGACGAACCCGGTCATGTAGAGCAGGAACTGTGCGGTGCCCATGAACCGGGCGAACTGCTCGGCGAACACGCCGAAGGTGTCCGCGTCGTACGACGGGCGGCGCATCAGGGGCCGGCGGACCTCGGTGGGGGTGTCGAGGCGCGGGCGACGCGACTCGGCCATCAGCCGACCGCCTTGCCGGGTCCGAGCTCGCGCCAGTTCTCCGGGAGCATGTGGTCGAGCAGGTCGTCGACCGTGACCGCGCCGAGCAGGCGGCCCTCGTCGTCGACGACGGGCGCGGCGACGAGGTTGTAGGTCGCGAGGTAGGCCGCGACCTCGTCGATCGTGGCCTCGGGGCGCAGCGCGTCCATCGACTTGTCGAGCGCGGCCGCGACCAGCGTCGAGGGCGGCTCGCGCAGCAGGCGCTGGATGTGGGCGCAGCCGAGGAGCTTGCCGGTGGGCGTCTCCAGCGGCTGGCGGCACACGTAGACCATCGCGGCCAGCGAGACGGGGAGGTCGGGGTCACGCACGTGGGCGAGCGCCTCGGCGATCGTGGCGTCGGGGCCGAGCACCACCGGCTGCGGCGTCATCATGCCGCCGGCGGTCTCCTCGGCGTAGGACATCAGCCGCTTGACGTCCTCGGCGTCGTCGGACTCCATCAGCTCGAGCAGCATCGCGGCGGTCTCGGGCGGCAGGTCGGCGATCAGGTCGGCGGCGTCGTCGGGCGACATCTCCTCGAGCACGTCCGCGGCGCGCTCGGAGTCGAGGTGCTCGAGGATCTCGACCTGGTCCTCCTCCGGCAGCTCCTCGAGGACGTCGGCGAGCCGCTCGTCGTCGAGGGCCGCGACGACCTGGATCCGGCGCTCGGGCGGCAGGTCGTGGATGACGCTGGCCGCGTCGGCCGGCTTCATCTCCTGCAGCGCGGCGATCAGGTGGGTGGCGCCCTGCGTGTCCTCGCGCCGGGTCAGCCCCTCGACCTCGCTCCACTCGACCACGTGCGTCTGGCCCTTGCGGCGCAGGCCGTGCCCGGGCTCCATCACGGCCACCCGCGAGAGCACCCAGTCCCGGCTGCGGGCCTGCTCCATGCCGACGTCGAACACGGTGCCGGTGGTGCCGCTGCTGGTGATGGTCACCGTGCGGTCGAGCATCTGGCCGATCACGAGGGTCTCGGTCGGCCGCTGCTCGAAGCGCCGCATGTTGAGCAGGCCGGTCGTGTAGACCTGTCCGCTGTCGATGTGGGTGACCCGGGTCATCGGGACGAAGATCCGCCGGCGACCGAAGACCTCGGCCACCAGCCCCAGCACCCGCGGCTGGTGGACCTCCGAGCGCACCGCTGCCACGAGGTCGCGCACCTTGCCGACCTGGTCGCCCTGGGGGTCGAAGATCGGCAGCCCGACCAGACGGGCGGCGTAGACGCGCGCGGGGGTGCTGCTCACAGGGCGAGGCTACCGGCCCGGCTTGCCACCCTTGCGGGACTTCAGGGGCGTGCCGAGCTTCGTCGTCGCGCTGCCAGGGGGCCGTCCGAGCCGCAGGGCCACGGTCATCCCTGCGTCGGTGCCCCGGGCGCCCTGGGTGCTGCGCCGCCCGGGAGATCCGGGTGGGATGTCTCACTGTCCCAGCCGACGAGTGGCCCGCTCGGGCGCCGGTAGGCTCGTCGCGGACTTCGCGAAGGGAGCCGAGTGATGGGCCGTTTGTGCCAGACCGACGGACTGACCGAGGATCAGCAGGAGATCCTCAAGGCGGTGCGCACGTTCGTCGACGAGCAGATCATCCCCGTCGCCCAGGAGCTCGAGCACGCCGACGAGTACCCCCAGGAGATCGTCGACGGGCTCAAGGAGCTCGGAGTGTTCGGCCTGATGATCCCCGAGGAGTACGACGGGCTCGGCGAGTCGCTGCTGACCTACGCCCTGTGCGTTGAGGAGATCGCCCGCGGCTGGATGAGCGTCTCCGGCGTCATCAACACCCACTTCATCGTGGCCTACATGCTGATGCGGCACGGCACCGAGGAGCAGAAGAAGAAGTACCTGCCCCGGATGGCCACCGGCGAGGTCCGCGGCGCCTTCTCGATGTCCGAGCCCGGGCTGGGCTCCGACGTCGCCGCGGTCAAGACCAGGGCGGTCGCGGTCGACGGCGGCTACGAGATCACCGGCCAGAAGATGTGGCTGACCAACGGCGGCAGCTCGACGCTGGTCGCCCTGCTCGCGAAGACCGACGAGGGCGCGGACAGCGTCTACAAGAACATGACCACCTTCCTGGTCGAGAAGGAGCCGGGCTTCGGCGAGGTGGCGCAGGGCGTCACCATCCCCGGCAAGATCGACAAGATGGGCTACAAGGGCGTCGACACCACCGAGATGGTGCTCGAGGGCCACCGGATCGGCGCCGACCAGGTGCTCGGCGAGGCCCCGGGGCGCGGCTTCTACCAGATGATGGACGGCGTCGAGGTCGGCCGCGTGAACGTCGCCGCCCGTGCGTGCGGCATCGCGCTGCGCGCCTTCGAGCTCGGCATCGGCTACTCCCAGCAGCGCGAGACCTTCGGCAAGCCGATCGCCCAGCACCAGGCGATCCTCTTCCGCCTCGCGGAGATGGCGACCAAGGTCGAGGCCGCGCACACCATGATGGTGCGGGCCGCCCGGCTCAAGGACCAGGGCGAGCGCATGGACGTCGAGGCCGGCATGGCCAAGATGCTCGCCTCGGAGTTCTGCACCGAGGTGGTCCAGGACTCCTTCCGCATCCACGGCGGCTACGGATACTCCAAGGAGTACGAGATCGAGCGGCTCTACCGCGAGGCGGCGTTCATGCTGATCGGCGAGGGCACCTCCGACATCCAGAAGATGATCATCGGCCGGCGTCTGCTCGAGGACTACGCGCTGCGCTGAGCGGCGTCGAAGGAGGGCCGCAGGACGTGGCAGGACACGCGACGGGGACAGATGGCTGACAGGGTCGTGCTGCACATCGGCACCATGAAGTCCGGCACGACCTATCTCCAGGGCCTGCTCTCGGGCCCGGTCCTGCGCGGGTCGGGGGCACCGGCCTTCTACCCGGGCGGCACGTTCGGCGCCCAGACCAAGGCCGTGCGCGGGCTCCTGCGACCCCCTGAGCAGCGAAAGCTCAAGGCCTGGCGCAGCCTCACCCGGGAGACGCGCGAGGGCGAGGGCGTGGCGGTGTGGTCGCAGGAGTTCCTCAGCTTCGCTCCCCGCGGGCGGGCCCAGGAGATCGTCTCCTCGTTCGACGGTGCACCTGTCGAGGTCGTGATCACGGTGCGCGACCAGCGTCGCGCGCTGCCCGCGCAGTGGCAGAGCTTCGTGCGCAACCGCGGCACCGACACGTGGGCCGACTACCTCGAGCGCATCCGCCGCACCACGGGCGGCAGGTCCGACCGGTCCAAGGCGGTCAAGAGCTTCCGGCGGGCGCAGGACGTCTCGTCGATCATCGACAACTGGGCCGGTCTGGAAGGCGTCACCGGTCTCGTCGTCGTGGTGGTGCCCCCGCCCAGCGCACCCGCGGACCTGCTGTGGACGCGCTTCTGCGACGCGGCAGGGATCACCGTCGCTGCACCTCCTCCTGACGCGGCCGCCCGGGCGAACGTGTCGCTCGGCTACGCCTCGTGCGATGCGATGCGCCGGGTCAACCCGCAGCTCGAGTCGTTGGGCAAGCGTGCCTTCAGCACCACCCGCGCCCGTCTGCTGGAGGGGCTGCTCGCGCTGCGGGACCAGGAGGACCGGCCGCGACTCGATCGTGCGGGCGCCGAGCTCGCCGGCAGGCTCAACGCGCGGATCGTGGCCGCACTGGACCGTCCCGGCGTCCGCCTCGTCGGGAGCACCGACGAGCTGCCTCTCGGGGCTGACGGAAGCGCATGGCCGGATCGGGTCGCCGACCCCGATCCCGACCACGTCCGTCGCGCCCTCGAAGCGGCGTGGTCCACCTGCGTGCCGGGCTCGCCGGTGCCTGTCGCGGACCTCGAGGAGCTGGCCACCGCGCTCGGGCGGGAGCTCGTGGCCCGGGTACGCTGACTGCCGCTCGACGACCGCTGGAGAGGACACTGCGTGAGGGACGACCGGACAGTCACGTTGCACGTGGGCACGCCCAAGAGCGGCACCACGTCGCTGCAGAACCTGCTGGCCGCCAACCGCCCGGTGCTGCGCAAGCACGGGTACCTCTACCCCGGCAAGCGACCCGGCCACTTCCTCGAGGTGCTCGACCTGCGCGAGGCCGGCTTCCGCGGTCACCGCTTCGAGGGCTCCGAGGGCGCCTGGGACCGCGTGGTCAAGGAGGTCCTGGCGCACCGCGGCCCGGCCCTCCTGTCCCACGAGATCCTCGGGGCCTCCACCCGGCCGGTGATCGACAAGGCCGTGGGGTCGTTCGGTGACCGCCCGGTGCGGGTCCTGGTCACCTGCCGCGACCTCGGCCGGCAGGTCCCGGCCGTGTGGCAGGAGGGCGTCAAGAACGGCGACAAGGAGACCTACCGCGAGTTCCTCGACAAGGTCCTCGGCGCCTGGGACGGGCCCGACACCCGCGCGAACATGTGGCGCGCCCAGAACCTCGCCAGCCTCGGCGCCCGGTGGGCCGAGCGCGTCGGCACCGAGAACGTCGTGTTCGTGACCGTGCCGCCGTCCGGGGCCAGCAAGGACCTGCTCTGGCAGCGGTTCGCCACCGCGGCCGGGCTGCCCGAGGCCGACTACCAGGTCGCCGACCAGCCGCGGAACCCCTCGATGGGGACCGTGGAGACCGAGCTGCTGCGCCGGCTGCTGGCCCACCTGCCCGAGGACGTGCCGTTCCCGGTCTACTCGCGGCAGGTCAAGCGGCGGCTGGCCGAGCGCACCCTCGTGCTCACCAAGGCCGGCGGCACCCTGACCGTCCCGGAGGACCGGCGTCCGGCGGTGGCGGAGATGGCGGCGGCGATCAACGCCTCCCTCGTCGAGCAGGGCTTCCCGGTCGTCGGCGACATCGCCGACCTCGAGCCGGCGTACAGCTCCTCGGGCACCTCGCCCGACGACGTCCCCGACGCCGTGCTCCTCGAGCGGGCGCTCGAGGTGATGGGGCCGATGGTGCTGCGCGACGGGCCCCACGGCGAGGGACGGGCGCCCGGCAAGGGCGGCAAGGCGGCCCGCGTCGGCGGCCGGTTGCGCGGCCGGCGCGGCGGCGACGACGCGTCCGCCGACCACCCCTGAGCCGGCCCTGAGCCGACCCGTCAGCGACGGGCGCGGTCGACCTCCTCGGCCAGCGCCACCCACCGGTCGACGACCGCGCCGACCTCGAAGCCGCGGGCGGTCTCGAGCGCCCGGGCGCCCATCCGCAGGCGGAGATCGTGGTCGTCCATGAGGCGGCGCAGGCCCTCGGTGAGCGCCGCGACGTCGCCCTCGGGGACGAGCAGCCCGTTGACCTCGCTCTCGATCAGCTGGCGCGGCCCCTCGGGGCAGTCGAACGACACCGGCGGCACCCCCTTGCTCATCGACTCGATCAGCACCATCGGCAGGCCCTCGTAGCGTGACGACATCGCGTAGATCGAGGACGCGGCGAGCTCGGCCTCGAACTCGTCGGTGACACCGGCCATCAGCACCCGGTCGCCGACGCCGGCGTTGGCGATCTGGGTGTCGAGCTGCTCGCGCAGCGGGCCGTCGCCGTAGATCCGCACCTGCCAGTCGGGGTGGCTCCTGGCCAGCGGCTTCCAGGCCGCCACCAGGCGGTTGAAGCCCTTCTGAGCGGTCAGCCGCCCCGCCGCGATGACCAGCTTGTTGGTCAGTGGCGCCGGCTCGCCGACGCTGAACGGTGTGGGGTTGGGGATCGCGTCGGTCCGCACCGACGGGTCGTCGACGTACTCGCGCCAGCGCTCGAGGTCGGCCTCGGTCAGGGCCAGCAGGGCGTCGAGGGGCCGGTGGCCACCGGCGCCGGTGGCGATGTCGCGCAGCGCCGCGCGCAGCGGCTCGGGGCGGGGGACGAACGACAGGTGCTCCTGGTGGAGCAGGATCGAGTCGGGGTGCGACCAGCGGCTCGCCGCCACCGCGAACTCCGGGCGCGTGCTGACCACGACCCCCGGAGGCAGGCCCCGCAGCTGCTCCTCGAGGAGCTGGTCGACGTACGCCGTGAAGGTCTGCTTGGTCCAGCTCGCGAGCTGCGAGGGCTGCTTGTCGAGCTCACGGACCGCACGCTTGGCCTTGCGGTCGTGGCGCGGGGCGGGGCGGGGCGTGTCGGGGTGCGCCGGGTCGAAGCGGTCCTGCAGCGGGATCAGCCGGACCCCCGGGGGGAGGCGGAACTTCGGCTCCGCGGTGTTGCGCACGAGCGTGATCACGCGGACGTCGCAGCCACGTTCGGCCAGCGCACCGGCAGTGGTGAACACGGTGCGGGCGATGCCGCCGGCGGCGTACGCCGAGGGGACCAGGAAGGTCCACCTCCGGGTCCGCTCGCCGGGCTCGTGACCGGCGCCGTCCTCGGGGACTGCTGGGCTCACCTGTTCCGCCTTCCGGGTCGCTGCTGGTCGCCGCCCGCGTTGGCCCGGCGCTTCTTCTTCCCGCCCTTGCCGCCCTTGCCGCCCTTGCCGCGGCCGCCGGTGGCGGCCCGGCTCGGCCCGACCTCGGCGATCTCGTCGCGGCCCGAGCGCATCCGCTCGCGGAGCAGGCCGGCGGCCAGCACCCGGCCGGCGTCGACCAGCTCCGCGTCGGTCACGCTGTCGGGGTGCCGCGAGCCGGCGCGGTCCTGACCTCCGAGGAGGTCGTCGAGGTCTCCGGTCACCGGGCAGCCGAGCTGCCGCAGGTCCGCGACGGTGCGCTCGGCGCGGGCGCGCAGGGTGTCCGCGAGCGCCTCGCCGATCCCGATCGGGTCGCCCGGGACCGTGACCAGCACCTGGCGCACGACCAGGTTGCGCATCCAGTGCGCGGCGCCGCGCCAGGTGTCGTCGATCTCGGCGACCTCGCGCTTGAGCGTCGGGCCGTACTCCTGGAGCAGCCGGGCCGCCTGCACCGTCAGCGACTCGTTGGACGACAGGATCGGGGCCGGCACGGCGCCGGGGGCGAGGCCGAGGACGCCGGTGAAGCGGTCCCAGAGCACCGACGGGTCGCTGGTCGACTGCGGCGAGGTGACGACGTGCACGCGCTCCGGCCCGACGACGTCGGCCCACCGCCGCGCGACCAGCGCGGGGTCGAGGGCCTGCCAGGTCCACTTGTTGTGCCCGTCGTCGAGACCGGCCACGAAGTCACCCAGGGACGTCCCGCGGCCGATCTTGAGCGACTCCTGCCAGCCGGCCGGCACCAGCCGGACCAGGTCGCGGGTGGTCACCACGACCTCGACCGCGTCACCCCCGAGCTGCTCGACCGCGCCGGCCGCCTGCTCGTGGTCACAGGCGAGGAACCACTCGTTGCTGATCACGACCGTTCCGCGGGCCGCACGGGTGGTGGCCAGGGCCTGGGTCCACGCGCTGGGGACCTCGGAGCGGCGGCGCAGGTGCTCGCCGTTGCGGACCACGATCGAGAGCCGGTTGTGGTCGAAGGGCTTCTCGCCGGGGAGGACGACGCCGGCGCCCCGGAGGGCGTCGCGGCTCTGCCAGAGCCCGGTCTGGAGGTACGTCGTCCCCGACTTCGGGGTTCCCACGTGCAGCAGGACCCGCTGGGCCAAGGCAACTCCTTCAGGAGACGGACGTGTGTCTAGAGTAGGGGTGCACCCGCGCCCGCGTCGTGCCGCCCTCGCCGCGCGTCGACCGTGCGCGAGAGACCGCCCCCGAGCTCGGAAGGTCCCCCGATTGAGCAGCACGGACACTACCGGCACGCCGACGCGTCCCGAGGCACGCATCGTGGTCGTCGCGGGGTCGGGTCGCAGCGGCACCAGCTCGATCGCCGGCGTGCTCAAGCTCGCCGGCCTGCGCATCCCGCCGCCCGAGGTCGAGGGCAACAAGACCAACCCCCGCGGCTTCTTCGAGCCCCGCTGGGTGGTGGACTTCCAGACCCGGCTGCTGCGTGACGCCGGCGTGGTCCTCACCGACGCCCGTCCCGACGCCTTCGACCTGACGCGCAAGGTCGGCGAGCGTCCGAAGGTCCGCGAGACCGCCGGCACCTGGCTCAGGGAGCAGACGGCCGGGCACGACGCACTCGTGCTCAAGGACCCGCGCAACAGCTGGTTCCTCCCGCTGTGGAGCCAGGCCTGTGCCGACGCCGGCGCCGGCATCGGCTACCTGACCATGCTCCGGCACCCGGCCGAGGTCGTCGGCAGCAAGGACGCCTACTACAAGGCGCGCAGCGTCGGCGGGAGCGTGCGCCACGCGCAGACCACCCGCGTCGCCAGCTGGCTCAACGTCGCGCTCTTCAGCGAGCAGCTCACCCGCGGCGGCGCCCGCACGTTCGTGCCGTACGTCGACCTGCTCGACGACTGGCGCACCGTCGTGGCGCGCGTCGTCGACGAGCTCGCCCTCCCGGTCGGTGGCGACCTGAGCCCTGCGGCGACCGCCGAGATCGACGAGTTCGTCGACCCCGGGCTGCACCGCATCCGCACCGAGTGGAGCGACATCGACTGCCCCGACGACGTGCGCGACCTGGCGCAGGCCACCTGGGACCAGCTCGACGTCCTCGCCCGCAGCGGCGGCTCCGACGCGGCCGCGGAGGCCGCCCTCGACGAGCTCCGCGCGCAGTACGTCACGCGCTACGCCGACGCCGAGGCCCTCGCGCAGTCGACGGCCGAGGCCGCGCGTCGCGCCGCCGCGCACCAGGCGAAGAAGAAGGCCGGCAACAGTGGAGCCGGCGGT
Organism: Nocardioides taihuensis; assembly: GCF_042657275.1. Lineage (NCBI taxonomy): Bacteria > Bacillati > Actinomycetota > Actinomycetes > Propionibacteriales > Nocardioidaceae > Nocardioides > Nocardioides taihuensis. Next base: position 68,591 of record NZ_JBHSKD010000026.1, read on the forward strand.
CCCGGGGCACGTCCCGCGTCGAAGGCGTCCCCGCCGCCCGCCGAGCGCGCCACCTCGTTCGCACGTCGCGTGGCCCGGCGGGCGAGGCGCTCGCTGCGCGGCTGATCCGCCGCTGCGCAGCTCTAGTTGTACCCGGCCGTCAGGTTGGTTGCAGTCGACTGATTGGTGGCTTGCCTCCGAGTGCGCTGTGG